>CAWJGI010000043.1:0-77718 GCA_963842255.1 uncultured Acidobacteriota bacterium | reverse complement strand
AGCGAACCCCATCTTGTAAAGATTCGCGTCGCAATGCAATGTTGCGACATGACCAAGCGCTCCAAGAAGGCCTGGAGGAAGTGGCGAAGGCTGGTTTCCGAGCAGGCACGTAGCGGACAGAGTGTGAAAGCGTTTTGTGGTAAGTACGGTTTGTGCCGGCCGTACTTTTTCGTGTGGAAGAAACGGCTGGAGGAAGGCAGGCCAACCAAGTTCCTGGAAGTGCAAGTGACGGGGCGTGTGCCGAGCACGTCTGGCGATGCGGGCGTTGAAATCCGACTGCGGAATGGCCGAAGCCTGCTGGTGAGGCCAGGATTCGATGCCGCACATGTGCGGGCGTTGCTGGCGGTGGTGGAGGCAGCAGGGTGATCGGGCTGCCCAGTTTGCAGGCGATGGATCGTGCGCAGGGAGCGCGGATCTGGATGGCCAGCGAAGCGACGGACATGCGCTGCGGATTCGATCGCCTGGCGGAACGTGTGCGAGCAGTCATGGGAGAGAACCCCCAGAGCGGTCATCTGTTTGTGTTCCGTTCGCGACGAGGAGATCGTTTGAAGATTCTAGTGTGGGATCGCGATGGATTCGTACTGTGGTACAAGCGCCTGGAGGTCGGGGTTTTCAAAATACCGCGCGTCGAGCAGGGCGCGCGATCGGTGGAATTGCGCGCCAGTGAGCTAGCGATGATTCTGGACGGCATCGATGTTTCGAAGCTGAAGCGCGTGCCGCGCTACGAACGCGCTATGTGAAGCAGCGAAAAAGAAAAAGCTGCCACAAAAAAATAAAAACAACGCATAAAATAATCGCCGTGTGAGCAACAAAGTTTCTGCTGCTGCGTCTAAGCAGGTGTGCCCACCAAAGAGAATTTCTTGACCAACTTGCCGGACGATAAAGAAGCACTGAAGGCCATGCTTCGTTCGTTATGGCAGGAAGGCGAGCGCCAGGAGAAACGCGCCGAAGAATATCTTAGGAAAGCCGAAGAGCAGCGCAAGCGTGCCGACGATCTGTATTTGGAGAAGCTGCGACTGCAGCAGGAACTGGAGCGCTACAAGAAGGCGACCTACGGGCCGCGAGCGGATCGTTTGAGCATGAACCAGCTGGCCCAGATGCTGCTGGAGTTCGCCGAGAGGTTGGAACAAAAACCGATCCGCTTAGAAGATCTCCGAGAAGTGGAACCCGAACCAGAGTTGCGGCGAGTGAAGCGCCGCAAGGGCCGGCGTGCTCTGGCCGAACTTCGAGAATCTTCCGGTCAACACATACGTATACGAGTTGAGCGCAGAAGAGCGGCCCTGCCCGAGTTGCGGTGTGGAGCGCAAAGAGATCGGCAGCGAGAAGAGCTGGCAGATCGAATACATTCCGGGACATTTCGAACGCCTCGAGCATGTCCGCAAGAAGTATGCGTGCCCCAGTTGCGAACGAGCCGGCGAGAACCCGCAGATCGAAGTGGCCGCCAAAGCAGAAACAGCAATCGAGAAAGGCTTTGCCGGCCCAGGGCTTCTGGCTTTCATCGTGACCAGCAAGTTCGCCGACTACCTGCCACTATATCGGCTGGAAGATATTTTCGAGCGGCAAGGCTTTGAGATTTCCCGGGCTACGCAATCCGTGTGGTGCCGGGATGTCGCGGATGTGGTCGAGCCGTTGTATGAGCGGATGGCCGAGCGGGTCAGGGAGTCGCATGTGGTGGCCACCGATGACACCGTCCTGCCGATGCTCAGTCCGGGCCAAACGCAGCCGGCCCGCATGTGGGTGTATGTGGGCGACGAAACGAATCCGTATAACGTGTTCCATTTCACCCTGAACCGTAGTCGAGAGGGCCCGAAGGAATTTCTGAAGGACTATACGCAGGTTTTGCTGGCAGACGCTTACGGTGGCTACAACGGGGTGGTGGCTGGCAACGCCATCACTCGTGCGGGCTGTTGGTCGCATGCCAGGCGCAAGTTCGTGGAGGCCGAGAAATCGGCGCCGGAGATCGCGCGTGAGGCGGTCGCTTTGCTGAACGCACTGTTTGCGGTGGAACGGCAAGCGAAAGAGGTTTCCGTTGCCGAGCGACTCGAGTTGCGGCAGAAACAGTCGGTCTCGATCCTGGCGCAACTACATCGCAAGCTACTGATCTGGAAAGAACAGTTGCTACCAAAGCATCCCATGGCCGACGCCGTGAACTACACGCTCAGCCAGTGGGAGGCGCTGACCGTGTTCACCACCGATGGCGCAGTGCCCATCGATAATAATGTTAGCGAACGAGAGATGAAGCGCGTGGTCCTCAATCGCAAAAACTCTCTGTTCGTCGGCAACCCTCGCGGCGGGCGAACCGCGGAGATCCTGGCCAGCTTGACCAGCAGCTGTCGCCGGCATGACATGGACCCCCATCTTTACTTCATGCAGCTGCTGGTGAACCTTCCCTCTTGGCCAGCCCGCGACCTGGACGCCTGGCTTCCCGACCGTTGGAAGCAAGCTCATATCGCCCGATGCGCCGCTTTGGGAATCCCGATTCCTCCCAGTCCCTAGCCCCTGCGCTTCACGTATCGCTCACCTAATACCAGCGCGCTAGTAGTGAGGGGATCCAGAGGCGGGCGCGGCCTACCTTAGCCTAGCTTCGGTAGGCCGTCGCCTGACACATCGACCACCCGCCCGGATTTTCTTTACGGCACGACAAAGTTAACTGAGGTCCCCCAGTTTGCGAAACCATCCCTGGTTCCGCCGCAGGTCCCGAGTGTCAGCGTAAACGCAGACCCAACGCAGTTCGGGTACTGGATGTAGTTAGTAGCAAAGTAGATTTTACCGCCTGAGTAGACTGCCCAACTGTAGTCTCCCCACCGAGGTCGAGTAGGACCTGGATAGCCGTCATACTCCGTAAAGCCGTCTTGAGGCGATTCGCCCAAATCGGCAATGTTGATCACAGAGCCCGAAAGGCCATCCGAAGTGCTACTCAGCCGACCGTAGGCGGTGCTTGGGTAAAAGCCTCCACTGTCAGCCCCCGTGGGTCCGCCGTTACCCGACAGCGTGAAGGTCATGATGGCCCTACCGCTTCCGCCCGCGGCCATTGCTGGGAATTCCAAGTCCTCATGCTGCGGCGAAACATATTCCTGGCCCGTGAGGCTGTAGACCCCGGAGCTGTTGAAATTGGAGAAGTCAATGGCAAAGTAAAGGGCGCCCTGGTGCACTTCCGGACTTGGTCCTGACGAATACGCTTGGTTGATCTCCGTGCTGATGGCGCCCCAAAGATGGCCCTGCGCCTGGGAGACCTGCGTAAACCCGTCGCCATTAGTTGCGATTCCGCCCTCGGGGCAGCTGGCGTCGCTACTGAGACCAGCAGCTCCGCATTCGTCGCCCAACGGGATCGGCCCGCTCTTTTGTGCAGCCAAGAACCCCTCGCCGTAGTAAAGCTTCACACCGGAGAGTAGCTGGGCGCCGAATTGGATACCGGCGCAGCCGTTGCAGTTGGCGCTGTGCAGTTTTGAGAGGCCAGTCCAGTTGAAAACGGCGATTCGGTCGTCAGCGTTGCCAAAAAAGTCGAGCGAACCAAGCATGAATGCGGAGCCTCCACGAGGGCTGTAGTATTCGCTTGGGTCGGGTGGCTGCGCCGGAATTACCTGATACCAGCACGTGACACCAGCAGAACCAAACGGATTATCGGTAGAAGAACAGGTTCCATCTGGTGTCGGCAGCAAACCCATGTTCTCGATGGCGACGGTGAATTTTTTGTCGGTGGCGGCCAAGCCCTCTTCGAACGCGTCCTTTGAAAAGGCAAGTTGTTGTGCTCCGTTGAAAAAGCCGCCGCCCAAGCCACCCCCCCGGAGGGGGAACTCGTCATAGAAGAGCAGGAAGGCGTCTTTACTGGTTGCGATCTTCGCGAAGTCATTAAGCAGGTAGGGGTAGCCCGGCTCTGATGGGTTGTAATCGGCATTGAAGAAGTAAACATTGTAGGGACCAAATGGATTTGAGCCTACCGTCACCGCAATCCCTTCATAGCAGGTATTGGCCAGGGCAGCAAAGCAACCCGCAAAAGGGCCCCCATTGGCCTCAGTGCTGGCGGAGACAAACTGCGTAAAGAACCAGTGTCCGCCGTTATCGTAATCGTAAAGACAAGAAACGTCTCCTCCGCTACTCCATCCTCTACTGGTGAGTCCCATAATGGTGTCCAGAGGGATGACCGCTGATTGCTGCTGTAAGGCGGAATTGAAAATTAGAACCTCCCCGATGTTGTTGGTTTCGACCACATACCCATTACCAGCACATAAGCCCTGGTCCGCGGGTTCAATGTCCCCCACGGCCACGTTGGTGCTTAGCGTGCCGCTGTCGACCGCGTTCAAGCCTTTCACGCCGATGGCGCCGCCCGAAGATGAGCTAATGGTGTCGCAACCGGGACCCAACGGTTCGCAGCTAACCGTTGGAGGCGTAGGATCGAGCAACGGCACACCGGCCGGACGCGGTCGACCGTGCCACGGCATAACGTGCGGGCGAGACGGAATTGCAGATTCGGTTAGCGGTTTGGCGACAGCTGCCCCCGGAGAGATTCCATGGACGGAGAGAAGAAGGGGCCTGTGAGCAAAGAGCAACCAGTGGCGGCGCAGCCAGTGGCGGCTGAACCAACAAAGGTTGGCGAAAATTGCCCTAAACTTGATGACGTAACGTTGGACGTGGCGGTTTGCGCAGACGTTTGAATCGGAATCGCCAGCGCGGCGAGCAAGACCATCGCGGTAAACAACATCAAGCTTCTGGATTTCATCTTGCCTCCTGTCAGCTGTTAAATTTGCGTTGGCCGAAAAAAACAGTCGGGTGTCCGTTTGTGGTTTCTTGTGTAGGTTTGGTTTCCGACGCAGGGTAGTTGCGGGGGAAATTGTTGTGCCAACCAGCGAAGATAATCAAGGCCAATTTGCGTCTACAACTGGTACTGAGAGAGTAGTACCGCGCGAGGACGGTTCCATTTCGACCGCTCTGCAATTGCACTGGCGAGGTTTGCGTGCACTTTGGGATGCGTGGAAAAGCTGTGAATTCCCAGTGCAAATCACAGGCTGCAGGACCGTCAGAAAGATTGTGCGCCGGCGAGTCGGGGCCGACCGAAGGAATAAATCCCTCTCCTGTAGGTAACTTTCGGCGTTTTCCACAAGCCTAAAAGTACTGGGCCTTGACATCGACCGCACCCAAGGAGCAACATCCCACTGATTTCTGCGGTCCTATCCACCGCACTTGCGTAGCTCTCAGGTAACCCTTCGCGTTAACGATACGCGTTTCAGCGAGTAACCGCTGAAACGCACGACAATTTTCCCCACATGGTGTTCGTGCTTTCGGGACCCAGTTACCCGATTTCCATCTCTTTTGCGAAAAAGAGACATAGACAGTCAAAGAAAGACTACGAGGAGAATCTCATGATCAAAGTATTTCGGTTCCTGGTAATTTGTACGATCAGTGTTGCATTTGCATCGTCAATCGCGTCGGGCGCAGACCTATAAGCAGGTCGACTACCCTGGCGCGATTGCCACCAGTCTAAACGGCGGTCCCAATCCGCAGGGCACGAGCGTCGGTAGTTATACCGACACATCTGGTGTCATTCATGGTTTCACGTTAACGGCAAAAGGTGTATTCACGTCGTTCGATCCTCCGGGCTCCACGTTCACGGTACCCAACTTCATCAGTCCGCAGGGAGTTATCGTGGGCGAATACTTGGATTCGAGATTGTCGTCAGCCACGGTTTCATTCTGAATGGGGGAAAATACACAACTGTTAACGCCCCAGGCGCGGCCGGCACCGCTCTCACTGGTATCAACCCCTCGGGCGAAATATCAGGATTCACCTGTTCCGACCCTGCCTGCGGCAACACGGGCAATGCTACCACTAACCAGAGTTTTGTAATTTCCAAGAAAGGCGACTACACATTCTTCAATCCACCCGGCGCAACCAGCAGCGAGGCCAGCACTGTTAACCCGTCTGGCGCAGTCGTCGGTGCTTACACGAACAATGGTGGAAGTACATGTTTTTTTGAGTGTCAAGGATACCTGCTGTTCCAGGGCAAGTACACCACGATCAATTTTCCGGGCTCTACGTTTACGTTTGCTGGAGGGGGTAACCCCGAAAACGACATCGTAGGGGAATACATCGATACTTCAGGAGTCGGACACTCTTTCCTGTTGAGCAAGGGTAATTCACGTCGTTCGACCCTCCCGGAGCCGTCGGTTCACTGAAGCAGCAGGGATAAATCCTGGCGGTGTCATCGTTGGTATCTTATTTCGACTCTGCGGGCGTTGAGCACGGATATATCCGGACGCCGTAAGCGATGAGTGTTGGCCTCACCCGTTGACATTTTCTGAAATGGCCTCTCGTCAATGCACTTTTCTGCATTGACCTGAGGCCATTCTGGTTTGCAATTTTGGACACGAAGGCATCGAACAGACTGATATCTATCTGTCTTTTTAGGTCTGCGGCGGAAAGGCGAAGCTTTTCCGCACAGCGGGCGGCAGAGCCGCTTAGTCTGACTGCATTCTCACACAGTTTCCCAAGGGGCACCCTGGTAGGGGAGAAAGTCATGTCAAACCGAAACATATTTTCGAACCTAATTGTCACGTGGGTTGCCGTACCGAGCCTAGCCATGTTTCTGGGTGCTGGTCCGGCCAGGGCCCAAAACAACTCTTCTAATTACACCTTCCTGGTGGCTTCGGGGTTTCTTTGCGATCCCGGCGACTCTGCTACCTGCCCAGCCGTGGTCAAGTCAGCAAACGAGCGATAGCTACGAGATGAGCGGTGCAGGCACGCTCAACACGCAAAGCAAGTCGGTCACAGCAGCCGGAACCTTCACCCACAAGTCCTCCGATGGAACCGTGCTCGAGGCGGGTGTCTGGATCGTGAGTGAACTCGTTAGCTTTGATTCGTACGGTATTGCGCCGGGTGCGCTCCTGCATGGGGCGCGGGCACTCGGCCCTGCAACCGTTCGGCCCCAAAGGTTTGCCGATGTCCTCTGGCCCCATGCCAACAGGCGGTCTCGCGGTATTCCATATCCGCCTCTTGCCGATGAGGGGAGCAACAAAAACAGCGGTGCTGCAAGTGAACTGCGCCCTGGGAAACGTGCCCCGCGAACGTTCAGGTGGAAGGGATTCGACTCACCTTCGAAAGTAATGGTAGCGAATTTTCTGAGGAGGTGAGCGGGCGCGTGATGTTCCTCTCGATGCGCCCCGAAGTCAGCGCGCCTGTCAAGACGCCGCAGCAAGAACCCGCGCCGGACTCTGTGGAACCGCCGAGTAGTTAGAGACAAAAGTGCGTGATGTAGCGGCTATTTCTTGCTGTGATTAGTTTCATGTGTCAGGACGATCGCGACAGTCGGCCCGAGTTGCGAACCCGAAGGCAGCGTAAGAATGCACGACTACGAAGATGAACTTCGAGAAGCCTTTCTTCGCAACAATTCCGAAGAGCAAGCAAGACTCAAGGTAACGAAATCCAGCATTAGAGCGTCGATCTCTGATTCGATCACTAACGGTCGAATGCAGTTAACCAAATATCTTAGACGATACAAAGAGAACATTTCGAAGCCTTTGAGCCGCACACAGACGCCATCACTAGATAACGGAGGAAATATGAACAACGAGAGTAAAGCTTCCCCCTCACAGCCCATGACTACGGGGCTGGCGGCGTATGAAGAAGCGGTGAAAGATTTCTCAACGAGTGCCACAGAGTTTCTAGGATGTATTCCAGTTTTAACCAAGGCTCGCGATGCGTATGAGCGTGCCATGAAAGCTAGCGCTCAATTACGTAAGACCTTGGACAGTGGCGACGAGACCCTGCGAAATTTTATGACCCAGATTCAGGATGCTGTTAATTTTAAGCGCGACGACGCGCCTGCTGGTGAGAGAGAACCGGCAGGAGGCGAAACAATTAAAGCGAGCAAGGAAAAGGCCGACGCGACGTTTGCTGCGCGGGCATAACCGTCAGTTTTCAACTTATCGGGATACCGCGATGACTCGATTTAAGGACCGGGTGCCCTTCGCTATAATTCCGCTCTTATCCGGAAGACAACATGCCTGCCACGTGGAAGGGCTACACAACCAGACGAAACACCACCAAAGTAATCGCATAACTTGTCGTTTCGACGTATTTCATCAGCAGCAACCCTGGATACAACACGTCCGGCGAATCCATAGCGAATGGCGATGAAGTCGCCCTACCGGTCCGGAAACTTTGATTGTAATGCTCGCGCTACTCTCCCGATCCGCGGTCTATCTTCCTTCGCGGTAGCGTTGGGCAAGTCTGCCGGACCGCCGAGACCTTCGGCTTGGAGCCGAGAAATATAAGATGCTCAACGTCAGTGGTTGCTTTAGACTGTCGAGGTTCTGACCGACAGGAGGAATCCATGGCCACCACCGCCCAGCATCAACAGCCCACTCCGGAGCGCTTCTTCGACGCCATCAATGCGTATGAGCAGACCGAGGCAATGAAGGCTGCACTTGAGCTGGAGATCTTCACCGCCATCGCCGAAGGCAACGTTACCCCCGCAACGATTGCGAAGCGGTGCGATGCTGCCGAGCGCGGCGTGCGCGCCCTGTGCGATTTCTTAACCATTCACAGCTTCTTGACCAAAGAGGGGGCACAATACGCTCTGGCACCGGATTCAGCTTTATTTCTCAACCGGCATTCGCCGGCATATATCGGCACCGCTATCGACTTCTTACTCACCCCGCGCTTGCGCGAAGGTCACGCGCGGCTGACCGAGGCAGTGCGCAGGGGAGGCACCGCGCTGGGCGAAGGGACGCTGGAGCCGGAAAATCCCGACTGGGTGAAGTTTGCGCAGGCCATGATGCCGCTGATGCATATGCCCTCCGAGATCATGGCTGCCGAACTCCGCAAAGGTGGCGAGGCACGCAAAGTTCTCGATATCGCCGCCAGTCATGGCATCTTCGGTATTTCCGTGGCAAAACAGAATCCTGCCGCACACATCTATGCATCCGATTGGAAGAATGTGCTCGAAGTCGCGCGGAAGAATGCGGAGGCAATGGGAGTTGCAGATCGCTACCATCTGCTTCCCGGTAGCGCCTTCGAAACCGATTTTGGCATCGGCTACGATCTGGTGTTGATCCCCAATTTCCTGCACCATTTTGATTCACCCACCTGCACCACTTTCATGCGCAAGGTGCATACCGCGCTGCAGCCAGGCGGCCGTGCCGCAATTGCTGAACTCGTTCCAAATCCTGATCGCGTTACGCCGCCTACCGCGGCTGCCTTCAGCTTGATGATGCTGGTTACTACCCCAGCCGGCGACGCCTATACTTTCGCAGAGCTCGAGAGCATTTCGAAAAATGCCGGCTTTGCGCGAGTTGAGCTCGCTCCGCCGGAAATCGGCCTCGATCGCCTCGTCATTGCACACCGGTAAATTGCGGACTCAGCGGTGTGTGCCTCTCACAGGCATCTGCATTTCTCTGGCCTCCTATGTCGCCAGTATTGTGCTGTCGCGACTGACGATGAACATCTAAGTTATTAATGACCAAACGGTTTAAGGCACCCATCTGTGGGCAGCGATGCACAACTCTCTGAACCCGGAACTTTTCAGTCTCCATTTCGGTTTCGTTGACGCTGCCTGTGGCTCGTCCTATTATGACGCCCAGTGGATTACCTGCCGTGATTGGCCAGACCATTTCCCACTACCGCATCGTTGAGAAACTCGGAGGCGGCGGTATGGGTGTGGTCTATAAGGCTGAGGATGTCAAGCTCGGTCGGTTTGTTGCCCTCAAGTTCCTGCCCGACGACGTAGCCAAAGACCCGCAAGCACTCAGTCGCTTTCAGCGCGAAGCCAAGGCGGCCTCTGCCCTGAATCATCCCAACATCTGCACCATCTATGAAATTGACGACCAGCACGGCGAAGCGTTCATCGCCATGGAATTTCTGGACGGGCTGACACTGAAGCATCGCATTGCTGGGCTACCGATGGAAACCGAGTTGATTCTGTCGCTAGCCATCGAGATTGCCGACGCACTCGACGCCGCCCACGCGGGCGCATCGTTCACCGGGACATCAAGCCTGCGAACATTTTTGTCACCAAGCGCGGACACGCCAAGATTCTAGATTTCGGTCTAGCGAAGGTTCAAGCAGAGGCAGGAGCTAATTCCGATGCGACGCTGACACAGGAGGCGATGCAGTTGAGCACGCCGGGCGCGGCCATGGGCACACTGATGTACATGTCGCCGGAGCAGGCGCGGGGAAAGGAACTGGATGGTCGCACGGATATTTTTTCTTTCGGCTTGGTGCTTTATGAAATGACGACGGGAAAGCAAACGTTTTCGGGGAATACCTCGGCAGAAATCTTCGATGCCATTCTAAATCGCATGCCCGTCGCACCCGTGCGGCTGAATCCGGAAGTTCCAGCGGAACTTGAGCACATCATCAATCGTGCGCTGGAGAAAGACCGAGAACTGCGTTATCAGCATGCCTCGGACATGCGCGCTGAGTTGCAGCGCCTGAAACGGGACACGGAATCGGGGCGCTCGGCTGCGGTGACCGAAGCCGAGCCGGTGTCAGCAAGTTCAGCCACAGCAGCTTCTCCAGCACTGGCACCGCTTGCTGGAAGGGCTTCCGCAGTTTCGGTCGCCACGGCAAAGACGCGTGCTGTGAGGTGGCCGATATTGGCAGGCGTTGCGGTGGTGGCCATAGGTCTAGCCGTGGGCGCGTGGCTTTATTTTGCTCGCCGGGCGCAGGCTCTTACCGAGAAAGACACCATTATTCTTTCCGACTTCACCAACACCACGGGCGATGCAATCTTCGATGACACGCTGAAAACGGCGCTCAATGTTTCCCTGCGGCAATCGCCTTTCTTGAATGTGCTCTCCGACAGCGAAGTGGCGAAGACCTTGCAACAGATGACGCGTCCGGCTGACACGAAAATAACGCCCACGGTGGCCCGCGAGCTTTGCCAGCGGGCCGGCAGCAAAGCCTACCTTGCCGGAACGATTGGCAGCCTGGGCAGCGAATATGTGCTGGGGTTGAAGGCGGTGAATTGCCGGAGCGGAGACACGCTGGCCGAGGAACAGGTGACGGCGGCGTCCAAGGAGAAGGTGTTGGACACGCTGGGCCTAGCGGCATCCAAGCTACGCGGTGAATTGGGTGAATCGTTGGTTACAGTGCAGAAGTTAGATGTTCCGCTCGAACAGGCCACCACGTCTTCGCTCGAAGCTCTGAAAGCGTACAGTCTCGGGATGAAGGCGACTAATGACAAAGGATTCGCAGCCGCCCTGCCTTACGATCAACGTGCGATTGAGCTTGATCCGAATTTTGCCATGGGCTACAACGCTGTGGGCAAGGCCTACCACAATCTAGGGGAACTAGGGCGTGCTGGCGAGTACCTGACCAAAGCATTCCAGTTGCGGGCACATGCCAGCGAACGGGAAAAGCTGACGATCGCAGCCAACTATTACCAGTATGTAACCGGAGAACTGGACAAAGCGGCCCAGACATTTCAGGAGGAAAGCGAGAACTACCCGCGGGATGCCGCAGCGTATGGCAATTTGGGCACAGCATTCGCCGAACTGGGGCAGTATGAGAAAGCCGCGGACGTAACGAGGGAAGCCTTGCGCTTTGCGCCGGAGCGGTTAATCAATTACGGGAATCTCGCGAACTACACCCTAGCCTTGCAGCGTTTTGATGAAACGCGGCAGATCATTCACGAGGCGCGCAATGCGGGGGATTTGGTGCTCCACAACGCGCTCTACGCTCTTGCCTTTATCGGGGCGGACTCTGCCGCGATGGCGGAGCAGCAACAGTGGCTTGCGGGCAAGCCCGATTACGAGAACGATGGCCTTGCGCTGGCATCCGACACCGAGGCATATGCTGGTCATGTGGGCAAGGCGCGGGAGCTGGCGAAGCGGGCTGTGGACTCCGCCATCCGAGCTGACAGCAAAGAAACTGGGGCAACATTCCAGGCGAATGCTGCTCTCGAACAAGCCGCTTACGGCAATGCCACAGAAGCGCGGCAGTCAGCGGCAGAGGCTTTGAAGCTGGCTCCCGCGAGTCAGGGCGTCGAGGTCGAAGCCGCACTTGCGTTTGCCATGGTGGGCGATACGGCGCGAGCCGCATACTTGGCGCAGGAATTAGCGAAACGCTTCCCAATGGACACACAGATGCAGTCGCTTTGGCTGCCTGCGATTCAGGCGCAATTGGCGCTGGACAAGAAGAATCCGACTGCTGCCGTGGATGCTCTGCAGGCTGCTTCACCTATCGAGTTGGGGCAAATTCAGTTCGTCGCGAATATTTCCTGCCTCTATCATGTGTACATACGCGGAGAGGCATACTTGGCAGCAGGACAAGGCAGTGCTGCCGCTGCCGAGTTTCAGAAGATTCTCGACCACAGCGGCATCGTCTGGAACTGCTGGACGGGAGCATTGGCGCATCTGGGAGTGGCTCGTGCCAACTCGTTGGAAGTGAAAACCTCGCAGGGCGCTGATGCCGATGCCGCGCGCGTCCGGGCGCTCGCCGCCTACAAAGATTTCCTCACGCTCTGGACAGACGCCGACCCTGACATCCCTATCTTCATCGCTGCCAAATCCGAATACGCTAAGCTGAATTAATTTTGGGAATTAATTTTGGGAATTGTAGCTGCTAGCAATCGCAAATCCAGACCTCTCATGAGATGATGTCTCGCCTTTTCGTCAAGGTAATTGCGGAAGCGCACTTACTGTCTGCACAAAGTCAAATTTTAGGAGGATGTTTTGGATACAGCAAGAATCGTGGCAGAACTGAAGAGCGAAAGAGACCGCCTCAATCGAGCTATAGCAGCACTGGAGGGTCACGCACCAAAAGCCCCCACAACTAGGGGTGCTGTCTCGCATCAAGTCGCTCAAACCAAAAAGAAGCGCAACCGCCTGACCCCCGCAGGCAGAAAGCGACTGTCGGAAATAATGAAGAAGAGATGGGCGGAACGTAGAAAGAAAGCCTCAGGCAAGTGATGAGAGCGGTGACCCGGTAAGCCCGCGCCGGCAACCGTGACCACTGACCGTGGAATGCGCCGCAGTCGCGGATAATCCTCGTTGCTGGAAAGCAGATCGTCTGTTCTCTCGCGACCAGGCAATCACCTGGCTTGAACAGGCCTACGAAGAGCATAACCAATGGATGGTCTTGGCGAACTCCTATCCGGGATTGGATCGCTTGCGCTCTGACTTTCAGGCCCGGCTGCGCCGCTATCCTCGGGCGAATCGGGGAGCGAACCTGGTCTTCGCCAATGCCGCCATTGGCCTCGCCGGACGAATCGCTGGTAATATACTCCGTGAATTTTCGAAGCGCGTGACGACGCACGCACCGGACGATCGAAAACTATGAACATGGTATCTTTACAGAAAGGAACGCCCGAGGACGGCACTCCTTTACACTAACGAGTCACAAGGCTTGAACTGAGGCGCGCCCCGCTTTCATTTAGGACCAATGCCAGCGGCCCAGAAACGCGCAACAATAGCAGTATCAAGTAACCACATAAAAGCGTATTGTCATTGAGTCTCCCTAGCATCCTGCCGTTTGTCTTCCTCCGGCTTCCTGCGAACTCAGATGAGTTAAGAAAGGGCCCCAACTCGTGGGTCGGAGTGTTCAATGCAACGAAAATCTTTATTGCAAGCAGTGGCGGTGTTTCGAGGACTTTACGACAGGGTCGCGAGAGAATTGAATGTAGACCCCTCTTACGTCAGCCGTGTCGCTCGCGGAGAGCGCAGATCGCAAAAAATCGACGCCGCGCTTCGGAAAGAGATAAATCGGATTCGCAGCCTTGCTAGCGCCGCTGACTAAAACATACCTGTCATATCGCGTGACAATGCGACTTGGGAGTCGTATCGTTTCGTTGTCTCACTAGCAACCCGCCGCGCCGTCTCAAAATCTGACAGAGCTTAAAAACTCAGCGCGCCGAATTACAACTTACGCTGTATACACGGGCCTCATCGCTTCTTCTAGCTTTGATCTTCGTATTCGCGCATTCTTGCGTTGCCTTCGTGTTCGGAAGCCGCTTCCTGTGAAGATTGTTGCCGAGAAATGCCTCTCGAAGTTGTAGCTATGTCCGAGACTGCCGCAGGGCCGGATCAGTTCCGGATAGGATTGCATCTCACCGAACACGCGGATTCCGATTTGGCAGCGATGAGGACGGGGATGTCGGGGTCGGCGGCTTCGACTAAGACTTTGGCTGTGGCTTTGGCCCCAACACCGGCGGACACGCTCAGTTCTCAGGCAGCGGCCAGCCGAAATTACTTCAACTTCGCATACTCCGCTTTGGCATCTTTCAGGATGGAAATGTCCGGGTCGGCGTCTTTCCAGATCGTGCACCTGCCGAGTTACCAGAGCGCGCAAGGGCTCGCCAGCGAAGAATCGTTGTCTCGATGGGAGGAGGCTAGCTCTTCGGCTTCCGAGGTTCGACGAGACGTTTGAATTCGGGTTCGTCACGCAGACACGCCAAGTCGGTGTCACGAGAAATCCATTCTATATCCGTGAACCCAGCCTCAACGGAGCGCTTCAACATGGCAAGAGACTCGGCCTTCATCTCCAGCACCCCGTAGGTGCACGCCGCATTATAAAGTACGTTCGGGTCATTGGGGCGCATGGCAACGGCCATTTCCAATTGTTGGGCAGACTCCTCGCGCTCTTCCTAATCCCGCATACCTGGCAGCGAGCAGGATGCGTGCCCGCACGTCCTCCGGAACGGTATCGATCTGCTGTTCGAGAACGCGAGTGTGTCGATCGATGAGTTTCGCGGCGGTTTCCTTGTCGCCCAGTGCCGAAACCGCGTTGATATATGGGATGAAAACGTTGTAGTCGTCACCGGCTGCTTCGCAGGCCCGGTCCGCCAGATTGGCCGCTTCCTGCCATCGGTCTGACGAGAACAGCGCCCGGCCCAGGATGTCCCAGGCGCTCTGGCAGTCTGCTCTGCGCTCAATTGCCCTTTGCGCGAGCTTGATGGCCTCGTCGTATTTCTGCTGAACGTGGCAAAGCCGCGCGCGCCCCGCCAGCACTTCAGGATTCTGTGGATCGAGCTCAAAACCGCGATTGGCGGCTTCAACACCTTTTTCAATCCAGTGCGGATCGCGGCCGTGCAATTCAAACTGCATACCACAGATGTTCGCGATTCCGGCATACGCCAGAGCAAAATTCGGATCGAGTTTAATGGCATGCTCAAACATCTGCATGGCGAATTCGAGATTTTCACGGCGCATGTAACGCCGACCTCGCAGAAAATAATCGTATGCCTGAAGATTTTCCGTGGGTTTCTGCGCAATCGTCTTTTCTTCCTGCGGAGAAAGCGAAATCCGCAGCGCCTGCGTGATGCTGCGCGCGATTTCATCCTGTACTTCGAAGACGTCCTTCATCTCGCGATCGAAGCGCTCGGCCCAAACGGAGTGACCTGTCCGGGTCTCCACTAATTGCGCGGTAATCCGTAGACGGTTACCAGCGCGGCGAACACTGCCACCCAGTACATACGCGGCGTCGAGTTGCCTGCCGATTTCCGGAGCTGTCGCTGGTTTGTCGCGATACGCCAGAACCGCGGCGCGAGGAAATACGTGTAGAGTCTTGATCTGCGTAAGTTCGGTGATAACGTCTTCCGTCATTCCGTCCCGGAAGTATTCATCTTCCTTCGCGCCACTGAGATTCTCAAAATAGAGGACGGCGACGGATTTGCCCGCTGGCTTCGCCACAACCGCCGTCCGTCCCGACTCTGAATCGCGCTTGAGCCGCTGCAGCTCAGCTCGCATCTCATTGGCGTGCTGATAACGCAGATTGCGATCCTTCTCCATCGCACGGCTGATGATTTCTTCGAGTTTCGCAGGAATATTCGGATTCAACCGCAGGGGAGACAACGGAGCACGGTTAAGAATAGCTTCCACGATTACTCCCGAGCTGTCGCCACGGAAAGGCAACGTACCCGATACCATCTCGTAGAGCACAGACCCGAACGAGAACAAGTCCGTTCGCGCATCCAATTCCTTGGCCCGCACCTGCTCCGGCGACATGTAAGCCACCGTACCCACCGCGGTTCCCGGGCTGGTCAGGTGCTCCGCATTCACCTCTCCCATCGTACCGAGCGTGTCGTTCGAATCAGGGGCGATCTGTTTCGGCGCAACTTTTGCCAATCCGAAATCGAGAATTTTGGCGTGGCCGCGCTTGGTGATGAAGATATTCGCAGGCTTGATGTCGCGATGGATGATGCCTTCTCCGTGCGCGGCGTCCAGGGCGTCGGCAATCTGGATGGCAATATCGAGGACGGTCTCGATTTCCATGGGGCGCCCACCAATGCGGTGTTTCAGCGTCATGCCATCCAGATACTCCATTACGATGTGGGCCTTGCCGTCTTCTTCATTGATATCGTGGATGGTGCAGATGTTTGGATGGTTCAGGGCCGAAGCCGACTGCGCTTCGCGCTGAAAACGTTCCAGGGCTTGACGATCTCGAGCAAGGTCTTCGGGCAGAAATTTCAACGCTACAAACCGGTGCAGCTTGGTGTCTTCCGCTTTGTAAACCACACCCATGCCGCCGCCACCGAGTTTTTCGACGATGCGGTAGTGCGAGAAGGTCCGGCCGACAAAAGGTTCGGGTTGAGCCACGGGAGGGAATCTTAGGTGGCAGGGTCTGCCAAGTCAAGGAAGCAAGCCGTCATCAGACCCACTTGTTCAGCTTCATGACGTGCTACTGCAGCTTGGCGTATTCGGATTTGGCGGCGATAAGGACGGGGATGTCTGGGTCGGCGTCTTTCCACAGCGTGAGTAAATCTTTGTAGGCGGCCAGCGCGCGGACGCGGGCGGCATCGGCATCCGCTCCCTCCGAGGTTTTCGCTTGCAGAGCATTGGCACGAGCCACTCCCAGATGCGCCAACGCTCCTGTCCAGCAGTTCCACACGATGCCGTTGTGGTCGAGAATTTTCTGAAACTCGGCGGCGGCAGCACTGCCCTGTCCCGCTGCTAAGTATGCTTCGCCGCGCACATACACCGAATAGAGGCAGGAAATATTGGCGACGAATGCAATTTGCCCCAACTCCAGTGGTGATGTAGAAGCTTGCAGGTCATTTACTGCGGCAGCCGGGTTCTTCTTGTTCAGCGCCAATTGCGCCTGAATCGTTGGCAGTCAAAGCGACTGCATCTGCGTGTCCAACGGAAAGCGTTTCCCCAAATCTTGTGCCAAGGACTCGGCTCGCGCCGTATCGCCCGCCATTGCAAACGCAAGCGCCGCTTCACTCTCAACGCCCTGACTCGCGGGAGCGAGAGAGACATGAATCCTAAATACTCACTCGGCAGCAACGCTGGAGAAAGCCCAGGAACGTGACGACCGCAAATATCGGCGGGAGTACTTGGCCGAGTTTTCCGAAGACGTCAATTCCTGGATCGATCCCGAAATTCTGGCAATGTCTGTGATGGAAGATCGCAAAGAACTGCCACGCATGCCAGACACTTGGTATCTCGCTGCAGTCAATCCCGGGTTTGTGCGCAGCGATTTTGCCCTGGCGATCGCACACTTCTCTCCGAACGGACAACTGGTAATCGACCGTCTAGAGCGTTGGCGCGGAACCAAGAAAACGCCCGTGGACTTTGAATCGACATGTAAACAGGTCGTCGCCATTCTTCGCGATTACGATATAAATAGCCTCTGGGGCGACCAATACTGCGCACCAATCATCACTCAGGAACTTGAGAAACATGGTATCCGCTACGAGCAGTTCACTTTTGATTGGAACTCGCGACCTCGAATCTTTGGCAACCTTAAACATCTCCTTAACCAGCGCAAGATTGAACTCCCCGACGACGTTGAGCTGCTCAGACAATTACGCAGCCTGGACGAAAAGAAGACCAACCCCGGCCAGGTTAACGTTCGGCCGAGCGGAAAGGCCCGTGACGATCTAGCCGTCGCTATGGCCCTCGCTACATATCAACTAGTTCAGCGGCCACCCATGAGTTCTACTTTGCAATTGGGCATCGTTGAGCGCCACAACGGTCTCCATCTAATACCTGAGCGTTGCCCGGTGGCGTCCGTTTGTGGCAATTTTCCAAGATGCCTTGACATCGGTTATTGCCAAGATTTTAAGGATGAAAGGGTTAGCACATAAATTGGAATTCGAGGGGAGGACAAAGTTGCTGCTTTTCGTCGGTCGTTCGTTGCAAATAACTATTTCGACATGCTCCATTGACCTAAACGTTCTGGACCGCAACGATTAATTAGAGAGTTCGGCAATATTGGTACGTTTTCAGCGGACAGAGCCGACGTCCGTAGGCCTGCTCGTGTAAATGGGACAGCGATAATTTGAAAGCTGGAGGAAGGTGATGCCCCGCAATACGCTAGCCACGGTCTTTGCTGCTGTCTTGAAAATCGCGGGAGTCTTTTCATTTTTGGTTCTAATTGGTTTCATCGCGGACCGTGTGAGCCACATATCATGGCGTCAAACTGGAGAAGTTACTGTAGGTCTGGGAATGGCGATTGTTGCGGCTATTACAGCGTGGATTTGGTCAATGATGAGTGCGCCGGTGGCATGGCAGGTAGCGTTCGGGGTTTTCATGGCAGCCGTATTTTACCGACTGTTCTTTTTCAGCAAGGGTGGCCGGAGGATTTGATGGCACAGCTGAATCGCACTGGGTTCTTGTGGTCATCTCTTTATTGGCGGCCTTTGGCGGATTTTTCGCAGGCCTAAAACAGCGCCCGCTGACATGCCATGGTCGTCGGTTGTGACGCCCACGCTTAAATTCCTCACCGTCGAATCCTGGGAAGGTAGGTGTATCGAAGTTCCGTTGTCCTTCGATCGATACTCTCCACATCGAGCTCTTGGGCCCGAGCAAGACGAGTGGACGCAATTACAAGTACCACAGCACAATGGCATAACGCATTAACGCAAGTCTGAGGCCGTTAACGTGTTCCGTCAACAGTTAAGTACCTTGATAATATTATTCCGTTGCTCGTTCACGAGCACTTGCCGAGGATTCCTAAAACGCACTTGAAACAAGTCGGCTGGTCGAAGGCGACGGAGCTCGTAAAGGTGGCACGGCGGGATGGTTGTGGCCGCGACTCAACTTAAAGCGGAAAATTCGCGCCCCTAAGTTGAAAGGACGACATTGTCCATCAGGTCCAAAGAAACTGCAGAGGAAAATGGCCACTGAATCCAACCAAGCTGCCCCCCGGAGTGGATAACGTGTGCGTATTTCCGAACGCGAAAGAATTTTTGAAGTGCAGTGTGAGCGCTCTAATACAAACGGCAACCACCAGGTTGGTTGATGGAATAAGCCGCGTCATCCAGAAGTAATTTCGCCCTTCGGACGGCACCGAGTTTTGCAATCACGCGTGAACGCTGGCCCGTTGGGCCTTCTCGGCGTACAGTCGCTCGTCGGCCCTTCTGATCATCGTCTCGGGCGTGTCATTCACCTGGTGCTGCGCCATCCCCCGCGAGAAAGAGACTGAGAATCTTTGCCCATCCAGGTTCACTTCAACCGGATGCACGCGCGACAAGATCATCTCAACCTTGTCCGGCGAACACTCCGGGAGAATCACAAGGAATTCATCGCCTCCGACGCGTATCGGTACATCGCAGGCGCGTATCGCTCTCTGCAGGCGGCGAGCAAATATTTTTAAGGCCAAATCGCCGGCGGCATGTCCATACCGATCATTTATTTCCTTGAAACGATCGAAATCGAGAGCAAGCACGAGCAGAGAGTAGCCCGACTTCTCCGCTCGCTCGATTTCTTCGCGTAAACGAGTTTCTCCAAACCGTCGGTTGTATAAGCTGGTTAACGGGTCGAGAATCGACAATCCGTAATACCTCTCCGCTCTCAGGCTTTGCTTCGTGGCGGCATCCATCTGTTCGACTAGGCGCTTGCGAAACAGCTTGAGGTGTCGCTGCCCACGTAGGGTGAGGATACTCACGAGCCACAACGGACCGAGCAAAACGGGGCCCAGCACGCCTGCGCTCGGTGGATGAAACGGGCCGAACTCGAGGAACAGCCGAGGAACCGAAAGCAACACGGTGGCTACCGGCAGCAGCACAACCGCAAGAATGTTGCTCCAGAAAAGCCATGAAGTGCTCCGATCCAGATGTCGGAGACCATCCTGGAATTCCCGATCAGCGGCCCGTCCCGATTCGCCCCGATCCAATGCCATCATCATTGTGGCTGGTCCCCCAAGTACGAGCTAAATCAAGCCGGTTTCCTTTCCGCCTCACACCAATACCTCGGGAACTTCCATTCTTTGGTTGCGAAAGGCTGACTCAAACGCTCTCACGACAGCGGGATCAAAATCCGTGCCTGCTCCCTTCAGGATGATGTCGCGCGCGTCGAAAGGGGACAAGGCCTTGCGATAGGGACGGTCACTGATCAATGAATCGTACACATCGGCCACGGAGATAATCCGCGCTTCGATGGGAATGTCTGCACCTTTTGTCGGATGGTGCCCGGAGCCGTCAAACTTATCATGATGTGCCAAGATAATCGGCAGGACGCGCCGTAGCGAGCCGCCTACCGGGTTGAGTAGGCCTATTCCTTTTTCTACGTGGGTCTTCATGGTTTTTATTTCATCGTCGCTGAGGCGTGCAGCTTTGTAAAGGATATCGCGGCTGGTTTCGAGTTTGCCGATATCGTGCAGAAGCGCGGAAGCTCGCACATCTTCTATTTGTGATTCTGGCAGGCGCATCTCCTCGGCAACACGCACCGCGTAGACAGATACTCTGTAGGAATGGTTTTGCGTATATTTGTCGTTGCTAATAAACTGAGTCAAGATTTGCAATACGCCGAAGTAAGCCGCCCGAAGTTCGCGCAGTCTCCGCTCGCCCTGTTCGTACAGAGTTCCGGTCGCGTAGGCAAAAATCAATAGAAAGCCGGCCCAGACCGCAAGGTCGGACCAGGTGAAAAGGCGTTCGGTACGATGTTCCATGCCACCCAAGACGGATGGATTCATGAGGTTCATCCAGGCGACAAATAGAACCGTAGCCAGAGCCGCCTCCACTGCGCGTCGCCGACCGAAGTAATATGCTGCCCAAAGAGTGGGTAAATTGTAAAAGGTTAGTACTAACCGCTGGCCTGCAACGAAGAAGTTGATCACACCAGCTGCAACGATGATCGAAAAAATGAGCAAGAGTTCTTTGTTCACGTCAGCCAGACGCGAGAGCCACTTGCTCTTCATTATGTCTCCATTTGCAAGTAGGGATCCGAGTAAACGCTTCGAATAGGCTCTCGTAAACGACGCTCGGGCTCAAGTGATTTGCAACTACAGTTGAACGATAAGTTAACAACAACTGTTTACGAGCACAACAGCACAATGGCATAACGCATTAACGCAACTCTGAGGCCGTGAGTGGAGCATCTTCGACGAGATGCGGCCGGCGGGTCATTGCCTTGACAGAGGCGCGGTCGGGGGTCAGAATCCTCAACGATTGACGAGAAAATCGCTAAAGAAAGGAAAGGAGACGCCATGCCTTCCAACTCAGGAACCTTTTCGGGAAAAATCACGAAACAGTCCGCAATGTCACTGGCGGACCAACCCAACCACGAAATGAACATTGCCGAGGTTAGCGGCACGCAAGAATCGGCCGATCCGCTATGGAACAATTCGAAAATTACCTACTGGGGCGTTACCGACTTGCTGGACGGGAAGGGCTCGCAGCACGGCTACTATAATAATGTCCACGCCGATAAGGGCCGCGACTGGGGAACGTTTGAGGGCAAGGTCAGGACTGCGGGCGGCTGGATGACTGTTGAAGGTACCTACAAATTCACCGGCGGCGATGGCGAGTATGGCGGCCTCACAGGCGGCGGCAAGTTCAAGACGGTGATGAAATCGGAGACCGAGATTGAGTGCAGCTGGGAGGGCAACTACAAACTGGCCAAGGCGCAGGCGCGCTGAGCAACGAGACGGCGCAGCTTAAGTCTCACGTTCTTTAATAACGACACAGCGGACTCTTCTGTGCTGTACGACTCACTCCCAAACGAGTCTTGTGACGAAAAGTTTCAGTGCAAAAACCAGGGGGCAAAGTTCGCCCCCTGTTCTGGTACGAGGTAAAGATCGCATAGACGGTCAGTATCTTCGCAAGTGAACAGATTGCGAGTCCCTACCCGGATTGCAAGGGAGAGGTCGCGGCAAAACGCGCCACGATTTCCACAGGCTAAGTAGATTTCGGATTGCAATCCCATTACAGCGTAACTAAACTGACTAAGCTGTAATCTCCGTACAGCTCAGCGTAGCGGGAATGAGAAAGCTTCCTCTGAGAATGTTATCAAGACCGACGTTCGCAATGGACTGCCACATCGCCTGGCCGTTTAATATGCCAAACAATAAAGACTAACCTCGTTTTAGGGCCGCGTTGTTTCATTACAGGAAACGAGTTGCGAACCCAAAGGCAGCGTAAGAATGCACGACTACGAAGATGAACTTCGAGAAGCCTTTCTGCGCAACAATTCCGAAGAGCAAGCAAGACTCAAGGTAACGAAATCGAGCATTAGAGCATCGATTTCTGATTTGATCACTAACGGTCGAATGCAGTTAACCAAATATCTTAAACGATACAAAGAAAACATTTCGAAGCCTTTGAGCCGCACACAGACGCCATCACTAGATAACGGAGGAAATATGAACAACGAGAGTAAAGCTTCCCCCTCACAGCCCATGACTACGGGGCTGGCGGCGTATGAAGAAGCGGTGAAAGATTTCTCAACGAGTGCCACAGAGTTTCTGGGATGTATTCCAGTTTTAACCAAAGCTCGCGATGCGTATGAGCGTGCCATGAAAGCTAGCGCTCAATTACGTAAGACCTTGGATAGTGGCGACGAGACCCTGCGAAATTTTATGACCCAGATTCAGGATGCTGTTAATTTTAAGCCCGACGATGCGCCTGCTGGTGAGAGAGAACCGGCAGGAGACGAAACAATTAAGGCGAGCAAGGAAAAGACCAACCTAACGTTTGCAGCGCGAGCATAACCGTCAGTTTTCAACCTATCGGGATACCGCGATGACTCGATTTAAGGACCGGGTGCCCTTCGCTCATAATTCCGCTGTTATCCGGAGGACGACATACCTGCCACGTGGAAGGGCTACCTCACATTCGGACTCATTTCGATTCTCGTTAAATTGTCGCTGGAGTAAAGGTCACATTGATCTGGCAACTCGACGTTGGCTGCACCGTTCCGTTTTTGACGTTGTTCCCGCTGTGGCGATTGCGAAATTGCCGGTGATCTCTCAGGCATCGGCGGTAACACAAAACAATTCAACGACGTCGTCGTGGTATTCCCTCCCACAGTCGCGGGAACCGGCACAGGTGGTTTCGTCTGGAATGCGACAAGCTCCGTCGAACGGTTCTCGATCGTGGCGGGCCTGACTGGGAGAATGCTGGGGGGATTTGTGGCGAACACTGTTAGACTGAGACACCGAAGGCAGGACGAAAAGATTGACAAACCTGACGCCAAACCAGGAAGTGTTACATCATCGTGGAAATTACTTGGTAAGACGACAACGCCTAGCTCCGGGCGAAGCCTCGCCCTGGCATCACGACCCCTTTTATCGCGTCACCGTCGTACTGAGCGGCGATTCGTTGCAAATAGAGTTTCGCGATGGGAGCGAACCTCATGGCTGGAAGGTCACCCCGGTGAAGTGGATTGGGTTGAGCCGACCAATCGGGTCCACCGCGCCGTTAACGTCGGCAAGGAACCATTCGAAGAGGTCGTAACCTTTTTCCTCGATCGCGCTGACGCGGAACCTCAGCCGGAAGAGGGTTCTTATTAGCGATGCTCTGGTGATAGTTGCTGTTATGGTCTGGGCCTGGCGGTATTTTTTTGGTTGAGAAGCTTCAATGGCGGCGATCAGCGATGCAGACCGGAGCATATTTGAAGATGTTACGAAGGGCGTCCACGACTTCAACGAAGACGAATTAATCTGCCTCCATGAAGTCGCACAGGAAGTAAAAGTCATCCTGCGGGACGCGAATGAGCGCCAGCAGAAGGCGATGGCGGCCAGTAAACGGTCGTAGTTAGGACAAACACGAATCTTAGGAGGATAATTTTGGATACAGCAAGAATAGTAGTTGAACTGAAGAGTGAACAAGACCGGCTCGGTCGGGCGATAGCAGCACTGGAAGGTCATTCATCAAAAGCGCCTGCCACCAGGAGCGCTGTTTCGCATCAACCCGCTCGAACCAAGAAGAAACGAGACCGTTTGACCCCCGCAGGGCGAAAGCGATTATCGGACCTGATGAAGAAGAGATGGGCGGACAGGAGAAAGAAAGGTTCAAGCGGGCGATAGCAATTGCGTTGGCGCCAGCATGTCCGAGGACCTATCCTTCAGGCTGCCATAACTGAATCGGATTTCCCTCAGAGTCAGTCAAGCGAGCGAATCGGCCATTGGGGTAGCGTTGCTGGTCAACCTCAACTGATATGCCAGCACCGCGCAATTGCTCCACCATTGCTTCGAGGTCCCATACCCGAAAACCTCCGATACCTTTCAGCTGAAGCTCGCCACAGCTCGTTCCTCGTCCTCATAGCTCGGAATTACGTCGAGCAAATGTAGCGTCTCGAGAACCAGCTTCACGCTACCACGTGGGCTGAGCAACTTCAGGCTGCCACCTTTGCGCCTAAGGCTCACATATGCCTGTGAGAATGTGCCCAGGCTCGAACTATCCAACTGTGTTAGACCCGCCAAATTCAGTAGAACGTTGCGCTCGCCATCGTCAATCAATTTTCGTAAACAACCGCTCAACAAATCGCCGCCGGAGCCAAGCGTCGCTCGCCCTTGAAGGTCCACGATAGTGACGCCGCCAACTCGCCGAGTTGAAATCTGAAGACCCATACTGTTCGAAGTCAAGTGCGGCTGCTTAGCGACGCAGCACGTAAGCCATAACCGTTCCGATGGCGAGAACGAAAACCCTTCCATTTCCTGCTTCATCGGGCTGCGATTCGTGGCGTACTCGCAGTTGCGCGTTTAGGTTACGCTGACGGCGGGGTAGGATCGATAACTTACCGCCAAAGCTGTGCAAAGTCCAGTTCTATCCTTTCGTGATAACGGGCACTGCGACATTTGTCGCCGCACGTGTCATTGGCAGACCCAAATCAAAATGAGCGCGTAACCAAAGAGCGACGCCGCAAGCCACGATTATCCACGTCCACTTCCAAGAAAATCTGTGCAAATGCACAGCCACCATCCTGAATGACAGATACTTTGACAGAAGGCAAAACGGCGGTCATGCTGATCTTCCAAACTTGCGCGCCATTAGCATCAGCGACGAAAACGTACACGACGAAATAGGTAAAGCCAGATGTTCAAGTCTGGCTTGTTAGGCGTAAGATAGCGACCGTTTTAACAAGGAGCCTACTTATGCCACGACGATTGATAGGCGCTCACATCTGTTTTCTCAGTTTGGTGCTTGCTGCTGCGGCAACCGGACAGGCCAATCGGCCCAAAGCCGATTCCGATGCCGCGACAGCACAAGCTTTGCAGGTCACGGAACAGGAGTGGCTCAAGGCCGAGAAGAATCATGATGCGGCAGCATTCGAAAACATAGTGGCAGATGACTGGATTGCCATTAACCCTGACGGGAAAAGCCAGACCAAGGCCGAAAGATCCGTTGAGATCAAGATGTCCAACATAGATTCTGCCACGCTGGGCGACGTGAAAGTCCGCGTCTTCGGTGACACGGCCGTGGTCACTGGAACCGACGATGAAGTCACTATGAAAGACGACGGCAAGAAATCCAGCGACCACTACGTGTGGACTGACGTTTTTGTTAAGCGTGACGGCAAGTGGCTGGCTGTGGCCTCGCAGACCGCGCAGATCAAATAGCCCGCTCTTTGCCGCAAGCGTGCCTCATCGGTCGCTAATTACAAGCCTGCGTGGCCGTTGTAAAAGGAAAGGTCTTTGTATCTTCTGAAATATCTGGACAACTGCATCCGACAGTTAGTGGTGAGATCAAAAATCGATGCCTTAATGCTTGATTTCTTTATCTTGGGTTTTGCTTGCTGTTCGCAGTTGTTGCGAAAAAATGCCTCTCGAAGTTGATGTTTGTATTCGCGCATTCTTGCGCTGCTCTGCGCTCAATCATCCCTACATCTGTACCATTCACGACAGACATGTGATCTGTCAGGGGCGTCTTGGGGCTGGCTGGCTCTGGGTCGCCCCGCTTGATTTATGCCCGTGGAACCCCGGCCAACCAAGCTTGTGCATCTTGATAGAGAGCAGCGCCGCGCTAGCCGCTTCCATCTCGGACTTTTCGTCACGATGGTCCGAGGAGTTAGCCAGTTCTAGCCAGCGCAGAAACATTGCTCCCTCCGTGGCGTGTATCAACTCGGTTAGTTTTTTCTCGTCTGTTTCAGTGAGGGCGCGCTGATAAGGTTCTTGCCACGACGACGGGGAATAGGAGTCGGACATTTAGACCCTCCTAAGTGGTATAACACCTTATGGGAGAAATTTAACCATCTCCCTTATTCTGTCAGATTCCCGTCCACGGGAAACTCGGTGTTTCGAGAAAGTCAATGCAGGACAGGACACCGATTAAGAGCGCAACGGTGTGCGCGCTACTTTCGTTGCGGTCCCCTTTGCGTGCTACCGCGGGATGTCTTTGGCTACTCTTAACGCCACTGGCGCTCTCCATCCCTTGGAAAATAGACCCCGTAGCGACTATAACACCCTGTTTGCACTTTATTCCTTCGGTGCCTTGTGGATCGGGATAAATTACACAGGTCGCTGTGTGGTTTATTCGTTTGCTGATGCTAGTCTAACCGCTTATCTCATGCCCATTCGGAGCGTTCATATGTCTAAGACGGTGCTAATAGCGGACGACAGTCCCATGATACGGAGCGCGGTTTGTAACCTTATTAAGGCAGAAGAGCATTACGAGGTTTGCGCGGAAGCTTGCAATGGGGCCGAGGCTATCGAACTGGCAAAAAAAAATAGGCCCGACGTAATTATCCTGGACATAGCAATGCCCGTAATGGACGGAATAAAAGCAGCACACGAGTTAAAACGAATAATGCCGGAAGTGAGGTGCCCCCCATCCTTCGGACCAAAAGAAAGCGTGTTTAAGGTGGACCGCTGCCTCTCGAAAAAATGAGTCCTGTGATGGAACCGCCGCCGTCGGGCCTTGTGGGAACTGTGGAAAGCGTTTTGTGCTTTCCAAGCCGCTGTGGGAATCCGCGTTCTGAGCGGATTTCCATCAGCGGCGTCAGTTTCCACAAGGCCTCTGCTTCTTTCTTTTTTGCTCCTTTTTTCTTTCTTTGTGCCTATCCCCAGTTTTCCACAGAAAAATTCCGCGCCAGGATGCCTTAGGAACGACGCAAGCTCGTTCGCTCGACCGCTAGCATCCCCCCGATTTTGCCTCCTCGGCCTGCCTTCCGCTTTCCGAAGTAGATCGCCGCCGGCGTCTGATAGCCCAAGGCTTGATGCGGACGTTCGTGATTGTAAAAACCAAAATAGCTTTTCAAGTTGGAAACTGCCTCCAGCACATCTATGTAATCCTTCAGATAAACCTCTTCGTATTTCACCGTCCGCCATAAACGTTCGATGAAAATGTTGTCGCTCACTCGCCCACGCCCGTCCATGCTGATGACGATGCCGCGAGTCTCCAGCCGCCTGGTGAAATCTTCGCTGGTGAACTGCGATCCTTGATCCGTGTTGAAAATATCGGGCTGTCCCGATTGTAAGGCCCAATCGAGAGCCGCCAGGCAGAAGGACGTGTCCAAGGAAACCGATACTTCCCAAGCCAGTACATACCGGCTGAACCAGTCCATGACCGCAGCCAGATATAGGAACCCTTGCCGTAGCCGAATGTAGGTTATGTCGCTGGACCAAACTTGGTTCGGCCGATCGATTCTCAGCCCGCGCAGCCGATACGGATAGATGCGATGTCCTGGCCCGGGAACCGACAGCCGTGGCTTCCGGTAGATCGCCTCCAGTCCCATCTGCCGCATCAGCCGGCGTACCCGCTTCGGATTGACCGCGTAGCCTTGCTCGCCGAGCCACCAGGTCATCTTTCGAATCCCGTAAAATGGCGTCCGTGTGTATTGCTCGTCGATGAACCGCATCAGTCTCAAATTCTCGGCCGTCTCCGGTTCCGCTTCGTAATACCACCCCGACCGCGAAATCCCCGTCAAGCGGCACTGCTGCCGTATGCTCAGTTCTGGGTTCTCTGAGATCCATCCTCGCCTCTGCTCTAACGCGATAGGCCGGACTTTTTTTTGAGCCAGTCCAGCTCCACCTGCAACTGTCCAATCTGCTGGTACAACTCCGCCTTCAACTCCTCCTCGCTCGTGTCCGACTGCGATCGCCGATCTGCAAACAGTGCCGGCGCTCCTTGAATCGCTTGCCGCTTCCAGTTCATCACTTGGCTGGGATGCACCCCGTAATGCGAAGCGATTTCCTGAATGGTCTTCTGCTCCTTGATCGCCTCCAGCGCGATTCGTGCTTTCATTTCCGCGCTGAAGCTCCGCCGTTGCCTCGATTTCATTCCTGCTCCGTTTCCGAGGCCGCGATTTTACACCTTATTGAGTGGTCCGAATTTTGGGGAGCACCTCACTAAGAACCCTTCAAGGCACCTGCTACATGTTCCCAAGACATGGGCACGGGCGCTAAAGGATGCCAACGTCCCGAAACGCCGTCTGTATGATTGCCGGTCGACGTTCTGCAGCCGGATGTATGCCGCTGGAGTACAACCAATCCTCATCGAGCTCCTAATGGGTCATGCAGGCAGTGGCCTGGTTCATGCCTACGCTAAAGCTGATGACGATTTCAAACGGGATGCGGCTGCAAAACTCGAGGCGTTCGTAGCTTCAAAGATTCCCTCCGAAAACACCTCTACTACTTCGACCGCTTGGGTGAATTAAACCTCGGATTACAGGACCACCCTTCTGAGCCAGATTTTAAGCAGGATGCGCGGCTTGCGTGCAGAAATCTACAGCAAATCTACTACAGTGCTGCTTTTTCGTGCGCCCCAGACAAAATGCCAAGTCGCTAGAACTTCTTCAGATTCAGCAAAATAAGGTGGTGCCGGCTGTGGGACTCGAACCCACGACCTAGGGATTATGAGACCCTCGCTCTACCTCTGAGCTAAACCGGCCCGCGGACAATCTTTGATGCTAAAGGTGCCTTCACGGGGTGTCAAGACGACACAAGCGCTGGTGTCATCATCTTTTGAGAGCCATCGAAAGTGCCGACGCGCTAGCCAGCGCAAGCCTCATACTTGGCATCTTCGAATTTCAGCGGTTAAGGCATCGAGCGGACGGACTGCTGAGGCGAACGCCGGGGAACTCACACGTAAGAATTACGCCTGGTGGGATGAACAACTACGCTTGGAAGTTGAGCATGCGCGTTGTATGATTCCTGCGGAGGGTTGCATGGTTATCGGCGAAAAATTGAAGAGTCTTCGAGAACAGAAGGATATGTCGCAAGGCGATATTGAGAAGCGCACTGGATTATTGCGTTGCTATATTTCTCGCGTAGAAAACGGGCACACAGTTCCTTCAGTGGAAACCCTGGAGAAACTGGCGCGCGCGTTGGAAGTCCCGATGTACCGCTTGTTTACGGATGAAGGCCGGATCGAGAAACCGAACATTCCCCTTTCGAAGACTGGAACGAACTCCCACAACAAGAAGCAAGACGCCGAGTTGCGACCGTTCGCCAAGGCCTTGTCGCGCATGAGCGCCAAGGATCGCGGCCTCCTGCTACACATGGCTTCGAAAATGGCCCACCGGGCCTAACCAGCGGATATTGCAGGGCTATTTTGGGTGCGGCAAGTCACTAGTCTTGCGCAGAGCGCGCCCCGGGCGCGCTTTTCGGCGTTCAGTCAAATCCCTGCGGGCCGATACGCCCCGATCAACCTCGCCACCAGTACGGCCAGGTACAACACGCCGATGATCGCTTCCAAAACTGAACAGGAGCGCGCTTGCTCAGAGACGGGTGTAATTCCGGCCGCGCCAAGTGAGGTCATGGTTGCGTAGCTGTAATAAATGAAATCGAAGCGGTTGGGAATGATGTGAAGATTCGTCTGTGGATCAAGATAGAAGGCATTCGGCTGAAAAGCCTCCAGCATGCCGTAGACACTCGCAAAACTGAATCCCACCAGCAGGTAGATGCACAAAGCCCCAAAGATCGTCTCCGACGTGGCTCGCTCCCTTGCAAAAACGCGGCGGAAAAGCACGACCACGATGAACACATCAAAAACGAAGCTCAGCACAATGTTGATAATCGAAAATGTGCCCGGATTAGGTTTGAAAAGTTGGATCTGGAAGTGCCGGTACAGCGCCGGACCAACCAGAATTAAGGCGAATATAAGAAGGCTACGCCTGACATTCACCGCATAAACGCTGACCACGATAGCAGCACTTCCCAGAACGCGGAAAGCGTAATAAACGAATCGGCTTTCTTCAGCGTACGGATAGAGGACGAGCGTGGTCAGCAGCAGCAGGAAAAGCACGAAGAACTTGTGGCCGGCGATAGCCGAGCCCTGTTCGTACTGAATTTCGCGAGTCATGGGCGGCATCGAAACTCCGGCCCAGATATTACACCGCTTTCATAAAGCGAACAGAGGTCCGTTATCGTCGAGTGATCAATTCTGCCCCAGCAGTAAGTTAAAAGAACAAGCAGATCCCCAGGCATGGCCCCGCGGAATGGCGACGTACTATCGCAACCTTATTTTTGATTTTCTGGCAGAGACTGCGCGAACAGCCACGGAAATAGCTTTGGTTCGTCATAGGCTCGATCCCAGCAGTTGTGTTTTACGCCGGGATATTCCGTGTAGTGGACATCGGCGCCCAGCTGCTTCATCGCTGCGTACATGCGGCGGGATTCGATCACCGGGACAATGTCGTCGTCTGCGCCGTGAAAAATCCATACCGCAATCTTGCCGATTTTGGCAGCGGCTTGGGCATAGCTCTTGGGATCGTCGGCAGGCGTCCATTTCACCAGGGCGGGATTTTTCTTCAGGGCCGCTGCAGCCGGGTGTAAGCCGCCGCAAATCACAATAAGAGCAGCGAATTTCCCGGGATACTTTTCGGCCAGATGCCATGTGCCGTAACCTCCCATGGAAAGTCCGGTCAGGTACGTACGCCGCTCGTCACCGTGAAATTCCTTCGAGGCCGCCTCAAGACTGGCCATAGCGAGGTCGTCCATGGGAGGCTGGATCCACCAGACATTTTTCTCGCACTGTGGCATCACCACGATAGCCGGCATCACGCTACGGTCACTGCGGATCGCCGTGCCGATGCCCACGTCGGTTTCCTGCAAACCATCGTCGCCGCGTTCGCCGGAGCCGTGAAGGAACAGGATAATCGGCCACTTTTCATGAGGAGTCCAGTCTTCCGGAACGAAGACTTGATATTTATAAGTAACGCCTTGAAGTGCAATCGTGCGATCGAGAAAGCCGGTTTCGTGCTTTTTCGCCTGAGTGGGAAGCACGATTGCCAGCCCGAGAACTAATAATGTGAACCGCTTTGGCCCTGTAATACGCAAGAACCCCTCCTTGCTTTAAACTTTATCATGAGTATTGCGTGATTTTGTTCGCTGTTGCCTTGTAAGTGCCGGTTCGAACCCCAGTTGCCGGCCTAGGGCAGCCGTCCTTATTGCCATGTCAGGTTAAGTACCGATATTGCCGCCGCAGGATTGTCTGTAGGCTGTAGCGAGACCACTACGCCGGTGAGGCTGGCTTCTGGCTCGCGTAGGCATATTGTACTTCTCATGCCTCGCAGCGTTTCATTCATTCGCTAGAACTAGAAACTTCGGCCTATCAAAGGCCGTCTAACGATACAGTGGGAAGACGAATCGAACTCGATGCAGCGCGCGGACTGATGCTGGTCTGGATTACGTTGACGCATCTTCCGACTATCGCCAGCACCTATGTGAATCAGCCTTTTGGATTTGTGTCCGCAGCCGAAGGCTTTATTTTTCTTTCGGCGCTGTTCACGGGCCGGATTTATTTCCGATTGGCGCAATACGATGGCTACGGCGCCATGACCCGCAGGCTTTGGGCGCGCACATGGCGTTTGTATCTCTACCATGCGCTGCTGCTTGCCTTCGCGTTTTTGGTAGCGGTGCCCATTGCGTCCGGCGGTACTCGACCAGGGCTCCACAATCTCCTCGATTTTTATTTCATGGTAGGGCCTCGCCAGGCCGTCACCGAAGCCGCTCTGCTGATTTACCGCCCGCCGCTGCTCGACATTTTGCCGATGTACATTATTTTCCTGATGTTCACCTCCGGCGGGCTCTTGCTTTCGCGAAAGATCGGCTGGAAACCGATTCTGTGGACGGCCTTCGCATTTTGGGCCTTGGCTCAGTTTGGATTGCGCGACGCTGCGTACAAAGTGCTGATCCGCGTCCTCCCCGTGCGGATCCCGCTGAACGAAATGGGTTCCTTCGATCTGTGGGCCTGGCAATTTTTGTGGATCGTGGGCGTGTGGCTCGGCGTGCGTTGGGCCCAGAATAATTTGCCGGTTGAAATCTGGGCGAAACGGGTAGTAATTCCTGCAGCGGTGATCGCTATTGTGTTTTTTGGAATGCGGCATGCGATCGACCATGGTTTTAAATTGGGCGCGAGCGAGCCGCTTTTCGATAAGTGGCATCTCGGCCCTTTGCGGCTGCTTGATTTCACGGCGGTAGCGGTGCTGCTGATCGTTGCGCAATCTGCTTTGAAGCCACTGGCGATCCGTCCGCTGGTGATGCTGGGACAGTCGTCACTTCAGGTGTTTTGCACACATCTGCTGTGTTGTTTTGCAGGGCTCACGTTGCTGGGGAATGCTTCCATGCTGAGTGGCTGGCGGCAAATAGAGCTGTTGGTTGCGACCTTCACCGCAATGTTGGTGACGGCGAAGCTTTTCTCAAAGAGCGAGGCGAAGACGGAGAGGCAACCGAAGGTGCAGGCTCCGTCCGGAACCAGTGCACAGAGCGCACCGGCCCCACAATTGGCCTATCGCTCGGCCCCGAACCCGTAAAGATAGTCTTCGGCATTGGAGGTTACCCTGGCCCTCCCCAATAATCCATTGATCCTCGCAGCAACCGCAATGACCCAGCTATTTGCTTTTAGCGGCAACATGTCTGGTGACGAACGCGCACTAAACAAGACGGACGGAGCTGTGGTATTTGCCATTCAACAGGAAATTAGCGCGAACCATTTGGCGAAAAAAAAGCGTTTGTGTCAGCTTTGAACTCCGGACCGGTTACTGACGCCCCAGTCAACAGCGCCGTGCGGTCGGTGATGAAACAGCATGGTCACCCTCAACGAACTGAAGGATCTGCCTCGGTTTCAGACTGGTCCGAGACTTGCCATGCGCGTCTGTTTGATGTTGACCGGCGATACGGACAACAAATCGAGGCCGCGATACTCACTGCGTTAGTGTACACGCTTGCGTTGCTGCAGTTCGTTTGCGTACGCCATGTGAGGGCTCAGTCTCGAGCAGACACTCACGCCAAAGTCGAGTTGGGCCTAGACGAAAGTTCCGAAAGCGCGAAAACCGTGTGGGTGGGAGTGGTATTTCATTTAGTCCCAGGGTGGCACATCTACTGGCAGAATCCCGGCGACTCGGGCGAACCACCCAAAATCCAATGGGAGCTGCCGGCAGGTTTCCGCGCGGGTGCGGTCCGGTGGCCACAGCCGATCCGTCTGGGCAGTGGTTCGGTGGTGGATTACGGTTACGAAGGAGAAGTCCTTCTGGCGGCGCCCATCGAGCGCCCTGCAGCGCTGCAACCCGGGTTAACAGCTGAGATTGCAGCCGCAGTGAACTACGTTGTTTGCCGCGAGATTTGCATACCCGGGAAGGCTCATCTTACTTTGCCGCTGCCGGCCGAGCGACAGACGCAGGCTCAGGCACCGCAGTGGCACGCCCTTTTTCAACAAGCGAGGGCACAACTTCCGAAGAAAACCCCTGCCGACTGGAAAGTGTCCGCAGAGTCGGACAAAGATCACTTCACCTTATCGGTCCAGACCGGAGCGCCTGTGCACGAGGCGACTTTCTTCCCACTGCAACCTGGCCAGATTGACAACTCTGCCCAACAAGTTTTTGAGTCCAGTGGAAACGGGTTTCGGATAACTCTTCGAAAATCGGACCAGTTGGCCAAGGCCGTACCGGCGCTGCGAGGCCTGATAGTTCTGGGCCCGGGGCGTGCGTTCGAGATTGCGGCCCGCGTCAATGGGTCATGACGAGAAGAAACATGCAATTTGTACGTGATCATGAGTTGTGGAGAATAATCAACGAGAAGGGGGTAGAAATGAAAAGGCAGTTTTCATTATTGGCCATAATCGGTTTCGCTATGTTAGTAAGTCTCTCAGCCGCTTGGGCCGCGCGAGTTGGCGATCGCGCGCCTGATTTCACCGCGACAGACACCACCGGCAAAGCCCATAAGCTTTCCGAATACAAAGGTAAATTCGTGGTGCTGGAATGGACCAATCGCGGCTGTCCGTATACGCAGAAACAATATAACAGCGGCAATATGCAGCGCTTACAACGAGAGTGGACCGGTCGAGGAGTAATCTGGCTGACCGTGATTTCATCAGCGCCAGGGGAACAAGGTTACGCTACTGGTCCGGAGGAAGATGAATACGTAACGCAGGTGAACGCCTCGCCCACTGCCGCGCTACTCGATCCCAAGGGGGCGCTCGGCCATATCTACGACGCGAAGACAACTCCGCACATGTTCATCATCAATCCGCAAGGAACCCTCATTTATAACGGCGCCATAGACGACAAGCCCACCACCGATTTGGCGGACATAAATAGTGCCAAGAATTACGTAAGCATGGCGCTGAACGAGGCCGTATCCGGCAAACCCGTAAGCAATCCCACGACTCTCCCATACGGATGTTCCGTAAAGTATCGGGACTGAGGGCGGGAATGTGCGATGGGAGCACAAGCACGACACCAATCACGATTCACAAATCACCACTTACCAGCCAAAAATCACGCCTTTCCCCGCAACTTCCAAACAATCTGCCGCATGATGCCGGTCCACATGTCGGCATCGCGGGAGGGAAGATTCAGGCGCCGGACCAGCCGACGGATTCTTTCGTTGGCATCGGCTACTTTGCGGAGATCGAGGAAGCCACTGGCGCTGAGCGCTTCGGTGAGAACCGCGGTGAACCTTTCGAGTTCACCCGCCGTGGCCGGTCGCGGCTTTTCTGTTGGCTTCGCAAATTTGGACGCAAATTTAGGTGCGACCTTAGGAGTGTCGGAGCTACGATTCTTCGACCTGCTGCTCGAATCGCTCTTTGTCCGACGGATCAGTTCGTACAGGCTCACCGCTACGGCTTGTCCTAAATTCATGGAAATATTCTGCTCGGACGTGGGGATATGTAGCAGCCAGTTGCAATGGCTGAGGTCCTCATTGGTGAGCCCAAATTTTTCCGAGCCGAATAAGAGCGCCACGCGATTTTGCGACACTCTTACGCGCGGAGATTTTTTTCTTTGCGTTTTGTGCGTGCTGACTTCTCCGCTGGCGAGCAGTTTGCAGATGATTTTTGCGCCGTCTTCGAGCCGATACAGCGGATGGTGCAATCCACGGTGTCTCACCGCCGTGGTTCCGACGACGAGCGCGCAATCCGCCACAGCCTCGGCAAGGGTTTTGTACTCCTCAGCTTTCGCCAGAACCGATGAGGCTCCGATGGCGGAACGTGCTTCGCGGTACGCTGGCTCGTACGGAGTTACCACCCGCAGGTACGAGAAGGCAAAATTGCTCATGGCGCGCGCGGCCGCCCCGATATTCAAAGGATTGCGCGCGGAGACCAGGACCACGTACAGATTATCGATGTCGGGGATCGGACTCATCTCGCCGAACCTAAGTCAATGGGGCACGCTGCGTCATCGATTGGAAAACCACAGTGAGCCATTATACGGAAGAACCCGAAGGACTGACGGCCCTCGATCCTGTAATTTGTTATTCCTGGATGACCGGAACTCGCAGCGATCACCATTGTGAAAAGTGTAAGGGTTAACGCCAGTCCCGATGGAGAATCAGAATACCCCCTGATCATCGCGGAAAAAAGAAGCCCGTGGTCAACCCTCCCTCGCGGGCTTCCTGTTTTTCAGGTCGACCTGAATCGTTATTTATCGGCGTTATCACGGTTCTTCCATATAAGGGTCATACTGCGAACCCCAGAAGTCCTGAGAGGCAGCTTCAAATTCGACACCAAGCTTGTGAACACCGGAGCGTTCCTTGCCTCCAGCCCAGACGATTTGGCCACGGATTTGAAGGCCTGTCTTTTTGTTCTCGATGGTGAGCGTCGTACCTTCCGCCCAAAACACCGGGGACAGTATCAATGCACCATGCAGGTTTATAACCGCAGTGGTGACTTCCAGTGACTCGCCACTTGAATGAACTTCAAGCGGGATAACGGCAACTACTCGGGGACTTCTTCTGTTCCGCGTTGTAAGAACTGTTTCCATTTAGCTTTTGCGAAGATGGGCTTCGCTCGCCAAACTTCAAGCAAGCGCAGCAAGAAGTTGCCGATCCTGCTCCTCACGTTTGCTAGGCTCTTGACCAGTCCACGATATCGAGCATTTTTCTATGGTTTCGACACTCGGAGATCTCGGGCCCCTTTTCAACGCGGCTGGTCTAGCAACGAAGCAGGCCAGTACGATCTTCCAACTCGCCTTGCCTGAGCTTCTTAGTCTTTCTGAGCTGCTTCAGAAGCCTGCGTCCCTTCCACGTCTTCGATGGTATGCCTATTCTGTATATGTTGCAAGATAGTATAGTTTGCAATTACGTTTAAGGTGAAACGGCAGAAGCACCTACATGTTTTCTTGTATAACAGGTTGATTCCCACAGGCGTCAGGGGGTGAGCTCGGCAAATCCTTTCGGCACGAAGGTTCCCACCACATCGGCGTCAGACCAATTCGGCCCAACGGTGAATCGCCTGAGTCAAACGCTAGTATAGAGAGAGATTCGCGCTCTGGCTTGTTGCTCAGCGATATGCAATGCAGACTCAACGCCCATACGACCGTGCCGTGCGTTTCTTTACCACTTTTATTCGGGTCGTTCTTTTCACAAGAGCGACACACTTTGACGTTAGGAATTTCCCCGCCAATCCTGAAATGGCTCATCCCTCGATAGCTTGAACACACCCTCCATGCGCTTAGGATTTTCGTCGATTTTCTGAACAATAGGTGGCGCGGCAAGCGGTCTTGCTTCGATGCTTGGCGAAATCCCGCTTTTCTCGCGGTGGATATGGGGTGTGCCCTGTGGACGCGGATTCTCCTTCAAGGGTAGGATGACCGATCCGCATGCTTTCAAGGAAGTCTAGACAGCTATTGTTGCGCTAGTATGTGAACCGTAGGGAGCTTTCGGTCAAAGTATGAAGCGCACGATCGCCGTAATCACCACTTCCCGCGCCGACTACGGACATCTGTATTGGCCGTTGCGGGACCTCTCGCAGCACGACCAAGTCGAGCTGAGAATCATTGTGCTCGGCTCGCACCTGTCGCCCGAGTTCGGATACACCGTTCGAGAGATTGAGAAAGATGGTTTCAGGGTCGATGCCCGCATCGAGTGTCTGCTCAGCTCCGACAGCGACGTGGGGATGGCCAAGACGATCGGCCTGGCCACGCTGAGTCTGGCCGATCTCTTTGGACAGATGCGTCCTGACCTGCTCCTGCTGATCGCGGATCGTTACGAGATGCTGGCCCCGGCGTCGGTCGCGCTGGCGTTGCGGATTCCGATCGCGCACATCGAGGGCGGAGAAATCAGCGAAGGAGCGATTGACGACGCCGTCAGGAACGCCCTGACGAAAATGAGCCACATCCATTTCACGTCCACCCTCGAAGCGCGACAGCGGGTGATCGCGATGGGGGAAGAAGAATGGCGCGTCCATCGAGCGGGCGCGCCTTCTTTGGATCACTTGCGCCGCCGAACGCTGTACACTCGCGCGGAGCTGGAGTCGAGACTCCAGGTTGACCTGCAGCAGCCAGTGATTCTGGTGCTGTACCATCCGGTCACGATCGCCCGCGACACCGTCCAGGAAGCGGATGCGCTATTTGCCGCTCTCGAAACCTTTTCCGAACAGATCTTCTTCTGTTATCCCAATGCCGACGCGGGCAGTCAGTTCTCTGATCGAGCGTACGCAGTCCTTCCTGGCTGGCCGTCCCGGCGGGCGGTTATTCATCAATCTTGATGCGTTGACGTATTGGAGTCTGCTCCGCGAAGTCGAACTTTTGCTTGGCAATTCGAGCAGCGGAATCATGGAAACGGCTTCCTTTTCTCTGCCTACAGTCAACGTCGGATTGAGACAGCAGGGCCGGGAACGACCGCGCAACGTTTTGGATGCAAATGCTCATCCCGCCGCGATTCTCGAAGCGGTACGCATCGCGAGAACCGCTGAGTTTCGTCGCTCGCTGGAAGGAATAACCAATCCTTACGGCGACGGCTGAGCCTCGGACACGGATCGTGCAGAGTCCTTACCACCATCCCTCTCAACCGGAGGCTTCTGATGAAATCTCATTCACACCTTGCCGATTCGCAGAGGGTTTGCACCTCGCGGTTGACATGAGAATACCGCTGTCGTCTCCGGACATCACTGAAGGAGACATTCAAGCAGTTAGCGCTGTTCTCCGCACTTCTACCCTCAGCCTGGGGCCAAAGGTTCGAGAGTTCGAAATCGCTGTTTCCGGCTACGTTGGGGCTTCAAACGCGATTGCAGTGCATTCGGGCACGAGCGGCTTGCACTTATGCATTCGTGCCCTCGGTATTCGCGAGGGCGATGAAGTGATCGTACCCTCCTTCACGTTTATTGCCGTCGCAAATGTGGTTCGCTATGAAAAAGCTACTCCGGTATTCGTAGATATTGAGGCACAAACGCTGAATCTCGATTCAAGCCAACTTGAAGCGGCGATCACAACGCGAACCCGAGCCATCATCGTCACGCATACATTCGGAAGGCCCGCCGAATTATCGAGTATTTTGGAAATCGCCAGACGACATGGCCTGTATGTCGTCGAAGACGCCTGCGAGGCTCTCGGGGCGGAATATGACGCGCAAAAGGTTGGCGTCTTTGGGGATGTCGGTGTATTTGCTTTTTATCCCAATAAACAGATCACAACAGGCGAAGGTGGGGTCGTAGTTACGAATAACAGCGAAATTGCTAGCAAGATCAGGCAACTGCGTAATCAGGGAAGAGACGGTTCTAAGGAATGGTTCGAATATTCCGAGTTGGGCTACAACTATAGAATTTCGGATATTAACTGCGCCTTGGGCGTCGAGCAACTCAAGCGGATTGATAGCATTCTGTGCAGGCGCGAAACGATCGCCCAGCGGTATGACCGCATCTTGAGCTATGAGCCTCATCTCGAACTTCCGCCGTTGACTCTGCCACGCCGTAAAATTAGCTGGTTCGGGTATGTGCTTCGATTGAGCGATCGGCTCAAACAGGTTCATCGCGACTGGATCGTAAACGAAATGAAATCACGTGGTATTGGGATTGGTAGGTATTTCGCGCCGATTCATCTGCAGACAGTTTACAGATCGTGTGTCGACACTCAGCCTTTGCTGCCGGTCACAGAATTGTATGCTTCCCGTTCGCTCGCATTGCCATTCTTCAATAGAATTCGGGAAGATCAAATAAAGGAGGTCTGCCGGACACTGGTTGAATTGATTGAATCAGCTAAAGACAAGACCCTGTGCTGAGCGACAGCAACCGTGACTAACTCTGGCGTAGACTGGATTCTCCGACCTAAACCCGTTACGCCACTGAAACAGACTAAAACCACCGCAGAGGTGCTGGTGCGCAGCTTATTTCCAAAGAGTTAATAGTACATTCAGAATAGTACCATTGGCCAGAGAACAGCGTTCGGTTTCCCTAGTAGGGGGGCCGTAGCTATGGCTAAGAAGCACAGTCGGAAGGCGGCGGCACTGGTTTTCGGGGTGATATTTCTGACCCCGATTGCTTCGATGGGACAAAGCCGCCAGCGCAAACGTATCCCGAGCAAGCAACCGTGATTTCCTCGAACACACTGCAGGCGGAGGATGTCAACGTCAGTTCAGTCGATGCCTACAGCACCACGGAAGCTGTGGGTGACAACAGTTCGGTGGATGCAATACTCCATACCGTCTATCGCCTTCAAACGAAAACAGCAATTTATGAGATAACCGGGTGGAAGCGGTGCGGAGGGTGAATAAACGTCCCACTTTGCAGTCAGGCGATGTGATTCATTTTCGAGTGCAAGGCAATCATGTCTTTTTTGTGCTGCCCGACGGAAAAGAGCACCGTTACACGCTGGTGTCCAAGCGCCCTGTCGATTCGGCTAAAGAGAAAGAGCCGGAAACGCCAAAGTAAAGCGAAGCGATCCAGCAATTGCGGGATCGCTACAATGAGCAGTTCATTTTTGAGTTCCCGGTTTTGGCCCTCTGGTTGGCAATGAGGCCCTTGCTCGGATCCTACCCGTCTGCAGCAGGCCCTTCCCGTCAGTTCAGGCCGAATGCGCCTTCCACAAACGCCGTCGTTCGCTTAACGGTATCGGCCTGCCCGTCAGATTACGGGCAACCGATCGACTGCGCCCGGCTCCGGTAAGGACTGGTTCTTCTTGGCGAGTTCGGCTGCAACTACTGGATAACCGAGCTGACCGACCTGGATTTTTCGCAGGTGCTGGCGTGCTTCGTCGATCGCCTCCTGTTCCGCTGCGGAAATCGCACCGGCATCGGGTCTGGACAAGCGTTGGTAGATGATGCTTTCGGCTTGCGCAGCGCGTTCTGCGAGGTCAATGTGAGGCAAGGACAAGCACTGGTAGAAACGCTGTTCCCATTCGAACTTCTGACTGGCTGTGTCCGGCTGGCAGGACTCTGGCATAGCGCCCTCCCATGTTGACTGATCCTCTAGTTAGAGCTTGTGCGGGCGCGATGTCAAGAGAAAAGGCATACACTGTCTTAGCTCCATAATATTGTCACCCCCTAACGGCAACGTGAAAATGTCACTCCATGAGCCAGGAGACGTTTCGCGTGAGCCAGAAGGAATTGCAACGAGTCGCAGTCATCGCATCGTGTGTGAAGGGAGATTTGGCGTGTGCCAGAGCGGCTGCGCTGCTCGATCTGACACCTCGGCAGATCAAACGCCTCAAAGCCCGTTATCGGCACGGCAGCGCAGCCGCTCTGGCACACGCCAGCCGCGGTCGGCCCAGCCACCGTCGCCTGCCCGATGCGGTGCGCGAGCAGATCGTGGGTCTGGCGCGCAGCACCTACGCTGGCTTCAACGATCACCATCTCTGCGAGAAGCTCGTCGAGTGCGAAGGCTTTTCACTCAGTCGCGAGACACTGCGCCGGCTATTACGCAAGCAAGGTCTGGGCCCGCCCAGAAAGCGCCGGGCTCCGGCGCATCGCCAGCGGCGCGTGCGTTCCGCACGGCTCGGCGAACTGGTGCAGCTGGATGGTAGCCCCCATGACTGGCTCGAAGGTCGTGGCCCACGACTCACCGCCCTGGGCATGCAGGATGACGCTACCGGTAAAATCCTGGCCGCACAGTTCTTCTCTTCGGAAACCGCTTTTGGCTATCTCTGCTTGCTTCGTCAGCTGCTCCGCCGTCATGGCCTGCCCCTGGCTTTCTACGGCGATCGCAGCGGCGTCTTCGTCCGCAACGATGACAACTGGACCGTCGAAGAACAGCTCGCCGGAAAACGCCAACCCACCCAGTTTGGTCGCGCCCTCGCGCAGCTCGGCATTACTTTCATTGCGGCTCACAGCCCTCAGGCCAAAGGCCGCGTCGAGCGTCTCTGGGGGGTGCTCCAGGATCGTCTCTCGAGCGAGCTGCGGCTGGCCAAAGCCGACGACATCGACTCTGCCAACACCGTGCTACGCAAGTTCGCCGCTGATTACAATCGCCGCTTCGCCAGACAGCCTCGCGAAAAGCAATCCGCCTGGCGTGCCGTTCCAGAAAGTCTCGAACGTATCTGCTGCTTCATGCATGAACGCATCGTCAGCAACGACAATGTCGTGCAGTGGGAGGGTCGTCGCTTCCAGATCCCCCAGCAGGCGCGTCGTTTCAGCTTCGCCGGCGCCAAAGTGCAAATCTACCAAGCCCTTAACGGACGCCTCTCGTTCTACTACGGCGACACTCGTTTGGAGCATGCAGCTATCCCAGGGGGGTGACATTTCTATGTTGCTGTTAGGGTGACATTTTTATGTTGCTACAACAGAGAAAAGGCATACACAGGAGATTTCTTTGGGGGTGAAGAACGCGAGTAACTACGCTTTATTTGCGCTTGAGTAGGTTTCGTTCTCTCTTTCTGTGAACGCGAAACGCTAAAAGAACGATTTTGCGCGACGCGATAGCGGAAAAGTAATGCGTGAGGGATCAGCAAGCGACTGATTAACTCTAATTTCAGATTGCTACAGGCTTACTAGGATTTCTACCTTCGGTGACAGAAAGCTACATCAGGATCCCTTGGTCGTGGTGGCGGCCTTGTCGGCTTCGATAGTCACGTCGACGTGGGCACCCGCTTTTAGCCCAACGTCTTTGCCGGTTTCATCTTTCAAAGTATTCTCGATACGGATCTCTCGATACAAATCGTCCGCGCCCTGAACTGCAATTTGAGCTTTCTCAGGCTCGACGCGATTTGCCGGAATGATTTTTTCCACCGTACCGGGTAACGTGACAATTGGCTTTTCCGGACCAGGTGATTTTGGCATAACTCCCCCTTGCGCCTACTCTTAAGGACTTGACCTGTTCGGTCAACCTAGATTAGAAGGGCGCCACCAGGGCGTCAAGAAGAAACGGGGGATCAGCGCCGCACTCTTCCGAAACCATCGCCGCTAAGCAAAACTACTTCCCTCGCCCGACTCGACATCGACATTATTCATTGCCACCCGATTCCCTCTAGCGGTCCTCCATCAATCAGATAGTCACCGCCTGTGCAAAACGAAGAACGATCGGATTAAAAGAAACGCTGCTAGCTCTGCGACTTCTTCAACCGTGCCGACGCGGCCGAGCGGTTCTGCCGCGCCAAAACGTTTCAGGACGGTATCCACGGGCAAATCCGGCGAAAAATGAGCCACCGATTTTTCGAGCGTGGGCGTGCGAATAGAGCCGGCGCCGACGGAATTAACGCCACTTCGATCGTCGGCTTGGTCTAGCGCAAGGGCCCGGGCCAGGCTGAGAAGCCCGTCCTTCGACGCTGCATAGTCGACAACTCCGCGCTGGCATTCCCTTGTACCGACGCCACCATGATGATCGAACCGCCTTTGTGTTTTTTTATTTCTGGGATCCCGAACTGCGCAAGCAGCTATGCGCCACCGAGATTCACCAAGATGCGACGGATCCACAATGGCGCAGCAGTATGGCTCTTCTGGAGAAAACAAAGTCGCGACTTACTCCACTAAATCCGCAATAGCGCTTTTCAATCCCTGCATCACGCCGCGCAATTCGGCTAGCCCCTTTAGAGGCGGCCCACGAAGGAATAGCCTGGGTTCACTTTTTTGTTGATATCGTCGGCCAGCAAGTGGTCAGGACGCATCGGAATTTCATGATTAGGCTGACTTTGGCAGCGACGGCAAGATTCTTCTTCGAGCAAAAGCCTGATCACGCCGACCATATCCGAACTGCTCGCGAGATGATCGGCTTCATAAAATGATCCGCGTGATTCGCGTGTCACTTGCCGCAGATGGGCGAAATGAATGCGCGGAGCGAATTCGCGAATCATCGCCAGCAGATCGTTGTCCTCTCGCGCACCGAAAGAACCGACGCAAAAGATCAGTCCGTTGGCTGGTAGGTTGACCCCGTTAAGTATGTGGCGCACATCTTCGGCCGTGGAGACGACGCGCGGCAGGCCAAAAAAACACCACGGCGGATCGTCCGGATGGATTGCGACGCGAACGCCGAGCTCTTCGGCGACTGGTGCGATTTCCTGGAGAAACAGGAGCAGGTTGGCACGGAGATCGCTGGACGTGATGCCCTCATATTCGGATAACTGTTGACGCAGCGATTCGCGATCGTATGCTGCTTCAGCCCTTGGCAGGCCAGCAATGATCGCCTGTTCGAGTTCGATTTGTTGTGGCTCCGACATCGCCCCGAAGCGCGTGCGCGCCGCCACGATTTCTTCGTAACTGTACTGAGTTTCCGCATTTTGTCGCCGAAGAATGAACAGGTCGTACGCCGCGAAGTCAATCGAATCAAAACGGTACCTTGACGACAGGCCATGCCTGTCCGCGATACATGTGGTGGAGCGCAGTGACAATGCCCGTCGCCCCGGCCTGCTTCACCTGCGACAACGAAATTGGATCTTGCGGTCCGAACCAGCGCCAGGTTTCTTTCATTTTGGAGGTGCAATTTCCATGGTGGCGTTATGTGCGCGAATTACCCGCCGCCCGCCGGCGATACAAAATCGACCATTGCCGGCGAATTAAGTAGCATCGATTGGCCTGTGGCAACTATGCGGCCGGTTTTCTGGTTAATGCGAAATTCAATTACGGTATTAGAATCCTGATTAGCAACAAGCATCCATTTGCCAGAAGTATCGATCGCGAAGCTACGCGGTGTCTTACCTTGCGTCAAAACAGTTTCGACAAAAGTAAGCTTGCCGTTTTGGGGATCGACTGCGAATTCAGCGATGCTGTTGTCGTCGCCGCGATTCGAGGCGTACAGAAACTTGCCGGATGGATGCAGGGCCACCTCGGCGGCGGTGTTCTTCCCTTTGAAGCCACTGGGAAGCGTAGAAATATTCTGCACTGAAGAAATAGTGCCCCCCAACGGAAAGTACGCATTCACCGTCACCGTTGAGGTCAACTCGTTGATTACATAAACGAATTTGCCGTCTGCGGAAAAGACCAGATGCCGTGGCCCGTCGCCTGGATGGGAATAGAAAATGCGCCCACCGCCGAGGGTGCCATGCGCAGCATCAAACGGGTAAATGAGGACCTGGTCCAGCCCAAGATCGGCGACGAGCGCGAAGCGATTGTCAGGAGACATCGCGATTGCATGCGCGTGCGCGGCTTCTTGCCGCTCCGGATTCACGCTTGAGCCCCTATGCAGGAGGAACGCGGTAGCGTCGCCGATTTTACCGTCGGGCAAGATTGGAAAGACCGCAACACTGCCCCCACCATAATTCGCCACCAGGGCATAGCGGCCGGTTTGATCTAAAGTAACAAACGCGGGGCCGCGTCCGTGCGACGAGACTTGGTTCAATAAATTCAAGTTGCCCGTGGCGGAGTCGAGCGAGAATGAGCTAACAGCTCCCGCTGGTTGATCATGAAACTGATCGGTTTCGTTGACCGCGTAGAGAAATTGACGAGTTGGGTTTACTGTCAAGAACGAAGGGGAGGAACTCTCCGCTGCTAGCTCGGGCGGAGTAAAGCGGCCATTCCTTGGATCGAATTCGCAAACGTAGATGCCCCGGCTGCCGTGGTCGGTGTAAGTGCCGATATAGACGATGTACTTGTCGCGCGCACCGGCATACGTTGCTAGCAACACCAACAAGCAAATGGTCGAAATCACAACCGACATCAGCACTCGCGCAACGCCGCAAAAGTCGATCTTCATAACTCTCCAATGACAATTTCAAAGCCATCCGTGCGGCGGCCTGTTCGTGTCAAGATTTTCAATCATTACCCCGGCTCGGGAATCGGCTCAATGCGCCGCAGCAAGAAAATATATCCTGCGATGCCCAGCAGCAAAATGCCAGTTGCAGCTAGGAATGCGGACGCGAATGCATGGGTAATTGATGCAACGTAACCGGTGACGATCGGAGCGGATATGGCAGCGAGTTGCCCGCAGAAATTCACGATGCCCGCGAGCCTGCCGACGCTTTCGCGGGGCGCAATCAAGGACGGAACCGTCCAGGCCACCGGCGCCGCTGCGGCCAGGCCACCCAACGAGATGCTAATCCAAATCAAAGCTGTTGCCGGGGTGTGCGCATCGGCCGCGCCTAGAATGCCAAGACCGCAACTGGTCCCTAGAATCAGAACGCTCTGGCGGACGCGACTCGAATCATAGCCGCGAAGAATCAGAGCGTCCACCAGCCATCCGCCTACGACCAGATCTGTCAGCGTGGCGAACAGCCACGGCACACTAGTGTAAAACACGGAGTGCAGCAGGTCGACACGCAGCGAAATCGAGAGATAGCTGGGAAGCCAAGTCAGCAGTAAATAAAAAGTGTAGTTGTATGCGCCCCATCCCAGTCCCAGGCCATAGGTTTTTGGTTGCCGCAGTAGGTAACCTAGCGAAGCGCCTTCCGCCGCTTTTACCGTGCCCTCAGGCTGCACGCGGCCGCGCAACATCACTTGCCATTCTTCGTTGCTGAGAGATTCGTCTTCGCTGGGGTTGAAATACGTCCGGTAAAACAGCAGGAAGTAGAAAAAACTGATCAGTCCTGTCGCGGCGAAACTCCAGCGCCATCCGAAACGTAGCAGCAGCAAGCCGAGAAACGGCACGCCGATCGCCGTGGATAATTTTGCCGCGGAATCGGTGATGGCAGTTGCCATACTGCGTTCGGCCTCCGGGAACCAGTAGCCGAGCGCTTTGGCGTTAGCGGGGAACGTGGGAGATTCTCCGATGCCGAGAAGAAAGCGCGCGCTGAAAAGGCCAGCAAGGCCAGTGGAAATCGCGGCGGCGAAAGATGCCACACTCCACAGGAAAGTGCTGACGCAGCCTACCTTACGCACGCCCCAGCGATCGAGAAGTATGCCGGCTGGAATCTGCATTATCAGGTAGGTCCAGCTGTAAGCGCTGGAAAGAAAGCCAAAAGCAATAGTCGATACCCCAAACGAAACGCCTAAGGCATCCTTGGAGACGGAAAGATTCACGCGATCAAAAAAATTTACGAGGACACCCAAGGAGAGTAGAAAAGCGATCCCCCAGCGGTGGCGCGGCATGGGCGACAGTTTGGGAAGTAGCTCAGCCAGATTTACGCCTCGCAGAAGTGCGGCCGCAATTTAACGGATCTCGCGCGCTCAGTCTCGCACGAACACTACTTCCCGGCAACGCCGGGTGCGCCAAAGGTGTCTGAATTACAAAGGAGGTTCACACGAACCGAAGTGATTGCGCCATTGTGTTTCGCCGGAATTTCGCCCTTTGAATCCGGAGTGCTTTAGGGAACCTGTCGATTGAGGTGCAGCGGATCTAGTGGCAATGCTGCGTTTAAGCCCCGGACTGATTAGGTTCGCATCGTTAACATCCGTTACCATCCGCTACAATCGCACTCACCTTACTTTGAATCCTTTGATAAAGTGCGTGCTAAATAACACCAGTCAAATCCCCGCGGGGGTTGCAATGCACCGAAAAACTGCTCGAAATGCTGGCTCGCGAACGCCGCGCTAACAACCGCTACGCCTGAGCTGTTACTCAACGGCGAGGTGAATGCAATGGTCGGACCTTCTGGCGCAAGCGACGGCTCTGACAACACGTAACCTTCGATAACGCCGTTTCTCGACAGTTTTGCGGAGACTGCATGAATGGATGCGCAGGCATAAACTACTCTTCAAGAATTCTCAATCCTTCCTGAAGGTCGCAACTAGTCGATGGATCATCCCGTCAATTTCACGGCTGGGCGCGGGACCTTCGATCGTACGATTGCGGGAATTCGGCCTGATTCTGAATGCGCTGGATCGCCTCGAAGGGGAGTTTGAAACCACTGTGGCTGGAGAGCCGCATCTTTCGACCGCGGTTGCAGTAGAAAAAGTTCCGGGCCATTGATTTCTCATATTTTCTGCATGAACCCGTCAACAAATTATGGCGCCAGGGCGGGAATGACGGCAGATTGAGCGAGGGACGCGATGACAAAGTCAGTAAGTATTGCGGCCGTTTGTAGCGTGTTTCTGTGGACGGTATTTGGGCTTTCCGCTTTTGCTCAAACGAATACCGGCCCCCGACCCAAAAATCAACAGGCTTCAACGGCGCAGGAGGGAACGCCTTCCACTCCATCGCCCGAAGTAGGCTGCGAGGAAGAGGAGTCGTCGAGCGAAGCGCCGGTCCTGTGGATTACAAGTGGAGGCGATGCGCAGCACTCACGGACCTCAACTGGATGTCGTTCGGGTGCGCGGAATCACCAGCACCGACGGCTGGGAGGAGGGTGAATTGGTTCCGCTTACCAAGGGAACGCCGCCCGACGGGATGTTGGATCTCGCCTTCGTAGCGCAGCCGCCCTCTAATTCAACGACCCCTGCGAAGAGTCCGGTGATCGAGGCCATCTTTACCATGGAGCCTGGCCATCCTTACAAAGGTGTCCGAGTACACGGCGCCACGAATCGCGTCACGGTGAAGACGATACCAGGCTATGGCGAGGCCCCGCCTCCGCCGGACGATTGTACGACTTGTATTGGCAAGTATTTTGTTGCGAAGGGCGAAAATCCGCCCTCGGGAGTGAGCGCTGATAGTATTGTCCACGAAGAGTCCCTGCCAAAGACGTTGCGCGTTGTAAAACCGACTGATGGTCTTGGCAAGCTTGAATCCGACCCCAACCGCCTCACGCTAGTATTGGGAGAGGATGGTCGAATCGTCATCGCTGTTTGGGACTAAATTCCAGACCGAGTGCAGCGGAGATCCTCCAGTTCTGCTCGACTCAGGGGCGGCCCGATGAGCATCGGTGGAACAAAATGATCATGAAGAAAATCGTGATTGCTAGCTTGGTCTCACTGCGATGGTCTGCGCTCAACTTCTGGGCGCGCAAGATGCACAAGCACCAGAACCCGTCGTGAACATCGATCCCAACCGGCACGGCAACCTTGCTCCGGCGCAGGCCGATATCGTCGATGCGTACCAGAGAATCCAGATGGCGCAGCACGACAATAACGGCCAACTGGGCGGACATGCGCAAAAAGCAAGGGATTACTTGTCACAGGCGGACGCCGAACTTCGCGCGGCGGCTGACTTCGCCAACGCCGCGGAGGATCAGCAGCCGCCAGACCAATCGCCAGACAACGCCTCAGGCAACTGGACGATATACGCGCAAAACATCGATCAGCCCGGCGGTTCCACGAAGTATGTTCAAATCAAGCAATTTGGCAATCAGCTCTCCGGTCATTTCTTCCCGCGGTGGCGAAAGACTCCTCAAATTTGACAGCTTAGCATCGCGTCCAAGTCTCAGCTCCGAGCGGACGGTCAGCGAGATAAAGAAACATTTTGCGTTTTGCGCTAATGGGTGTAGTTTGCGCACCGGAGAGGATCGTGTGCTTTTCGGCAGTGGCGAACTTTGTTGGCAGCACAACTCTGGGGGGAGTCGGCGTTGTCACTTTGACCAAGGTGAAACATAGGCGCGAACTGCTTTTTGCGTCACTGCCCCTGCTCTTCGCCGTTCATCAATTCATTGAAGGATTCGTCTGGCTGGGACTCGATGGGATTCTCTCGCCCACCGTAACTCACAACATGGGTGCGGCGTTCATGCTGTACGCCCAGGGTTTACTTCCCTTCCTGCTGCCGCTAAGCGTTCTGTTGTTTGAGCCTGATGCCAACAGCCGCAAGCGCATGCGGCCGTTTCTCGCGATTGGCACGGGCACGGCCCTTTATATTTTGTGGGCCTTGACGGCGTACAATTTGCAGGTCTACATCAGGGGAAACAGCATTGTGTATGTCAACCAGGCAACGAATAACATGTTGGTTGCTGTGCTGTATGTGATTGCGACTTGCGGTTCACTCTTTTTCTCGAAAGTTAGGGCAATGGTAATCTTCGGCGCGGCCAACCTTGCGATACTCCTGGTCGTCATGGCGGTTAAGCGGTACGCTTTCACCTCTCTGTGGTGTGCGTATGCAGCGGTCGCAAGTGTGATCATCCTCGTCTACTTCTGGAAAAGCAGCGGAGTCCGGCCGTTCGCGTATGTCCATCCTTTATAGTCTCGCAGATGTAAGGGTGCTGAAGCAATCCGCCCAGACCACGTCGTCAATCTTGTGGCAAACAGATATATCAGCGTCTTCAGTTAAGGATTACCCGTATTGTTGCGATTAACCACAAAGTGTTAGCCTCCGGTATGCCACCTATTGGCAGGTGTGTTTTTGTAGCAGATGGCAATCCGGTCGCACGCAAAGCGCTCTGCCGTCCCGGTGGTAGTGTTCTTATGAGGACGTATTGAACAGGAGAAGCGAATATGGCAACGTTGCGCAAAATCCTGGAACAAGCCGAAACAAACAGGGTGGGGGTTGGACACTTCAATGTTTCGGACCTAGCCATCTTAAAGGCGGTTTTCGAGGCGTCGCGAGACCTAAACGTTCCGGTCATCGTCGGAGCATCCGAAGGAGAACGCCAATTTATGGGCGTTCACCAAATCGCCGCGATGGTGAAGAGTTTACGCGATGAATACGATTTCCCCATTTTCTTGAACGCCGATCACACGCATTCCCTGGCCAATGCCATAGAAGCCGCCAAAGCCGGATTCGATTGGATTGTGTTCGATGTTTCAACGCTGCCCTTCGAAGAAAATGTCCGTCAAACAAAGACGGCCGTCCAAGCGTTGAAGGCCTTGCGCCCTGACATTCTGGTGGAAGGCGAGATTGGCGATATCGGTAGCGGCTCCGAGATTCACGCCGCTGCGCCTGACCTGCAGAAGGGACTTACGAAGCCGACTGAGGCGAAACAATTCGTCGAAGAAACCAAAATCGACACCCTGGCTCCTGCCGTTGGCAATATGCATGGAATGCTCAAGAGCATGGTTGCAGGCAACGTCAGGAAGCGATTGGATATTCAGCGAATTCGCGCGATCAAGGCGGAGGCCCGGATCTTCATGACGTTACACGGCGGCTCAGGAACCGACGATGATGACTTGCGCGAAGCAATCGCAGCGGGAATTACAGTCGTACACATCAATACAGAAGTGCGGCTCGCCTGGAGGCGTGGATTGGACAACGCTCTCGCCAAACAACCGAACGAAATCGTCCCCTATAAGATCCTCCCGCAAGTGGTTGATTCAGTAAAGCAAGTCGTGACGGCCAGACTTGCGTTATTTAGCGGCGGGAGGCGTGCGCGTCCTGCAGTGCAGTAGCGCTGCCGAACCAATGTGCCTTCAGGGAGCTTCATCGCGAAGGAGTCATAAACGCTTGGACCAATTGGATACTCCGTCATTGGATCTCACCCAGCACAACCTGCAAGCAAGATTCGACGTGGAATTTCCAGATGCGGAAGACGACGAATCCACCACCGCACATGGTGTCTATCTGGCTATCAGCACCGGCCGAGTCGAGTTCGTTACGTTTAAGGATGCGCAGCCGGACAAGGGGCAGACCGGACCGTTCGGGCTGCCGTTGCCGAGGAAGTTTAGAGGGCTCCGGCGAGGGGCGCGTCTTCGTCTGGACCAGGTCCCGGCGCTCGTGTTCTCCGAGGTGATGCGAGACTGCGACCTGTTTGTGGGAGTGACGAGCATCGGCACGGATCCTGTCTGGAATCGGGATCATCCGGACGATCCGCACCTCCCCTACTGGGAACATTTCGCGTTCGGCGATCTGACCTCGGCGGCGGAAAGCCGGAGGGTCGTCCTCGAAGGTCTGCTGCCGAAGCTGGCGATTCGAGACCGATGCCGGCTGGATGGTCGATTTCTTTTGGTTCGCGGGGACCTGCATGAATACCGCATTCACATCGGGAGCGCCAACGTCCTGATGGAGCCGGGCAGCCGTTACTTGTGCATCGTGCAGGCTCCAGGAGATACGGCTGCGAATCTCCCCCTGCCGTTTGAGGGCGACCGAATCCTGGGCTTGGTTCTCAGTAAAGCGCTTCTCCTGGTGAACGATAAGAAGGTCAAGGACCCGACGATCGCGCGGCAGTTGTCCTAGGCCGCTCGTTTTCGATTATTCCGAGCCAAAAGTCTTCCCAGTCGGCTCTCGATTGAACCATACCATCGGCCATGCCCTTTGACCGAGTTGCCGATCCCGTTATCCTCGGCGCTGTATTCCCAGGACCTGAAGTCATCGAAGTCCTTTCCAGAAGCTACGCTCCTGATTTACGTTGAATTGCCCAAATCGGAGTTCGACGAAGAGCTGCGAAAGCAGTTGTGGCACGTTTCCGAAGAATGAAAGGTATTCGCTACTACCCTAAAGCATAGGGGCAACATGCATGAGTTCCCTCGATGCCATGCGCGACCACCACCCTGGTCAATGTGCGGACTTCGCGACAAGGTATGAACGGGAACCGCCAGTTAGTAATTGATGCCCGGCCCCTCTCGATCAGATATTGGGCTGTGCTAAAATTTGATGGAAAGCTAATCCATGCGCGTATTAAGAAAAATTTCGCCCTACCTGTTAGTCGTGGGCGCGATACTGGCGCTGGTGCCATCGAACAGCGCGCTTGCTCAATTGCGCCTGACCTCCTCCGGGCAATCGTCCGAGCAAAGCCGCGATCATTTCCTGCTGCTTTACAACACGCATACGGGTGAACGGCTTGATATTGTCTACCGGCGGGGAGATCAGTACGTTTCGACTGCACTCGCCAAGCTCGATTACTTCCTGCGCGATCATCGAACGGGGGATGTCCGCCATTTCGATCCGCGTCTGTTTGATATTCTCTCCGATCTCACGTCGTCGGTCGGGCATCCCGGCGGCGAGATCGACATCGTCTGCGGCTACCGCACTCCGTCAACAAACGAATCACTGCGCGCCCATACCGCCGGAGTTGCTAAGCATAGCCTGCACATTCAAGCCGAGGCTATTGACCTGCGCATGCCCGGCATTGATACCATCACGTTACGCAAAGCTGCTCTCGCACTGCGGCGCGGCGGCGTGGGCTACTATCCTCACTCTGACTTTATTCACGTCGACACCGGCCGACTCCGCCAGTGGTGTTTCGACTGCCCCGCAAACCTGATCAGCGGCGATTAGCCCGGATACGGGTAACCCTTTTCGAGGACTTTCTCGAGCGCGGCATCGTGTCCGTAGATATCGTCGTAAAAATGAACCAGTCCGTCCTCGGTGACGATCACGGTGCCATAAACAATTAAAACCGGAATCGGATGCGCGAGATTCACTTGCTGCGTCGTGGTTCCATTCATGGCTGCACGGACGCGATCCATGCTCCATCCTCCTGGATTGTCGCGCAAAACCCATACAGCCAGATCGGCAGGCCGTTCCAATCGGATGCAACCATGACTGAAGTCGCGCCGCGACTTCGAAAAGAAAACCTGCTCGGGCGTGTCATGCATATAAATGTTGTAGTTGTTCGGGAAAATAAATTTCACGAGGCCAAGCGAGTTTTTGGGGCCTGGCATTTGCCGGATGAAGAGCTTGCCTGACTTCAGTTGTGCAAGCACATCGTTTGTAACTGTTCCCGACGTGACGACTTCTTGACGGCTGTTAACAACCTCGAATCCTTTCTTCGCCAGGTAATCGGGATCTTTCGCAATACGCGGAAGAAATTCAGCCCTCGCAATGGAATACGGAACACTCCAGTAGGGTCGGAACACCACATACTGCATGGTATTAATGAAGACCGGAGTATCGTGGTCCAAGGCTTTGCCCACTACGACATTCATCGTCAACGCTATCTTGAAGTTTTCGTCATATGCACGAAGGCGAAATTCGGGAATGTTGGCGACGATAGGCGCTATGCCATGTATTGCCGGCAACCAGCGCCAGCGTTCAAGGGTCAGTTGCATCTGCCGGACACGTCTGCTGAGAGGCACGTTCAAATCGGCGAATGTCTGCGTGTCGATGCGGCCATTCGCGTCCCGACCGGTGCGCCGCTGAAAATTCTTAACCGCATCCACAATGGGACCCTGATAGAGCGTCCCATCTGTAGGAAGAGTTGTGTTGGCGGGAAGGTCGCCCATCACCCGGAGCATCTGTACCAGTTGAGGAACGCCGGCATAGGAATCGCCAGCCGCGATCGTCTTTCCTGGGGCGGGGAGTTCTCCGCCGTTATAGTCCTTCTCAAGTTCCAAATAGTTCTGCAGGGCCTGAATCGTGCGGCGGTAACCTGGATAGGGAGGTTCCACTTGCGCCAAGACACTTGCCACATCGGAAGCACTCACAACATTTTCTTTCAGAAATTCGGGAAGGTTATATTTCTTGGTCTCGACGTTGAAATCAAAGTCAAAATGCTTGGGATTCACCTTGCCGATGTGAAGATCTGAAACATATCTCATCACGCAAACCGTAAGTGCTGCGTCGAATCGCGCTGCGTCTGCTTCTGTTGGTTGCGCTGCGAGGGGTTTGAGCTTTGCAAGCCGTTCGGTCCAACGCGGTCCATCGTAATCCTCAGCGGACAACCCCTTTTGATCTGCTTTCGACAGCAGTGCAATAACTTGTTCCGCCTGCGGGGTTGGCCGCATTCCGCTGACCCACGGCAATGAATAGGAGTAGGACTCGTAAAATTCCTGAAGGTGTGCGCTGTAATCGCTGAAATCCGGCCAGCGTAGATCAGAAAGGGTTTTCGCCTGGATGATGGCGCGGAGTGAAGCCTGGCCATCGGCGCTAAGCTGTTGAGGTGCTCCCAGATATCCCGCGGAATTTTCTTTGCCTGTGTCCGCGCTGCTCGTCGAGCCGATGGCGCGGACCCACAACAGTGCCATCGCGATCAGCGACAATACAAGCAAGGAACCCTTGGAAATCCGTGATTGCTTCACTGGATCTTTCTCCGCTCGAGTGCAGTCTCTCAACGGCTCGCTAGCACAAGACAGTGAATGCGCTCACTTGGTCTTTTGCTCTGCCGCAACGTTGGTCTGCTCCTCTTCGGCCTTTTGCCAAATAGAATCGGGGTTGTATTCCTTCATCGTTTTGGCGAGGACGTCGGTCTTTCTGCCAAGATCCCGCTGATACACGACTCCATCGCTGCTCACGACAAATGTCATCACGCCGGTCGACCTGTAATCCGCCGGATAGGCCAGGAAAGCGAAACCCTCAGTCATTTTACCGTTTACCAGATAACTCTTTGCGCCGCCCGGCGCATTTTTCCCCTGACGCAATAAGACGCGGTAATAGTAGCCTCGGTAAGGAGTCACAGGGCCGTTAGTTCCTTTCTTATAGCCCTCAGCGTTGGCCGACGCCACCAGCGGCCCGATGGGGCTCTGCGGTTCACCTTCCGCGGCTTTCCAATAAAGACCGTTGTGCTGCCCTTCATCACTGAAGATTTGCTGGGCGTATTCGTTGTGCTGTGTGGAGTAGTATTCTTTTTCCGCCGCTACCAGCTCCCGGCAAACGTGAATAGTGGAAATTTCATTTCGTCCAATTCGCCTGAACAGAATTTCCTTTTTGCCCGCTTCCGAATCGAAATACCATTCTTTACCTTTGCTTACCAGCGGTATGGGCGTGGGCCAATTCATCGCGCCGATGTACAACATGATGTGTCCATCCGGCTCTTTCACCAGGCGATGCATTTCCTGGTATCTCTGTACAAAATTAGCGCGGGCTTGCGCGTCCTCGACAGCATCGCCTGAGGAAACGATCTGCTCTCCGTCTGGCCCGAGAACATCGAGCATCGCTTTCTCGTCGTTATTCTGCGCCGCTGTGACCAGCGCGTTGGCCGCATCCTCTGGCGATGAATATGCTCTCTGGCCCGGTTTTTGCGCCGTGGTGTTGGCGGGGAGGCAAGACAGCAGGGTAAAAGCGACGGCAGTCATTTTGAAAAAATTGCTTGGCCCGAGGTTTATGGCATTCTGTTTCGTCCGCCGCATCGTCTTTCTCCGTTTATAAGATTCGTGAGTTTTGTGAATGTCGCGGAATTCCGACTAACGGTGATGCCCGCCGCCACCGCCGCCATGGAATCCGCCGCCACCGCCGAAGCTGCTGCTTCCGCGCGATGAATAGCTTCTTGTTTCTCCGCCCCGATCGTAGTTACTGAACGCGCCGGAGTGGACGCCGGTCTCGCCCTGCGGCGCGGCATATCCCCGAGCGGCCTGTGTGTTCCCGTGAAATGGCTGGGGCCCTGCCCCCGCACGGTTGTAACCTGCGCTACGCGCGTCTCCACTTCTGTAAACGTTGTTCCGGTTATAAAATGTATTGCTGCGGGAGTAGTACCTGTCGTGGTTATAAGTTGCATACCGGTTACGCCAATTGAACCCCCAACTTGGCCAGCCCCAACCGTAGCCTCCGTAGAAGCCGATTCCGAATCCCGCTCCGAAGGCCAGATACGAGCCCCCGTACCAGATTCCGGGATACGGATACCACCCCGGCCAAGCTACGATGGGGTAGCCGTAAATCAACCATGGGTCATAGGCAGGGACATAAACGACATCGGGGCTGGCTGGCTCGATGGTGATGGTCGAGTCTTGCGTCGTTACGTTCTGCTCAGGTGTGGTCTTAAGATTGCCGGCGTCTTCGGCTCGCTGCCGCATTAATTGGATGGCATCGAGCACGTCTTGTTGCTGGTTGTAGTAGGCATCGCCCAGGGACGATGTCCAGGACAGATTCTTGTCCATGTTTCCAAGAACGGTTGGAAATGCGGTGAGCGCCTTGACGCTCGGGTCCCAAGGTTGTTGGTTTACGGCTTGAGCCAAATCGTCGCCCTTCAAATCGGGATTTGCTTGCAGCCATCGGTCGGCCTCGACCACTTGATCGGGGAACGTGGACGCCGCCAGGATTTGGGCGACAAGAGAATCCGGATACAGGGCAATCGGCGCCACGAGCTGCTGCAATTGGTCCGGAGTCTGTTGCGTGTAGGGCGGCGCCTGATCAGCCTGCGCTGGGACTTGGGCGTCTTGATATGCCGGCAAGTGCAAAGGAAAAGCGGCGAACAACAAAGCCAACGACAAGACTGAAGTCAAAACCTGCCTGCGAAGAGGCCGTCTACTTGAGGCTATGGCGGCTCGATAAGGCCGGTAGCCTCCGGCTTTAACAAGAAGTGGATGCGCGCCAGACCGCACTCTGCGCACCTCGTGAAACCGTCGAGTTTCCTGCGGTTGGATCAGGCGATAGCCAATCATGTATTGTCTCCTCGAATGAGCCTTAACCTCAAGTCTTTGCCTGCTCCCTTGTTAATGAATTCCGAGCTGAGTCCTCCCGGTCGGGGCCAAAAGAGCTGATGCGCTGTGTTTCTATGCGGTGATGGTTGATCAGACGCCGATCGGCCGGCAAAAGGTGCAATAGGTTTCGAGAATAAACTCTGGGTCGGTTTTGACTCCGAGCCGGTGCAAAGGCTGTGCGAGGAGTTGGGGCTATAGAATGTGCGGAAGACATTAATGTTGGCAACCCGCCTAAATTGGGTCCGAAAAATCTCAGGACGAAGTCCCGAAGTTGCCTTCCGTAGGAGTTAGAGATCGCTAACTCTCATAACTGCCTTCATTTTGTGTTGTTGATCGGGCGCGAGATTCTACGGCAAAGTCGGCGACATTACTTGTTTCGATACAGATCATCTGTCTCCATTCATCGTCCGCAAAATCTGACAAGGAATGAGCCTTCTGCACCCATGGATTCCACACAACGGTCGTTCGTGAATTCTCCTTGGTAATGCGGGTGCGGCGATGTAACAGAGAATCTTCGAGTCCGATCTCATCCCTAGTGTTCAGATACACGCGATCGATTTCTGAGACAACCGTGATTTCGCCGTCCTGCAACTTCTCCCGGTTCGAATCGGTCTTATCAAAATAATGGACTCTGTCTAGACCCCACACTCGGACCTTTTCAACATTCCCTACTCTGTAATACGCGTGCAGAGCTTCCTCAAAAGGTAGCGATGTTCTGCCAGTATTCATTACCAAGAGCTCGAGACTCAGTTCCGCACCGAAGGTGACGCGATGGACCAAACGAAATTCCCCGGGCCACCATTTCTTTGTACTTTCGCTGCTTTCTGTGAACATGCTAACTGTGACCGCAGCCCCAGCCTGTGCTATCGACTCAAGCTGCCACGCCTTGGTCCGTGCGAACCCGTGCGCCGGAGCCTTCGGATCGTCCTTCTTGCCTCCAAACCAAGGGAAACAGATGGGCACGCCTCCCCGAATCGCTTGGCCCTCTATCCAACGTGACAGGGAACTGAGGAAAAAAACTTCTTGTCCGGCCGCTGGTTTCCAGGATGTGACCTGCGCGCCGTGCAAGTACATCTCGCCCGCAGCTTCGACCGAAGTGATCTGTACTTTGGGCAATCCGCCGTTTCCTTCGACGACCTGGGCGATACCTGGAATCTCAAACCTGCGATCCAGCTGTGCAATCGAACTCCCCATAGTGTCTATCCCCAGCCCAAAAATCTAAGAGCGTGCGCTTCCGCTCCGATCCTGCACGGTTAAACTCTAACCCTGTCGCTAGCGCGCTGTACAGCGCGCTCTGAGGCTAGGAACCCTCGAACGCTCTCACCCCGGAATGTTATGACCGATGCCGCAACGCTCCTTTTGACAAACTCAAAGCCCGCTACGATCACCGCCACGAAGGCGAGTCGTGCCACAGGATAAAAGCGGCCTCGAGTGGCACGATTGCATCGCCGTGGTAGGGAATGAGTCTTGGGGTATAGTCTGCCAACCGGCGAGTCGTAGGAATTTGCGCTACGTATGTGAAGCCGTTAGCGGAACCTGCCAAGTGTTCTCCACGACCCATAGGCTGCCTCGTCACGGGGTGATCATTTTGAGCCTCAGCGTAGAGTTCCACCGCCACAGCGTCGGGATCGAGTTTGTCAAGAAAGATTTGAACTTGACAAAAGTACTGTCCGTCTTTCTGTTCGGCCGTCGCGCTGCCAAATCTCAGGTTTGACCAGTGCTGTGCAAGTTGGGCCTGCCACCTGACCAAATCCTCGCCCATCGCACCTTGTTTTGCGGCGCGCTCCCGAAAGGCCAAAGCGGCCGAAAGATAATGCTCCTCGACATATTGGCGGACGACGCGGTTCGTCGAGAACAGCGGCGTTAACCTGGCCATGCTTTCCCGCATGCGAACCACCCAGGCGCGCGGAATTCCTCGATCGTCGCGGGTATAGAATTCAGGAACGATCTCTCGTTCGAGTAAGCTGTAGAGAGCGTCGGCTTCGGCGGCGTCCCAAGCCGGATCATCGCCGTGTTCCTTCTTGTCGCCGATGGCCCAACCCACCTCCGGCGAATACGCTTCGGCCCACCATCCATCGAGCTCCGACAGGTTCAATCCCCCGTTGACCAGCACCTTCATGCCGCTTGTTCCGCTTGCTTCCCAGGGACGCCGGGGCGTATTCACCCAAAGATCTACGCCCTGAACGAGTTGCTCTGCCATCAGTAAGTCATAGTCGCTGAGAAACACTACGCTAGGAGCTATTTCAGGACGGCGCGCGAACTCGACCCATTGCCGAATCATTCCTTGCCCCTCCAGGTCCTGCGGATGGGCTTTCCCGGCGAGTACGAGCTGGACTGGGCGGTCCCGGTTGGTCAGGATGTGTACAAGGCGCTCTGAATCGTGGAGGAGAAGGTTCGGTCGCTTATAAGACGCGAAGCGCCGCGCAAAGCCTAGAGTGAGTGAGTCCGGGTTAAGTACCCGGGCAGCCTTCGCAACCTCCTCCGAGGAAGCGCCTCGAGCGGCGAACTCTTGTGCATGTCGTTTGCGAACGTAGTTCACGAGAGACTTGCGACTGTCAGTCCGAAGCTGCCATAGATCAGAATCGCTAATTTTTCGCAGGTCATGCTCCATGTCTTCTGTCATTCCGTGCCAGCGGTCTTTTCCGCACGCGCGTTCCCACAGCTCATCCGCCAGCGCAGAATCCCAGGTAGAAGCATGTACGCCGTTGGTCACGTGGGTGACGGGCACTTCGCTCTCGGGCCATCGCGGGAACAACACCTGAAAAATCCGCCGGCTGACTTCGCCGTGCAACCGGCTTACGCCATTGACTGCGCCACTGCCCCTGACCGCCAAGTAGGCCATGTTGAATGGTTCGGAGGTATCTCTGCGGTCGCGTCTCCCGAGAGCCATAAGATCCTGGAGAGAAATCGAAAGGCCCTGTTGCGCATAGTCTTTGAGATACCAGGCAATCAAGTCGGGGGCGAAGCGGTCAAATCCTGCTTCGACAGGAGTGTGAGTAGTAAAAAGATTTCCAGGGCGCGTGATCGTGAGGGCCACGTCGAATGGCTGCCGGTTGTTGGCCATATGCGAGCGCGCTCGCTCCAGCACTGCGAATGCTGCGTGGCCCTCGTTGAGGTGGCAGACTTCAGGCTTCAAGCCCAGAGCCTGCACGAGCTGCCAGCCTCCAATCCCGAGGACCAACTCCTGCTTTAAACGCAACTCCGAACCGCCTCCATAGAGTTCGCTGGTAATACCTCGGTGGGCCGGGATATTCGCTGGATCATTGGTGTCAAGCAGATACAATTTCGTTCGGCCCACTTGCACCTGCCAGGTGCGGATCCAAAGCTTGGTCCCGGGAAAGTCGATAGATAGGCGCAACCATTCACCGTTTGGCTTACGCAATGGTCTGATCGGCAATTGGCCGGGTTCATTGTATGGGTACAAGGCCTGTTGCTGACCCTGAGCGTCGATTTCCTGCCGAAAATATCCTTCTTGATAGAGCAATCCTATCCCCGTGACTGGGACCTCCAAGTTGCTCGCCGTCTTGAGCTGATCGCCGGCAACGTTCCCGAGGCCTCCGGAATAAATGGGCAGGCCCTCGCTCAGCATAAATTCCATGGAAAAATACGCCACGCCCGTAAGGTCCGACTGCGGATGTGCCTTTTGAAACCAGCCTTCAGAGCGCTCTGCGGTTTGTTTTTCGGCACGAAGATCAGTGACTAACGTTTGAAAATCAGGATCGGCAGTGACACTCTGCAGCTTTTCCTGAGATGTCGTTTGCAGAATGATCCAGGGATTGTGTGTCAGTTCCCAAAGTTCCGGGTCCAATCGTTCCCAGAGCCGGTCCGCTGAGTGATTGAAAGACCATCTCAAATCCAAAGCCAAGTCGGTGAGAGCATCGGATATGGCTTTGTCAGTTGGACGATTGCTGTATGCGGGACTGCTCATAAGTGACACCTTTCTGCGGCTAGCTGCCGGCCATTGCTCGAGCGCTCCGTGCGAGCGCTTCCGAAACAATTGTTTGAGCTTCCTCTTCGATCCGTCGTAGATGGTCTTGGCCGAGGAAGCTTTCTGCGTAGATCTTGTAAATCTCTTCTGTGCCCGAGGGGCGGGCCGCAAACCAGCCATTCTTGGCGATAACCTTGATACCGCCAATTGGATTGCCATCTGCGGGAGCTGCCGTCAAAATCTGCTCGACCTTTTCACTAGCAACTTCCGTGACGTGGATATCGGCAGGAGACAATTTCTGGAGAGCGGCTTTTTGTTCCGGCGTGGCAGGAGCGTCAATGCGTTCGTAAACCGGATCACCTAGCTCCCGGGTGAGTTGCTGATAGATTTCCCCAGGGTCTCTGCGGAGTCGCGCGGTGATTTCCGCCGAGAGCAGGCAAGGGATGATGCCATCCTTGTCCGTGGTCCATACGCTGCCATCGCGTCTAAGAAAAGAGGATCCCGCGCTCTCCTCACCGCAGAAACCTACTCGCCCACTCAATAGACCTTCAACGAACCACTTGAACCCCACCGGGACCTCGTACAGAGCGCGTCCTAACTGAGCACTGACACGATCGATCATGCTGCTGCTCACTACGGTTTTGCCGACGGCAACGTGATCGCCCCATTCCTTGCGGTTCGCAAACAGGTAATGGACACAGACCGCAAGGTAATGATTCGGAGGCAGCAAGCCGCTACTTTTGGTTACAATTCCGTGGCGGTCGTGGTCAGTATCGCTGGCAAAGGCAATGTCGAATTCCTCTTTTAAGCCGATCAATCTCTGCATTGCGTATGGAGAAGAGGGATCCATACGAATTTTCCCGTCCCAATCCACGGTCATAAATCGAAACGTCGGATCAATCGATTTGTTCACGATCGTTAAATCGATGCCATATCGTTCGGCGATACGCGGCCAGTAATCGATTCCCGCGCCTCCCAGCGGGTCAACTCCAAGCTTTATCTTGGAGTTATGCACGGCCTGCATATCTACAACGCTCTCCAAATCGTTCACATAGGTGTTCAGGTAGTCGTATCTGTGGGTTGTCGAGGCTCGAAGCGCCTGGGCGAAGAGGATTCGCCTGACGCCCGCAAGCGAGCTCCGGAGAAATTCATTCGCCTTCGATTCGATCCACGATGTCACCTGTGAATCGGCGGGTCCTCCCTGCGGAGGGTCGTATTTGAAGCCACCGTCGTCCGGTGGATTGTGTGACGGCGTGATTACGATGCCATCCGCGAGTCCTCTGTCTCTTCCCCGGTTGTAGCGCAAGATCGCGTGCGAGACGGCCGGGGTCGGCGTGTAGGCGGTCCCTTCCGAAAGCAGCACCTCAACGTTGTTTGCTGCAAGCACTTCTAACGCGCTTGCGAAAGCAGGCTCAGAGACCGCGTGAGTATCGATTCCGAGGAAGAGCGGCCCGTTAATGTTCTGCAGTTTCCGGTAGTCGCAAATGGCCTGCGTAATTGCGAGGATGTGCCACTCGTTGAAGGCTCCATCGAAAGGTGACCCGCGATGCCCGGACGTGCCAAAGATGACGCTCTGTCGTGCGTCAGACGGATCAGGCCGCAGCTCGTAATAGGCCGTCACGAGCTTCGGGACGTTCACCAATATCGACAGCGCAGCTGGTTTCCCGGCGGAGGCGTTAATTGTCATCAGTCACCTCGATCCACAAGCATACCAGCACAGCTCCCAAGACTCCGTGAATAAGCATATGACATGAAGCATCTGCTTTTCTATCGGGATGAATAAAATCAAGTCCTGATGAGGGGACGCGAAAACACAACAGGCCTGACACACGAGGTGATTAAGTTTTTTTGCATCTTGATGTCGATTGGGGGTCAACTCGTTCGATTAACAGCTGGGGCCACCAAAACGAGGCAAATGTTGCGGAGCCTTCGGCAAGATGCCATGGCTTAGGATTCTTGCTCCAGGAGAAATAATGAAAAGATTAGCGGCAGGAACAGCTATATTCGCCTCTTTAGTACTGGTCGTAGTGCTCTGCGCAATGGTGGAGGGGCGTACCCAGAATAGCCAAGCGGCTTATCCCAACATCTCCCCGCTCGATCAATATCTTACGGAGGATCGCAATACCGAGATCGCTATGGCGCGGAGCGCTGCCCCGGAATCCGTCTCGCAAGATGCCGAAGTCATGGTCCTCGGACGGCACGGTTACGAAACCGCCGTCAAAGGTAAGAATGGTTTCGTGTGCATGGTGCAACGATCATGGACCGCCGGAATCGACGATCCCGGTTTTTGGAATCCCAAGCTACGGGCTCCCATCTGCTTCAACCCGGCGGCAGCGCGCTCCTACCTTCCCCTGACGATCAAGAAAACCGAGTTGGTATTGGCTGGACGCTCCCAAGCTCAGATGTTCGAGGAGATCAAGGCCGCTTTTGACAAGAAGGAGTTGCCGGCATTGGAATCCGGCGCCATGTGCTACATGATGTCAAAGCAAGGGTACTTGAACGACCGTGACGGGCACTGGCATCCGCACCCTGATGTTTTTCGTTCCTCTAACGGAACTCGCAGCTTGGGGCGCAGACTTGCCGGGCTCCCCGCTTATAGGAGCCAAGGATACTGAAGACCGGCTTACCGTGTTTCTGCTTCCGGTCGCCGAGTGGTCGGACGGTACGGCTGCCACCGTCGATAAGTACTGATGTGTCTGAGGTGTAATCCGGAAATTGTTGCGGGCCATAGGACCCGGTTGTGTGTAGTGACTTTCATAAAGCTTCTTTCCGTCGGCGAGCCACATCTGAAACGTGCCAACATCAGTCGGACGCTTACTTTAGCTGCGTTGACTCGCATTTGGACACAGCCTACCATGCGTCGGCAGTCGCTTCCCATGATTGGTCAGACGATCTCCCACTGTCGAATCCTTGAGAAAGTCGGCGGTGGCGGCATGGGTGTCGTATAGGCGACGGGCAATGGGTCAACTTTAAGGCACCCTAATCCTTCATTTATCCATTTCATTGAGAATGCTTTCCACCTCGCTCAGTTCCGCCAGTTTGCGGCGCCGGAGCCAAGCCACCCCGTACCAGATCACCGGGTATTGCATGAGCACGCAGGCAACCAGCACCACCACCCAGACCTTGGGATGAGCCTTGAAGTCCTGCCCGATGGTTGCCCAATTGGCAGCGGTAAGTGCCGCACAAAAAATAATCCAGCCGAGTGACAGATAGATGGAGATACGAAGCAGCCGGATTCGAGCCGTGACTCTTTTGTGCCAAAGTTCTACGAAGGCACGGGTTGACTGTGTATGAGGGCGCCAGGTTCCGCGCAAAAACCATACCCGATATGCGGCCGCTACGAAGGCTAAGACACAGATGCTGGTCCCCCAGCCTGTTCCCGTCCAACTCGATCGATGCCGCATGAACACGCCGAAAATCAAGAGCCCGAGGAACGTGATTACCGTCAGGAGATTGCCTAGCAGGAATCTCCGGTTCTGGCGTTTGATCCTCTGCTGGATCTTGCGCTGGAACTCAGCTGACGGCCCCGCGACGCTGCTCCATTGATCGCGCCAGTTTTCAAGTTCGCGGTCTTCGATCACGGCCTCACTCCCAGCGCTTCCTTCAGAGCCTTCCTGGCCCGGTTTGCGCGTACTCCCACATTATTTTCGGTAATGCCCAGCACCTCGCCCATCTCGGCGTGCGACAAGCCTTCCAGCATCAGCACAATCATTTGCCGCTGGGCCACCGGCAGCGACTGGATTGCGGCCATTAATCGCGCCCGCTGGTCTGTCTGGGCCGCCCGCTCCTCCGGATGAGGCCGAGGATCAACCGGATGTTCCTCGTCTTCCAGTTCTTCGAGCGGTTGATGCTGCGGCCGGCGCTTCCAAACATGACTAAGGCCCCGATTGTGAGCAACGCGGAAGAGGAACGTCCTCTCGGAGCACTCGCCGCGAAAATGCGGCAGCGCCTTCCAGACGGCCAGCGCGATTTCCTGCACCAACTCCTCCCGGATCCCAGCCACCGCCTCGTAGCTATATGCCAGCCGCGAGATAGCGGCGCCATACTCGCGAAAGATGCGCTCGAACCGCTGTTCCAATGCGCGGTGGCTTTCACTCACGAGATGACCGGGCCAGCGAATCACTTTGTGACTGAATAGACATGGCTCGTCGAGGCAACAAGCAAAACACAAAGACTACAAAGGTCTCCGCGGCAACTGAGGCGTCACAATTGCGCGCGGCGCCGAGCGAGCTCCCGTGATCTGATAACGGTTCTCGCGATAGTAGTGGTTGAAAACCACAGCGACAACCAGTAAGGCAATCGGCGTCAAGACGCTGGCCTCAGGGCCAACGATCCCTCCGGTCAGCCAGCGTGGCCCACTCAACACCGAACTGAAGAAATTGTGGTAAGGCACAATACCGCTGTCGGGAACTCCGTAGAAGGTTTGTCCCCAGTCGTAGGCAGCATGAAAACCAACAGCACACCAGAGATTCCCGGTCCGCCGCAAAAAAAGGCAAAGAAGAAGCCCGAACAGCACCACAGCGCCGACGCCCGTAGCGGTCTCGTTCGGATTGAAGGCGTGGCCCAAGGCGAACAGGCCAGACATCGCCAACGCCGCCGGCCAGAAGCCTATTCCCGAAGCGAGTGTGTACTGCAGGTATCCACGATTCAAGAATTCTTCAAACAATCCAACCAGTAAAAACGCTATGCCCCAACCAATAAGCGAGTACAACATTGCAGTCCCGTGAAGAGCCAGACCGGTAACTCGAAAACCGTGAAGCAGGAACATTGCAAACAGCGTGCCGCTGATCGCCAGCAAGCCCGATAGGCAGCCGACCCAGAAGTCTTTTCTCAAGGCTTGACGCAGTGCCAGCCCGTATTCGCTGAATTTGCGATGCTCGATTCTCCCCATGATGAAAGTAGCCACACACAAAAGCACGAAGGCAATGGCTTCAGAACCACCCAGCAGGAGAGGCGTCACCGTAACTTGGGCGGCGTGCTTTTGTGCGTCCCGAAAGCCTTGAAGCCCGCCGCTGCGGACAAGAACAAAACCGGCGAGCAGAACCACAATCAAGGCGACGAAGATGAGCATCCGCCACCCGGCCCGCAGACCGTTCGGTCCGATGAAGACCGATTGCAAGTCCGATGTGGGATGGGAGCGCGTTGGGAATGGTTCACTAGATACCGGCACATGTTCGGCCGCATTCAGTCGATTTGCGAATATCATTTTGTCTCTCCCGGTCCGGCAGTCACGGAAACCGAACCCGCCCGAGCCGCAATCCGGTGGTCGGATTTGCGCTTGGTGCACTCAGCCGTCCCTAATCAGGTAGTCTCAGCTCGACGGAAAACCTTACAAACAAACTCGCCGCGTGCCGTGGCCTCCATGCTATTGATTAGGGATCAGGGTGATTAGGTAATGGGTGGGTTCAGGTTTGCACGTTATCCGAGAACATTTGCCGCCGTTCGCGTCAAGATTTAGGGCGGACCGGCCGCGTTGTATCAATCTTATATCCCGCGTCAGCAATCGGTCAGAAGGGCATCAACTTCTTCCTATGGTCGAAACCAAGCGCGCGGTCCTGCATCTAACCGTTCAGAGACGGCAAGAGTTTTCGAAGTCGAAAGGGCATTCCCAGTGATTCAGTCTCTGTTTTTTCCCGGCCTTCTGATCGAGGATGTCTTGACAACGGGCGCGACAATGCGAACACTTCGCCCAGGTTCCGCCCCGCCTGTGCTGCTTCTTCCTAAAGTCCACAGGTACATACGATTTGGCACCTGATCGACAGCTGCCTGGCGAAGCAATGCAAGCGTTGTTCTAACCGATCTCCACGGGTATGGTGATTCAAGTAAGGCTGCAGGCGGCGCGCGTCATGACTCACAAAGCGCCCGCGTCCGTGCATGACACCTATTCGCAAATGCGTTTTTATAGCAGATGACAACCCCCTCGTACGCGCAGCGCTTTGCCGTATGTTCACAAACCATGCGACGCTCGACACTTGCGACGAGGCTCGAGATGGACAGGATGCAGTTGAGAAGACGAGGCGTTACCGTCCCGACCTAATTATTCTAGACTTCGCAATGCCAGTTATGAACGGACTTGCGGCAGCAGAAGCAATCTCTAAAATCCTACCTGAGGCTCTCATCATCCTGCTTACGGCATATGCTCAAGGCCTCCGGCTCGAAGATGTGAGCGCCATGGGGATAACCAAGGTGGTTTCAAAGGATGACCCCGATTTAGTCCGACATGTGGAGAAGTTGCTTGATCCATCCTGATCGGCTGCGTCACAGTCGCGGGAACTATGCTAGGAAGAGGGTGACGGCCGGCATGACGAGAAGTTGTCATTGTCGGGCGTCCGTCATGGATTCGTCATTAAGTGCTCGGACTCGCTGCCACTTTTACCAACAGATGTGGCACTATCGGAATAACTTAGCTCCAAAATTTCTCCCCTGATTGAGGTCTTGCTGGTTGGTCGTCCACCTGCATTAACTTCGGTTCGTCTGCCGTGATCAGACGTCAGCGGTGTTCGAGAGTAGCAATCAACCCGGAAACGACGAGGGGGATTCCATGAATAAAGATCTGTCGGCGCATGCGGCAATCCGCGAAGTCCAGTTGGCTGTGCCTTTGACATCCATCCGCAGGGTCGAGGCGGATGGTATCCGGGTCTTCTACCGATCGGCCGGGGATCCCAGTGCGCCGGTGGTTCTCCTGCTACACGGGTTCCCGTCATCGTCGTTCATGTTCCGCGAGTTGATTCCGCGCCTTGCCGATCATTACCGGGTGATTGCCCCGGACCTGCCAGGCTTCGGATTTACGGAAGTGCCAGCCGAACGAAAATATACATACTCGTTCGACGCGCTGGCCACGACGATAGAAGCCTTCACGGAAGCACTAAGAATTAAGCGCTATGTGCTCTATATATTCGATTATGGCGCGCCAACCGGCTTGCGCCTGGCAATGGCTCATCCCGAACGAGTCGTGGCAATCATTTCACAGAACGGAAATGCCTATGAAGAGGGCCTTGGTGATGCGTGGGGGCCGATTCGGAAATATTGGGCAGTACCGACAGCAGAAAACCGCGAAGTAATCCGAACAAGCGTTTTGACACTTGAAGGAACGCGGTGGCAGTACACGCACGGCGTGGCGGTTCCCGAGAGTGTTGCCCCAGAGTCCTACACGTTGGACGCGGCGCTGCTGGAGCGGCCGGGAAATAAAGACATTCAGTTGGATTTATTCCTAGACTACGCGTCCAACGTGAAGCTCTATCCAAAATTTCAGGAATATTTCCGCAAATCGAAGCCGCCTTTGCTTGCCATCTGGGGCAAGAACGATCCATTTTTCATCCCCGCGGGCGCAGAGGCATTCCGAAAAGACATCCCAAACGCGCAGGTCCAGTTCCTCGATACCGGGCATTTTGCGACGGAGACACACGTCGTGGAAATCGCCGCTGCGATGAGAGAGTTTCTTGACGCGAACGTCACAGGACGCCAGACCAAAGGAGCCGGGGTTCCACAATGAGTTCCTTCCTCAGAACTCGACCATCGTTTTGGTGAGAGGTCAAGGAGAAGGACGCTTGTTGTCTGTTCATTTTCTAACCCTGGAACGAGGAGGGAAAATATGGAACGTCGTAGGTTTCTAGGGGCGCTCACCGCGGCATCTCTAGGGTTTGTGCTCGAGGGCTCCTTCACTGAACTTGGGCGAGCGCAAACTGCTGCACAAGCTGCAACTGTGCCGGGGCGGGGTGCCAAGACCAGCGAATTTCCTGAGAACTCGACAATCGTCTTGGTGCATGCGGCATGGGCCGACGGCTCTTGTTGGAGCAACATCATTCTCCCTCTGGGGCGCCATGGTCTTAAAGTGATCTGCGCACCGATCCCGCTCACCTCCTTAACCAACGACGCTACCGCCTTGAGTTGGACACTCGAACGCACCAGCGGGCCCGTGGTCCTGGTAGGGCACGCCTACTCCGGCGCGGTGATTGCAGCGGTGCGGGAAGAGCGGGTTAAGTCCTTGGTCTACATCTCGGCCCTCGCGCCGGATGAGGGCGAGACCGTAGCAAAAGTGTTCTATCGCGACACACCGAGTCCGGACCAACCCAAGATGGTTCCCGATTCCAACGGCTTAGTATCGATGCCGGACGATGCGTTTACCCGAGCGCTTGCGCAGAACGCGACACCCGATCAAGCAAAGATCGCGGCTGCCATGCAAAGGCCCATCGCGGTTCCGTGCATCCAAGAGCCGGCGCCAACGCCGCTATGGAAATCAAAACCGTCATGGTACTTGATCGCAGAAGAAGACCGCATGATCAATCCGACAACTCAACGTTTCATGGCCGGTCGCATGGGCGCAACGGTTCGGTCGCATCGTGTGGACCACACGCCCATGTATTCAGAACCGGCGGTAGTGGTCGAGGTAATTCTGGAAGCTGCGCGAAAGACTCTTTCAGCATAGCTCGTTCGCCGCGCGACCGCTGCGAAAGCCGGACAACGCGCAACACCTCGCTAGCGTGGCCCAGCTGAATGTGCTTGTCGCGCGAGACAAGCAAAACTTGGAGACGGCAGCCTCGGAGATTAAATTGGCGGGCGCCGAGGCGATGGTCTTTGCCATCGATCTGCGCCTGCCGCAATCGGCAGAGACGGTCATCAAGGGCACTCTCGAACGCTTCGACAGAATCGATGCCCTTCTCAACATCGCGGGCGCGGTGCCGCAAATTGACTTGTTCGAGATGACCGACGCGCAGTGGGATGACGGCATGGCGCTCAAGCTGCACGGTGCGCGTCGCTTGACGATACGGGCTTGGGAAGCACTGAAGGTTTCGAAAGGATCTGTGGTTTTGCTTTCTGGAAGCGCTGCTCTCGATCCGAAACCTGGATTTGCGGCGGTGGCGGCGACGAATGCAGCCATCATTGCACTGGCAAAAGCGTTCGCAGAGCAAGGAATCAAAGACGGCGTACAAGTCAACAGCGTGGTGCCAGGCGCTGTGATGACCGGACGCCGGCAGTCTTTTTTCGAAAAGTGGGCGCCGGCTCACAATCTTACGGTCGAAGAAGCGATCAAGAAGTTTCCGGAGCAAGTTGGAATTAACCGCTTTGGAAAGCCGGAGGAGATCGCCGATCTGCTGGGCTATCTCGTATCCCCCGCAGCGAAATGGATGACCGGCGCGTCTGTGCGTATGGACGGCGGCGAGATCAAAGGCATCTAGGACCGGTCAAAGGCAGACTGGCAACCTTATGCGGGAAGAGAGTTATTTGCACGAGGAGGGGACGTGGAACGTAGGACGTTTCTTGGTGCCGTCACCGGCACCTCTTTAGGTGTTCTGTTGGAGGGCTCTTTACCTCAACTTGCAGGATCACAAAACAACGTGAGAGCCAGTTCAAATTTAGCGGGTCAAATTACATTCGAGACTTCTCAAGTCGAGGTTTCAGGCAACACTATATTTCTACGCCGCTACGGAAAGGGGCCGGCCATTCTGCTGGTGCACGGCTTTCCACGCACCAGCCTGATGTGGCGATTGCTGGCGCCCAAGCTTGCCGAGGATCACACCGTGATCTGCGTGGACCTGCGCGCCTACGGGCGAAGCGGGATACCAGCCTCTACGGATGACCATTTTCCGTATTCAAAGCGAGCAATGGCAAACGAACTGGCTGAGGTGATGGCCAAGCTCGGTTTTCCGACCTTCACGCTGATTGGCCACGATCGTGGAGGACGCGTTTCTTACCGCCTGGCACTGGATCATCCGCAGGCGGTGGAGCGACTCGCCGTATTCGATGTGATTCCAATTCTCGAAGCGTGGAACCGGTCGGACGCACGCTTCGCCCAGACCTATTGGCCCTGGATTTTGCTGGCACAGAAGGAATCGCTCCCGGAAAGCTATCTGCTCGGTGCTCCGAGGGCCGCCTTTGATAATCCTTTCGGTCACGGTTCTTTCGGCCCGGAGGTTCTCGAAGAATACATTTCCACCTATCGCGATCCCGCCCGTGTTCACGGAATCTGTGAGGAATATCGCGCTGCGGCAACGATCGACGTCGAACATGATCGGGCTGACAAGGAAGCATCAAAGCGAATCGAATGTCCGATGCTGCATCTCTGGGCCGAGAATGGGCCGCTCGACACTTTCTATGCGAAAGATGGTGGTCCGTTGGGCATTTGGCGGCAGTGGGCTCCGGATGCGCACGGGGAGGCGATGAAGGGCGGCCACTTCTTCCCCGAAGAGAACCCTGACCCGACCGCCGTTCTCGTCAAGCAGTTTCTCTCTGCATAACAGTGTGCTGCCTGCCCCCAGGGGGATTGGAAGCAGCCAGAAGTCAAGGAGATAGGGAATGAAAAAGTGGATAAAAGTTGTGATTCCGGTTGCAGCTCTGGTCATTTTGGTCGCCTGGTATGTGTTTCGGCCAGAGCGGCTTTTCATCAATCGACGGGTTGACGAAGCAATGCCCACCGCGCAAGTTGGCTTGTCGCCGCAGCCTCTTGTTTCGGGACGCTTCTACAGCATTTTGCATCCGACGGAAGGTACCGCAACGATCTATCAGATGGCGGATGGCACTCGGGTTCTTCGCCTGACGAGTTTCAGCACGTCCAACGGTCCTGATGTGCACGTCTATATGGTCGCATCAGACGATGCGAAGGACGCGGCGACGGTGGAGAAGGCCGGTTTCGTCGATCTGGGAGTGATCAAAGGAAACATTGGCGACCAAAATTACACGCTGGCCAGTGATTTGGACCTGGGAAAATACCGCGCCGTTTCCATCTGGTGCAAGCGATTCGCCGTCAATTTCGGAGCGGCGGCGCTAAGACCCGCGGAGTCGTCGCAAAATCACTAGGCTTGGCGCCCGTGAGCACCTCCGTCTGGCGCCCTGCTACTGGCCGCTAAAGCTTCTGGTAGTCCGAGTTCTGTGTTGCGACGACGCGTTGCTTCTTTACACCGTCAATGCTGGCGCTCGAAACGTGACTGACTCCGTCCAAGGGGGGGCAGAGAGTGGACAAGCCGGAAAATTAGGTTGGTGCGGCACAACGGATGCAAGCTTTGGTCGAAAACACTTAGGTCGTCATGTGCCACGTCTGGCCGAGAATTGCTAATGCAACTCTTAGCAGAACTCCCGCCATAGACTGGGTTTCCCTTAATCGAATTTGATTTCGAGATGATGGAGTATTGTCTAAGCTGACCGTCAAAGACTGGTTTAGGATTCAGAGTTGAACCATCTGGCCCGAACCAAGAGGACGATTGCTCAAGAACAGGCAATTTGGTCTCGTGAGCCGTACGCCAGCGCGCTTCATCGTCTACGACCACAAGAAACTGTGGGAACACTTGAGGCGAGAAACGGAAGCAACGCTGAGGGGGAGACGTTCACGAGTGTCACCCAATCTGACATTGACCGCCTTAGCGAGGAGTGGAACAGAGTTGTAAAGGATAGTCTTTCCGTGGCGTGTCGTCACGGCGTTTAATCGCGAAGCACGCTCGCGCCTGGCAAGGAGCGGTGCCTAATTCTCAGAGGTAAATGAACGGCACTCCCGTCTCTCTTTAGTTTTGCGATTTCAGAGCCGACAAACGAAAGGCTAAACCAATCCGACTCCTTTCGCCACCTTTGGTCGAACGGGCCGACGAACAAGTCTGATGGAAACGGAATCCTCGCGAACGGATTTTCAATCACTATGACTCGAATTGTTCCTTCATACGAGAAGCTCGGAGCTCGCTCTAAGAAAGTTGCTGTAGGACATCGAACTGAACCCAAGGCGTGATTTCCTCCCCGTAACGCTGTTTTCTCTTCGGAATGTGCCACATTTCGAGCCAGAGATGGTTCAGGTTGTAAGGACCCAAGATCACAATCGCGCTGATAGTTGTATTTTCGTTTTCGCTAAGTTCACCCGGACCAGAATATTGAAAGCGCGGCGGGTCAGCTCGCAAATCTGTTGCCGGCCCAGCATCTACTGTGACGTACTTTCCGAAGGCTGCGATGCGACGGTATCGAGCAGAAGAGTGCGATAAATGCTTTTGCTATTCCAGAGAACTACCGCACAGCAACAATTTCGATATTTCTTGAATTGCTTTCTCGCCTGAGTGAACTTCTCTTGGATGGCAGGGCAGGCGCTAAAGCCCCCGATCGGTTTAGTTGCCGGATCACTGAACTCCTTGACCTCGAAGAGACACGGCTCCCCGTTGTGCTCGACCCTATAATCGGGCTGCTTTTGTTGAGTCTCGGGAACTCGATCCCATGCGAGCTTCTGACTATCAAGGTAATGCTCAAACGTTTTTTCCGATTCTGTTGCTTCCGACATAGTAGCGCTCTGTTCCAGTGCGGATTCTTTTGTGATCAAATATTCGGTGCGTTGGTGGCTGCCTCGCTACTCTCTCTCCTTAGCGCGTTCACTCTCTGTTGCAACGCTTCGAGCCTTGTGAGGATTTCGTCGAAAGTGAGAGGCGTGCTTGGGAACATTTCCTGCATCTCCTGATAGTCCTTACGGAGAATCGCTTGGAAATCCGCGTTAGGTACGATTCTAAGTGTTCCGGGAACTGCGGTGTCATAGTGGGCCCAATTCGCGGCGAAATAAACTTCTTGAAACGAATTACTTGAGCGAGTAGATCAAGGGAAAGATTCTCGTCCTTGAATCGCTTGGCCGTACTCATCACAGCAACGTCAGACCAATGCCGTGCCATACGCGATTTCAGCTTAGCCGGATCGGGGCGGTGATTCTCGGCATGCAAGAGCGTGACTTTCTCCCAGAATGTGCGTTCGCAATCGAGGACGATAACCGCGGCGGATTTCTCCGTAAAAATATCGGGGAACATTTCTGTGACGAACGGTGTGACAGAGGACTTCTCGCTGGGCTGCTGGTCTCCGCGACCGAACTCGATCTTGATTTGAGGGCGCAGATAGCTGCTGTATTCAAAGGCATTGGGATAATGGAATAACAGAGTCATTTCTTCGTTCTCGTCTCTTGATGGTGCAAGCTCCCATCGCTGCCCCGCCAAGGATGCCCTGAAAACGGTCGTGTAATTTCGGAAGGATTGTCGAATTCACTTCGCCAGTTATAGCCGCGCGTAGTTCTTCGTCCAGCGCTTTTCGCTTAGTGCCTGAGAGAAGTGGATTGGCTAGGTCGCGCTCCCCGGAAAAACCCAAGGCGGCGCGGTTGATGGAGATGTCGATGTCCTCAGAAAAACGGTCGATGAGGCCGAATACCTTGGAAAGCGATGTTCCTCCCTTGAACCGAAGTTCGGGAATTCCTTCCAATAGGAAGAGATGCCTTAATGTCCAGCAGATCCAAAAGTCCTTTTCAACCGCTGTTGTTGTGGAGTTGCGGCGAGCGGCAGTTTCCTCGAAATACGGCTGCCGCTCGCTCGGCTTGCCTTTTGCGAAGTCATCCATCAGTTCACGTCAGGCGGTGATTTGATTTAAGACAGCCTGCGACCATGCCGGTGCAGTCGGTGTGAGCCGTTTAACGGCTCTCTTGACGGGACCGGGAAGCCGTTTGGCGAGCGTATGGACGGGAATTTCGTGAACTCCCTTTTCCCCGAGGGACCGAACGGCCTGAATTACGATTCCTGCCTCCGTTCCAGCACCGATCATTTTAGAAGGCGCAACGTGCTTAAGTGACACCGTTTGGTTCCCGATCCGAATAGTCCGGGAGGGGCCTCCGTCCCCAAGAATCATTCTGCATCGGCACCTGTGTCGAAAGGCCAAGCAAATTCGCAGCCTTTGCTCCAGAGATCGTGATTCGGCTCCCGTTCTCTCGGCCATTGCCTTAGCGACACCTTCGGGAGAAGGTGACAGTACGCCGATGCGCGGATGTATCTTCGGGAACTCGTAAACTCCCCGGGTCAAACGGCGAATCCGGCCACTCCGCTGAAGTCGGGACAACGCCTGATCCACGGCAGCACGGGTTCCGAGATGCGCGAACTGCCTAGGGGTAAAGACCGAACCGCGGTGTTTTGCCCGAATTCGCCTTAAGATTGCATTCATCGTGGAGGTCGTCATGTGATATCCTCTGTCAGGAATAATATACTACTTATCTGACACTGTCAAGCACCTCACAATGTCATAACATATCGTGTAAACAATAGCTTACGCCCCGCTCTATCCCCATTGTCCCCGCCAGTGTGTAGGACCGTCTATGCAATTGTTGACGAAGACCTGCCCGCCGATTGACTCGGCGGGCTTTCTCATCTCGTAGAGAACCAGCCTTACCGTTTCCACCCACCCCGCTTGTCTTGAAAGCAAACAGAAACCCGACCACGGTACTGGAATCCTTCCGAGTTTACACAACATGCCCTTCCTGCGGAAAGACTGCGCCTAGCCGCCCGCTTGCTCTGTCAAGGGTCTCCGCTTCGCTCCGATAAACGCAAACCTCGGCGCCCTTGACAGCGCGGACGGCTAGTCGCCAACCGCCGCTAGAAGGGCATTTGCTTTTTATGCACCGCTCGCGGCGGTGCCTCGAAGGCAAAAATCAAAACCAACATAAGAGTCGTTCCAATGCAACAAATCAGCAAATCACCGCTTTTCCCTCTCGGCCAAGTCGTCGCGACACCCGGCGCGTTGGCCGCTCTCGAAAAGCAAGACAGCAACCGCAGGAATTCCTCGCATGAAGAAGGATCAAGTGGACATCGCCAACGCCACTGATCCGGATTCGAAGACGGAGAACGGCGTGGCGGAAGTCCCGCTTACTCCAATCGCCGTCGATGCGTTTCGAAACCAACTCTCTCTTGCAGGACCATCGGCTCTTTCCCAGCCACAGAACGGCCGGCCAACACTACAAATCCACCAAGGGGATTTGGCGCGCAGCACTCCGCAAAGCGGGAGTTTCGTATTTTAGCCGAACTTTCGCAGTTGCGGGGATTTTTCGGCCTTTTTGCCGTTCTTTTTATTGTTAAGGCGTGTGTTTTCATCGGTGCTCTTCCGGAAAACGGTACAGTGGAGACCAAGTGTCTTCCCTTCGACAATGGACTTCTGGCAGTCTGTCGTTAGCATGTTTCTGCGTAGCAATATTCGCAAAAAAGACGGCAAAGACCATCGCTACTTCAGCATCGTAGAAAACCATCGCATCAGTTCCGGCAAGACGGTGCAACGAACCGTTCTCTATCTCGGCGAAATCAACGATCAACAACAAGCGGCCTGGCGCAAGTCACTGTCGGTGTTTGACGAACAGCAGCAAGAGTATGCGAACTTGAGTTTGTTTCCCGACGACCGCGAGATTCCCGCCGATGCCATCGACAGTCTGCAAGTAAAATTGAGTGGTCTGGAACTGCGGCGCCCTCGCCTGTTCGGCAGTTGTTGGCTGGCGTGCGAGTTGTGGCGTCGACTGGGCTTGCCTGAATTTTGGGATGCTCGCCTTGCCGGATCGCGCGAAGACGTCCCCTGGGAAAACGTGTTGCAGCTCCTGGTGGTGAACCGGCTACTGGATCCGGGCAGCGAGTTTCGCGTGCATCGTCAGTGGTACCTGACCACCGCCATGGATGTGCTGCTGGGAACCGATTTCGCCGTGGCCGAAAAGGATCGCTTGTATCGCTGCCTGGACCGCGTGCTGAAACACAAGCAGGAACTCTTTCTATGGCTGCGTCAGAAGTGGGCCGATCTGTTTCAAGCGGAATTCGAAATTCTGCTCTACGACCTGACCAGTACGTACTTCGAAGGTGCGATGGAAGAGAACCCTAAGGCCAAATACGGTCACAGTCGTGATAAACGGACGGACTGTTTGCAGGTGGTGATTGCGCTGGTGATCACCACCGATGGGTTCCCGTTGGCCTATGAAGTGATGGACGGTAACACCAGTGATCGCACCACCCTGCGCGGGTTTCTGGACCAGATCGAAAAGACTTACGGGAAAGCAAAACGCATGTGGGTGATGGATCGCGGGATTCCGACCGAAGAGATGTTGCAGGAGATGCGGGATCCGGCACGCGAGATTTTCTATCTGGTGGGAACACCGAAAGGCAAGATCCAACAATATGAAAAGAAATGGCTGGATCTGCCCTGGCAGCAGGTTCGAGAGTCGGTGGACGTGAAACTGTTTGAGCAGGACGGCGAGCTCTATGTGTTGGCCAAGAGTGAAGGAAGAAGAGCCAAAGAGACCGCCATGCGCCGCAAGCGTCTGGCTCGCTTGCTCAAAAAGCTCCGGGCCATGCGGCGCAGCCTGCCCTCTCTGGTCCAGTTGCTGATGCGTTTGGGCGCCGCGAAATCGGAAGCGGGCCGCGCCTTCCAGTTCGTGCAGATGCAAGTACCCGAGGAAGGCCAGCCGGTCACCCGGGAGACCTTCCAGTTTCGTGTGGATAAGAAAAAGCTGCAAGTGGCGGAATGGCGCGACGGACACTACTTACTGCGCTCCAACCTCACGGCCGGAGATCCCAGCGTGCTGTGGACCCGCTACGTGCAGTTGACCCAGATCGAGTCGGTCTTCCGATCTCTCAAGAGTGAACTCGGCATACGCCCCATTTACCATCAACTGGAGCATCGCGCCGACGCGCACATTCTGATCGCCTTTCTCGCGTACTGCTTGCAAGTGACACTGAAGCATCGCCTGTTGTTGCACGCCCCAGGGTTGACCCCCACCGCAGTGCTGGAGAAGTTGGCCGAAATCAAAATGATCGATGTGTGGATTCCTACGGTCGATCAACGTTGGTTGATTCTGCCCCGCTACACACAACCTTCCCCAGACACCAAGCTGCTCATAGAAAAGCTGAGACTGGAACTGCCGAACCAGCCGCCACCCCGCCTTGTGGCGCAAAAAGAGAGTAACGAAATCGAGGTGCAGACCTCCCGGTAAGGGCTGTTTGTGGTGGAGACCTTTCGATAACCGAAACTGATTCCAAAGCACTTAACCGACTCAAATGTGCTCAACTGCGAAAGTTCGGCTAGGATTTACGACCTCCGCTCGACGTACGCTACGCGTCTCAGTGCCGGAGGTGTAGCGGATGAGTGGGTTGTTCAGTTGGTTCGACAAGGGAACTCCGACGTATTCAAGAAATACTCCCAGATGAAGCTAGCGATGAAACGCGAGGCGCTGCAGCGGATCAACCGCCGAGCCAATGAAATGACCATTGACGAGGCGCCAGCAGCCCCTGTTTACGGGGGTTTTGGTACAGTTTTGGTACAGTGATGACGGAAAAGCGAAGGAATGGATTTCGGAGCGCGCGGAAATG
>CAWJGI010000042.1:0-58299 GCA_963842255.1 uncultured Acidobacteriota bacterium | reverse complement strand
GAGCATGCAGCTATCCCAGGGGGGTGACATTTCTATGTTGCTGTTAGGGTGACATCTTTATGTTGCTACAACACGAGGCTTGAACGTTACTCAATAGCACGTCACCGGTCGAAGGCTACACTTTCTCTTATCGTTTGAAATTTTGCTGGGTCGGGAAATGGAAGATTCTGTTTCTCGGCGTTGCCATGCTCGCAGCCACTGTTGATGATTTTCTACGTCCGAACTACCGTGCGATTAAACGATTCCGATCGAAGACCGACCTTGGCGCTGCCAAATCTGCCTTACGAGCAGAACTTTAACAGCATCTCAGAGATGTGTCGGGGCCCGAAATTCAAGGCCGGTTGGAGTGCCCCGCAAGTATAAGCACTAGGCGAGCGTCGAAACGGGTACAATCTTTGGGTTGCCAACGAGGAACAGCGAATGCCGGAAATCTTGACCTTGCGGCGGTGATCGCTCTAAATTTGTGCGCTAGGGCGTGTTGGAGGAAGCGAAGCCATGGCTACTACCCGGGCGATGCTGGAAAGACGGCGCTGCGCCCGTGTCTTCACCCGCATTTCCTTGCAACTTTTCAGCAACGGCCGGGACGGTGAGCCTCTGGTGACGTCGGCCGAAGCGATCACAGTAAGCCGCTGCGGCGCGCTGGTGCGCGCTCCGCTGGAGCCCAGACTGGGTTCGCGGCTGGAAGTTTTGAATGGAGACTCGCACGAGACGCAGGAATTTCGCGTTGTCCGCGTCACCAACTCCAAGGATCGGGGGATCTTTGAGTTGGGCCTGGAAATGCTCTATCCGGCGCGGAATTTCTGGGGCCTTCAGTTCCCGGATGATCGCGTTCCCGCTACCGCTTGAAACCGGGGGCAGGCGCGGTGCTATAATCCCCAGAAATCCTTAGCAATGTGCCCGCACGGGCATTCGTGATTCGGGCAGTGCCAGGGCCGGCGGGCGGGAGGCACCCATGGACACGATCCACGAGGCGTTAATCGGCGTACTGGCGGTATGGGGAGCAGTGACCGCCGCTTTGATCGCGCTGCTGGCGTACCGCGGTACCCTGGAAATTCACGAAGACGATCAGATATTTCTCGATCCGCCGGCGATTCCATGGCCAGTGAGCAGCGGCAGATTGTCGCAAGGATCGACAAGCTGGCGAAGCCCATCAAGCTGCTGATGATTCTTTCCATCGTGCTGTTGTTGGCTGCAGCCGGTGTGTGGCTGTTCGAAGGTTTCAGGAATTTCTGATCTTTCTTGGCTCGTTGCGACTGGGGTGTTGACCCGCGGCTTCCGCGGGGCTTTCTCTTGCAGAATCGGTGGCCAATTCTTGTATCACCTCACTGCTCCTCGGGCTACTCTAAATCCATAATCCGCGTATTGGAACTCGGGAGGGATGCTGGATCGCGCGGCGCAGCGCGAAACTTTCGTGTGGTGGCGCCAGGAGCCGCCGCGCGAACTTCGGCGCCTTCCTTCCGACGGGCCTTGCGGGTTGCGATCCGGCGAAATGCGGTAGTAGTCAGGGTCGAACCAATCGGAGCACCATTCGTGCACATTCGCCCCGATATCGCATAGGCCGTACGCGTTTCGTTCCGCCCGGCCTACCGGCTCGGGGCCGGTCTTCCAGCGGATTGCGTAATTCGGCAGCGTCCCGGGTGGGTCGTCGCCCCAGGGATATTGTTTCTGTTCGCCGCCGCCGCGAGCTGCATACTCCCACTCGGCTTCTGTGGGCAGCCGGAATAGCCAGTTTGTTGTTTCTGTGGCTGACTGCCGTTGCGATGGTTCACTTGTGCTTTGGTTCGTTCGATTTAGCCATTCGCAGTATGCGACAGCATCGAACCACGACGGCGCGACGACGGGCTGGGCTGGATCCGCGAAGTTTCGGTCGTTCCACTGCAGCGGCTGGCGATGGTTTGTGGCTTGAAGGAACCTCGCGTATTCAGCATTTGTTAGCTGGCATTCTGCCAGTTCGAATGCGTCCAGCCAGATTCGATGTACTGGGCGCTCGTTGTCTTGACCCGTGTCACTACCCATTAGAAACCAACCTTGGGGAATGGAGATCATGCGAGGACCGATCATGCCGCAAGGGAGATGGGGTTTTTTCTCGTTTTTGATTTGCGTTCTCAATGAAATCTTCAAGGCTCGGGGACGGCTGCTGATCCTCGCAACGACCACAAGGCCGCGTACCCGATGAGCAGGACCGCAACTACTAAGACCAGCCACAAAAAAATATCGTGCGTCTCGGTCCACGGTCTCGGATCGATCCATTTGGTATTCACTTCTTCTGGACCTAGATGGCCTTGTGCGGCTGCAGTCATTTGCTTCGCGTCCACGCGCTTGCCTAGATCGTATTGCGGTGCTTGCGCTCTTTCCTGGCCGTAAATAAGCAAATAGCTTCGGCCGGGTTGCTGTTCGAAAACAACGTGCCGCGGCGTGGAGTAAAAGCTCGGGACTCCTGTGGCCAGTGGAACATCGTTTCCGTTCAAAATTTCCATTCGGATGTAACGCGCCCCCGGGACTCCGTTGGGGAACGAAATCGAAAGTTGCTCCTGCTGAGAATCTCCGCGGCGATAACGATAAATTTCCCCGGCGTCAAAGTTGACCCAATCCTTTCCGTCGGGACTTGAGGATAGGTTCACGGAGCGGATGAACTCAGCGGGCGCTGTCACGTCGAATCGAACCTCAGTTATCAGCGCGCCCGCCGCGCCCAGGTCCGCGCTCCAGACGCTGCGGTCCGCACCCGGAATCGTTTGCGGCGATATTTCGATCGCCGCCGGAATCCGTTCTCGCGGTTCCTTTACTTCATGTTGCACCTGGGCGTACAGGACCGGGAACTTCTGGTCTCCGTTCAGGATGCGCACGCGCAGGTACTGCGCGTTATTTTCCGAATACGTTACGGTCTGGACGCCCGCGTGGCTTTCTTTGCGAAAACGAAAAATGGGCGCGCGTTCCTGCACCACTCGCCATAGGTGCCCATCATCGCTTGCGTCCACCTGTACCCATTCGATGAAATCCGATGTGCTGGTATCGATTCGCAGCGCGTTGTGAAAAGGCGTGTGGACGCCGAGGTCAATCACCAATTGCGTGAACTGGTCCGGCGTGAAACTGTTTTCACGCAACGTTGAAGGAAGCGAGCTGGTTCGCGACGTTCCGTCGCGTTTCAGAATCACGTAGGGGGTTTCCGTGCCCTGATCATCGATCACCCGCAGATCGTTCAGCGCGCATTTGTCGGGGATGAAAACCTCAAGCGGAACTACGACACTCACGAGTTGCTCTCCGCCTGTTGCAGTGATTTCGATGGCCCGTGAATAGCGCCAATGTTGCCACGCGGAAGGCAGCGGTCCGGCCGCAGACGCTATGAATGCGACTAACAGAAAGATTGCCAATAAGCACAAGGCCTGCGCTTCAGCGAAGCCAGCATCTGTTCTGGTGCTCACGAGTGTTTCTCGCCTTTGCGCGCCAGTAGCTGCCGCTGGTAATAAAAAGAAATCAGCATCAGCGCCAAGCCCAGCAACAGGAACGAAATGATTCGGTAGAATTTTTCGAGGAATGACAGGTCGAACAGAAACACCTTCAGGATCACGACCCCAAGCAGCACCAGAGCTTGCCAGCGCAGCGCTTGGGATTTTTTCCATAGGCCTGCGCCCAGCAAGCCCAGCGCGTACAGGAGCCACAGCATTGAAATCGCCAGGCCCTGCGCATGGCCACGGTCAATCCCCAAGGATGGCATGCGGCCGAACGCGTCCCAAACTTCCAGAGAAAGCGCCACAAGCGCCAGGATGTTCGCAGCGATGGCGGTCACGCGGAACGCCATTTTCTCCTGCTCGCCGAGCTCTGCCCAAGCGCCGCTCGCGAAGTAATACGCAATCACAAAGCACGTCACTGCGATCGCAAAGGTCGCGAACCGAGGATTCAACAAAAAATCTCCAGCCGGGATCGGAATCAATGCCAGGCGAGCGGCCACAACCGCAAACATCAGGAAGCCGATCGAGCGCATTGCGGCGAATCGCACGCGCAGGCCGCTCCAGATCAGGACGGCGCCTTCTACCGCCCAGGCGATGGTGATCCATCTGCCATCCAGCCGGATAGGAATCGCGAGGGTCACAAAGGTGAGCGCTAATCCCGCATAGAGGAGCCGCGCCACGTGCAATGGCACTGCGGGCTTCTGCGGAAGCAGGCGTTCGGCGCCCAAATGCGCTGCGGCCAGAATCAGGACCGCAACCGTGAGCGGCCAGCGGTTTTGCGGCCACAGCATTTCGCGCAAGGCTAGGAGATAGAGCAGCGAGTTTAGAAGTACGATCGCAGCTTCGAGCCCCGAGAGATCGCCTTCGCGCCAACTGCGCACCATGGGAAGCGCTGCGAACAGGATAAAGAATATCGTCGCGAAGGCCATCGTGGTGGCCAGCTCGTCGTTGCGGTAGAAGGCGGCGTACCAAGCCCAGAAATAAATAAACGTGGCTACAAACTGCGCAGGCGGCAAAGATTTCCAATCGCGCAGCCACGCGATGCCCCATACTCCCGCACCCAGAATCGCAAGATAGGTAAAAAGCGCGACTTCGTGATTTTCGCCGGTGCTCACCAACATCGGCGTGAGCAGCCCTCCGATCAGCGCCAGAAACGCGATGCGCTCGGAATTGCGGCCGACCGCCACGATCAACGTCGCGGCTGTGACCAACATCATCAGAGCGAACGCGCCGGATTGCGAAAAGATCAAATAATAGTGCCAGCCTGCCCACAGCGAGAGGTACAGGACTGTTGCGCCAAGACCGGCCATGCCTTCGGAAAAATATTTGTATCCGCGACCGAGCAGCCAGTGGCTCCAGGGATAGAGCGCGCTGCCCATCAGCAACCCGATCCCGATGCGCCCACGCGGACCGACCCAATCATTGTCGAATGCGTATTTCAAAAAAAACGTGACAGCAAACAGCAGTGCCAGAATACCCACGTAGTTCAGCCAGCGCCCGGCAATTACAGCTTCGAAGTTTCCGCCGTCGGGTGTTTTCGTGGTGCTCGAGCTGGCTGAAAGCGCTAACCGCGGAGGTGTCGGTGCATGCTCCGGACTAGCTACGAGTCTTTGGGCTGACCAACCCGGTGACGGGACAGGCACAGAAACGGTTCGCGGCGCCTCCTTTTGCACCGGCGGAGGGGTCGCGGGAGGTGGATCAGCTTCAGCGCGTGAAAGTACAGCAGGCAAGGACGGTGAAGACATCAATGCCGCGAGCGATTTTTCGATCTGCGCGAGCCGCTGCTCCAAAGCGTAGATACGACCGATCAACTGCGGCGTTTCGGCTTCCGTTTTGCTTTTTAGCGTTCCGACGCGCAAATAGGCTGCGATCGCGAGCACAGGGACGCAGATCAGCAAGAATGCGCCGAGCAGGATTAAAAATGCTGCGTCGGATCCCATATTGGAGGGGTGCGCAAAAGCGTGGTTATTACAGCATAGCCAGTCGATAGGGGCAATCCCATCGCCTTTGGGATCGACAGGAGACCAAACCCGGCCACCGCTACAAGGCGGCCGCAAAAAAGGGGGTCCCGTCGGACCCCCTATATGCCCTACCCCTAGTTCCGGCCTCGGCGCGGCGAAACCGGCCCACCCCGGGATAAGAGACAGCCGACAAAAGGGGTGCACGCCACGTGCCAGCCGCTACTGGTTTAGCCACGATGGGATTTTCGATGTGCCTACAGGACTTAGCTCGTGAGCAGGTTTCAGGATTTATGATTTATTGGGAGCATCTCCAATTTCTGAAAACCCAGCTCTCAACTTTCTATGTTCTTTGGAATATTCCCGGCCGCTCACGAATGAGCCCGAGGGCCACGCTTCCACAGGAACCACGCTGGGATCAAAAAAATGGCGAGCCAAAATAGAATCGGCGGGCCATAGGCGAGCAGAAAAGCAAGGCCCGTCACTGCACTGGCTTCAAGATTAGCGAAGCCTTCTACCGAAGCATTCCAAATTTTGGTGCCATTCGAAGTTACAGTGCCGAGGCGTTCGCGATACTCCTCACTCAGTTCAACCTGCACCGTGGCATAATTCACGCGATGAACCAATATCGCGTTCTGAGCCTGCATGCTCTCGATCTCACCGCGGATGCGCGCCAGTTCGCGTTCCGCCTCCAACACATCCGAAAGTTTTCCTGTGCGTGTGCCGAGAAGTTCGATCAGGCGCTTTTCCGTCGATTGTGCGCTGCGCAGCCGCGCTTGCAAATCCACGTATTGCGCGCTTACTTCTTCGTTCGATCGCGATTCTTGCTCGACGTGTCCGAGCTTCCGCAAATCTGTCAGGAACGCATCGAGTTGTTTCGCAGGTATACGCAGGGACGCCGACAGCGAGCGCGCATTGCCGGTCTGCGCCCGAGCGTCGAATTTTTCGACATAGCCACCGTGCTCTGAGGCCAGCCGTTCGATAGCTCCGCTGGCTTCATCGTAATTCTTGGCCGCAATGCTCAGCGAGCTTGTCTGCGCAATCATCGGACCGACAGGTTCAGGGGCTTGCAGTTCGCCGGAAGAAAGTGGCGGAGCTGGCGCAACAAGGTTTCCCCCCCGCCGCCATCCGCGACACCGCCATTCCCAAGCCTCTCGAAGGCCTCTCGGCGCCCAGTTTGCGAGGCTGTGTACTCGGGGAGCGTTGAACGTGCAACCAGCGGCCTTGCGGTCTCATTTCGATGCACTATCGAGACGCCGATGACCAGAATTGCAATCCCTACAGAAGCCCCCGCAAACGCCCAGACGAAAGGCTTTGCTAAACGCCGCCCGAGCCATGAATGCTTTCGGCCAGCGGCGGCCTGAATTATTTCCCCGGGGTACTTCCCAGAATTGATTGCCTCTAGCACCGTGCCGATCAGGTGCTCAGGCGTCGGCTCGACTTCGAAATCCAGCAGGCGTTCGGAAATGCTGCGAAAATTCCTGGCGACTTGCTGACATTCGGCGCAATCCACCAGATGGCCGGCAAGCGCGGACGCCCGTTGCGGTTCGAGTTCGCCATCGAGATAAGCCATGATCTCTTGCGGATCAAACGCGTGTTGTACAGTTCGGTCCATAATTCCTCGGCCTCAGCCCTTCACTGATATCAATTGCTCTTTCAATGCCATGCGCGCCCGAAATAGCCGGGAACGCACCGTGTTCACTGGCACACGCACGATCGCGGCGATTTCTTCGTAGCTCAATTGCTCGTATTCCCGCAGCATGAGAATTTCGCGGTGATCTTCTTGCAAATGATCGAGGGCTCTGCGCACCCAGATTCGAGCGTCCCTGCCGTGGCCTCGCTTCTCGTCGATGGCGCGTTCATCGAGTTTTTCGTTCTCCGCGATTTCGCGTCCGGCTTTACGCCTCTCGGCGGCTAGCAGGCGAATCGCGATTCCATACAGATAACTTCGGAAACTCGCGCGCGGCTCGTATCGCTTTACGTTTTGCAAAAGCGCCAAAAAACACTCCTGAGCTAATTCTTCGGCGCGGCCGGGGTTCGACAACCGGCGGCGAAAGAAGCCATACACGGGATCGCGGTAGCGCTCGAAAAGTTCTGCTAGCGCTTCACGCGATCCTTGCTGAAATTCGAGCACTAATTGCTCGTCGCTATTCATTTTTAGTGACCGCTGCCTGATGCCCGCACAAAGTCATTCGCAATTCGAATCTGCGGCCTCAATCGTTAAAGCGCGTTGATTGCCCGCAAACCAACGACGGATCGCACCCGTTTCGGGAACTTCAGGGGCTGAAAGCCCACTTCCGTTCCTCCGTTCTCGGCAGCAGCTAGAAGCCGCGCCCTACCAGAGAGAGCTGATTCTCACTGTTAGAATGTCGCGGGGCAGGAAAAAGTTCCTGGCAAATGTGGCTTGCCTGGGGGACGGACCAAGTCTCCTAGAATCAGGGAGTAAGTGCCTAGCGGATAGCGAGTTGGCTACGCAGCGCTAGGCGGGGATACGTGTGGACGTAGCGGATGTGGGGCAAAGAGGCAACGGGGCGCCGGCGCTACGAAGCGTTCGTCGCACCGCAGTGCTGGGGTCGCGGTAGCTAGGCGCCTATTGACTTGCGGAGTTCTTGGGCGAGGGTCTCGGTCCAGTGTCGGACATCTTGCTCATGTTCGGCTTCGACCATTACGCGCGCCAGCGGCTCTGTGCCTGAATAGCGCAACACTATCCGGCCGGAATCGCCCAGCGCGCTCTTGGCTTCTGCCAGTCTGCGCGAAACTTCCGGCAGGGAATCGAGTGGAGGCTTGGATTTCACGCGCACGTTCACGATTTTCTGCGGAAAGATTTTCAGATCGGCAATTTGCTCGTCGACTGGGCCACGGATCGATAGGATTGAGGCCATCTTCAGCGCCGTTAACATGCCGTCGCCTGTGGTTGCGTCGTCGAGAAATAAAATATGTCCGGACTGTTCGCCCCCCAGGTTGGCTCCGATTCGATGCATTTCCTCAAGCACGTAACGATCGCCCACCGCCGTGCGGACGAGTTTTAAGCCGGATTTTTCCAGCGCGCGTTCGAGGCCCAGATTGGCCATTGTGGTTCCCACGATAACATCGCCTTTAAGTTTCCCCTCGGACTTTAGGTAACGCCCCGCCACGAGCAGCACGCCGTCGCCATCGACTAATTTTCCAGAAGCACTCGCGAAAATTGCGCGGTCGGCATCGCCGTCGAAAGCCACGCCTAACGCCGCGCGGGTTTCAACCACGCGCTTCTGCATCGCTTCAGGATGCAGCGAGCCGCAACCGGCATTGATATTCCGTCCGTCGGGCTGATCGTTCATCGCCCAGACCTCGGCGCCCAGCGCGCGGAACAGTCGAGGAGCAAGCTTGCTGGCAGCCCCATTGGCGCAATCCATCACGATTTTCATGGCATTCAATCTCGCGCCCGGCAGGACGCTCTCGCGCAATCCATCGAGGTAATCATCATCGATTTTTTCGTTGTCGTGCAGCTGCATCTCGCCGTTGGCTTCGAATGAGTCAGTCGAAGCTAGAATCGAGCGTTCCATTTCCGCTTCCACAGCGTCCGGGAATTTCATGCCGTTTGCGGAAATCAGCTTCACGCCGTTATCGTGATACGGATTATGCGAGGCGGAAATCACTACGCCCGCGGCGAATCCTTCTCGGTTCACCAGCCAGGCCACGCCCGGCGTGGTTAGGACCCCGGCTGAAATGGGTTCGGCGCCAGCGGCGGTCAAACCTCGGGCGATGCGGTCGGCGATATGCGGTCCGGACTCGCGGGTGTCGCGGCCGATCAGAACCCGCGGGCGGGGGCCTTGCGAGTGACCCTGCCTAAGGAGGTACTCGCCGAGCGCCACGCCCACGCGGTCGAGCGTGGCATTGTCGAGCGGGTATTCGCCTGGTACGCCGCGAATGCCATCCGTTCCGAAAAGCTGTTTGACCATAAGGTGAATTCTTCGCAGAAAAATCAGGTACGCGATTCTACCATCCCCGCGAGGGTTCAGTCGCATAGGCGGCCTGGGGGGCATGGATTAACGCGCCAGTTTTGTTCTTTGTGCCAATGCTGACGCGGGCACACGCTTATTCGCGCGGCTTAGGCTGTGTTATCGTACCGCCATGCCACTTGAGGACACCAAGGTCGCCTCGACCAGTTCTACAAGCGGGAAGATTATCGCCGCCGGAATCGTCGTAGCATTTTGCTATTGGGCCTCTTCGGTGCTGGTCACCTTAACGGTTGCGGTGCTGCTCGCTTACTTTCTCGATCCAGTGGTCAATTGGATGGAGGAATGGCACATTCCACGAGCCCTGGGATCGCTTCTGGTGGTCCTGCTGACCATCGCGGGACTTTTAATTATTACCTGGAGCCTGGTGGAACGCGTCGATCAATTCGGACGCGATTGGCCGACGTATCGCCAGCCGCTCCACGCCGTCGCAAATGCGGTGGAACAAAGATTGGAATCATTTGAGGCGCACGTTTCGGAAATTGAGCCGACCTCGCAGGGAAGCGATCACCTTGTCGCCGTCGCCGAGTCGCATCCTGTGCGGCAGGCGCTGATCTCGAAGCTCAGTTCGCTGTATGAAGTGATTCTGGCTGCGACATTCGTTCCTTTTCTTTTATTTTTTATGCTCGCGGCCAAGCGACAGGTATGGCACGCGACCATGCAATTATTCCCCGCTACGCAACGCACCGAGGTGAAGGAAACTCTTGCGGACGTCACCATGGTGCTGCGCAGCTATGTGGTGGGAACCGCGCTGGTCGGTTTGATTCTGGTTGTGGCCAGTTGGCTGTTTTTCTGGGGCATCGGGCTCGAATTTCCGTTTCTTCTGGCGCTCGTTTCCGGGCTGGCGAATCTTGTTCCTTACCTCGGCGTGGTGCTTTCCTGGTTGCCGCCTTTGCTGATTGGTTTGAAGAAGTTCAATACGCCTGGGCCTTTTATTGGCATCTTTACCATGCTTACCTTGTTTCATTTCATCGCGAATAATTTGCTGGTGCCGGCTTTAGTTGGCTGGCGCGTGCGTTTGAATGCTCTGGCGTTAACTGTAGCTCTTCTGTTCTTTGGATTTTTGTGGGGCGGGATTGGATTGCTGCTGGCCATTCCTATTACCGCGGTTTTGAAAGTGATTTGCGATCACAACGAAGAGTTGCAGCCCGTCGGGCGCTGGCTTAGCGCATAGCTAATTCCTGCCGGTTCCTCCCTGCTGAGTCTATCGTCTTATAGGGGTGTTTTCCTCCAAGCTTCACGGAATATGGCGATGGATTCGATCTACTATAGTTTTCAGGGTTTGCGGATTTAGCGCTTTCTGAAACATTCGAATTGCTGCTATACCTGCAGCCCCGGCGCTAAGACACCTCCGCGCGTTGTCTTCATCCACCCCGCCTATGGCAATCACCGGTATGCGCAGCGACGCGGATACTTCAGCCAATCGCTCGATTCCTTGCGGTGTTCCGAACGATCGCTTCGAGGGCGTGTCGAAGATGGGGCCAAAGAAAATGTAGCTCGCACCTGAGACTTCGGCTTCTCTGGCTTCTTCCAAGGTGTGGCAGGATACGCCGATCAGCAAATCCGGCGGAGCGTTCCCGCGGCCGCACCAATCCGCGACTTCCTGAACCCTGAGCGACTCGCGGCCTAGATGTGCGCCCGCTGCTCCCGCTGCGAGCGCCACGTCCAATCTGTCATTTACGATCACTTGCGTCGTCGAGCCCGCGATAGCCCCTTCACCCCCGCGATTCTCCTCAACCTGGGTCAGATTCGCCGCGGCTTGTAATGTGCCTTGCACCAGCGCGAGCAATTCGCGCGCCGGCAAATCCTTCTCGCGGATCTGCAGCCAGTCAACGCCCGCCTCAATCGCGGCTTCGATGCTGCCGCGCACGCCAGCCACGGCGCGACCGGCGCCCAACGATCTTCGGTCGGTTACGTAGCAAACGATCGGAGTATCAGGGACGGGTGGCAACTGTGGAAGTCCCGCGGCGAAACGCTTCGAGCGCGAACAAAACGTTCATCACCCCCAGACCCGATACTGCGCCGCGAAGGTATGGGTTTTCGATGAAGATCCCCAACGCAGGATACTGGTATAGGAAATAATTGATGTCCCACATGTCAGACCATGGCAGGAGGATCAGAAGCAGTCCTAGTTCCAGCCAGAGCAGGAGCAATACGATCCGCAGAAGCCGAGTCATCATTCAGGCTAGGATTATGGGAGATTCTTGGTGGAGTGGCAACTGCTTCGCGAGACTTACTGCGGTAATTGCTTTTTTCTTTAGAGCTTTGGGGAGTACTCAAACTGCTGCCGGTTATCGACACCGCAGCGGATTGATGCGGATTTCGGCACGAGTCCCAGAGGATGGTTAATGCTTTTGAAGGGTGGCGATGCGGTCGGCTACGTCGCGGTAGTCGATGTTTGCGGCGTACACTTGGCGGAAACAATCGAGTGCTGCTTCGGATTCGCCCGCGGATTCCAGCGCCAAACCCAGATCGTAGCGCAGCGCTTGTATCGATTCGTCTTCGAGTCCTGGCACCTGCAGTGCGCGCTGATACCAGAACGAAGCTACCTTCGGCTCGTGCTTGTCCATGAATGAAAGGCCCAGCATGGTGGAACAGTTCATCTCGTAACGGAATGGCTTGCCCTTCTGAATCGCCTTCGCGACTTTCTGGAACTCACCAATGGCTTCATCCAACAGTCCCATTTCGCGGTAGGCGATGCCCAAATTGTAGTGCGTCTCGAGGTCCTCGTCCTCTTCGCCAAGCTCTCCCAGCTCGCTGCGGAATTCCTGGAATACTTCGGCCAATTCATTGAGGGTGTCCGTGGTCATCGCAGGCTGTTCAGCCGCAGCCGGCGTGCCTTTACCATTGGCACTTCCGTTCGAGGCACCCGCGGCCGGCGCAAGAGCATTGCGCTCTGCAGACGGCAGGCCCGCCTCAGCAAAGACTTCCTCCAAGTGCATATGCTTAGATACCGGAGGCGGCGGGGGTGCGGGCACCGCAATCCGCTCCGCGATGGGCTCATCCAGAGGCGGCTCTAGATCGTCCAGTTCCGCAACGAGCTCGCTGATGAAATCCTCAGTCGTTGCGGGCTCAGGGTTATCGGCCGGGGGAACAGGCGCCGGCAAAAGCTCCAAATCGAATTCATTGCTCGACGCTTGCGCTGCGTCCGGTTGCTCGGGCGCGGGCTCTTGTAGAAATTCCAACAGGGAAGTCGGCAACTCTTCCTGATTCATTGCCTGTGCAGGCCCGGTCGTTTCATCTTCATGTGCCTCGACCGTTTCGATTGCTTCGATCCCGGAATCTGCGCCGGTTTCAAGCGAAATTTCAGCCTTGCCGGGTTCGGGCGCGGAATCTGACTGCGGAGTATTGGCTTCGATCTCGAACTGCTCTGCTGGCGATTCCTGCTGGGTGTCTTCATCGCCCCAGGTAGAAATGTCATGAGCGGGCGCAGCGGAGGCTTCCAACTCACCAGTTTCTGGCGCTTCGGCTTCGCCAGACTCGGTTTCCGGCAACACGATGGGATCGAGTTCGTCGTGCGTTACCACAGCAACTTCGTTCGCTGCAGGCGAGTCCTCTACCTCGGCTATGATTGCTTCCCACTCGTCTGAAAGGTCGAGTTCCTCGGCGTTTGGCGATGATTGTGCGGGAATTGCCTCGTCAGCTTGCGTAGCGCTGATAGCTGTTTCCTGAACTGCTTCAGCAGGCACCTCTGCCACGGGGACTGAGTTTGCCCCCGCCCCCCCGTGTGCCCCTGCTTCCGACTCGAATTCGCTCAAAGCAATTTCAAATTCGATCGGCTCTGCAGCTGCGGCGGAGCAAGTGTCACTCCCCAGCGGAACATCCCTTGCATCGCTGGAGGCCGCTTCCGCTGCGGGAACTGTGAACGGTTGTACTTCTGGCGGGCCTGCCTTGGCAGCAGCGGCAGATGGAGCCGCACTTTCTGAGATAGCGGCCGCCGCAGGAGGCGCAGTCAGTGACGGCGCCGCCGGCATATCTGCGGTTGTGAGTCCGGCCACCTTCGAATACCGTAGCCGCAATTCTGCAAACCGGTCGGCATTGACGTGGTCGTTTCGCTGACGATGAATTTGTTCGAGCTGTGCTGCCAGCTCTGCTGTCCGGCGATCGTTGCCCCCGCCCAAGTGCAGATCAAGCAATCTTTCCAGGGTTGGAGTGTGCCGAGGCGCGCGCTGTAAAACGTTTTCAAGCAGTAGCATCGCCTTCTGGGTCAGGCCGTAGCTCGAAAATAAATCAACGTCAGTCAGCGCTTGCGCGATGTACCGTTCGGTCTCTTCGTCGAATGTTTCTTCCAGGATCGCGGGCTGTGCAGCCGGAGCCAGCCTCTGCTGTTCATCGCGCTGCTCTTTGCCCAGCGCAGATGTGGTAGCGCCGGCGGAACTTTCAGGAAAACCCGCCTCCGCCGTTGTGGTAAACGACGATCCGCCAGCCCGGGCTCGCAATTGAATGAGCCGTTCGAGAAGACGTTCGTCATTTTTGTTGCGGTCAACCAGTTCCACCAGCAATTCTTCTGCGCGGGCATAATTGCCCCGAGCTGCGTAGGCGTCCGAAAGCTGGCTCAGCGCCGGATTCAGCCTGAATGGATCGCTGGTAATTCTGCAGAAATCCACCAGAAGTTCGAGCGGTTCAGTGCGTCCTGGAAGTTTTTCGCAAGCGCGCGTGAGCGACTTGAGGTAAGCATCTTGCGTGCCTGCTTCGATCATCAACCCGCGCAATTCCGTCAGCAACGATAACGCCTGCGCTGGATCCACGCCGTCGATGATGGTGTCTGCCACTTTGTGCAGAAGCGCGCAGTGCGCGTGGCCCTGGCCGAGTTGTTTCCGTGCTCGCTCCGTTGCTCTGTCGGTGTGCCCGGCGCGAAATTCGCAGTCGACCAGTAAGTTGGTGACCTCACCACCGGCGTCCGCGAGCGGATGCTTGCTTAGAAGCTCGACGGCCTGATCCAGCTTGTTTGCGGCATTGAGCGTCCTGGCTTTCAGCAAGCTGGCAGAGGTATTGCCGGGATCGACCTGCAGCGCTCGCTCTACAATTTTTTCGGCTTCATCGCTGTCGCCGCGCTCGAACAGTCTTTGTGCGTATGCCAGATAGGTGAGGGCCGCATCCTTCTTGAGTCCCATCGTTGCGTATAGTTCCGCCAGGCGCATCTGCACGCGCTGATTTTCCGGTTCCACTTCCAGCAAGCGGTGCAGCACCTCCACCGCTTTCGGCGCCTGATTCGATTTCAAGTATGCTTCGGCAATCTGCAGAAAGAGCGGCCTGGCCTCGCTCAGTACTCCTTGCTGAACGTACAAATCCGCGAGCCGCTCCAGTGGTTCAAGTTCCGCCGGCGCGAGCTTGGCTATTTTTTTATAGATTGCGATGGCTTTGCTGTTGAAGCCGTCATGCAGATAAACCTGGGCCAGGCGCTCGAAATATTCGATGGCCTGCGACATGTCACCCTGGCGGGCGTACAAATCGCCCACCGTCATTAAGGTGGCTTGGTCCTTGGGATCATTGCGGAGAATGAGCTGGTATTCACTAATTGCTTGGGCGACTTTGCCCTGGTTCAGAAATTTCAGGGCGTTTTCCAGCGCTTTGTTCTTGTTGAATGCCATAGGTCGCTTCTGATCTGCCTGCGTGTTCACCCTGGCAGGGGTTTCCCGGCCGTAACTGCGGCTTAGACAAGAAGGTTAGCACGCGGCAAAAAGAACCGGCAACGCAGCACGAGGACAGTGGTGCCAAAGGCGATAACAGTGCCTCTTAGGTTCGACAGTCCGAGCACAGACCCAGTGAGTTGGCGACTCCCGAGTAAGCGTGAAACGCGTTCTCATAATGTAACTACTGAGCGTACGAGAAGCTTGTATCTTCTGATGACCGAGGGGTTTCGGTCATATTTTTTCTTGACAAATAACGCTGCTGGTAGCAGATTTCGCTGCAGAAACCGGCCCATTTTGACGATGTGAGTATGAGGATATTGGCAAGATTTTTGAAGCCCTCACGCCCACGGGCACTGCCCACCTGACGCTAAATCGAGATCGAGGAGGACCACTTGGAAACCGCCATAGGAGTATTTGCTTCGCGCGATCGCGCGGAAGAAGCTGTGAAGGAATTGCTGGACCAGCACGTCCCGAAAGATTCGGTTGTTTTTCTGACCCGCTCAGAGAGCGAAGCGACCAGCTTTGCCAAGGAACTTGGCACATATGCGGGCGGATTTTTGGGAGGGGCCGCAGGTCTCTCAGCGGGCGTTGCAGCCGCAACCGTATTCCTGATTCCGGGAATTGGACAAGCATTCGCGTTGGGCGCCGGAGCGACCGCCCTTCTGGGCTTCCTTGGATCAAAGACCGGAAGCGCGGTGGGCAAAGCAATGTCGCAGGATGAGGAGCATCAGCATACGACCTCCGGCGCTCGCTCGGCCGAAGATGCCGCGGTGTTCCTTGAACCGCTAAAACAGGGCCGTTCTCTTGTTGTTGTTCGCACCGAATCGCCGGAAGTGGCAGCGAAGGCCTCAGCGACGCTCGACCGGCTGGGCATGAGCATGCAGCGAGGTCCGGCCGCCAAGATGAAAGCGTCCCATCGGCAGGCTGGCGAGATCAGCATCGTGGATATCACGGGCAGGATCACGCTTGGCGAGGGCAATGTCATCCTGCGTGAGATCGTCACCGAACTGCTCCAGAACGGAAACAAGTTTGTGGTCTTGAATATGACGGAAGTTGACCACGTCGATAGCGCGGGCATCGGAGAGCTCGTACGATCGCATACGACTCTCCGCAAACAAGGCGGCCAACTAAAGCTCATTAACCCAAATCAGAAGGTTCAAGATCTTTTCAAAATGACGATGTTGTCGGCGGTGTTTGACGTTCATCCGGACGAGTCCACGGCTCTTAAGTCGTTTGGTCTGTCGAAGGCTGCGGGGTAAGTTTCGTTGAGTTCTTGCAAGATGATTCGCTCCTGGGGCGGGCTGAGACTCGCCCCTACGGAATCACTAGCCCCCGATTTCAATGCCGAGACGGTGTCTTAAAGTCGGTATTTCCTGGTTTATTTTCTGTAAGCCGTTCAACCCGAGTGTTCCCTAAGCGCGCCCCTAAGAACGAGAGCTGACGTTGTGCGTCAAGCTGCGCTGCCCTGGTTCACTGTGGCCGATAGACAGAGCCGGCGGGACGCCGGCGCTACAAACTGCCGCCGTGGTCTGCGGCGAGGCACCCTCTATTTCATCGGAACGGCTATTCGCTGTACATCATCAGCAGGACTCCCAGGATGATCATGAAGATTGGCCACATTTTGTTGAAGGCTTCCTGCCAGGTTGTATGGACTTCCGATAATCCCTTGCTCAAGGCAATGCCGCCGCTAGCTTCGGCGAACTCACGATGCTGGGCTTGAACGTGTTGCATGGTTGCCATGTGATGCGCGCCATGCATTCCAGGCGAGTGATGATGGAAAAGCAACAGTACGACGCCTGCCATCCCAACCACTGGAAACACCCACGGACTCCAGGCATTCTGCAATTTGCCACGGGCGCGTTCAAGTTCGACGGTACCTAGCGCTAGCAAGATCACCGCAAATGTCTTGTGCTGGAGAACTTCTACATTGTGGGTCATTGCGTACCAGATGCTTTGATGCCCGAACGGCCACATTTCAGTATCGCTGAATATCAATAGAAAGATCCCGGCGGCTAAAAAACAAAACGGCCACAGGAAACGAGCGGCGGGCCAGCGCTTCGCCAATTTATCCTGTAGCAACAGAAATATGCCTGCCAGGGTGACCAGCACTCCGGCTAAATGGTGATTGAACTCGCTCTCTTTTTTATCTGCGGCTCGTTTCGCCACTACTGCAGGGCTTTCTGGAGCGTTATCTTGTGGCATGTCCATGCCGGGCATGTCTGGCATGCTTTGCAGGTCTTGCGCGGAATTCTGAAAGGCGAACACAGATGGGTTCACGGCTAGAAACAATGCGACCACCGCGATGGCGATTAGCATCGCAGCTGTTAGTTCCAGCATGGTCGATTTCTGATCAAGACTCATGAAGCACCCGTTTTACAGACGTGGATTGGAAGAATTGGTTTCCTGAGTTCCAAGCAGGCCCAGAAACGCAACAACTGCGGGCCGAACCGCTGAAAAAAGGCCAGAGCGGCTGGTGCCACGCTCATTCAACTGGCAACATGGCTGGGTTCGGGCTTGTGAATATAAAGAAGTGTCTGGTCCACGCGGCCGACCGGGGCAGCGGACGGCAAGGTTATCGGGTATTTAATCTCGCAGTGGTGGTCGGCCAACTGTTTCTTTGCGTTGTAGACACTGGAAAACTTCCAGAGCATTTTCACGAAATTGGTCTGGCCTTTGGCGAGAAATCCTGCAGCCATTACGAAAGTATCCTTCAGGGCCGCAAATCCCAGGTGCTTATGATTCAAAACCTGCTGCGTGCGCACCAGCTCTTCATAAAATTGCGCGAGAGGAAGCTTCGTCGGCAGAACCGCGTGCTGGACATCGAACAAGCGGTAATCGCGAGTTGTGAAATTGCGCGATTCCGTTATCCAAGTTTCAGTGCCCGGATAGGGCGTGTTGACGGTGACGTGCACGATCTCCGGAACTGACAGAGCAAATTCCCGGACCGCCTGGAAATGGCGTTCGTCCCAGCTGGGGTCCGCAATAATATTCACGGCCGCATGAATGCGCAGGTCGCGCGCGCATTCGAGCGCTTCGATGTTCTTCTTGATTGTTATGCGCTTGCGGTGCGCTTTCAGCCCTTCATCGTCGATCGCTTCAATTCCGAGGAACATGTATTTCAGGCCGAGGCGCTTCCAACTACGGAAAACCTCTTTGTTGCGCAGCAAGACATCTCCGCGGGTTTCCAGGTAATACTGTTTCTGGATGTTGCGTCGGCCGATTTCCTCTGCTAACGCGTTGCCGTGTTCGGGATGTATGAACGCGACATCATCCACTATGAAAACGCCGGGTTCCTCGATGCGGGCGAGCGTTTCCGCAGCCACTTCTGGTTTCAGCTGCCGGTAATTCCGGCCGTAGAAGGTCCAGGCGCTGCAGAACGAACAGTCCCAGGGGCAGCCGCGCGTGAATTCGATCGAAGCGCAGGGGTCCAGCACGCCAATGAAATATTTACGCCGCTTGGCTAGCAGGTCCTGGGCGGGGTGCAGCGCGTTGAGGTCGTGAACCAGCCGCGGCGCCGGGCCGTCGCCATAAATGCTGGTCACGCCAGCGAGGGCGTGAAGTTTTTGCGGATCGTGCGCAGTTTCCAGTAGCGACGGAGTGACCGCTTCGCCTTCGCCGCGCACGACGCAGGTGATTGCGCCTTCGGCATGAGCGAGGATTTCCTTTGCCGTAAACGAGGCACTATGTCCGCCTGCGAAAATGAAACATTCCGGCATGCGCGCCTTCGTTTTCTTGGCCAGGTCGATGACTTCCGGAATGTTTGCGAGGTAGTTCAGAGAAAATCCGACTGCCTGGGGACGCCAGTCGCGTAGTGTGCGGAAAAAGTCCCGTTGTTCGAAAACCTGAAGGTCCAGCAGGCGCACCTGGTGGCCTGCTTTGCGCGCCGATTCGGCGACGAGTTCAAGTCCCAGGGGTTCGAGGCGCAAATATATCTTCGAATACATTAACGGGCTGGGGTGGACAAAAAGGACTCTCACATTTCACTCCTGGCAGCGCGGGGCTGGGAACTCGCGCGTTGCCATCGGGCCCGGCAAGGCGAAAAATGAGCTTAACACAGGTGGTAGAGCACTCAAGCTATCATTCAACGACGCCTTGAAATGTGTCACGCAAGACAGCCTTTCCGTCCGTTTTTTGCGGTTCAGGCACACTGTCGCGCTGGCCGGCCCGAGCCCCTCTGAAAGCACTTGCTTGGTCTAGTCAGAGAGCAAATCGGTTACAGGAGCTAGCGGCAGGGAATCTTGTATGGCGCCTGTGGCCCAGCAGCCAGATTGACGCACGGGAGCGTAAGAATAACGGTGAAGTGGCGTCGGGCCGTGGCGCCGCAGCGCCTCCAGATGTTCGGGTGTAGCGTAGCCTTTGTGCTGTGCCAGTCCATATTGCGGGTATAGATCATCGAATTCCTGCATCCTGCGGTCGCGCTCGGTTTTTGCCAGAATGGACGCTGCGGCAATGGAAACCGATCGTGCGTCGCCGTGAATGAGCGCCTTCTGTTCGATGGGAACGTCAATTTCGATTGCGTCCAGCAGGAGATAATCTGGCGGGGGATCGAGCTGCGACAGCGCGGCCAGCATCGCCTGGCGGCTCGCCTGATAAATATTCCAGGCGTCGATTCGGCTGGCGTCGATTTCTGCGATGGCCCACGCCAGCGCGTGCTCGCGTATGCGCGGGGCCAGCTCGGCGCGTCTTTCGAAGGTGAGTTTCTTGGAATCGTCGAGGCCGACGATTCGTCTTCGTGGATTCAACACCACTACAGCAGCGACAACCGGACCGAATAGCGCACCGCGTCCAGCTTCATCGAGCCCAGCGATGCGCAGCGAACCGCACTTTCGCGCTTCGCGCTCGTACCGCGAGCAACAAAGTCTCCCCATCGGCCACGAATTCTAACACAGCGCTGCGACTGATTGTAATTTCCGTTTGTGTGGTGGTGAACGATGAATCGAACCGCTGTTGGTCCTTGCGACATTCCAGTCGGGCAATAAAAAGGCCGCCCCTTTGTTAGGAGCGGGCGCTGAGATGCCGCGCTCCAGGCCGCGCCAATTTAGACCTTACTTCGTCGCGCCAACCGTTGCCGTTTCGGCTGCAAGCTCGGGCCGTTCAGCGCGCTTGATTCTCGCCGCCTTGCCCTTGCGTGCCCGTAGATAATTCAGTTTCGCGCGACGGACGCGGCCTGCTTGCACGATTTCGATCGAGCTTATCATTGGTGAATGAACGGGAAAGATTCGCTCTACGCCGATACCGAAGCTTACGCGCCGCACTGTGAAGGATTCGCCGAGCAGTTCACCACGGCGGCTCATAACTACGCCCTCAAAAGGCTGGATGCGCTCTTTGTCGCCCTCGCCTTCCTTCAGGCGTACATTGATGCGCACAGTATCGCCCGGACGGAAATTTGGCAGGTCCTTGCGAATTTGGGACTGCTGCGCCTTATGCACTATCGGATTCATGACATTATTTCCCTGCAGACCCGCTCAGGTGGGGCCAGCAAACAACGCACAATCGGCAATAATACCGCAATTTGATGGTCTATATCTATATCAATTCATGCTTGCTGTGCGCCAAAGCGGTTTTTCACCGGCCATCCAGAGCGACTCGAGATAGTGTGTGTCATGCTCTGCCGCGATCGGTGCTAAGAGCCGGCGAGACGCCCTTCGATGCAAGCGTCATTACCCTGCGTCCTTGCGCCAATCACAGTCGCTGCTGCGGGAAGCGCGGGCGGGCTAAGACCCGCGCCTGCAGAAAGCGCTCGAGGGTTCTACTTCGTGCCGGGAGTGCCGTTCGGAAAATTTTGCCGACGACATCCCAGCTTGCGGTCGCCCCAGACTAATCGCTTGAGCCTAGCAGGTCTGGGCGATTGCGGCGGGTTTTTCCTAGCGCTTGTTTGCGGCGCCATTTTCGTATTTCTTCGTGATCGCCGCCCAGCAAAACCTCCGGCACGTTCCAACCTCTGAAGGACGGCGGGCGAGTGTAATGCGGATAATCGAGAATGCCGTTGTCGGCTACCCGCGGCCTCGCGCCTTCGTCAGACGGCGGCAGAGGGAGGACTCCCCAAGCTTCTGTAACCGCCTCGCTGAAAGATTCGTTCACCGCTGAATCTTCGTTGCCGAGGGCGCCTGGAATCAGTCTAGTTACCGCGTCCAGAACCATCATCGCCGGTAATTCGCCGCCGGATAGCACGAAGTCTCCGACTGAGATTTCATCGGTCGCAAGGTGTTCCGCAACGCGCTCATCTACACCTTCATAACGGCCACAAATCAGGACGAGGTGCTCGAGATCCGCAAGTCTTCTTGCGGTTCGCTGGCGAAACATCTTCCCTGCTGCCGAAAGCAGCACGATCGCGGTGTCTTGCGGCGCAGCGTTCCTCAAAGCAGCGGCTTGCGATACCAGCGACTCGACTGCTTCGAATAGCGGCTCGGGCTTCATCACCATGCCTTCGCCGCCGCCAAATGGGCGGTCGTCTACCGTTCGGTGCCGATCGTGCGTGAAGGTGCGAAGGTCATGCACGCGCGTGTCGATCAGCTTTGCTTCGCGCGCGCGGCGCACGATGCCGTGATTCAGCGGGCCCTGGAAAAACTCAGGGAATATCGTGATGATATCGAATCGCATTGCCGTTACTCCTACCGCGAGCGTGCATTGGAGCGCTTTCTCGTGGGTTGACCGGGATTCAAATCGAGGAGTCCTTCCGGGAGCACAACTTCAATCTGCTGCGCCGCGGTATTGACGTCCACACAAATCTCCATCGCAAGTGGAATCAGGATTTCGGTGCCAGCGGAATCGACGATAAGAATCGGCGTGCCGGCCACATCTGTTCCGCTGATCTCAACCTCGCGCACACGCCCAATCGCCGCGCCATTTCTTTCGCGCACTTCACATCCGACCAAATCGCTGATGTAGTATCTTCCCGCAGGCAGTTCCACGCGGTCGGCGAGAGGGACTTGTACTTCTAGTCCAACTAGTTTTTTGGCTTCATCGACGGAATCGGCACCTGCAAAATGGAAAATGGCTTGGCCGCCGCGGCTTTGCGAAATCCAACACTTACGCACGGCAATTTGCCGAGGCGTGCTTTGGCCATCCCACAATTCTGCAGATTTCAGGCGCTTGAGACGTTCAGGAAAATCGGTGAGGATTTCCGCGGCCACTTCACCGCGCACACCATGCGGGCGCAGAAGTTTTGCCACAGTCACGCGGCGTGCCTGAGGCGGTTGGTGCATGCCGAGAGAGATTTATACCACTACTCTAGAATTTCCAGGGTGAAGCGCTTCTTCAACTTCATTCCCGCCGCGCCGAGTAGGGTACGGATGGATTTGGCCGTGCGCCCCTGGCGACCGATTACTTTGCCCAGGTCATCGGGAGCGACACGCAACTCGAGAACGGTCACCTGTTCGCCTTCGACAGCTTTAACTTGCACTTGGTCCGGATGGTCTACCAGAGCTTTCGCAATATCTTCGACGAGTACCTTCATGAATCCCCCCTCAACAGGAACAAGAGCACAGCACGGTAATTCGCTATTAAGCGAACCCGAGTTCCATTAATTGATCCCGGTCTGGGCAGGGAATGGGACGCGTCAGGCGGATTTACGGTTTCGCAAAAAGCTGCGGACGGTGTCGCTGGGCTGTGCGCCCTTTCCGATCCAATAGTCCACGCGTTCTTGCTTGAGCTCAATCGCTGCGGGCTTCTTCAGCGGGTCATAGGTACCTACGATCTCGACGAAGCGGCCGTTCCGTGGGCGAGTCTTTTCAGTAACAATCACGCGGTAAAACGGGCGCTTCTTCTTGCCAATCCTGGACAGCCGAATCGTTAACAAAGCCTATTCCTCCTCAATCCTTTGCGTCAACTTGAACCAGCAATTATAGCGAAAACAGTGCGTTTCACCTACGCATTTGGTTCGACCGTCTCGATTATCTTTGTAATGCTCAACCGTTGAGTCGAATCTGCTAAGCAGCGCCGCGGCTTCTGGTTCGACAACTGCCTTGCCGACGCCCTCGCCGGCGAACCTGCGGATGCATCCATCGATGCCCGGGCGCATGCGGACCAGGAAGTCCACTTCGCTGGATCGGCGTTGCTTCAGCAATGAAACGCCCGAAAATCCTTCTATGCCTCGCATTATTGGCAGTACCTTACGTTTGAAAAATTCGATGTAGGCGTGTGCCTTTGAGAACTGCGCTGGTCCGTGCCAGGCACACGCCCTTGGTTGCTCGGGGCAGGCTGGCGCCAGGAGTGGTCCTGCCACGACTGAAGACTGCGCTACGAACCGCCCTTGAGTCCGGCGAATTTACCTAAGCCGCGCATTTTGGTTTTTGCGAAGCTGCCGTATTGCTTCATCATTTTGCGCATGTCCGCGTATTGTTTTAGCACTTGATTTACTTCCTGCACGGATGTGCCGCTGCCTGCCGCTATGCGTTTTCGACGCTTGCCGTCGATCAGGTTGGAATTGGCGCGCTCTTTGGCCGTCATTGAATTGATGATGGCTTCGACCGAGCCCAGCCGTTTTTCGTCGATCTCGGGGTTTTTCGGGAGGTTGGCGAATGGACCGATTTTTGGAAGCATGCCCATCAATTGTTCGAGCGAACCCATCTTGCGGATTTGCTTCAGCTGATCGCGGAAATCTTCGAGCGTGAAATCATCTTCGCGTAGCTTACGTTCCAGCTCGCGCGCTTGTTTTTCGTCTACGGTCTTTTCGACGCGTTCGATCAGGCCCAGGACGTCGCCCATGCCCAGGATGCGCGAGACTACGCGATCCGGAAGGAATGGTTCGAGGGCGTCATACTTTTCACCCGCGCCGACGAACTTTACCGGGGCGCCGGTTACCTTGCGGATCGAAAGTGCTGCGCCGCCACGGGCATCGCCGTCCATTTTGGTTAGAACGACGCCTGTGATTCCCAGGCGCTTGTGGAATTCTCCCGCCGAACGCACCGCGTCTTGTCCGATCATGGCGTCGGCTACGAAGAGCAACTCCGAAGGATTCAGCTCGCGCTTCAGTTCGCTGAGCTCTTTCATCAAATCTTCGTCGATGTGCAGGCGGCCTGCTGTGTCCACTAACACCACGTCGTACGCCGACATTTTTGCTTCGCGCAGGGCGCCGCGTACAATTTCTAGCGGCTTTTCGGTGCCGGTTCCGGGCCACAGAGGAGTTCCGGTCGCTTTGGCCACTTGCGCGAGCTGTTCGCGTGCCGCGGGACGATACACGTCGGTTGACGCGACCAGTGGCCGATGTCCATGCTCGCCCAGCCATTTTCCCAATTTTCCCGTGGAAGTTGTTTTGCCGGAACCTTGCAAGCCGACAATCAGCCACACGGACGGCGGCTTCGACCCATATTGTGGCTTGGCTTCTTTTCCGAGTAATTCCGCGAGCTCGTCGCGGACGATTTTTACCACTTGCTGGTCCGGCGAAAGCTGCAGAAGCACTTCGGAGCCGAGAGCCTTAGCGCGTACGTGGGCTATAAAATCATCGGTAACGCCGAGGTTTACGTCGCCCTCGAGCAGCGCTTCGCGTATCTCGGCCAGGCCCGCATCGAGGTGTTCTTCGGAGAGCTTGCCCTGGCCGCGGAGATTTTTGAAGGCGCGTTGGAGTTTGTCTGTGAGGGTTTCGAACATTTTGGTGAGTGCGGCGTTAGTGAGTTGTGACTCGTCACGTGTGATTGGTGATTCGTGAACACCAACCGGCGGCTTTTTGGTGCATCAGTCCCCGCCTTGGACTCCCTGTTTCATTGTAGGTGACGCCTGCGAGGCGGTCAACGCGTCAGGTGCTCGGACAATAAAAGCCGTCGAAGAATACTGTAGCCGGTTCGTCTCGGCACAAGCAGAGACGTTGACGGCGGCTGGCGTGTCCGTTCTTTCGCGATTGTACTCACTACGCCTGACCAGCAGCGGCAGATATAAAGCCCATGGATTTGTAACTGATGTCGTCGAGGCGAAACAACATCGGGGAGAGGACTGGATTAAGACGGAGACACCCGAATTGAAAGCTGCTGAGGAAATCTATTCCCATTTGGAAACGGTGAATTTCTTCTTGGAGTGGACGAAGTCCAAGTATATGTTCATTTCTGGTGGCGCCACCCTCTCATCTAGCGTTCTCATTTTCGATAAGAAAAAATAATCTGATGCTCAGGGTTGGCGCGACTCCCGGTGCCGAGGGTGCATCACTTTTCCCCGCTCTGTAACCTTAACCCCGAGCTTTGACACTTAACCCCGAGCTTCCTTGACCGTGGTGCGTTGGTCGACTAGACTTGTCGTTTCGATTGGACATCGGATTCGCTGTGTTAGGTTAGGTGTTCTTGCGTCCTGTCCGTAACAGATGCTTCGAACCGGCAGCGCCGGTGCTGTAGTTGAATCGCCAGTTTGGGCGATTCAGGAGACGATGATCGTTGCCGAAACGCACTTTTCAGCCGCACGTGCGACGCCGCCATAAGAAGCATGGATTTCGCAAACGCATGAAAACTCAAGGTGGACGGAAAGTCCTTGCAGGACGCCGCAAGAAGGGACGCCACAGCCTCACGCGCGTCTGACCCGCCGTCGCGGCTGAATCTTCCGCGCGAAACTCGCCTGCTGCGCCGTAGTGAATATGACGCGGTGTACCGGGAAGGAGGGCGGAGATCGAGCCGCGAGTTCACGGTATTTCTACGTCCCAATGGCCTCGATTTCAGCCGGTTTGGGTGGAGCATCAAAAAGGCGCTGGGTAACGCGGTCCGGCGCAATCGAATCCGGCGACGCCTTCGCGAAATTTTGAGATTGCATCGACAGGAGATCGCTTCGGGATGGGATATTGTGATTCACCCGCGCAGTTCGGCCGCGACCGCCGAGTTTCTGGAATTGACGCGGGAGTTGCTGAAGGCGATCCCTGCGCGCTCCGGAGTGTTGAAGTAGCGACTTCGGATTCTTTCAAGTTCTTAAGTCGGTTGCAACTTCAGGGGCTAAAGGGTCTTTTTTTTGCGAGCTTGATGGCGCGGCTGATGCAACGCCCTACAAAGAATGAAGTTGCTGTGCACGCGCAAACCAACAATACTGTGAATTCGCCCGAGAACGTGGCTGTCGACGCGCGAGGTGCTGCCGCGACTTCTGAATATTCCCCCAGCGCTCAAAACTTCATAGGCATTTGCGACAATCCGAACATGCATTCTGCCTCAATGCAGAAGCGATCGGCGGGGACTTGGCTCCTGCTTACTTTTGTGCACTTCTATCGGGTTTTCTTTTCGCCGTTTTTGGGTGGGGCGTGCAAGTTTCATCCTTCCTGTTCCCGTTATGCGCAGGATGCAATTGCGTTGTATGGGCCGAGGCGTGGCGCCTGGCTAGCGATCAAGCGATTGGGGCGCTGCCGACCGTTCACTAAAGGCGGATTTGATCCGGTGCCTGAGCCGGAGTTTCCTCCCGGTCTAAGAAGTGGGTGCGACAATTCGAAATTCGTGGCTAAGGCCCTTTCTTATCCTGTTGATTACGGCCCCGCTGGAAAAGTCTCCCGCACAGACAAAGGAATTATCGCGCAAGATAGGACCTACAGGTCCCTCTGGTATAGCGATGCGGATTGGCTGCGGACTGCGAGCAAGGGGCAGGCGCAGTGAAGGAAATGTCCGATCAGGTCCGCGGGATTTTATTTGTCATTTTTGCGTTGTTGATACTTTTTGTGTGGGGACATTTTTATAAATCTCCTGCTCCTCCTCCGCAATCGAATCCCACGGCAACTTCAGTGCCGATGGGTCCATCCGGTCCGCAGCAGTCGCCCGGGCAAACCGGATCGACCGGCACAACATCCGGCAGGGCCGCGTCGGGCGCTACTGCGGCTGCGATTGCGGCGAATTCTGCCGCAGTCGAGGCTAGCGAAGAAAAAACTGTGGTGGTGCAAAGCTCTTGGTATCACGTAGAGCTTTCCAATCGCGGCGGGGTGGTAAGAACTTGGCAGCTGAATAAATATTTTGACGACCAGAAGCCGCCGCACCCGCTCGATTTGGTCAATGAAGCTGTTTCCCGCGCGCTTGGCTGGCCCTTTTCGCTAGTGCTGGCCGACGCACAGCTTGAGGCCAAGGCGAATTCGGCTTTGTATCAGGTTCGAACGGTCGGCTTGGCTGCGGACCGGAAAACGGGAGGAGATTCAAAGACAGCAAAACGTGATTCCGCTGTTTCCGCCATCGCCGGGGCCGGCCCTGGTGCGAATCCAATCGAAGCACCGGTTACCATTAGTTTTCATTGGAGTGATGGGCACCTAGAGGTTAGCAAGACACTGTATTTCGAGACCAGCTACGAAACGAAAATGGAAGTTTCGGTGTTGCTGGACGGCAAACCGCAGCCGGCAGCGCTGGCGTGGCGCGGCGGGTTCGGTGATCGGGCAGTGTACAACGCCGCGCAGCTTGTGACCGTGTATTACAAGACCGGCGGCAAGTTAAACCTGCTGCAGTATAAAAAACTCGGAGTTTCCGGGAATCAGAGCCAGCCTGCCGTGCAGTACGGGCCTGTGGAATTTACGGGCATCGAAGATCAGTTTTTTACCGCTGCGTTTCTGCCGGAGGGCTCGGACCTGTCCTTATGGCACTGGATGCAGAACCATGCGGTGCTGGCCGACGGCAAACAGGGCACCGAGCCAGAGGCAGAAATGGCGGCGGGAACGACGGCTGGCGCGCCGCTGAGCATGCGTGTTTACGTGGGGCCGAAGGACTTGGGCCAACTCGAGAACATTCGGCCACCGCTGGCGGAATTGATTAATTTTGGATGGACCGGCATTATCGCCAAGCCTCTGCTGTGGATTTTGCAGACCCTGCATACCAAAGTGCCCAACTGGGGATGGTGCATCGTGCTGATGACGCTGGTCATCAACATCGCCATGTTCCCGCTGAAGATGAAAAGCTGGCGCTCGATGCAGAAGATGCAAAAAGTGGCACCGGAAATCCGTCAGATTCAGGATCGTTACAAGAAATATTCGATGAGCGATCCGCGCAAGAAAAAAATGAATGAAGAAGTGATGGCCGTTTACAGCCGCGAAGGCATCAATCCCATGGGAAGTTGCCTGCCCATGCTGTTTCAGATGCCGATCTGGTGGGCGCTGTGGCGAGTGCTGAATGGCGCAATCGAATTGCGGCACGCGCCCTGGATGGGCTGGATCCATGACCTTTCGGCGATGGATCCGTATTATATTCTGCCGATCGGCATGACCATCATGATGTACCTGATGACCAAGATGACGCCGCAGACTTCGGTCGATCCGGCGCAGCAGAAAATGATGGCGTTTATGCCGCTGATGATGGGTTTTATTTTCTTCCGGCTGTCGAGCGGCCTTAATTTATATATGTTTACAAGTAACCTTGTAGGAATCGCGCAGCAGCTTTATTTGAATCGAACCGAACCGCTGCCCGCCAGGGGGAAGTTCAAAAAGAAAGTGATCGATGCCTGACGAACGTACAGCCACCGGGAAAAAACCGCTTGCGAAAGAAAATGTTCGAGGCGAGCTGCGACTGGACCGCGAGCATGCGCTGGCGGAATTGAAGCGCTACCTGGACGTCGCTGTGCGCGAGACGGGTTTGGCGGTGGAGTATCGAATCTCGACGCCAGCTGCCATCGAGGGCGGCCCGGACGATAAGGATATTGTGGTGGCGTTTCACGGCGCCGACCAAGATTTCCTGCTGGAACGAAATGCGGAATTGCTGCTGGCACTCGAACACCTGGGGCATCGCTGGCTCAGGCTGGATCCGCGGCTGCACGATCGCGTGCGATTCGACTGCGGAGAGTATCGAGCTCTACGGCTGGAAGAATTAAAACTTTCGGCGCGAGTAGCGGCGCAACGCGTGCGTGAAACGGGTCAAGCGTTTCGCTTCAATCCGATGTCGCCACGCGAGCGACGATTCATTCATTTGGAATTGACTGGGGCGCAGGGCGTGCGGACGGCCAGTGAGGGAGTTGGCGACCGGAGGCAGCTGGTGGTATATCCCGTGGTGAAGAAGGCTTGAGTCGACAGTGGTAAGTAGTGATTCGTAATTCGTCACTGCTGATTGGTGCGTTTTCTTGTTGGAGTTTGCTTTCTGGTTTTAATCCCATTTTCTACACTTCGATGGTGTAGCCTTGCTTTCCCACGTTCACGCATTGCGTTATTCCCAGGCGGTCTTTCATTCCTGCTGTTTCGTGGATGTGGCCGCAAAAAAGATAGAGCGGCTTTTCGTGGTCGATCCAAGTGCGCAGTGTCGGGCTGCCGGCGTGCTGCCCTTCGGCGTACTCGTCGAGCTTTGTATCGCGCGGAGGAAAATGGACGACGAGATAAAGTTGATCCATTCCGAGGAATTGTGAAAGAGCCTCGGCGATTTGGGGTTCGCTGTATTCGCCGGGCGTCTTGAATGGCGTAATATTGCTGTAACCGAGGCCAGCCCAGTTTGTTCCACCGAGTTTCATCGCCTGGCGATGAAAGTCGACGAATCCATATTGTGCACAGAAGGATTTCATCTGTTCGTGAGTTTCATGATTTCCTGGCAGAACCAGAAGCCGCTCGCCGAGCGGCTTCAAGATTTCACCACAGCGTTCCAGGGCTTTGCCGAAATTCGAAAGATCGCCGGCGGAGATATATGTATCGGCGGGTTGAGCGACGATGCGCTCGAGGGCGCCCGTGTCACCGTGAATGTCGCTGAAGATCAGAATCTTCATGGCGCGTTCTCCGCGTGAGCCGGAACAATTTTTATCATGCGGCGCACGTCCATGCCATCGGCTTGCCAGCCTTCTTCAATCGCATTACCGGCATCGTCAAATACTATACGATAAGAAAAGGGCGCGGGACCGTGGCTCCTGCGGGTGATGAAACGGTTCTCGTTGAAGTCCACGTAGTGAAAGCCGTTTACATCGGAGGTGCGAATCACCGGAAAACGCGCGAAGTTCCAGTAGAGCTGGACCTCAGGGCGCTGCATCGCGCGCGCCACATAGATATTGGGCTGTGAATCTGCGATAAAGGAAAACGTGGGCGGATCCGGACTGCGCAGGTCGAAACGTGCCTGGTAGACACCGCCATCCGAACGTATCACACCGCCCCAATCGAGCAGCGACGGCGGAAGGGGAAGTGCTGCGAGACGGTCAACCGCTACGCTTCTTGCCGCGGCAAATTGTTTCACGCGCAGCAGCGCTGCATGGTGGGCCATGCCACAGGCGAAAAGATACATCACCATCGCACAAACTCCGGCCTGGTTCCAAGCCGACTGCCCAACCCGAAATCCGACGTCGCGAATTGCTGGAAGAAAGAACAGCGCGGCGATAATTACACTGGCGACAAAACAAATCCGTACCTGGAATGGAAATCCGACCGTGCTCGCAATTTTCCATACGACAAAAGAACATCCGGCAAAAAGTAGCCACATCGATATGGCACGCGAACGAGCTTTTGAGCGATCCGCATAGATCCAAGCCGCAACCTGAGGAAGCAGCGCGATGGCGGTGAAAGAGAAATCAATTATGAAAAGCATGTCCCAGGCGACGCGTTCTTGGGATATGGGATCCCATATGCGCGTGCCGAACGATGTCATGCTGTCGAGGATGATGTGACTGGCGATCGCGATTGCGTAAATAATGAAGAGCATTCCCCGCGACGGAGATTCGATGTCGCGCAAGCTCTCGAATCTTTTTTTCAACAGTCTTACGCCGATAGGTGTGAGCCACGCGAAAATCGCCGCAAAAATTGGCAGCGCAACAAATGAGTGGGTGATTCCGCGATGATAGCGGACGATCGCCAGCGGATCCCGGGAAAAGATTTCTTCCACCACGTCGGCATCCGGAAACATCGCTCCGGCTACTGCTGCAAATGTTGCGACGCGGCCGCTGCGTTTGCTGAAATATCCTTTGGCTATTAACCCGCCGACGATGCCGTGAGTTATGGTGTCCATTATTGATTTGGAAAAGAAAAAGTGTACACGATGCCGGGGCTTATGTGACTTCGAGGAGTGGCGACTGTTTCGCGAGCACTTCTCCGATTCTGCGGCCGCTGATTCCGCGCCGGCTGAGCGCTGCGAGCGTATCATTCGCAAACTCGGGGGAGACGGCCGCAAGCAAGCCACCGGAAGTTTGAGGATCGAACAGGAGTGCGCGAAATTCGTCAGGCACATTCGGCGCGAAGTTGACACAGCTTTCGACGAAGTCGCGGTTGTTCTTCATGCCACCGGAGAAGAAACCGCGGCGTGCGGCTTCCATAGCTCCTCGAAGATATTCAACGAGCTGATGATCGATTCTTATCGAAACGCCCGTCCCGATGGCCATCTCCCGGGCGTGGCCCAGCAGCGCGAAGCCAGTTACATCGGTCACGGCATGAATCGGATTTTGCGTCTCTGGCGCGGAACCTTGAATTTCATGCAAGGCGTTGGCGGCGTCGCGATTGAGGCGGGTCATTGAGTCTGTCGCCTCGGCGACCCATGATTGATCTGCACCGCCCTGCTTGAGGGCGGTCGAAATCACCCCGGTGCCGATGGGTTTTGTAAGGATTAGAGCGTCGCCTGGGCGGGCACCGACGTTCTTCCAGACCTTTTTCGGGTGAATGACGCCCGTTACAGCGTAGCCAAATTTCAGCTCGTCATCGCGAATCGAGTGCCCGCCTACCACCGTGCAATCCGCTTCGCTCATTTTGGCGAGGCCTCCGCGTAAAATCTGTTCGAGAATTTCAGATGGACTGGCAGCCGGAAACGCGACGATGGTCAGGGCCGAAATCGGCCGGCCCCCCATTGCATACACATCACTCAGCGCGTTTGTAGCCGCTACTTGGCCGAAAAGCTCGGGGTCGTCGACTATAGGAGTGAAAAAATCAACAGTCTGAACGATAGCCAGCTCGTCGCTGAGCCGGTACACCGCGGCGTCGTCGCTGGTTTCAAAGCCTACGATGACGTCGGGGTTTTGCTGCCGGGGCAGACGCTTCAGTACAGCGTCCAGTACACTCGGACTTAGCTTGGCGGCACAGCCGGCTGCTTTCGCCGTGGTAGTCAGTCGAACTTGTTCGGACAATGCCCTTTCTCCGTGAAACTTGCCTGGCAATTATATCGCTGCTGGTGATTGAATGCGGAGAAGTCCTGACGTAGGGACAATTCTATGCGTGGGCGGCAGCCGAACGGATCGGGATGGTTATTGGTCCGAACGATTCAGCGGAAGATAGCATGTGACAACGCCCGTCGAAAATTGCTCCGGGCTCCATCACCAGGCAGGGTGTATGAATTTCGCCGGTAACGATTGCTTTGGACTGAATTTCGACTTTGCCGGAAGCCTTAATGATTCCGTCGAAATGTCCCCCGATGACGACGTAGTTTCCCTCGATCTGTCCTACCACTTCGGACTTCTCACCCAGAATTAAGGTCTCATGCGAAACCAGGTTACCCTTCACGGCTGAATCGATTCGAAATGTTCCGCTGGACTCAAGGCGCCCTTCAAGCCTCACGCCTTGCTCGAGAAAGCCGGTCCACTCCCCAGAATCATGTCGCTTGCGGCTGAACCATCCCAGACCCATTGATCAAATCCTCAGAAAATGATGCGAGACTGATTGGCACTATTGTCGCATGAGGTGATCGTAGAGCCGGGCCAAATCGCTATCGTCGTAGTATTCAAAGATTAACTGGCCAGGAGCATGAGCGCGCTTGGGGTGGATCGCCACGCGCGTTCCGTAAACCCGCTGAAGTTCGTCGAGCGCAGCCTTGATGTTGGGATCTAGTGACAAAGTCGGACCGCCGACACGAGTTTTGGTACCTTGCGAGACCAGGCGCTCAATCTGACGGACCGTCATTCCACCTCGGGCGACACGGCGAGCGAGGGTCATGCGCTCTTGAGAATCGGTGACTGCGAGTAAGGCGCGAGCATGTCCTGCCGTAATTCTGCCCTCCTCAAGCAATTCCTGAATACTATCTTCAAGTTTCAAGAGGCGGACCGCGTTGGCGATGGTCGCCCGATCTTTGCCGGTTCGCTCCGCCACTTGTTCCTGAGTGAGGCGAAATTCGTCGATCAGGCGCTGGAAGGCGTGCGCTTGTTCGATGGGATTAAGGTCTTCGCGCTGAAGATTTTCGACCAGCGTCATCTCGAGTGCCATTTCCTCCGCGACGTCGCGTACGACCACGGGAACCCGGGCGAGGCCTGCCCGTTGAGCGGCGCGCCAGCGGCGTTCGCCGGCGATCAGCTGGTAACGGCCGGCGATTCTGCGGACAACAAGCGGCTGAACGATTCCGCTCGAGCGTATTGACCGGGCGAGTTCGTCGAGAGCTTCCTCTCGAAACCGGGTGCGAGGCTGATACGGGCTCGGCTCTATCAGATCGATATCAATTTGGAAGAGCCCTTCACTGAGAGCCGGTGCCGCCGCCGCTGCCGTCATTGCCGCCCCCGGCGATTGGGGCGGAAGGCCCCACGGAGCCGGCTCCGGCGGTGGCTGCTGAAGCGGCTGTTCCGCCTCCGGATCCCTGATCAGTGCGCTCAATCCCCTCCCCAATGCGTTTCTGGGCATTAGCGATAACCTCCTTGGCGAGCTGGATGTAGCTTTCCGCACCTTTACTATGAATGTCGTAGAACATTACTGGCATTCCATGACTCGGAGCTTCTGCCAGGCGGACATTTCTTGGAATGACTGTTTCGAACACTTGGGCGCCAAAGAAGCTGCGCAGGTCGGCAGCAACCTGTTTTGAAAGCGTCGTTCGATCATCATACATGGTGAGGAGAATTCCCTCGATAGCTAGCGAAGGGTTGACTGTGCGGCGCAAACGCATGAGAGTATCGAGGAGCTCCGAGACTCCCTCCAGGGCGAAGTACTCGCATTGGATTGGCACAAGCACCGCATCACTTGCCGCTAGGGCGTTCACTGTCAAGAGATCGAGAGACGGCGGGCAATCAATGAGAATGTAGTGATATTTCGCTAAGGCCGGTGCAATGGCGCTCTTCAGTCTGTATTCTCGGCTGTCTGCGCTTACCAGTTCAATTGAGGCTCCTACCAGGTTTCTATCTGAAGGAATGAGGTCGAGCCCTTCCACTTGTGCATCTAGGGTAACTCTTTCAATAGGTTCATTGAGAATTAGAGTCTGGTAAAGCGTCCTCCTCGAAGGATCCTTGGGAAAACCAAGAGCGCTTGTGGTGTTTCCTTGGGGATCGCAATCAATGATGAGGGTTCGTTGATCAGAGGCTGCTAATGAGGCACCGAGATTGACAGTTGTGGTTGTTTTTCCGACTCCGCCCTTTTGGTTTGCGATCGCGATGACGCGAGCCAATGAGAATCCCCAGTCCGCGGGCAATGTAGCAGATCGTAGAACAAAGAAGCAAGATGTTTCACGTGAAACAATAGGCGTCTATGACAGGATTCAGTGTTCCACGTGAAACACAGGCTTAAGTTGTTCCACGTGGAACGTGGTTGAAGGTGACATCCTCGGAACCGATCAGAATCACACGCCTGTTTGACTCTGGAACTGGAATTGGGTCTTTCCAGAGCCAGCGATGCTCAAGCGCTATCTTTTCCGCTTCCGACGCTGATGTCCAAAGAATCAGAAGACCCGAGTGGCAGAGCTGCTGACTGGACCAATGCAAAAGTTCTTCACCGACTTTGAAAGCCCGCGATGTGATAGCGCCAAAATATCCTCCTGTGCTATTTAGATCTTGCATTCTTCCAGGAAATACTTCCACATTGACTAAATCGAGAGATCTACAGACCTCCGAAAGAAAGACCCGCTTCTTTTGGTTCGCCTCTAGGAGTGTCATCGATATGCCAGCATTTACCATACGGATAGGTATGGCAGGGAAACCAGCTCCGGACCCAACGTCGGCGAGCCGACCGTGCCGTATGGGAACGATATCTACAGCGAAGAGGCTCTCTCCAAAATGAAATCGCAAGATATCGAGCGGGTCTGTGATTGTCGTCAGAGAAAGGCGCGCATTCCATCGAAGCAAAAGATCGATGTAACAGCGAATCTCGTCACACAACTGGGTGCTGGTTATCGAGTAGTAAGGATACAGGGTCTCAATGATCACTTGATCAGATATCTTGGTCATGGCGCTTGCCGCACTTTCCGAGACTCTTCTTAAGCATTCCCCCCTTTTATTCACCCGTGGCGGTGGCTCGAGGGATTGCCGATCGAATCTTCTGAGGAGCCAAAAGACCGACCGTGATATCAGCGACAAAGTGAGCGGCTACCGAAGGAATCAAGCTGCCGGTCCATGCACGCATTCCCGAGAACACCAGACCCGCAGAAAACGTTGCTATAAGACCGCGACGGCCTTGATAGAGGTGTGCCAGTGCAAAATAAAGCGCCGAGCCCAGGACGCCGAAGAAGATCGAACCTTGGAGCCAATCCTGAAACACGCACTGCACGAATCCGCGGTAGATTACTTCTTCGCAAAGCGAAACAGTTGCAACCAGTGCGAAAAAAGCCAGGCGTTCCACATCATCCTGCGGAAACAATTTCAGCGCGAGCTGCGGAATCACCCCTCTGGCTTCGGAAGGCCGGGAAGCAAGCCGGCGCAAACTGAAAATCTGGTTGAGCAAAATAAGAGCGCACCCTAGCACCGTAATCGTGGAAGTTAGCGCGGGATTGCCCAATGCCAGCCCCAATTGTGTTGCCGCAATTCCATGTGAGGAGGTGCGCCACAGCACCAGGCCGGTGGCGACCCATTGAAACGCAATCGTCGACGCGTAAAGCGATAATCGATCGATTTTCGTGGTCGCGGGCAAACGCATCAGCTGGCGAACACGGCGCCGTGCGAGCAACGGAACGGCTATGCCGAGAAACAACAAGATAAGAGCAAAGTCCCAATGCATCGCTAGATGAAAACATCATTGACGATAGACAAGCAAGTCGAAGTAGAGGGTCTTGCTGACCAGAAACGTTGACAGCGCAAGAGCCAGCGCCGTATCGTGCTTGTTTCGCGAGGACAGATGAAGATTCTGATTATCGGCGGAGGAGGACGTGAACACGCACTTGCTTGGAAGCTGCGCCAAAGTCCCCTAACGAAGGAAATCTGGTGCGCGCCGGGAAACGGAGGCATTTCGACGATCGCGGAGTGCATGCCGCTCGATATCGGCAACGTCCGCGCTGTCGCAGAGCTTGCGGCCCAACTCGGCGCGGACCTGACGATCGTTGGTCCGGAATTGCCGCTGGTGGATGGCGTGGTGGATGAGTTCTCAAGACAAGGATTGACCATTTTAGGACCCGAACGGCTGGCCGCGCGGCTTGAAGGCAGCAAAATCTTCGCGAAACAGTTCATGAAACGACATGAGATTCCAACCGCTCCTGTGATTGGAGTCTTCGATTCTGTGCGCGATGCCACAAGCGCGCTTAAGCCTGATCGGCCGCTTGTGGTAAAGGCTGACGGACTTTGCGCCGGAAAAGGCGTGCTGGTGACTTCGTCTGCAGGTGAAGCTGCGACCTTTATCGATCGGTTGATTGTCAGAAAAGAATTTGGAGAGTCGAGCCGACGCGTTTTGATTGAAGAAGCGCTGATAGGACATGAGCTTTCTTACATTGTGTTGACTGATGGGACTGGTTTTATTTCCATGGTTCCAACCCGGGATCACAAGCGCGCGTTTGACCATGACGAGGGCCCTAATACCGGCGGAATGGGTACTTACTCCTGCGAAGATATTCTCTCGCCCGAGCTCGAAAATGACATTATGCGGGCGATTGTTGAACCGACTCTGGCTGGATTGCGCAAAGAAAACATGGCATATCGTGGATTCATCTTCTTCGGCCTGATGCTGACCGGGGATGGACCGAAGGTTCTTGAATACAATTGCCGCCTCGGCGATCCGGAAGCGCAGTCCATAATGATGCGCGCTGATTTCGATCTTGCCGCTGCCTGCATGAAGGCTGCGACGGGAATACTTAACACCTCGGAGGTGAAGTGGAAGTCGGGCGCGAGCGTGTGCGTTGTTATAGCAGCCGAAGGATATCCCGGAAAGCCCGTTTTGGGGGCAGAAATAAAGGGCTTACGCGAGGCAGGCGAAGTGCCTGGCAGCGTAGTGTTCCACGCCGGAACGCGCCGGGAAGACGGCAACTACCGCACAAGCGGCGGTCGCATTCTTGGGGTCGCGGCGGCTGGGCCGTCTCTAAGAGAGGCAAGTGAGACTGCCTACTACGCTGCTAGTAAAATCAGGATAACTGGGGCGCATTATCGTAAGGACATAGCAATGAAAGATGAAACGGCAGCGTATCCCTCGGAGCTCTCGCATGGCTGAGGTTCAGCACGTTTTTAGGTGCCTAGTTCATCGGTTTCCGATGGAGGAACTCGATGAGGCCGAGGCCGTCGCGGATAAGGGACTCAACGGTTGCATCCATGGACGCCCCGGAAGCGAGCGGCAGGTGCTATTGATGGACTCGGAGACTCTCGACAACTTTGGCCTGGCACCCGGAGTCGTGAGAGAAAATATCACGACACTGGGATTGGATCTTAAATCGCTAATTCGCGGGCAAATTTTAAGCCTTGGAGAGTCTGCTCTGGAGGTTACCGGGCCTTGCGGTCCCTGTTCACGCATGGATGAAATTCAGATGGGCCTGCAAGAGCAGCTGCGCGGGCAGCGCGGATGGTTGTGCAAGGTCGTGCGAGGTGGCAAAATCCGTCGCGGCGATCGCATCGAACTAAGCAAGAATAGTCAGGATGTGCGGCCGGTTACTCACAAATGAAATAGGGAGCTTGAATTGGGGACAAACAACAGTCGACACGATGTGCGCGTGGGAATTTTGATGGGCTCTGACACCGATTTGCCGGTGATGAGTGAAGCGGGAAAAGTTCTTGATAAGTTTGGGATCTCCTACGAAATGGAGGTGGTGTCAGCGCACCGCACTCCGGCGCGTGCTCATGAATATGCGACGACAGCGCAGGAACGAGGATTAAGAGTTCTGATTGCCGCCGCCGGCGCGGCTGCGCATCTGGCCGGCGTGATCGCTGCCAATACAACATTGCCGGTGATTGGAGTGCCAATGGGGACAAGTTCACTGAATGGTTTGGATGCCTTGCTCGCGACTGTGCAGATGCCGGGCGGTATTCCGGTGGCGACGATGGCTATCGACAAGGCTGGAGCCGTGAACGCCGCAATTTTTGCGGCTGAGATTCTCGCGCTATCGGACTCCGCGATCGCCCAGAAATTGGTAGAACACAAGGAAGAACTAGCGAAGTCAGTTACAGAAAAAAATGCTCGGCTGCAGAAATCGCTAGCCGAGAAGAAAACTAGCTTAGGATTCTAGCGCCGCTTTTCGTTTTAGTCAGGAGAGGAAGGAGCTAGAAGCGATGGCGCGTCAGCTGGGCGCGCTTGATCTTTCTGCGCGCTGGCTCGCTTAGGCTCCGGCGGCGGGCGAAGGATCCATTCGAAACCGGATTCCAGGCCGATTGACGCCATCGTCTGGCGAGCATTTGCCTGCGACAGTGTCATCAAAGCCGCACGAAGAAACTGCGTGGCATCAACGGAAAGTATCTTGTTGCTCTGGCCTTCCAGAAAATAGTTCGCGACCTCACCCATTTTTGCGTCGAGAGCGGCGGTTTTTTGAAGGCGCGGGTCCTTTTGCCGCAGTAAATCAAGTAAAGTGGGCTGCGCGGTTTCCTGTGGGTATTGAAACTCCATGAGGGTGTGCGGCTGACCTTTTTCGGGCGGCCAAATTTGGGAAAAGCGGGGATGCGAAATGTGCGTGTCGTAATAGTCGAGACGCTGCATTTCCTGCGTCAGCGTGAAGGTGAGCTTCCATACCTCCGCGCCGTAGCCTTCCATATAGTCGGCAAGGATCAGTTCCGCGACCGGTTCGTCGGCGGGCCAGTCGAGCTTTCCATGAAAATTCGCGGCCACAACGTTGAGGCGCTCAAAAAGTCCCTGGGCCACAGTCTCAATGTCGCCGGCCTCTTGATTGGCTGCGGCTTGGGCCAGGCGAGGATTCGGCGCCGCGCCGGCGTTGACAAAGCGGCCGTGGAGGCTTGGTAATTCGCGATCCAAGCGCGCGAGTTCCAATTGCGAAGACGGGGAAAACCAGTCGACGGCCCCAAGTAGTATTCCGGCGCGCCTTCCGTTCAACTGCACGGGAATCGGCGGATGCGTTTGCGGCTCGATGGGATTTTCGATAGTGGCAATCAGGATTGCGTCTTTGACCACGGCGATGATGACCCGGCCCGCGGCGAGATTGACGACGACTTCTTCGGTAGGCTGTTCGCTGACTTGTTGCGCTGCCGCGTTCTGGGCACTGGCGCAAAAGATCATTACGATAATCGCGCGCGATAATATAAGACGCGTCATAGCCATTTTTACAATACCATACCGTTATGTGACGCGCATTGCAGACCGGTCGCCTAACTGGCGAATAAGGAGAGTTTCATTGGGTTAGCGAAATTGAAAGCGGGACAGGATGCGAACAGGCGTCCCATCGAATCGGGGATTCTAGTAAAATTGCTAGGCTGCGGCGCTATCTGGCCGAGGATAAGTGCGGGTTTATGGCATTTGGAGAGGAGGCAGTCTGAAATCGCCGAAAAGCATGAGGCACAAAGGCAAGCGAGTGTCCGAAATTATTGAGGCGCACCAGCGTTTTGTGCGCGGCGATGACAGCGGTGTGCGAGGTGATCTTGCAGGCGCAGATTTGCCGCATATAAATCTGGAAAGCGCGAATCTGGACTTGATGAATTTTCAAGGGGCCAATCTGCAAGGGGCCAAGCTTTACAACGCTCGGCTTTCGTCGGTGAATTTGAGTGAAGCGAAGATGCGACGCGCTGATTTGCGCAAGGCGGATTTGACTGACGCGAACCTCAGTCGGGCCGATTTGACCGAGGCACAGGCTGGTGGCGCGGAATTGTTTCGCGCCGACCTACGTGGCGCAATTCTGCGAGACGCCAATTTTGCAGCGGCGAATTTTCGACTTGCAGAAATTCGCGGAGCTGATTTTAGCGGCGCTGATTTGCAAACTGCCATTCTCCGGGAGACCAACCTTGAGGGCGTGGACCTGACTGGCCTCGATCTGAGAACGACTTTGCTCCCGCCCGGCCACCCGCTGAGGACTGAAACCAAGAAGACCGAAGCGCGATGAACACCCCGCCCTGGATCACCGTCGAGGATTATAAACTCCCGGTAGGCTGGATTGATTGCCAAGGAGGGGCGAAAAAATCGCGCGCTTATTGCGAGATGGCCGAGCGCGGACAGATACTGTTTTTTCGCAACCTTCCTTTTGAACTTCCCGGCGATGATCAGAACTTTCTTCGTCAACACCAATGGACGGAACTGCGAATGCACAAGAACGTGTCGTACCGGCCCAGCCAGGACGTTTTGCGGGGCGTTTCGGGCGACGCGGCTACTGTCGAACGAATGCATTCAATTATGCGCAACTACAGCGCGCGGATAATCGAGTTCGTCGGAACATTTCTGTCGCCCTACAGTGCGAAATGGAATTTGGATTTCGCGAGTTTTCGGCCGCTCGAAGAAGCGGGGCGCGATCTGCCGGTGCACAAGCGGAATGATTTGTTGCACGTTGACGCTTTTCCCAGCCGGCCTACGCGCGGCGGACGAATATTAAGGGTGTTCACCAATTTAAATCCGACGCAGCCGCGCGTGTGGAACACGACCGAGGATTTCGATCGGCTGGCGCGGCAGTTTGCGAAGGCTGCCGGTCTAATGAAGATCGCCGAAGATCATTCATTGGTGGGGCGGACGGTACAGAAGTTGGGCGCGAAACTCGGCATCGGGGCACCCGGGCGCACCCCCTACGATGAGTTTATGCTGAGGTTTCATGATTTTCTGAAGGAGAACGCGGCGTTCCAGGCCAATTGTTCGAAGACGCGGCTGGAATTTCCGCCTTCAGCTACTTGGATCGCGTTTACCGATGGGGTTGCTCATGCCGCCATATCCGGACAGTATGCAATCGAACAGACCTTTTTGATTCCTCCGACCGCTCTGGTTGCTCCGGAGGCCGCACCGTGTCGGATCCTCGAACAAATTGCGGGACGACCCCTGGTTTCGTGAGTCGGAAGAAGATCAGGCGTCAAGCCTGCGGTCCAGGTAACCAGGAATCCAAAGAGCGCGATGGCCCTACGAAGGATCGCCATCTGCGAGAAGCCGAGTGCGGTTCTATCCGAGCTTCGGCAATTGATTCTTACGGATTCATTTTTCCTTTGATCAGGTAATCCTGCGACGGCACGCCGAAGGCATCGGCTACTCGATTGAAAAATGCGAAAAGCGCTGTGATGTAGACCGCCTCCGCGATCTGATCTTCCCTCCAGCCTGCATCGCGCAATTTCTGAACGTCCGCGTGCGTCGAACGCGCCGCGTCTTTGGTTATTATTCCCACGTAATCCATTAGGGCGCGCTCTGCCGGCGTCAGCTCCGCTTCATCGAGCTTGCCCCCGAGAATTGCTGAGACGCATTGATCAGATGCTCCCTGAACACGCAGGAAGTAGGCATGGCTGTCGAGTCAATAGGGGCACCGATTGAGGAAAGAAACGTAACTGGCGATCATTTCTTTGTGACGGCGGGTTAAATGGCCTTCGGAAAAGTGGACCTTATTGGAGAACTCCACTACTTGCCGAAGAAAATCGGGGCGGGCGCCGAAACATTTGATGATCCCGGGCACTTGGCGGCGGCCAGAACTGGCGCGCCAGAAATCGTGCGCAGCGGCAAGATCGCCACTAGCGTCGGCATCTTCGGTGACCTGAATCTTTGTGGATTCGGTGCCGACCGAAGTGTCCTGGTTCTTGCCCGGATGGCGCGTCTTGTTCTCTTGGTCGGACGGCATCAACTCTCCATTCAAAGAACTTTCCCTACGTTCGAGTTAAGCTAAGCAACCCGGGTTTTCCGCCGCCAGCTATATACGGGCCACCCTGCAAGCACAACGGCGCAACCGAGAGCGGCTTCGCCAGGGCTGCGCGTCAGAAGGAGAATGAGCATGATAGCCACCAGCACAAGGAATGCAATGGGAGTGTAAGGATAGCCGGCTGTAAGGATGATTGTTTCGGTTTGTTTAGCTCTGCGGCGAATCATGAACAGACCGCCCACGGTGAGACCCAGGAACAGCACGGTTACGAAGAAGAAGTAGGCAACAATTTGTTCGAACGAGCCAAGCGCCGCAAGCAGTATAGCAATGAATCCTTGTATGGCTATGGCGCGTGCGGGTGTTCGGAAACGTGGATGCACCCGCGCTACGGATTTTAGAAATACACCGTCGCTCGACATGGCGTAGTAAACTCGCGGCGCGGAAATCATGAAAGCGGCCAAGCTTCCCAGCACACATGCCACCACGATGGCAGCAAAAATAATGCCGCCAGCAGGGCCGAACAGAACCTCGCCAGCTTGCGCGACGAAAGTGCCGTCAGAGGCGACTTTCTCGATGGGCACGAGATAAATAAATACAGCGCTGATGGCAATGTAAACCGCAGTGACGGTGAGAACGCCGAGCACCAGCGCGCGCGGCATTGTACGGCCGGGGTTACGCACTTCACCGGCAATTTTTGTCGCGTCCCACCATCCGCCGAATGCAAAGAACGCGCCAACCACAGCTGCTCCGAGCGCAGGAACTAACGGCAATGCACCTTGACGCTGTGCCACGAAAGGGACGAAGTGTGACCAGGAGCCGAGGCCAAAAGCCAGCGCCCAGACAGTCAGCAGCGCGAGCACGGCAAATTTCAGCCAGGTGATCCAGCGAAGGAAGCCTGCGCTGATTCGCGTGCTGTAAATGTTCAGGAAGCCGATCGCACCGATGGCGACCGCTGCGCAGATTTTTATGGTCCATGGAGGCCAGCGAAAAATATACGCCGCATACGCGGCAAGTCCCGTAGCGAATGCTGCCGTGAGCCCGGGGTCGAGAACCAGCAGGCACATCCAGCCATAAAGGAACGCGCTGCGCGGTCCAAAACTTTCGCGCAGGTACACGTAGGCGCCGCCTGCCGCGGGGAAACGTCCTGCAAGTTCGCCGTAGCATAATGCGCCGCTGAGGGTCATGGCCCCGACGGCGAGCCAGACGATGAGTAGCCAAAAGGGCGAGCCGAGGGACTTAGCCATCCCCGCAGGTGTGAGGAAGATGCCTACGGCGATGGCTTCACCGGCGACGGCTGCCGCGGCCGAACCCAAACCTAGCTGACGGCGAAGCTCCTGGTTCGAAGCCTGGAGTGTAACGCCGGTTTTGGCTGGGACAGACTGAGCGATCTCTTTCACAGCAGATGGCCGAACCTTCCGTAGGGGCGACGTTGAGGATCCAGGATTTGCCGGTATTATTTACTGGTGAGGAATTCGCCCGGGTCTTCGCCGAATCCGGATGTGCCGCGCGTAGGCATGGCACGGCGGCGAGTCTCGATTCCCAATCGCTTTATTTTTTGGTTCAGCGTGGAGAGGGGGACCTGGAAACGCTCGGACGCTTCGGTTTGATTCCAGTTGGTGCGTTCCAGCATGTCTACGATGATGCGGCGCTCGACTTCTTCCAGGATTTCGAAAAGCGATGGAGCAGCGCCAGAGCCGCCTACTTGGCCCGGAAGCGGAGGTAGGAATTCCGCTAGCTGCAGGCGAACCCCGCGAACGATTTCACGTGTGCGAACAGTTTCTGGGAGAATATCCGCATCCATGGCTTCGTGCGTGGACAGCACCACAGCGCGTTCGACTACATTTTCTAACTCGCGAACGTTGCCGGGCCAGTCGTAATCCATCAGCAGTCTCATTGCGCTATGAGTGAAAACCCGCAGCGGTTTGCCGTTGTCGCGGCAAAATTGTTCGAGGAAGCGGGCGATCAGAAGAGGAATGTCTTCTTTGCGATCGCGCAACGGCGGAAGGTGAAGAGAGATTACGTTCAGGCGATGAAACAAATCTTCGCGAAAGCGTCCTTCGCGAACGAGCTTGGTCAGGTCTTCATTGGAAGCGGCCAGAATGCGGACGTCTACCTTGATGGTTTCGGTACCTCCCAGGCGCATGAATTCGCGTTCTTGAATTACGCGCAGGAGTTTGGCTTGGGTTTCCGGGCTTACCGTGGAAATTTCGTCGAAGAAAATTGTGCCTTGATCCGCAACCTCAAAAAGGCCTTTCTTCGATGCTACCGCGCTGGTGAATGCGCCCTTTACGTGGCCGAATAATTGTGACTCAAGAAGATCGACGGGAATGGATCCGGTGTTGATCGGAATGAACGGCTTGTCGGCGCGCAGGGAGGCTGAGTGTATGGCCTTGGCAATGACTTCTTTACCTGTGCCACTTTCGCCGGAAATTAGGACCGTGGATCGCGACGGCGCGACCTGGGTGACGAGGTCGAATACCGCCTGCATCTTATCGCTCTTGCCAACGATGTTCGGAAAATTGTAGCGCTCTTTCAGGGCGCGCTTGAGTTGGACGTTTTCGTCGCGCAGGCGGCGCCCTTCGATGGCCAGAGAGATTTGTGCGATCAGTTCGTCGTTGGACCAGGGTTTGGTGATGTAGTCCTGTGCGCCCCCTTTGAAAGCAGCGCGGGCCATGTCGATCGATCCGAATGCCGTGATGAGGATGATGGATAGTTGCGGATCGCGTCGGCGAATTTCGCGCAACAGCTCGATGCCGTTGCGATCCGGCAAGCTCACGTCGAGCAGCATCAGATCGAACGGATGATCCTCGAGTTGTTGCAAGCCGGCTTCGCCGGTGTCGGCGAGAGTTACTTCAAAGCTTTCGGAAGTTAGAAGCGCTTCGAGCCCTTCCCTGATTTCCACTTCATCATCGACCACCAGAATGGATCCTCTAGGCATGAACAGGTTTCCTGGCCACGGGAAATTCCAGGCGGAACGAAGTGCCCTGACCTGGAGTTGAGCGCACGTCCACCTTGCCGGCGTGCTCCTTTATGATGCCGTAGCTCACAGAAAGGCCCAACCCGGTGCCCCGGCCGGTGGCCTTGGTGGTGAAAAAAGGATCGAAAATGCGATGGAGATTCTCAGGCGAAATTCCCGAGCCCGTATCAGTGACTTCTACTTCGACCGAACCATTGTGCGCGGCGGTGCGGACCTCGAGCATGCCGCCTTGCGGCATGGCGTCACGCGCGTTCATGAAAAGATTGAGGAACACTTGTTGCAAACGCGTGATGGAGCCAAGCACAGGCGGCAACTGCTGGTTGTAATTCTTCACCACATTCACGCGCGCGGTCTTGAAAGGATGCTGCACCAGGGTGAGTGTTTCTTCGAGCACATTGTTAATGTCGACTTCGATGAACTCTGCTGCGCCGGTGCGCGAAAAATTCAGCAGATTGTTTACGATTTCGCTGGCGCGGAAAGTTTGTTTGACGATGCGCTCAATTGTTTTCTGGCGAGGATCATCCGCGGGGATCTGTTTGGCCAGCATCTGAATGTAATTGGAGATTACGGCCAGCGGAGTATTCACTTCATGGGCCACGCCAGCCGCCAACAGCCCCAAGGAAGTGAGTTTTTCGGTCTGGACCATTTGTTCTTCGAGGCGCACGCGCTGGGTAATATCGTCGAGCAGGATCAGGCGGCCGAGGCGCGCACCACTCTTGCCGACCAGTGGCGCGATGGAGGCATTGACCACGAGATGATGGCCTGCGCGCGTATTGAGATGGAATTTGTAAATGCCGGAAACATGGTCGCTGGCCGCGCGGGCTGTAATTTCAGCTACTAGATCCTGCGGCAGAACTTCCTGCAATTTGCGATGAAGCGCTTCGCTGCGCGAAATCGTCAGTAAATTTTCAAGCTGCGGATTCCAGGATTCAATGCGGTCCTCAAGATCGACCGTGAGAACGCCTATTTTCAGGGACTCGACAATGTTCTCGCTAAAATCTTTTAGGCGCTCAATCTGCATTGCCTTCTGTTCGAGCGAGTTATAGAGACGGGCGTTCTCGATGGCGATGGCTACATAGCCCGCTATCGTCGAAAGAAGCTCGATGTCGTCACTTGAGAGGTAATCTCCATCGACTGTTTTGCCTAAGCCCAGAATGGCGACGGTGTGCTCGCGGAAACGGCAGGGGATGAAATAATTCAGATCCAATTCCTGAACTGTGCGGCGCACAGACTCGGCTTCCTCGGTTGCGGCCCGCGCTGATTCGATGAACAAACAGCCGCGTTGGAAAGCGGGGCGATCGGGATCGAGGAACGACAAATCGAGCGGACCTTCGGGCCGCAGCCCCATGGAGCGCGAAAGCACAAACTGGCCGGGAACAAGCGGATCCTCGAGAAACACCGCGAGACGGTCTACCAGCAGGGTCTGCGAGACGCGATCGAGGACCGAGCCGACAAGAGGCTCGAGACGAACTTCATTGGTTAGCGCGCGGCCAAATTCAATAAGTGTTCGGCGGTAATCGAGGCGGTCGCGATAGAAGAAGCGGTCCAGCCGGGTCTGCACCCACTCGCGCAAAGGCTCGATCAAGAACGCAGCCACCACGATGGCCACAATGCCGCCAATCGGACCGGTGGATAAGCCCGGCCGGTGAAAAAGCTCCCCAATAAGCGCGATGACAGCGAAATAAATTCCAACCACTGCGGCTGTAGCAAAAGTGTAAGAGAGACCGCGCTTGAAGATGATGTCCACGTCCATCAGCCGGTAGCGGATGATGGCGTAGCCGAAACAGAGCGGTATCAGAGCCAAAGAAAAAACCGAAAGCTTCATCCAGGGTTGCGGAACCCAGTTGAAAATGCGCGGCAAAATATAAAAAAGGAGAAACGGAACGATGCCGGCAAATGTGCCCGCCGTAACCCACTTCAGCTGCTGCCGCAAAATTCCGCTGGGAGCGCGAAAGTAACTGGCCAGAAAAATGCCAGCGGCCATGAGGAAGTAGGTGCCCAGATACAGAAGCTCGCAGGTGTCGAGGACGTTCCGGCTCTCAATCGAAGGAAGAAAGTCGAGCGTCCCGGTAGCGACAAAAACGTGCAGCGCGAGCAGCGCAACCGGCAGGCTGTAGATAGCAGCAAGCTTTGGCCATAACGTGCCCCGGCGTTCCGGAAACACGAGCGCGAAGTGAACCAGCAGAGCTGGCTGCAGCAAAATCGCAACGATATTGCCCCAATAAATGATCCAGTCGAAGGAATTGAGTTTGCCGCTGTAATGAAAACTGTAGAGAACGAATGAAACCAGGCAGAAAATGTAAAAGTGTATTGCGCGTGGCGCGTTCCAGCGGCGGACGAATATGAATAAGCCGATGAACAGGTAGAGCAAGGCTGTCACGCGTAGATAATTTTCGATGGAAGACGGATTTTCCTGGGGCGCGGTGACGAGGGGAGTCTCAAAGGTGCGCCCATCGCGGCGCAGTTCGTAACGGATTTCAGTCCAAGGGCCGACATGAAACAGCACGCGTGTAACATCGGTGGCGCGGCGGATGGAGGTGCCTCGAACCGTTAGGACGATGTCGCCGGGCCTGATTCCCGCTTTGGCACCGGGGGAGTTCGCAACGATGTGCCAAGCGGCGACGCCCTGCGAGGAATCCATCCAGGTGACGCCATCATCGGGGAGAACGAAACTCGAGCGCTGCTGGTAATTAAGGATAGCGAAAACGACCGCTGCCAATGTAAGCAGAGCCAAGACCACAGCCCCGAGGCGCATTCGCAAGCTATCGTTCATGCGGGTACACCAATATCCTTCAGGGTTTTTATGTTAGCACGTCAGGTTCCAGCTAATGAGAGATCCCAATTTAAGTAAGTGGATTAACCACATAAACTTACACGCATAGCGAACGCAGAAAGCAAGGCTTATCCGGTTTGTGGAAGATATTGTCCCGATTACTGTATCGGCGACTACTTAGAACTGGAAGCTTAAACCGCCGCGGAAGAACCGATAAGTCGGTACGAGGACCACTTGGCCGTCACTCGTCGCAAGGGTGACATATCCCTGAGCAAGCAAATTGCCGCAATCGGCCAGAAGCTCGGGGTGGCCAGGAATGAAGCCGGGAAGCTTCTGACGAACCTGGATGCTCAAGAAAGGATCAATGTGATAGATGGATTGCCCGTAGGAGTCCTGCTGCGAAACAGCGGGACCGCTGATCCACTTATAACCCGAGATGATCTTTGTCCCAGTGTGCGGGATTTTCGCAGTTAGGCGAGCGGCGGCGCTGACGCGATATTGCATGGCCAGCTCGTTGCGTAGAGCGGCCTCGACCGGGCTTTCGTTAGGGGAAAGCGCTCCGCCGTAAGCGTAAACCATGGTCATGTCGAGATTGCCCGAAATCTTCTGCTGATAAACCAGACGCGCCCCAACCGAGCTCAATTCGCCGGCGTCGTAAGCAAAAACATCTGAAAAGTAGTCGGGCAGGTAATCGGGTCCAGAAACGGCGCCACGTCCGAAGACTGCTGTGCGGGTGGAACGGTCGTGAAACACCGACGCCACCCGAGGCACAACCGTACTCAAGTTTGAAATAGATGTCATTCAACGAGCCGCTGTGCATCTTCCAAACTTCCATGTAGTACGGTGCCCAGTAGGTCGAGTTCAACGTATAAGTGGGCGACGAAAACGACATCGGTGCCTGTCCTGCTGTCGGTGTCGCGTTGATGAAAACGTAAACCAGCGGCTGGCTGTTGACCGTGAAGGTCACCACGTTGCCCTCGCTGTACGTCGTGCCGCTAGCGTACGCGCCCAAAAAGTTGGTGCTCGCAAGCTGGCTGCTGCGCTGGAAGGAGGAGAACGCCGGGAAGACCGTGGTGTTCAATCCGCCAGCAGCCGTCGGTAACGCAGCCGAACCAATGGTGCTCGCAGCGGACCACTGGGCGGTGTACGTGTCCGCCATCAAGGTGCAGCCCACTTGAGCCAAGGCGTAGGAAAGACCCGCAGCGCCCCCGGCCCAGCCAAGAAAGTGGGCCATCGTCGAGTTGTCTGGGTACGCTGTTGTCGTATAAGTGGACATTAGTTCCCTTCTACGAAATAGTAGAACGTGACCGTGATTGCTCCCGTGGTCCCGTAGTTCGTGATTGTCGAGTACAATTGGCTGTTTTGCGGACTATCGCCGTTCACCAGCAACGCTGGCGGAGACATCAGCCACGGAGACGTGTAGTTTAAAAAGTCCAAACTCAAGTCCAGCAACACGCCGTGCTGCGTTCCCGGTGTCGGTGGAACTGATATCGGTCTCGGTCCCGCTTGGTCTGCGGTTCTCGCCGCCGAGGTCGCGTACAACTCGATGCGGCATGCTTGTGATGCGGTGACGCGCCACAAGGTGGCGTTCTTCGGGAACGCTGGCGTATCGTTTTCCGATGCGCCCGTTGCCAACGAGCCAGTCGTCAAGACCAGCGTTGTTGGAATTGGCGGGGCGGCCAAACCGCGCTCTGAGAAATAGTTCGTCCCGTCCGAGGAGATGTACATGCCTTGGTTTTGAGGCAGGGTAACGGTGGATGCGCTTCCATCCAAGTTCAAACCGTTCGGGTTGAGCGTACAAATGCCTGTGCCGATGTTCTCGACGTAGACATTAAAGTTTGCGCCCGGGGAAGCCGCAGGAAGTTTCAACGTTGTGGCAGAACTGCTGTTCATCGAAACTATCTTGCCAGCATCGGTGCTGAGTATCACGTAGTTCGCCGTCTGCTTGTTGACGCCGCCGATTGCCGCGTCTATCGTGATGTTGCTGCCTGACGGAGTTACTGTGATGCCTGTGCCAGCGACGATATCAAGCGCACCCGTCAAACTGTTCAAGCTGGTGACGCCGCCGCCACCTCCGCCACCTGTGCCGTCAATCGAGTAGTAGTCGGTGCCATCTGTGAAGATGGTGATGCCTTGTCCGGTAGTTAATGAAATTGTTCCGCTGCTGCCGTCCAAGAACGCAGGCGATGTTGGGGTGACAGTTACGTTGCCGCCTCCGATGTTTGATACCGAGACGAACCAGTGCAAACTTGGTGGAGTTCCCGGCAGCGTGAAGGCGACACCAGAGGCTGAGTTGAAAACTTGCAAGCTGCCGCTGTCGGTAGTCTACAGCTGCGTAACTACCCGTTTGCACAACCGCAGGACCAACCGGAATCTGGTTTGGCTGCAAATCCATGAAGCGAGGAATCGCTTTAAGAACAGAAGTGGTGTCAACGCCAGTGATGTCTACGATTGCGAATTCTGCGCCGTCTACCACATCGCTATTTGACAGATTCGGATACGTGTGAACGCTGTAGGTTCCCGGCACGGGATTTATGCAGACCCACATCGACACGATGTCGCCGTTGTAGTTGTTCGGAGTTACGTCGTACGTTACGCTGCCCGCAGTCCCGAGCAAGTACCAGCGGTTGGTGCCGTCAGATATCGTGGAACCGCCGTAAGGTCCGGTAGCCCCTCGAACCGACAACGCCGCTATCACAACCTTGGTTGCTGACGTGAATGTCGGGGTTATATAGAATCCGGTCTTGCCCCATGCACCGCCGCCGCTTGCTAAACGGACAGGATTAACTGCTATGGAAGCTGCAAAGCCAACCATCACCACCGCAGTTCCGTTGGTCTTTCCAGCGGTAAACGTAGATGAAACCGCTGATGTAATCGTACCCGGGCCTCCAGGTTGCGGAGTCTGGAACCAAAGATTAGTTCCGCCGAGGGATATATTTTGAACCCAGTCGGCTGTTGTCGTAGGACCACCGCCATTCGAGTCAAAGACCATTATATTGAAGTCTGGAACCGTCGCAGTCGCTGTCGCTGTCGCTGAATTGATGCCGGATGCATTGGCGACGTAGTCTATTCCGTTCACTGTCGGCACAGGCTGAGAAGGAACCGCGAGCACCGTGCCCGCATCTTCCAATGCCCAATCGAACGCCAGCACCGGATTCGGGAACACTTCCGATTGGGTTACTGGTGTGAACGTGTCGGGCACATCTAACGTGATGTTGCCAAGCGCGGGCGCAATTGTCGACGGCGAAGCCGTAGAAATCTGACTTTGAATTTCCGCGCTCGTTACCGCGCTCTCTTGAATGCCCAATGGCATCAATGAGAATCTCGGGACGCCAGGAACCTTGGGCGCGCTAGCGACGAAATCCACATCGTGCTGGAATGCTGATGAAATACTTCCTTGAGAAAGTTCTGGAGTCGACGCTCCGACAGACGCTGCCGAACGCGGCGGAGGAAGAAGCCCTGGCACTATAGGCGCAGCACTGACCTCTGTGAACTTCGAGGCTTCTGCGTCGCTGATTAAGTTACCGTTTGGCATCCTTATCCTTCGATTACTCGGCGACCATAGATGGTCATATTGAACATGTCGTTCGAGGCTGATGTACGTCCGTAATCAACCTTGACGCGCATGTGACGGCAGCGCGCCAAGAAGGCGTTGCTCGCGAAGTAGTAGCGGTTCGGGCTGTACGATGTCGGGGACAGCGTTGCTCCATAAAGCTGCGGAGGATCGAAGATCGGGTTCGCGGTGAACGGTTCGAATGTGCCTTCGATTTCGTTCAACAAATAGCTGACGGTCGGCTGGAAGCCCACGCCCGCGAAATCCATTTCGATGAACTTCAAGAGCGCGAGTTCGCCCGGGTGAGCCAGCGTTAGGTTGCCCATCTCGAAGTACGCGTCATACTGAATACCGTTGTCCGTGAACACTGAGATGTCGCGCGCAAGTATCTGGTTGTTCCCGAATCTCGGGCCTACGAGAAGCTGCTTCACGCCCGGGGTCGTTTCAATCGACATAACCATGTGGCAGCCGTTCGTGATGACACCGAATGGTGACCACACGTTCTCCACGCCGCCTTGGATGACGCCCGCCTGACGCGGGTTCAAACGATACCAGCCGTACTCGCCGTCCGCGACGTAGATCGCGTTGTCGATGGTCGCTTGGTGCACGGCGACATATCCGCCGTCTGGATTCCAAACCTGTTCTTCGATGCCGCTCGCCGGGGTTCCCGACGAAGGCAGGTTGGCGAACTGATCTCCGATTGCGAAGCCCGCGTTGATGACGTTCAAGGACGGCGTCATTGTCATGAACATGTTCGCCGACGAGAAGAAGTAAATTTCTCCCGCATAGGTGTCGAGGTAGTTGTAGTCTAACAAGCCGATGCCCGAGGCGAACTCGACTTGCGAGAACGACGTCGTAGCAGGGCCGCCGACGATAACCTGGATGCTGTCCGTCAGGAAGGTCACGAGACCTTGGGTGGCCTTCACCACGCGGGTGACCGTCGCTTGGAACGGGAGCGAGTCCGAGACCGAGAAAGCCTCGTCTGGGTTGCCGACGAATGTGTCAGGGCCGCCCGAGAATCCGACGTACTGACCGTCCGCTCCCCAAATGCGCTCGAAGTTGTAAACCTGAGGCAGGAAGGTCGCGTCCGGTGGATCGTTCACGCCGTTGATCGGCGCAGGAATTTCAGTGTTCAAACCCGGGTACAGAACACCGTTAACCGTCGTTGGTGCGTCGGGCAAATAGTCTGCGAAGGTCCACGTGCCGTTGCCAACCACGTTCGGGATTTCGGTCAGTTCGTACATCTGGTCTGGGCCGCCGCCGTCCGTCGAACGCCAAATGATGATGGTGTCGACTTGCGGGTCGTTCGAATACTGACCCGACACGTAGATCACCGCGCCCGTGTTCGTCCCCGTGAAAGTGACCGCAGGCGATGCCGAGGATACTGCGTTCGTCTCCGAACCGAACGGAGCACTGAATGCGCCGCCCGTATATCCTGGCGGGATTTGCTGCACGCCGTCGATACCGCCAAGTGGTGGCGCAGAATAGATGTCATCTAGCGGACGTGCCTTGTACGAGTATGCGTACGAGTAACCCTTAGAGAACGTGAGAGAGTTCGTTGACGCGTACGATTCCGCGTACCACACCAACTGCGGAGACGATGAACCGTCAGTCGTGTCCGTTCCAATCGAGCCCCACGATGGGGCGGTCGATCCCGACAGGCCGGTTTGGATAACCGTTTGAACGAGGCCGTTTGCGTCGATGGTTGATCCGCCGTACGCTTGCGTCGGCTGCGGTGGCGAGAAGCCCATCAAAGGCAAGTTCCAAATGGTGTTCGGTGTCCACGCGTACGAAGTTCCTACGCAGTACCAAATCAATCCGCCGTCCGATGTTGGCGAGCCGTATCCAGTGCCCCACGGGTTGTATGTTCCAACCGCATTGTGGGTCTCATTCACCGCCGAGGCGTTGCTAATAACCACCGAGTTCGTCGTGAACGAAACAACTGAGTATATTCCGTTGTTCGCCCCCGAACTGGCGGCGAAGCCCGTGAACTCCACTGGGAGGCCGACGATTGGATTAACAGCCCAACTGCCTGCGCCCAATGTTACTGTAGCTTGGCCTGTTACTGGCGTGTTCGCCGCGACGGTCATCGATGTCGATGTGTGCATCACGCTGCCAGGTGCGTAAGGACCGCTTTCTCCGCTGCCGCGCCGTGCGCCAGTTCCTTAAGGATACCCTGTGGGGTACGCTCGATTTCCTGGTGGTCGACCTCCCGCCCGGCACCGGCGACGCCCAGCTCACGCTCGCGCAGCTGGTTGCCCTCGACGGTGTCGTTATCGTCAGCACGCCGCAGGAGGTTGCGCTCGCCGACGCCTTGCGTGCCGTGCGCATGTTCCGCCAGGTCCATTGTCCGCTGCTCGGCGTGGTCGAGAACATGAGCTACTTCGAGTGCCCCGACTGCGGCGAGCGCGATGATCTCTTTGGCGCCGGCGGTGGCGAGCGCATGGCCCACGCTGAAGCGATGGAACTGCTCGCGCGGCTGCCGATTTTCTCCGAGGTCCGCGAAAGCGGCGACCGCGGGATGCCGATAACGCTGGCCGCGCCCCACCATCCCGCGAGCCTGGCCTTCATGGAACTCGCCCGCCGGGTGGCCGCGGCGATGCCGCAGGAGTAACGCTGCCGGACCCCCGCGCGCGTGCCCATCCGACGATGGCGACTGTTATCACCGAGGAATGCATCAATTGCGGCGCCTGTCTGCCGCGCTGCCCCAACAATGCGATCTACGAAGGCGGCCAGTCTTGGGAGCTCGACGGTGAAACACATCCACCGATTGCCGAGGACATCTATTACATCGCGTCCGACAAGTGCACCGAATGCGTCGGCTTCTTCGATCACGAGGAATGCGCCGCCGCATGTCCGGTCGATTGCTGCATCCCCGACCCCAACCTCCCCGAGACCGAAGACGAACTGCTCGAACGCGCCCGCACACTCCATCCGGAGGTCGCGTTTCCGGCGGATTTCCCCTCGCGTTTCCGCAAGCCCTGAACGGCGATTCATGCGCTCGCTCTGCACCCGCGTAACTTCTGTCGAGCTGACCCGAAGGATCGATTGATGAACACCGACGCTCCAGCCAATTCGGCCGTTTACAAGCTCTGCACGCGACGCCGCTTGCTCGCCGCCGCCTCGACGCTTGCGGCCGCTATCGTCGCGGGATTCGCTCTTCGTGCCGGTTGCGACGACACGTCTGATGCCGCGACGGCTTCTGCCAGCCCGCACGGCGCAAACGTCGCGCTGGTCGAGTTCACCGATTCGGGCGCGCGCAAGGGCGTCGTCACGGTTGGCAAGGTCGTTAAAACCGACGCCGAATGGCGCAAGCAGCTCACGCCCGAGGAATACGACATCACCCGCCGCGCCGGCACCGAACGCCCCTTCGCCAACCAGTACGACGAATCGTTTGCGCAGGGTATCTACCGATGCGTCTGTTGCGGCACCGCGCTTTTCAGTTCGGATACGAAATTCGACTCCCGTACCGGATGGCCCAGCTTCTGGGCGCCCATCGCTGCCGACAACATCCGCCTCCGCGACGACCGCTCCCTCTTTATGACTCGCACCGAAGTCATGTGCCGCCGCTGCGACGCGCATCTCGGCCACGTCTTCAACGACGGTCCGCCACCTACCGGATTGCGCTACTGCATGAACTCCGCCGCCCTCAATTTCATCCCGCTCGCACAGGCGCGGAAATAGCCGCGCCGCCCGCGCGTCCGTTTATTTTTGCGACGCGTCGTTCGTACCCCTCGTTTGCGACAGTTGCATGATAAAACCGAGGGCGCTAGCATTGCCCCGTGTTACCCAACGGAGTTTTCGAGGTAATCGCCATGGCTATCACCGGCGCAGAACATCAAACCGCCCACGATCGCGAGGCCGTACACACCTCCTTGAATTATCTCGCCCCGATGCAACGAACTCGAACAACGTGAGCACAGCGGCGAAAAACCAACTCGAACAACGTCAGCACAACGGTGAAAAAAAATGGATATTCGCTTTGATGACGCCGACGCCTTGCGTGCGAAAGTCAGCGCCGAATTTGGTCCGTGGAGCAAACCGATCGATGTCACCCAGGAAAAGATCAATCGCTTCGCCGATGTCACCGGTGATCATCAGTGGATCCATATCGACATCGAACGCGCCAAACGCGAAAGTCCCTTCGGCGGTCCCGTCGCCCACGGCTTCCTCACGCTCAGCCTGCTGCCCGCCTTCGAAATCGACCCGGGCTGGAAAGTTGTCGGCTACCGCAACGTCGTCAACTACGGCGCCAACAAGCTGCGCTTCATCTCGCCCGTGCCCGCCGGCTCCAAGGTCCACGCGCGCCAACGCGTCATTGCGGTCGACGCGCGTCCGCAGGGCACCCAAGTCACCCAGGAAACCCACGTTCACGTCGTCGGCAACGACAAGTCCGCCCTCATCTACGAGGGAATCTTTCTCTACGTCCGCTGACCGCCGGAATCTACGCCAAGCGATTCTCTGAACGTCATCCCAATCGCCTCGCCGCAATACGAAGCCGGCCGCGCGCGAACATACTCGCGGGCGGCCGGGCCTCTATTCGACTTCTCGTCTACTTGCCGCAGTACGCCTCCAGCCGATACCCCTCCGGATCCGTGACGAACGCCGCATAGTAGTTCTCGCCGTAGTCCTTGCGTACTCCAGGCTTGCCGTTGTCGTGTCCGCCGCCCTTCACCGCCGCCGCATAAAACCCGTCCACCGCCGCTCGCGTCGCCGCGTCGAAGCATAAGTGCAGCCCCGATGCCGCGTCCGCCGCCACCGGCCGCTGCGCGCGCATCACCCACAACTCCGGACTCTTCGCGCCATAGCCCAGCGCCTCCGCGCTGTCGTACAGCCGCTTGTACCCGAGCGGCGCCAGCGCGGCATCATAAAAGCGTCCCGCCGCCGCTACATCCTTCACGCCAATCGAAACGTGACTGATCATTACCGTTCCTCCGCTTCGTTCGGAATTGCCCCGGTGTCTGTTATAACCGGTAAGCTGGTTACATATAGACCGCTGCGTGGTATCTGTCAACCGTCAAACCGGTTAGAATGGAACCGCGATGTCGGCCGCCGCCAATCCGCGAACTCTGCGCACTCTCGTCGTGGTTGCGCGCCACGACCTCTGCATCGAGTTGGTCAACACGCTCGCGTGGCGCGGCAGCACGCCGGCGGAAAGCCTGCACCACTTCCGCGACGTTCTCGCATGGCTTTCATCCACCAACGCGCTCCCGCCCGCCGCGGTCGCCGGCCTTCGCACATGGTCCGACGCGCATCCCGTGCACGCCGCCGCCGTCTTCGATCAGATCATCGAAATCCGCGAGATGCTCTACCGCATGCTCCACGCCGTCGCTGCGGCCTCCGCTGCCGCCCACGACGATCTGCGCCGCTTCAATCGCGCTCTCGACGCCGCCGCGCCGCGCGCACTGCTCGACCGTACCAACGCCGGCTTCGGCTGGCGCATCGACCTGAAACCTGCCGCGGCTGCGATTCTCGCACCGGTGCTATGGTCCGCCGCCGATATCCTCGTCGGGCCCGCCTCCGCGCGGCTGCGCGAATGCTCCAACGATCGCTGTCTGTGGCTTTTTCTCGACGATAGTAAGAACGGCACCCGCCGATGGTGCTCGATGCAATCCTGCGGCAACCGCGCCAAAGCCCACCGCCACTACCTTCGGCTCAAGGATAACTGATCTTTGAACCCTCTTTGCTTTTGCGGAAAGAGTGAGAGAGGAAGCAGGCTGTGAAATGCCTATTTCAACCGCCTGCTAATGTGGCGAGTTGAAAAACCGTATGACATTTGTGCTGCGGATAGGCCTGGCCTGTCATCCCGAGCGAGCCGAGCGCCAGTGAGTCGACGAGGGATCGCCGCGAAGCGATTTCTTCCGGCCACGCCGGCGGTTGGCAAACAATCGCTCCGCGTAGATCCCTCCACTTCGCTCGCGGACCCGCTGCGGCCCGGACGACAATCGGGAGCCGATTTTGTCATCAAATTTCCAACTCAGGACCCTGGCTCCATACTGACTAGCGCATGATCAAATTCAGTCCCGCCGGAGTGGTAAAGCGCGGCAGGTCGTTGAATTCCTTCGGTGCTTGCTCATTAACGTAGAAGGGGCGGCCGGGAGTCGGTTCCGCGCCGATGCTCGCATGATCGTTCTGTATATCCCACAGTGCTTCGACGTCTGACGCCGCGGTGTTCACCGGTCCGATGCCGGGTACATCGACCGCGAGCGGGAAAATCGCCTGAAGTTTCCACAGGCGCATCTGCGGGTCGTACAAGTCTTCCCATAAAATGCCGTAGAAATGGCTGTCGGCGTAAATCACACGCCGGCCGTAGCAATAGCCGCCCGCCTTTGCGGGGATCTTTTGCACGCCAATCACTTCGGCGTCCCTGACCTGCCATTTTCCCCAGCTCGGAGTCGGCCAGCCCAGCGGCATGTCGTAGCCTTGCGGAAATGCCCCCTGCGGCGGCGCCGGATCGACCAGTGCGATCATCTTCTTGTGGCCTACGTAGTCGACCTGCAATTCGGTCAGGTTCGAGTCAAACCCGTTATGAAAATCCTCGGGAGTGGCGTCCATCCCCTGGCTGGGCGAGCAGCGCGCGGCGGTCGAGAGCGGTTGGTAGCGGCGCAATGACGGCAGAAACACGTACAAGTCTTCAGGCCGCGTCAGATCAGCGTAGTCAACCGTCAATATCGTTGTGTATCTGTCCTGCTCGGGCTCGAGCGTCATATACCATTCGGTGAAGTATTTTTCTGCGCCGCCGGAAATGTCGGCTGGCACTCCCGGGTCGGTACTGTAGCTCAACTGACGTTTGACGGCCTGGTAAGTCTGGCAGTTGATATTGCCGTTGCCGTTTATGGCGCAACCGTAGCCGTTGGAATCAACCAGCAGGTGCGGCATATAGCGGTACCAGACGTTAGCCAGAACCTTCCAGCCCTTGTGCGGTTCGGATAGACTGGGAAACGGTATGCCGCCACGGTAGCCGTCCAACTTGAGCCCACCGCCGGCCAGTTCGATAAGCTTGACCTGGCTCGCATATTTCTCCGTCGCCTCGACGTAATTCCTGGGCAAAGGATGAATCACGGTCGGCCCGACTTCTATCCTGACGTCCGGCGGCATCTTCCAGAAATATTTTCCTTCGAACAGCGCCACCATCCCGTCGGGCATGAACTGCCGGTAATCCCGCCAGTTGTCCATCGTTATCGCGGTTCCGGGAGGAATCGTGTCGGCAGGTTTTGCTGCGCCGTCCTTTGGCACAGCGGTGCTCTGGGTAAGGCCGAGCCTCCAACTGACCGCAATCGTAAACGATAATACCAGGGCCCTTG
>CAWJGI010000041.1:0-34119 GCA_963842255.1 uncultured Acidobacteriota bacterium | reverse complement strand
GCCGTTTCGTCAGGAATCGGCGTGCAGGCCCAGCAGCCGCTGGCCCGCGTTGTCGTCGGCGGCATGATTACTTCACCCTTCGCAATTCTTTTCCTCATCCCCGTCCTGGCCAGCTATTGGTTGCAGCAAACGCCTTCGACCGACCTCACGGAGAAATAGAAATCCCACTAAATCTGGTTCTGGGAAGATCCGAATTCAGTCTAAGACCATCTGGTAAGTTCTGATATGGAATGATCTGTCAACTACGAGCAACTGTTTTCTTCTTTTTTTCCTTCCTCTTAGGAGGCAGCGTGGGTAGTGGTCGAGGGGTACACGGAAAGGAGAACACTCGAAAGTTCTATGCGGTAGGTCTGCGGACCGAACCCCCAGCCGCTCCGATACTCCTGAGCGCCGATCCATCCGCAGCTGAATAGCGGGGTCAGTAAGCGCGTTACTTACTATGGACAAGCATGCACATTGATCCAAGCAGGCGGCAAGAAAATTTCAGCCGATCCCTGGCTGCCACAAGCAGATCTATCCCGGCATCTTCGAGCTGAAAGCTTACTCGTCTTGCAGGATCGGTAGGCTGAAGCGGAATCAGACCTCAACGCGATAAAAGCAAAATAGAATGTAGGCCGAGGGAAGGAAGCCGGCCCAGCCCTCAATCCCCGAAGGGATCCTCGGCTTTCCTTCCCTCTGACGCCTGTATGCGTCGCACGCCAAAAGCCAAAGTTAACCCTAAGAGAACAAATAGCTTGAGCATCCGGACCTTGGTAAAAAATCCAATCACCGGTAAAAATTCCGTTCCCCCCTCTGCCATGGAGTTTCCTATTTTGATTTTGAACTGCTGCCTCGCCTGTACCGATTTCGGGAAAATGCCGAAAGAGGCGTTTTTTTTACTCCCCTCGCGTTTCCTGCAGCTTAGAACCTAACGGACCATGAGGTTCGGGGGCCGTTCTTGACCCCATGCCGCACAACTTGTTATGTTGAGAGTTTACCTTGGGCGCGTTTGTCTCGCTGTGCGTCCTCATGGATAACCGGGACGTCGTTGAAGAGACGTCCTTCTCACGATGGCTCTGAAAAAAATTGTCGTCCGGGGCGCCCGGCAACACAATTTGAAGAATATCCACCGGGAAATACCCCGCAACACCCTCACGGTCATCACGGGGCTTTCCGGTTCGGGTAAATCCTCGCTCGCATCGACACCCTATACGCCGAGGGCCAGCGCCGTTACGTGGAATCTCTTTCCGGTAGATGCCCGTCAGTTTCTCGATCAAATGGAGCGCCCCGATGTGGACTCCGTCGAGGGTCTCTCGCCGTCCATTGCCATCGAACAAAAAACCACGACGCGTTCCCCACGCTCGACTGTCGGCACCATCACCGAGATTTACGATTATTTGAGGGTTGTTTACAGCGCCATCGGGGCGCCGCACTGCCCGAACTGCGGCAAACCTATTACCAGGCAATCAACCGAACAGATTGTTCAGTCAGTTCTCGCTTTGAAACCGGATGACCGGATTATGGTCCTTGCGCCCGTAGTGCGCGGTCGCAAGGGCGAATACAAAAAGGAACTTGAGAAATACGCCAAGGAAGGCTACGTGCGCGCCCGCGTCGACGGCGATTTGGTGAATCTCGACGAACCGATACCGCTCGACCGTCGCAAGAACCACACCATCGAAATTGTTGTCGATCGACTGCTGCTGAAAAACGGCATCGCACAGCGTCTCGAACAATCCATCGAGACAGCGCTGAAACTTACCGGCGGCCTGGTAACCATCGTAGTTGTAGGCGGCGACGAACGCGTGTATTCAGAGAAGCTGGCCTGCCCCGATTGTGGCATTTCCGTCCCGCAGCTTGAACCCCGCTCTTTCAGTTTTAATTCGCCCTACGGCGCTTGCACCGAATGTCATGGCTTGGGATCGAAATATGATTTCGATCCCGCGAAAGTGATCGTAGATCGGACCAAGCCGCTCTTCGAAGGGGGGCTTGGTCCGGGATCGGGTTCGGCGTATTTACAGCGCACGTTGCGGATAGCTGCCGCCGCATACAAATTCGATCTCGATACGCCATTCGAAAAGCTTTCACGCAAGACGCAGAATCTGATTCTTCACGGTAAGCCCTCGAACGGTAAAAGTACTAAGGAACTGAATTTTCAGGGTCTCCTGGCACACCTCGAAACCAATCTTGAGGAATCAAAGTCCGACAATTACCGTGAATGGCTGACGCAGTATATGTCTCCAGTCTCGTGCCCGGCCTGCAATGAACGCCGTCTGCGTCCAGAAAGTCTCGCGGTAAAAATTGCGGGCCTTTCCATTGCTGATTTCACTGAATTGGCGCTCACTGAGGCACGCGCCGCGGTGGACAAAATCCGCGGTAAGCTTACGCTGCGGCATCACAAAATTGCCGGTCGTCCGTTGAATGAAATCGCCGAGCGTCTCGATTTTCTTCTCAACGTTGGCCTCGGTTACCTCACGTTAAACCGTTCTGCTGCCACGTTATCGGGTGGCGAAGCACAACGCATCCGGCTCGCAACTCAAATCGGCTCGCGGCTGCGCGGCGTACTTTACGTCCTCGATGAGCCCTCCATTGGCTTGCACGCTCGTGATAACGGCCGGCTGTTGACCACTCTTGAAACATTGCGCGATCTCGGCAACACCGTTCTCGTTGTCGAACATGATGAAGAAACGATTCGCCGCGCGAATTACGTCGTCGATCTTGGGCCTGGCGCGGGAAAAGCCGGAGGGTATCTAGTCGCAGCAGGTTCGCCCGAAGATATTGCCGCGAACGGCGCTTCGCTCACCGGCCAGTACCTTTCGGGCAAAGCGAAAATCGCTCTTCCTGAGTCCCGCCGTAGTCCTAACGGAAAGTCCATCGCGATTCTGGGGGCGCACGGTCACAACTTGAAATACATCGATGTCACGATTCCTCTGGGCCTGATGACCGTTGTCACTGGCGTATCCGGCTCCGGAAAATCAACTCTGATCAACGATATTCTTTATCGTGCTCTGGCTGCAAAACTTTATCGCTCCATGGAAAAGCCCGGCGCGCACCGTGCCATTACCGGAATCGAGCACATCGATAAGGTAGTCCAGATTGACCAAGCGCCCATCGGCCGCACGCCGCGATCGAATCCGGCGACTTATACGGGCGTCTTTGCGCCAATCCGTGAACTATATGCGATCCTTCCTGAATCTCGAGAGCGCGGTTATCGGCCAGGCCGATTCAGCTTTAACGTCAAAGGCGGCCGCTGCGAAGCGTGCCAGGGCGATGGCCAGCGCCGCATCGAAATGAATTTCCTGCCCGACGTGTTCGTTACCTGCGAAGTGTGCCGAGGCAAACGTTACAATGCGGAAACTCTGGCCGTCCGGTACAAAGGACTTTCGATTTCAGATCTTCTCGATCTCCCCATCGAGGAAGCTCTAAAGGTGCTCGAAAATATTCCGTCCATTCAAATCAAGCTGCAAACTCTCGTCGATGTCGGGCTGGGATATGTTCAACTCGGACAATCTGCCACCACAATTTCCGGCGGTGAAGCTCAACGCACAAAACTGGCGCGCGAACTTTCCAAGCGCCAGACGGGCCGCACGCTGTATAATCCGACGAGCCGACAACCGGCCTGCATTTCGACGACGTTAAAAAACTTCTCGATGTTCTCAATCGGCTTGTGACGCTGGGCAACACCGTCCTGATCATTGAGCACAACCTTGACGTCATCAAACAAGCGGATTGGATCATCGATCTCGGGCCCGAGGGTGGTGAAGAAGGGGGACGCATCGTCGCCCAAGGCTCGCCAGAACAGGTCGCGCGAGTGAAAAAATCTTACACTGGCCAAATCTTGGCTCGCAGCCTCAACATAAACGGCACGGGTAGAAACAGCGCGAACCATAAACGCATCGCTAAGCCCGATGACCGTCAAGAATTGGCCGGATCCAATCAATGAACTTTGACGACCACAATCCAGATACTCACGAAAAACCGGTCGCAAATGACGTCACCCCTGAATTCGTAAACGCGCCATTGCCCCAAGATCCAAATGAAGCGGCTACTGGGGCCTCTGCGAGCGCACACAGCGAGTTTACACCCGTAGTCACTCCAGGATACCTCGGGCCGGTGGTCCGATCACTTCCGGAAGATTTGCGCGTTCCGTGGGGCTGGTCGGATCTTCTAGTGCTGCTCGTGGTGGCTTTTGCATTGCTGCTTATCCTGACTACGCTGGTTGTTGCGGGATTACGCGCCACGGGCGTCTCCATGACGCAAATCAAACAATCCATCACCGAGCAGGGATTGGTCTCAATCATCGCTATGGCCTTGCTCTCTTTGTGTTTACTCGTATATCTCGCTGCGCAAATGCGTCTGCGTTTTCGCTCGCCGGTCTGGCGTACGCTCGGGTGGCGCCCTCTCCACACAGGCCAGGTACCGAGGCGAACCGCATATCCTCGGATTAATCGCTGGCGGGTTCTTACTCTCGTTTCTTGTGGCGGGCGCATCTTCGCTCTTCAAGACAAAAACGAATATGCCTATCGAACAATTTTTTCAGGACCGTCACACCGCGGTTCTACTGCTAATCATGAGCGTGACTCTAGCTCCGCTCCTCGAAGAAACGGTTTTTCGCGGTTACATTTATCCAGTTGCCGCCCGATCATTCGGCGTGCCTTTCGGCATTCTATTCACTGGGACAATTTTCGGACTGCTTCATTCTTCGCAGTTGGGTAATAACTGGCCGCAAGTGGGGTTGCTAGTGCTCGTTGGGATCATATTCACCTACGTGCGTGAGAAAACGGGCACCGTGGTCGCCAGCTACATCCTGCACGTCAGCTATAATTCGTTTATCGCGCTCTCGGTTCTGATTGCTTCACGGGGCTTCCACCATTTACCTCAATTCAACTAGGGCAGCGGCCGGACACTGTTCGTTGCAGGCGGTGTGTTCGCAGACTTGCACGACGGTTTTGAGTAAAATGCAAAGCATCGCACGCGCAATTCTAATCGTCACTGGTGTCGATTAGAATTGTCCGCAACTTGCAGACAAGGAACAACCGCGGTCCATTGGTCATTTTTCGAGGCGCCACAATAAGCCAGTGTTAAGGCCCCAGAATTCGGTTTCTTGGCATCCGCCGCGAGGCTTGTTTGGAACTCGTTCTTCAAACTTCACAACTAATTCCCCCCAGGGCCTTTTTCAGTTAGAATGGATGTTTGGAGACGCCACCCGATGAACAAGTTAGCCGCCGAGACCAAGGCATTGAACGCCGTGGAACCCATCCAGTGGACTGCCACGGGAGTATTGATCCTGGACCAACTCAAGCTGCCCGGCCAAGTCGTTCATCACACCTACACTGATTACCGCCAAGTGGCAAACGCGATTAAGACGATGGTGATCCGCGGCGCGCCGGCCATAGGTGTGGCCGCTGCGATGGGTATAGCGCTCGGCGTGAAAAATTCAGAAGCAAAATCGTTGGAAGAATTGCGCGCGGAATATCAGGTCATCTGCGACACCTTGGCACATACCCGCCCGACAGCCGTGGACTTGTTTTGGGCCATTGAACGCTTCAAACGGCGCTTTGAGTCTCTGGCATCAGCCACCGCAAACAACGGAGCGGGAAATCTCGAAACGATTCGCGTCGCTCTGATCGAAGAGGCCCTGCTAGTGCACCAAGAGCGACGTGCGGGCGACCGGGCGATCGGGAAATTTGGCGCGCAACTAATGCCCGATTCCGGCCGCGTGATGACTCAATGCAATGCCGGCGCGCTAGCTACCGCAGGCATTGGCACGGCGCTGGGTGTCATTCGCGTGGCTATTGAAACGGGCCACAAGATCGAAGTTCTGGTGCCCGAAACCCGCCCGTATATGCAGGGATCGCGCCTCACGGCCTGGGAACTGCAGCAGGACGGCATCCCCTTGACGCTGATCACCGACAATATGGTCGGCCATTTTCTAAGGACTGGTGGCGTGGGAGCTGTAGTGGTCGGCGCAGACCGCATCGCCGCCAATGGGGATACTGCCAACAAAATCGGCACGTACGGAATAGCGGTGCTGGCCAAGGAAAATAACGTGCCGTTTTACGTGGCCGCTCCAGTGTCCACTATCGACTTGTCCTTGGCCACTGGCGACCGAATCCCAATCGAGGAACGCTCACAGTACGAGGTAACGCACGTAGCGGGGGTGCGCACGGCCCCAGACGTCACAGCCGCCCATCCAGCGTTCGACGTGACGCCAGAACGCTATATAACCGCAATAATCACCGAGCACGGCATAGCTCGGTCGCCATTCGAGCAATCGCTGCGAAGCTTCGTAAGTCCCAGGTAAGGCGCCTTAGCCCGACGCGCCCCCGCCGTCGGCCACTACCCCGAGACTGACACTCTCGACCTTTCATTGGTTCTCGGGCTTGCGACCAGGCAAAGCCCTTTCTCCCTCGCGCTTCCACCTTTCGATCGAACCGCAATAAAAAAGGGCGGCCCGCGAAGGCCGCCCTTTTTCGCTGTTTAAGCGGTTTGGGTTAGAAGATGAACTTCCCAGTGATCTGCGCGATCCTCTGATCCGTCGCAGCAGCCGCAAACGCTCCGTAGGGAGACGTTGGCGGCGTCTGCGTGAACAGCACGACTCCGAGGAACGGGCCACCATTCGTGTTTGGATAAGGTGCACCATAGTTCGCGTGGTTGAACCAGTTATAGGCGTTCAAACCAATCTGGAACGTCATGCGCTCGGTGATGTTGAAATTCTTCCGAACGCTCATGTCGCCACCCAAGAAGCCTGGCCCGCGGAATGCGTTGCGCGCCGAGCGCATGAAGCCCGCAGTCGTGCTCGGTATAAAGTCGGAAGGCGAAGCACGGGGCCGTTGGCGAGAGGCAGCCTGCACGTTAGAGAAGTTCCTCTGCGTGAAGGCTGAAGTGGGTTGCAGTAGAATCGTCGAGCCTGACAGGTTATTACCCGCAAGCGCTCCAATCTCCCCACCATCGATTATGCTGAACGGAAATCCAGTGCGATAGAACAAAGTCCCGGACCACATCCAACCACCAATCGCTGCATTCACAAGGCGATTTTCGCTCTTGAACGGCAATTGATAGACGTAGCTGCCCGTCACTTGGTGCCGCGCATCGTTATCCCCCGAAGAATACTGGGACGCCAAGTTATAGGGATTAACTTGTGTAGCGATGCTGGTGATCACACTGAAAGGCTCGCCGGGTACATTCGAGAAATCATCCAGCGCATGGGAGTACGTGTAGTTGACGCGTCCGCTCAATCCGTGCCATTCGTTTTCCTGAAGCGAAAACGTCACTCCTTGATAGTTCGAAATGGCACCGCTGTACGTGTAGTTCACTCTCGCCACGCGTGGGTCTGGCAGCGGTCGCCGGAAGGTTGGCGAAACCGAAGCCGTTCAAATCTGAGTTCTGAACGAGTAGGTCATAACCATGGTTGCCGACGTAATTCGCCGATACCACGGTGCGAGCACCAAACGTGTGCTGAATTTCAAAGTTCCATTCAACATATTTCGGATTATGGAAACTACGGCTCACGTCACTCAGAGTCGGAACTGACAGGGCACCGAGCGAGTTGAGACAACCGCCCGGTATCGACGCTGCTGCACCCGAGTAGCCAGCTCCGCTCGAGCCACCTGTCGTCAAACTTCCGCCGCTGTTGTAGTTAGACAAAAACGCCCCGTTGCACTCCGATACAACGGCCGGACCGCTGGTTGGGAAAGCAGTGCTTCCTGGGGGATTCAAATCAAACGCTACTGTCCCAGCGGGTACGTTAAACAGATTTACCTGCGGGAAGTTTGTATCGAACTGGCTTAGAGTGACGCCAGGGTAAAGGTCGGTGAACAGGCCTACACCACCACGAATCACGGTATTTTGGCCTATTGGACTCCAGGCCACACCAAACCTTGGCTGAAACACGACTTTTTCAATACCAGGAATAATGGTCGTAAACCCGGTCGGGTAGGACTCGTCGTATGGAATCGTTTCACCTTTCGGCGCCTCGATAAACGGAGTGGCCGGCAAGCTGGCGCAATTCTTGTTGCACGTTCCGCCCGAGTTCCGGTCGGCCCTGAGGGTTAATGTAAACTTCAGCTTTGAGTTCACGCGGTACTCATCCTGGAAGTACAGCCCGAAACTGTAGTAGGCGACGGGCTGGTGATTCTGAACCGCGAAGTTGTACTGAACGCTGCCGCACCCGAATTGAATCGTACTCGTGGCGCAACCCGGAGGCGCAACTTCGTTGTTAGCGAATCCAAATAACGTGGCATTGATGGCTGGATAGAGAGTCTGTTCGGCTGCGCTGAAGTCCGAGATGTCATCGCGACGGAAGTTTACACCCATCTTGAAACCGTGATTTCCACGCGTCACCGAGAGGTCATCCACCAATCCCCACTGCTCAACTTTGCGCCCTTGCGGGTACAGGAAACCTGCAGCGAAACCTCCCGGGTTCCCCGATCCGGTCCCGAGCCCAGTCAGCGTTCCGTCGTTTAAAAACGCGAGGTTACCCGGGAAGAGGGTCAGCGCAGGGCCAGGATTCAAGTTGCCGAAGATCGCCGAATAATACAGATCCGAGAAGATGAAATTGTTGACAACCGTCGGTGAGAAGATGTGGGTGTAATTCAACTGGCCTTCATCCTGTGGCTGGATGCTGAAGTCGTTGAAGACAGGATTGATCGAGTCAGTATAGGTGGGCTGCGTGCCGCGATCGAACTTCACCCGTCCGAATATCTTATCGTTTTCGGTCAAGTTGACGTCTACGCGTCCACTTAGCAGCCACTCTTTATTGCCGCTAGAGACTGATTGAATCCAACTCTCGGTGCAAGCGTTGCCTGTCCCTGGGGGAGGTGTTGCAAACCCGGGACAGCTAGTGGCATTCGGGGCCGCGCTGGCGATTCCCGGTGCTGCGTTATACAAGCTAAACACGTTCTTGTAGAACGACTCGACAGCCGCTCCCTGAGGAGCGACGTTGCCCAGAACGTAACTTTCGAATGCCGGAGTGGGCGCCGTGGGACGGTGAATCGAACCGAAAATATAACGAATACCTTCCGTATTGACAAAAAAGAACGCTTTGTCCTTTTTGATTGGGCCACCCATACCTGCTGCCCACTGATTATTGTTTTCAAACGGCCTCGTTCCGCCGCCAAATTTGTTGATCGGATCGTTCGCCGTAATCTCGCGACCCGTCCAGTTGTAGACTGCATCGCCGTGGAACGCGTTGCCGCCGGACTTCGTGCTGTAGTCAACCTGAGCGCCCGCCTGACGGCCGTATTGCCCGGTGTAGGCGTTGCTCACAACGGCGACTTCCTGCAGTTCGTTGCCGCCTAGCAGCAGGTTGCTCGAACCGGAGTTATTGAGGTTCAAGAACGCGTCATTGTAATCGTTACCGTTAATCGTGAAGAGATTCGAGGTTCCAGGCAGACCGAACGCACTGAAGTTGCCATAGCCGCCCAAGGTCGAGTTGTTCATGGTGATACCGGGCGCGGTTTGTGCCACGTAAGTGATGTCACCGCCGGGATTCGGAATGTTCTGAATCTGGTTCGTGTCGAAGTTCGATGAAATGTTGGCGTCTTCGGTCTGTAACAGCGCCCCTTGCCCGGTGACCTCGACGGTCACAGCGCCACTACCCAGTTCCATCTTCATGTTTGCAGTCGCTATCTGTCCGAGCAGAACGTCCACACTCTCGGTGGTCTGCTTAAACCCCGACTGCGTTGCGGACACAACGTAGGTGCCCGGCTTTAGGAGCGTGAATTGGTATATCCCGGTTGACCCTGTCGTCGTCGACTGGGTCTCGCCCGTCCCGTTATTTTTCAAGTTCACGGTTGCACCGACGATCACCGAGCCCGACGGATCAGTAACCACGCCGGAAACTCCGCCCGTTACGACGCTCTGCGCCAAGGAAATACCCGGCAGCAGCAATAGCGCCGCAAACACTGCTACAAAAAAGCGCTTCCAACTCATACAGCCTCCTAGAAATGGTGCTGAGAATTTCGACGAAATCTGTGGAATCACCCATGCCCCCAAAGCACGTAGATCATCTGCCGCGGATCACATGGCACGTTGGTATCCACGTCAAATCAAAAATAAGTAACCTAGATTCAATAATTTAGATAATATCCTGGAAATGGTTGGCCGAGGCCTATACCGTTTTCCATATAGATACACGCAAATATGTAGCTTTGAAGAGGCGAGATACCTACTTTCGTCCGGTTTCGAAATTCCTTGCAACCCGCCTAGCGCCTATTCGAATGGACTGACGTGGCGGTCGTGGAAGGTCTGGTAAAAGGCCTTTTCTGACCACAATAAAAACTCGAGACTTCGGATTGACACTTTGGAGGACTTCAGGGTGGTACCAGAAGGTGCATCCAACAAAAAAGGCGGTCCTTCGCAGGGCCGCCTTTCACTTCCTATCCGTTAGATTTGATTTAGAAAATCAGCTTGGCAGTAATCTGCGCCATCCTCATATCCGTGGCGGCGCTTGCAAACGCGCCGTAAGGCGATGTCGGTGGCGTCTCGGTGAAGATCGTTAGCCCGAGCGGTCCGTTCGTGTTTGGATAGGGTGCGCCATAGTTTGCGTGATTGAGGAAGTTGTAAGCGTTAAATCCGAGCTGAAAAGTAACCCGCTCGTTGATCGCAAAATCCTTTCTCACGCTCATATCACCACCAAGGAAGCCCGGCCCGAGGTAAGCATTTCGCGGCGATCCCAGGAAAGTTGTAGATGTAGCGAACGTGTTCGCCGTCCCGGGCCCAAAGCACGGTGTGCTTATACACGCTGCTCCATTTGAGAAGTTTCTTTGCGTAAAGTTTGGTTGCAGGAGAATTGTCGAACCGCCCAGGTTATTCCCCGTGAGGTTTGCCGACTCTCCGCCGTCGATCAAGCTGAACGGAAAGCCTGTGCGATAGAACATAGTCCCGGAAATCATCCAGCCGCCGATTCCTGCATTCAGGAGGCGATTCTCACTCTTGAAGGGCAAGCGGTAAACAAAGCTGCCGGACACCTGGTGACGCGCGTCGTAATCTGACGAAGCATATTGACGGCTGAGGTTGAAGGGATCGACTTGGTCCGAAGCTGGCGTACTAATGCTGTAGAAGACACTGAACGGCAGTATTCCGCCATTTGAAATGTCGTCCAAGGAGTGGGAATACGTATAGTTGAGCCTGCCGCTCAATCCGTGCCAGGTATTCTCCTGGAGAGTAAGGGTTACGCCATTATAGTTTGAGACGCCTCCATTTTGGAGGAAGTCCACCTTGCCTACACGTGGATCCGTCGGCGTCGCGGGCAGTGTGCCAAAACCGAAGCCATTGAGATCGTTGTTGGTAACGAGACCGTCATAGCCATGGTTTCCGACATAGTTTATGGAGGCTACGGTGCGCGAACCAAAAGTATGTTGCAGCTCGAAGTTCCATTCGACATACTTTGGATTTTTCAAATCGCGGCTCACATCACTGAGCGTGGGGACCGAAAGATTACCTTGCGCGTTGAGGCAACCTCCGGGGATGCCTGATGCGGCACCCATATAACCGCCGCCGCTGGAACCGCCTGTGGTCAAGCTTCCACCGCTATTGTAGTTGGCCAGAAACGCCGCATTGCATTGACTAACAAGGCTCGGCCCGCTACCCGGGAAGGCGGTCGAGGTGGGAGACAGATTGTCAAAAGCTGCAGTGCCGGCTGGCACCGCCCAGAGATTCGTTTGCGGGAAATTGTTGTCATAGGGACTAAGGATTGTTCCGGGGTAAAGATCCGTGAACAAACCGACTCCGCCGCGAAGCACCGTGTTCTGGCCGATGGGGCTCCAGGCGAAACCAAACCGGGGTTCGAATACCACTTTCTCGACGCCTGGAACGATCGTGTGCAGGCCTGTTTCGAAAGATCCTCCGTCGGCTGCGTTGTAGGGAATAGTTGCACCGTGCGGCATCTCCGTAAACGGTGTAACCGGAAGACTCGCGCAATTGGATTGGCAAACGCCCCCGGAGTTACGGTCAGCCCGGAGAGTGAGAGTTAGTTTCAGTTTTGAACTAACCCTGTATTCATCCTGGAAATACAATCCGAAACTGTAATAGGCAACCGGTTGTTTCGGCGTCGTGGCGAAATTGAAAACCGCGGATCCGCAATCGCCCGCAGCAGCGCAACCTGCCGGTGCAATCGAATTATTGGCGAATTCGGCCAGCGTCAGATTGATCGCCGGATAAAGCGTCTGAATGCCAGCGCTGTAGTCGGAAATATCATCGCGGCGGAAGTTCATGCCCATCTTAAAGGCGTGATTACCTCGCGCTACCGAAAGGTCGTCGATAAGCTGCCATTGGGTTACATTGCGCCCTTGCGGGAAGAAAAAGCCGTTTTCGAATCCGTTCAGTCCGGAGCCGATACCCAAATTTGTGAGAGATCCGTCGGTGAAATTGAAGATCCCTGGGAATACAGCTAGAGCCGAACCCGGACTCAAATTTCCAAACAGCGCAGAATAATACAGCGTGGAAAAGACGAAATTGTTGACCACCGTCGGGCTAAAGATGTGCGTGTAGTTCAACTGGCCTTCGTCCTGCGGCTGGTTACTTGTTGCATTGAAAATGGAGTTGATTGAGTCCGTGTAAGTTGGTTGCACACCGCGATCGAACTTCACGCGCCCGAATATCTTATTGTTGTCGTCGAAGCTGTAATCCATACGGCCGGTCAGCAACCATTCTTTGTTTCCGTTGGGCGATGACTGTGTGTAGCTCGCCGTGCATTCGCCGCCAGCGACAGCCAAGCCAGCGCAACTATCGGCGTTTGGAATCGCGCTTGATATACCGGGCGCCTTGTTATAAAGGCCAAAGACGTTGGAATAGAAGGATTCGACTGCCGGTCCTTGAGGAGCGACATTGCCGAGTACAAACGTTTCGAAAGCCGGCGTGGGTACGGACACCGGTTTTACCGACGCCAAAATGTAGCGAATACCTTCTGTGTTCATAAAAAAGAAGAGCTTGTTTTTCAGAACCGGACCACCTAGAGACGCGGCCCACTGATTGTTGTTTTCAAATGGCCTTGTGTTTGGCAGTCCAGCGGCTGCTTCGCCGGCTTTATTGAGCGGATCGTTTGCGTTGAAGGCGCGGCCAGTCCAGTTATAAACGGCGTCGCCATGAAAGGCGTTGCCGCCCGACTTCGTGGAGTAGTCTATCTGCGCGCCCGCCTGACGGCCATACTGGCCGGTGTACCCGTTGCTAACCACCGCGACCTCCTGGAGTTCATTGCCTCCAAGCAGTAGGTTGCTCGAACCCGAGTTATTCAAGTTCAGGAATGCGTCGTTGTAATCGTTGCCGTTAATCGTGAACAAATTTGATGTGCCGGGAAGGCCGAAGGCGGAAAAGTTTCCGTAGCCGCCGCCGGCGGAGTTATTCATCGTCACGCCGGGCGCACTCTGCGCCACATAAGTAATGTCGCCACCAGGGTTCGGAATGTTCTGTATCTGGTTGGTATCAAAATTCGAGGAAATGTTTGCGTCCTCGGTTTGCAGCATCGCGCCCTCTCCGGTCACTTCAACGGTGACGGCGCCGCTCCCAAGCTCTAGCTTCAAATTCGCGGTCGCGATTTGGCCGAGAAGAACTTCCACGGTTTGATTCACCTGCTTGAATCCTTGCTGTGAAGCCGTCAGTTGGTATGTGCCCGGCTTCAAGAGCGTGAATTGGTATATTCCGCCCGCACTCGTTGTAGTCGCGCTGGTTTCGCCAGTGGCGATATTTTTCAAATTCACGGTGGCACCAACGATCACGGCACCCGAAGGATCGGTGATGCTGCCGCTGATTGCTCCAGTAACGACGCTCTGCGCCGACGCCAAGGTTGGCAGCAAGAGCAGCAAAGCCGCGAACAAAGCAACGAGGCAAGAATGCTTGTTCAATCGCATTTTCAATCTCCGGTTCTACAATTTGTGGGGCAGTGAACAGAAAAAGCTGACTTCCCCCGTCGACCGGTATGGCACGTTCGTCGCCACGCATTGCGACAAATAAAGCCTTTGCTGACAGAGAGCTACGTAAATCCGGAGAGTTGCAATATATGCGGCGGGACAGATGCACCTTTTGGGCCTCCCAATATTCGGAATACAACTTAGAAATTCGCGCGACGAGGCCAGGCTCCTGGCGGTTCACCGGTCGAACGCACTTCTGTGCCGAATCTGCTCGCGTGCGAGGAAACTTCGCCCGAGGCTTATGGCGTTGATGGATTTTTTTAAGAAGCCGAGAAGGAAAATCTAGTGGTGTGTACGCTCGCTAAGGTGGAGGTCGGTCAACGCTGCATTCGGGAAAATCAACAAATGGGAGGCAGTCGCTCGCGCAAGATTACAAATCGAGATTCGTCCCGGAAATACTCTTCGAAGCTCGGGAGCTGCCTCTGCAAAAATCCGTGACTTCGCGCCAAGTGAAAAATGCGCATCGCACGCGATTCTTGGCGAGCGAAACGCATTTATTTATTGCGCGTCCGTAACCTTGCCCTTCACAAACGTGACTTTCAAATCCTTGTACACATAAATCTGCTTCGGACCCAGGTTCAGGATTTTATCCGGCTGCCCCAATATGGCGACTACTTCGTCGGTTGTCTGCCCAATCTCGACGGTAGCGGGAGGCGCTGCTGGTGCAGCAGGCGCTGCGGCGGCTTGTTCTGCCGCCGGTTGCTGGGCTGCATCGCCGCCGCCGGCGCTGCTTGTTGCTGATCGCCACCCTTGTCATCGGATTTCGCAGAATCGTCAGCGTCCACTTTCAGGACTTCGCCTACCAGGCTCAACACCTGATCCGAGGAGGGAGTGGACCCGTGCGGAAAAACAAACTTCAGAGTCGAGTAATAGCGGATGTCGTTGTAAGGATCACTGAACAACCAAAACAGAACGCCGTCGGTCTGCACATCAATCCTTGTCACCCAAAACTTTTCACCGGTCACGAATTGCCGCGACTGCACATCGCTGGCTGGCGGCGGATGGCCGATCATGCTGCCAAAACTCGAGAGTTTCTGGTGCACTCCAAAGGCGCCTTCGGAAAGCTTCCCGTCCTTATAACTGTTCTGAGGCGGTATTTGCGTCGTAGTGCTGTACATAATGATCTTGTCTTTCTGCAGTATCAGCACGGAGCCAGCCGTGACGATATCTGACCTATCGTCGGTGGTCTTTGTCGGCTTGTACTGTGCTTCCAACTGGCTTTTTAATGCGCTGTTTTGCGCGTTCGCAGCAAAGAAAAGGAAAAGAACTGCAACAATTAGCGCAGCGATTTGTATCCCATATTCAATTTCACCTTCATGGCGATACACCCTCCTCCGGGTCGGCAAGTACCACGGTTTTCTGGCAGGTAATGTTCGTTGCGTGCGAGTTCTGTCTGCAATGCCACTTTGCCTGCCGCTGAAGGCGGGAGCGCCGTCGCTATCAAGCATCGACGCTCCCAGACCGATTGTCACTTCGTTCTTTCGGCGTAATCTACCAACAACTAATCGTCGCTGCCTGCTCCGGAGGACTGCTGCTGTTGGACATCCGCTCGGCTTTGTCGGCATCCGCCTGCTGCGCCTCGAGCTCACCTTTCACCGATGTATCCGGCTGCACTTGACCATCCGGATTCACCTTGGTCTTAGTATCGGGAGCCGCCGGAATACCGTTCTTACCCTGGTTGTCCGCGAGAGTCTTCAGCCCGGTATCCAACTGCTCGCGGAAGTGGTTGTGCATTTCTTGCAGATCGTCCACGGCTACCGCGATCTGTGCGCCTGATGCGCAATCGGTCTTCTGGCTCGCGCTCACCAGCACTTTCACACTCTTGTTGGCGTCCGGAGTGTCTTCGATGCGTGTGACCACATCACCGGAAGTCAGCGAGCATTCCTGCCCATCGGGTCCGGTCTCGGTGAGAACGTCACTCACGATAAACGTGCGGTATTTGGGATCAAGCGCTGCCGGCGTTTCTTCGGGCGGAGGCGTTGCATCAGCTGTATTTTGTGCCGCCGCAGGCGCTGCTGCTGCTGCCGGCTGTGGCGCTGCCGCCGCAGCTTGTTCCGCAGCCAACTGGGCCTTCACTTCGTCAGCAATCGCCTGTTTCACTTCCGGCGTCAGCGCGACCGCTCCGCCGCCCCGCTTGATTGTCCAGCGTCCGCGTTGGCATCGGCTTGAGCCCCTGCCGCGGCGTTGGCGTTAGCCTCGGCTTGGGCCGCGTAAGCCGCCTGCAAATTCTGACTGATGATGTAGTCCGTCATCCAAAAAGCTGCGCTCGGGTACACCGGATACGGATTGAAATAGTAGCCATAGTATCCGTACCACGGCGCCGCTCCCCAGCCCCATGCGAAGGTCACTGGCGCTACCCACGGGTTATAGGCCCAGCCGTAAAATCCGGCGCCGTAGTAATAAGGGGGCACATATCCGTAATAATAGCCGCCGTGATAGTAGTAACCGCGGTATCCGTAAGCGTAGTATCGGCCGCCCCTATAGTACGTGCGCCCCATGTAGCGGCGCCCGTCACGTCCGCGGTAGCCGCGCTCACCATAGCCGCCGTGCCGGCCTGTATTTACGAGATGGCCACCACCAGGTCGGGTTGACGACACTCTCCGGGCTCCGCCCGCGCCGTGGCTAATGGTCGCCCCCTTGGACGTCTTGATGGAAGTGACTTTTCCGCTCGAGCTGACATGTGCTGTATTGCCGCTCTTCGTGGTTACAGTTTTGGTTGCGGCGTGCGAACTAGCTCCGCCCGCTTTTGCGTTCGCTGCTCCACCAGCCTTGGCTCCTGCCGTCGTGCCGCCCGCTTTACCGGACGTCGTAGTTGCACCCTTATTGGCCGTCGTCGCGCCTTTATTCGCCGTCGTCGTCGCACCTTTATTCGCCGTCGTCGTGGCACCCTTATTCGCTGTCGTCGTGCACCCTTATTCGCCGTCGTCGTGGCACCCTTATTCGCCGTCGTCGTGGCACCCTTATTCGCCGTCGTCGTGGCACCCTTATTCGCCGTCGTCGTGGCACCCTTGTTTGCCGTCGTCGTGGCACCCTTGTTCGCAGTTGTCGTGGCACCCTTGTTTGCGGTAGTCGTGGCCCCCTTGTTTGCAGTTGTGGTTGTGGCCCCGTGGCTCGCAGTCGTCGTAGTGCCCTTGTTCGCAGTTGTCGCACCGTGATTGGCGGTCGTCGCGCCATGGTTTGCAGTCGTAGCGCCCTTGTTTGCGGTTGTAGCCCCGTGGTTGGCAGTGGTCGCGCCGCCACTATGACCCGCAGCACCACCCCCTGAAGCATGTGAGGCCGGCGCCGAATGCGAGGCAGGCGCCGAATGTGAGGCTGGCGCCGAACCCCCGCCGCCCTTGTTCTTCTGCCCCCAAGCGAGATGGGGGGCCAAGATTAAACTCAAAACCAGGAGCCACTTTGCCACAGAGCTGAAGTTAAACTGGGTATTCATCTTTCTCTCCTTCTGCACTCAAACTCGGTTTCTATACCTTGCTACCAAAACCTTTTATCGCTGCTAGTGGAAACTCCGCGGCTTAAAACTTTTTCAGGGCTTCGATCTTTCGACGGTTTTCGACAAATCGGCTATGGCGACGCCTCTACATTACGCTATGCGCAAAAACTCGCATAAAACCGTCATGGCCCAGGAAACTTCAACTGAGTAATATTAGCCCGAATATGGCTTGGACAGACCTGTACGGACCAATCCATTAATAGCAATGTGGAAGAACATAGGCCTGCGGCTGGTTGCTGTCAAGCACTAGAAACCGGTAGGACTCGGCCGCACAGAACCTTTCGTCTGACGTTCGCGTTAAACTGTTGCGACGCACAACGATCACACTCAACGCTGTATCGTCTGAGCGCAAATATCGTAGAATGTGGCCAGTTCCCGGGCCTGCACCTCGAACCGATCGCCGATTTCTAGGGGCCACATGACCGAAGACGTCACCGGCGCGCGTAAGGGCGACTACCTGATCCTAAGCACCCTGGGCGCCGGAGGTATGGGGAAAGTCTACAAAGTCCGCAATACACTTTCAGATCGCGTCGAAGCAATGAAAGTTTTGCTTCCGGATTTATCCGAGCAAAAAGATCTCGCCGACCGCTTCTTGCGCGAAATAAAAGTTCTGGCCAGCCTGCATCATCCCAATATCGCCGAACTTCGTACTGCGCTCACCATCGGCAATCAACTAGTGATGATTATGGAATACGTCGAAGGCGTCACGCTGGCATCTCGTCTTCAGCAAGAGCCCGTTCGTTATGCGGATACGCTCTTTTACTTTGACCAGGTTCTCGCCGCGCTGCATTGCGCACACGCCAAACAAATCGTCCACCGCGACATCAAGCCCGCCAATATCATGCTCACGCCCGAAGGCATTGTGAAGTTGATGGACTTCGGTATTGCTCGTTCCGGCAATGACATGGGTCTGACGATGGCCGGGACTACCTTGGGCTCGGTTTCTTACATGTCGCCGGAACAGATTCGCTGCGAAACGATTGACGGCCGTTCCGATATTTATTCCGTGGGCGTATCGCTATACGAATCGATCACGGGCCAGCGGCCTTTCGTCAGCGACAACAATTTCGAAATGATGCAAGCGCATCTTCAAATCCCGCCAACCGCTCCGGTCGAGCTAAAGCCGGACGTCACACCGGCGCTGAATCAACTGATCCTCATGGCCATGGCCAAGGAGCCGGAGAAGCGCTTTCAAACGGCTGACGCGCTGCGCGCCGCGTTAAAAAGTGTGGCGCCTTCGTTTGGCGAACCCACACCGATCGAGCCAATCATTTCTGTTTCGACGCTGGACATGACTGCGCCTCCAACACCGCGGCCCCTGCCTCCCACCACACCGGGTTCGGGCATGCGTCCCGTGACCGCTAAATCGGTAACAGCTCGGCCAGTCACGGCTCAACCCGCCGCGGCCCCAGTAGCTGCTCCAGCAAATCGTACGCCGGCGCCGCAACCTAATGTGGATCTGCCGGTGGCCTCAGCAGGCCGAGGAATTTTCCTTCCTCCACCTGTGCCCTCAGAAGAGCCCGCGCCAGCGAACAGAGGTGCTCGTCGTGGTCTCTACATCGCTCTCAGCATCGCTGCGGCCTTAATTGTTCTGCTTGTCTCCGGTTTCGCTATTACGCGCTGGATGCGCACCCGCCCGCCCGAGATACCCACGTCCGCCGCGCCAGAAACTCCGCCCGCAACACCCATTGCGATTGGCTCCGCATTGCCGGACGCGCCTCCGAACCCAGCACCGAACGCCAATACACCGGCTGCACCCGTTGCAGGCTCGAGAAAAACGCCCCCCGTTGCCAGCGTGAAACCACGCCCGCCCGCGCCGGCTCAAGCCGCGCAAAATTCAGCGGCGCCGGACAGCAAGACGTCGTACCGGAAACAACGGCGCAGCAAACTGCGGTGCAGCAGCAGCCGCCACAACCGGCGGCGCCCCCAACGCAGCGAGCCTCGCCCGCTGACGAACAAACGAAACGCGCCACTGTCGCCACGGTGGCGCAACTCGCTGCGGTCGAGCGCGAGGAATGGGATGAGCTTACAAGCCGTGCTACCTCGCTCGATGCACGCATCGCGTCGATGCAACAACAGTCTGGTACCCAGCCGAGCGGTGATCTCGCGGCGTCTCAGCAGCGCGTGCATGGCTACCTGGTGCAGGCCGAGGCTGCCTTACACAGCGGTGACGTCCAAAACGCTCAGAAGATATATGGATCAGGCGAACGCAGAGATAGCTAAACTACAAAAACCGCTGCCTCACTAGCGCTTTTCGCCGAATCCCAACTGCCGCGCTTCCCGTGGTTATTCCGGTGGGGCGGAGCTTTTGGCAACAGATTCGTTCTCATCAATGTGCGAAGCTCACGTTAATGCCGGTCGAAAATATGAAGTCGTTCGGCTTGGTTCCCGCGATCGGCGGATTACTCACGTAGCGGTCGCTCAGCGACGTCTGCCAGCCTAGCCATTTGTTGATGCTAGTCACCCAGCCCGCGTCCAATGAAAACCGATACTGGCCGGTATCGGTCAAGTCCGGATAAAAATAAAATACTTCGGTAACCGTCGTCGACTTCCCGAACTTGTGCATGAAATTTTCACCGAGCGTGACACCTGCGAGATTGCGGTCTACATTCGTCGAATTCCCGCTGTACGTTTCGCGCGTGTAGTTTCGCGCCCGCCAGCACATCGAAAACAGTGTTCGGGGTATTGATGACGTGATAGCCCAAACCGCCGCTGTAAATCTGCCGTACGTTCAAATCCTGCAACTCGTCGTGCGTGAAATCCGCGCTAACGAACACGAAAACCCGCTGGGTGATGTTCCGGTCATACTTTGCTCCACCCACGATAGAATTGGCCGTCGTCCCGCCTCCCGGCAGACCATTGGAGCTGTACAGCGAAGTTTCGTACAAGGTGATTTCATCGTTGAGCGTCTTCCGGTCCGCCGCAAATCCGCTAGTCAAGTTTGTTGTGTCGCTATTCCCGCGCGCCAATCCAAAACCCACGTTCACTCCGCCTTTCCATCCTTCAATCAGGCTCGGATGCAGGCTTTTTTCGTATGCCGTCTCCGCGTCTGCGGATCGCACAGTAGTTACCTGCGCCATGGGCACCTGCACCACTGCCCCATTCCCCGTGCGCACGACCAGATTCGTCCCTTCGGTCGTAACTGTGCCGCTGACGGTTTTTTTATCGGGCGTTATTACGTACAGCGGTTTATCCGTCATCACCTGTGTCACCGCGTCCCATTTGATCTTGATCTCGCCGGCATAGCCTGTTTTTAACGTCACGTCCTTGCCGTCGGAGGCTTCGATGGTTCCGCTCGAGGCGATCTCCGTTCTTCAGTACCACCGCATCCGGGCGCGCCGCCGTGGCGATTGCTAAAGCGCAAAGAAACACTGCTGCGAAATGTTTGAATTTCATGATTTCTCCAATCGCTGGTTCAGGTTGAGGTTAGAAGTAAGGCCGCCATACGGCGCTGCACGGGAGGCTGAGCACGCCGGTCTTACACTACGTTCGTGTCATAACCACTGCTGCAGCGAATTTAGAATCGACGCGTGATTTTATGCCGAACTCCGCTGTAATTGCCAGCGCTTCAGGCTCGCGCGATCCGGGGGCAAAAGCCTGGAATCGATTTAGCCGGGCGCCCGTGACCCAAACCCAGCGGCACCGATGCTGGCGGGTTCCTGTTCGCTTCAGCGACAGAATCATCCCAGAAACGAGCAGCGTCTTGCTCAGATCGATTTGCGCGGCCTCCTAAGCCGTTCTTTCACATTGTCGACCGGCTTTGAAAGCTGGCACGTGAATTGCCCGAATCCGCGCAGACTTCCCGGGGTTGGTGTTCAGCCTTACTCTCGTCAGGGTTACGGAATTTAGTAGATTGCAGGTGCACAGTCGACTTCCAGGAGGGCCACGGTGGCTAGGCTGGAAAGAATTCGCGAAGCGGTGAAAGGGCCACTGGATACCGATTACATTCGCAGACGAGAACAGGAAGGCTGGCGTCTGGTCGGCGTAGAGTGGGAAGTCGAGTGGGAGCGCGAATCAGAAACCGCAACCTCGACGCCGCCGCAAACCACCTCAAGCATTGAGGAAGCTCCCCCGTTCGGAACGCGCGTTGCCGGAGACTGCGAGCGCCTCGAAGAAAACCCCGCCGAGACGGAATTTTTGCTTTCGATGATGGAATTGATCATTCAGGATATTTCCATCAGCAAGGTCGCCGAAGAATTGAACCGCAAAGGTTTTCGCATGCGCAACGGATCGGAGTGGGGACCCGTCGCGATTTTCAATATGCTTCCGCGTTTGATCGAGCTGACGCCGCGCATCTTCAATAATCAGGCGTGGGTGGAACGCCGCAAGCATCTCACAATCGTTTACTAGCTTCGCGCCGTTCGGTAACTCGCAAAACTAAAAACGTATCGGCCAGCATGCCCCGAGGCGCCTTTGAACGTCACTTCCACTAACCTTGAACTGCCAGAGTCTGTAATGAGCTCGCTTGGGACCACGCCGTTTTCCAATCATCGCGTAAATTCCGCGCCACGTTTGCGATAAAGATCGATCGCTAAGTTGATTCGAGTCCAGCACGTTAAATAGTAGGCCGAAACAATTGCTCTCCTGCGCTATTCAGGCAACGCCAGCCAACAGCGCCGTGCCAATATTGTTTCCGCGGAACTCTGATCGGACATATAGATCCTCCAAAAATGTCGCGCGGCCTTGAAGCGATGAATCGTGGCGGAAGAAAAACGCATATCGTACGGCCCGGCCATCCATCGAGCGATGAGCGCACGAAATTTTGGCTGTGGCCCGAATCCATCGCGTGCAAGCGCCTCATCCGTATTGCAAACAGGGAGCCGTTCGCACTGTGCGAATTCATGAATCAAACCATTCAGCAGACTGTGGTCATCTAAGTTAGCGGAACGAATCGAGAGCAGCCGTGAATACTCCAAGGGATCGTGCAGAGAAAAATTGTGGCGCCTGATGGTTCTGGTTAGGGTTGCGAGCGGAGATTAGATTGAACATCGGGGGAAGCGAGCCCGCCATTACCTAGGCGAGGCTCGAGCTGTTGTAGCAACATAAAAATGTCACCCTAACAGCAACATAGAAATGTCACCCCCCTGGGATAGCTGCATGCTCCAAACGAGTGTCGCCGTAGTAGAACGAGAGGCGTCCGTTAAGGGCTTGGTAGATTTGCACTTTGGCGCCGGCGAAGCTGAAACGACGCGCCTGCTGGGGGATCTGGAAGCGACGACCCTCCCACTGCACGACATTGTCGTTGCTGACGATGCGTTCATGCATGAAGCAGCAGATACGTTCGAGACTTTCTGGAACGGCACGCCAGGCGGATTGCTTTTCGCGAGGCTGTCTGGCGAAGCGGCGATTGTAATCAGCGGCGAACTTGCGTAGCACGGTGTTGGCAGAGTCGATGTCGTCGGCTTTGGCCAGCCGCAGCTCGCTCGAGAGACGATCCTGGAGCACCCCCCAGAGACGCTCGACGCGGCCTTTGGCCTGAGGGCTGTGAGCCGCAATGAAAGTAATGCCGAGCTGCGCGAGGGCGCGACCAAACTGGGTGGGTTGGCGTTTTCCGGCGAGCTGTTCTTCGACGGTCCAGTTGTCATCGTTGCGGACGAAGACGCCGCTGCGATCGCCGTAGAAAGCCAGGGGCAGGCCATGACGGCGGAGCAGCTGACGAAGCAAGCAGAGATAGCCAAAAGCGGTTTCCGAAGAGAAGAACTGTGCGGCCAGGATTTTACCGGTAGCGTCATCCTGCATGCCCAGGGCGGTGAGTCGTGGGCCACGACCTTCGAGCCAGTCATGGGGGCTACCATCCAGCTGCACCAGTTCGCCGAGCCGTGCGGAACGCACGCGCCGCTGGCGATGCGCCGGAGCCCGGCGCTTTCTGGGCGGGCCCAGACCTTGCTTGCGTAATAGCCGGCGCAGTGTCTCGCGACTGAGTGAAAAGCCTTCGCACTCGACGAGCTTCTCGCAGAGATGGTGATCGTTGAAGCCAGCGTAGGTGCTGCGCGCCAGACCCACGATCTGCTCGCGCACCGCATCGGGCAGGCGACGGTGGCTGGGCCGACCGCGGCTGGCGTGTGCCAGAGCGGCTGCGCTGCCGTGCCGATAACGGGCTTTGAGGCGTTTGATCTGCCGAGGTGTCAGATCGAGCAGCGCAGCCGCTCTGGCACACGCCAGATCTCCCTTCACACACGATGCGATGACTGCGACTCGTTGCAATTCCTTCTGGCTCACGCGAAACGTCTCCTGGCTCATGGAGTGACATTTTCACGTTGCCGTTAGGGGGTGACAATATTATGGAGCTAAGACATAGGCGAGGCTCGAGCTTGACAGACCTTCGAGTCCTCAATAGAGTTGTGCCGTCGAAGCCTTGCTTCGGTTCTCAATACCCCTGCACTAGGCGCGAAGAAGGCAGTTTGATCAGGAGGTTGAAATGCGCAAGGCTTGTTTTGCAGTGACAGGGTTTGTAGTCGTTGCCATAATTTTGGGAATTGTTGCCTCCGCGCCGGTCCAGGCGCAAACCAACAAACCGGTCACTACTTTTGTTACCGTGCTCGGACCTAACTACACGCCACCACCGGCAGTTAGCAAGGACGACATCTCGCTTTACGAAGGAAAACAGAAAAAGGAAGTCACTCGGTGGGAGCCTGCGCAAGGCGACAAAGGCGCGCTGCAGCTGGCAATTCTGATTGACGACGGCACCAGAACCGAGCTCGGCCTTCAACTGAAAGACATCCAGAATTTCATCATGGCCCAGCCCAAGAACGCGGGCGTCGGAGTTTTCTACGCGAGCAATGGCACGGTACAAGCCGTTTCGCAGTTTAATACCGATCACGAGGCGGTCGCAAAAACGCTCCGATTGCCTCTGGGATATTACGGCGCATATTCCAGCATCTATCTTTCGACCATGGACTTGATCAAGCGCTGGCCACCAGCGCCTGGAACTCGCCGCGAAATTCTGCTGATCTCCGACGGCATCGACCGTTTCCGCGGCGACCCTTTCAGCCCGGACATACAGAGCACGGTTGATACGGCGGAAAAGGCAGGCGTAATGCTCCATACGCTCTATGCGTCCGGCGTCGGCCGTCTGACCCGCAATATGTTTCGCGTGAATTACGGCCAGAGTAATTTGGCGGAAATTACGGACAAAACTGGCGGTGAGTCATTCTTCCAGGGCCTCGAAACTCCAATCGCCTTCGCACCTTTCCTGCAGCAATTGGACATGATTCTAAAAAACCAATACTGGCTAGGTTGGAATACTCAGACGACCAAAGCAAAAGGCGAGTTGCGCCAGTTCAGAATCAGGACTGAGCTTAAGAACGTAGAAATCTCGGCCCCAGACAGAGTCTTCGTGCCTGGTTCTGGGCCAAATAACTGAGAACTGGGGCGGACTCGGATCTGCAAGCCGGGTTCGTCCGGAATAGTAAGCAGCCACCGCCCGGGGGACACCATTGGCATTGGCCAGGTCTGCGCTGTTTTTGTCTTTCCTTATCTTTTTTGCCCTCCCAACACAGGCTCAAGACGAGATTCCCCCTCTCGCATGGCGTATTCCGATTGGCCAGCCTCCCGCGAACCCCGGCGGCCGCAAACCAGAACTCGACCCCAGCGATAATATTGACGATGGCTTCTGGCAGGGCGCGCCCGTGGGCGGGTTCGGAGCCGGCACTTTCTCTCGCAGCTATCGCGGCAATTTCGAACGCTGGCATCTGAAGACTGGAGTTCACAAGTACGAGGATGTTCCGGCGAATCAGTTTTCCGTTTTCGCTCAGAAAGAGGGTGAAGAGCCTGTCGCAGTTGTACTTTCCACTGGCAAACCGCAGAGCGGAGCGCTGTCTGCGTGGAATTGGAGTTATCCAGTCGGCGCGGGCGAATATGCTGCGCTCTATCCCAAATCCTGGTTCGCCTATAAATCGCCGCAACTGCCAATCACCTTGACTCTCGAGCAATTCTCGCCGGTGTTGCCCGACAACTACAAGGAATCCAGCTATCCCGTCGCCGTCTACAACTGGTACGCGAAGAACCCTAGCGACAAGGCCGTCACCGTATCGATCATGTTTTCATGGACCAATATGGTGGGCTGGTTTCGCGATCAAACCCACGGCTTCAGCGGAGCATTGAATGAGCTCAACACCAATCATTTCGGGAACACCACCACGGCTGCTAGCATCGAGATTCAGGGCATCATTTTTGATCGACTGAGAAAAGGCGATGTTTCTGAAGAGTGGGACGGTCAGATGGCGATTGCTACGATTGCTGACCCTAGCGTAGGGATCAGCTTTACGACTGAATTCGATCCTACATCGTCCGCCGAGGAAGTCTGGAAACCATTCTCTACCGATGGCCGACTCCCCAATTTCGCCCCTGGTGGATGTTTTCAGGCCAGTCAGGCTTTCTCTTGCTCCTCGGTCGCGAGCAGTGTGCAGCAGATGGCCGGAGCAATCGCCGTGCGCTTCAGGCTCGCTCCGGGCGAAGGGAAGCTTATCCCCATGGCGCTATCGTGGGACTTTCCAATCGTGCAGTATGGTGGCGGCCGAAAATGGGTGCGCCACTACGCGCAATTTTTCAACACGGACCATTTGGGTCAGAATGCCTGGGACATAGCGCGCATTGCGCTCGAGAACGATCAGGATTGGAGCCGCCAGATCGACGCGTGGCAGAAACCCTATCTCGCCGATGAATCCAAGCCTGCCTGGTATCGTGCGGAGCTCTTCAACGAGCTTTATTATTTAGCTGATGGCGGCACGATCTGGGGGCACGAACTCAACGGCCCTTCCAATCCGCATCATCCCGCATCGGAAAAATCCGATTCGTTCAGCTACTTGGAATGTTTCGATTATCCGTTCTACGGAACGCTCGATGTGCGCTTCTACGGTTCCTGGCCGCTGATTAAATTCTGGCCGGAGATAGAAAAGCAGGAAATGCGCCAGTATTCAGACACCATTCCGGAAGTAAATAATCAGCTGGCGCAATGGCGCTGGCAGATGGAACGCGAACACAAGTTTGCGGTCATCCAGCGGAAAGCCGCTGGCGCGGCGCCTCATGACCTTGGAAATCCTGAGGAAGACCCGCTGGTCGAGGTCAATCAGTACGACTGGCAAGACGTAACAAATTGGCGCGACCTCAACAGCAAATACGTGCTGCTGGTCTGGCGTGACTACGTCTCGAGCGGCAGCAAAGACCTCGATTTCCTTCGCTACAATTACAAATCCGTGCTCCAGGCGCTTGACTATCTTAAGAAGTATGACAGCGACGGCGATGGCTTGATCGAAAATGGCGGCTTTCCCGATCAGACCTACGACGAGTGGGCAGCCCGCGGCGAAAGCGCTTACTGCGGCAGTTTGTACCTGGCGGCCCTGCGCGCCACGACAGAAATGTCACGCATCCTCGGCGAGAGCGCTGCGGCCGAACAATACGGCGCACTGTTCAAGAGAGCGCAGACAGCCTTCATCAAAAAACTCTGGAACGGGTCTTATTTCAACTACGACACCGGCAGCAGTTACAAAACGGCAATCATGGCCGAACAACTGGCCGGACAATGGTACGCAAGCATGACCGGACTCGGCGATCTGGTTCCAAAAGAAATGCGGATTAAAGCGTTGCAGAAGGTCTACGACAATAACGTGATGAAATTTGCCAACGGCCGCATGGGCGCACTCAATGGCATCAGCGCAAACGGCGAAATCATGAATGACAACGAGCAACTGCAGGAGGTTTGGATCGGCACAACCTTCAGCGTTGCTTCCGAAATGATTTTTGAAGGTTTGACCGAGCAGGGTTACAACACAGCGAAAGGCCCTTACCATGTTGCCTGGGATCCTAAAGAGGGGCGCGGCTACTGGTTCCGCACGCCGGAGGCTTACGACAGCCGCGGACTGTTCCGTGCCAGCATGTATATGCGTCCCGCAGCGATCTGGTCGATTGAGATGACTCCGGGAGCAGAGCGCCACTAGTCACTGATCACTAGGCCCTGCCCTTATGACCGAAACACGATGACCGAACGAAAACAATTCGGGACCATCGAAGGAAAGTCGCCGCGCCGAAATAAAACCGAATGGACGAAATCAGTGCGTTCGAACAAGGCTTCACGTCGCGCACGATCTCTGATGCAAGCCGCCGCATTCGTCGCAGTGATGATCTGCGCGCATCCGGCGCTGTTCGCCCAACAGCCTAAATCTTCCGCGAGTCGGGACGCTCACCTCACTGCCGCCGCTGTGTGGAATCCGTCTGCCGATGCTCTTGCGGCAATTCGCAAGAAATGCGGCGAAGCAGCCGATCCTACCCAACAGGAAAATTGCTTCCGGGGCGAAATGAAAACCGCGGGCGCCTCGCCCGAAGCGATTGCGTTCAGCAAGAGCGTCGCGAATATTGGCCTGATTTACATGCGCGCTTTTCGCGAAGTCGAACGCCTGAACATCGCCTACATCGAATACGCATTTCGCGCCAACGAACTGGACGGCGTGTTCCTGGTGAATGGTGATCCCTCGCCGATAGATGTAGATGACGAAGGCTTGATCCCCAAAGCCAAGCTCCAAGGGAACGGTTCTTACGCCGCACTGGCACAGCAATATCCGAATATCACCTTGTGGCCTGGTGACCGGTTCGACGCCAAGACTCCCGCGCTTTCCAATTCCGGCTGGGGAACGCAAACCTTCTTGGTCAATTACGTTTTACGCGATGGCTGCCACGCCTGCGCTCAGATCGGCACGGCGATCGTCGCTTTCGATTTTGACAACCAAGGAAAATTTCAAGGAACCAGGGTTACCAGTGTCGTGCCTTCGAAAGATTCGGCAGCTCCCTCCGGCGCGAATACCTTTGGAAATGCCGGCGTCGAACAAATTCGTGTGCTGGCGGGCAAGGAATTTTCGATCACGCTTCATGCCAACCACACCACGGGATATAGCTGGCGGTTGGCGACGACTCTTGATCCCGCAAGCCTCAAGCTGATCAGCAATGTTTACAGTATCTCCGCTTCGCATGCGTTAGGAGCGCCCGGCGTGGAAGTTTGGACTTTCGGCACTGCAGCCAAAGGAACAGTGCTGCTGCATTTCGAGTATGTTCGTCCATTCGAAAAAAACGCTCCTCCAGCAAAAACCGCCGACTACTCCGTGGTCATCGAGTAGAGTCAAATCACCCATTCTAGTACTCGCGCAATCGTGGTGGCCGAGTTTTAACATTGGGTCTATTGGGGCGCCGAACCCCACAGCTCAGCAGTTTGTCCATTGCCGCCTTGCGCGGAAGGGCGCGCCGGGAGTCCGGCTTCCACCGCGTGCGAGGGCCCGCAGAAGTTTTCTGACCGCGCTGTTCAAGCCGACGTCGAAAACGACAAATGTGTCTTCTGGCCAGAGGCGTTTCTGCAGTTCTTCGCGCGTGACGATTTCTCCGGGGCGTTCCAGCAAGATCGTAGAATTTGAAAGGGTTGATCCTGAAGTTGGATCTTGATGCCGACTTGCGCAGCTGCTGCATCGTGGCAGGATCCACTTCGTAGAGGCCGAAGCGGAAAATCTTCGGATTTGCAGAGGCCACTTCCACGATGTCCCCATCCAATTCGCGCACTGGGCAGGTTGTTTTCGACTGCCATACAGACCTTTGTTATCTCTCCCAATTGCGCACCCCGGATCCCGATCGGACCCGGGAAGTGCTCCGCGGAGAAGACGAAATCGAACTCGCCAGCCAGGAAGCAGCAAAGCCTTTCGTTCTTATGGGCAGTTCCGCAAAACGACCGTAACATCCTTGGCTGACTGTAACGCTCTGCTATGGCGCGGGCTTGCCTTCGCGGAGGAGGACTACGTCGGAGACGGTGTGATCGCGCACGACGGCTAAGCTCTTGCCGTCTGGGGACCACGCGAAATCACGGATGTGATCCGTCGTGAACTTCGTAAGCGCATGGTCGGGCGAACCATCCAACGGCTGGACCCAGATGTTGTCGGTACCATTGTCAACGACGCGGTAGGCGACGCCTTTGCCGTCGGGCGTGAAGTGCAATGGGAGGGTAATGGTGGGGTGGGACGGGAAGTAACGTATGGAATCTTCGGTATTGGCGGCCACATCGACCAGCGCCAGAGCGTGAACATCCAGCTGCGTTTTAGGATCGACCTTTGTAACGATTACCGGCAGCAATCGCCCGTCGGGTGAAAGATTCTTGCTCAATGCCGCAATGAAACCGTTCTTTATCTTGCTGGCCTTGATCAACTCCGGATTTTCTCCGTCGAGGCCCACGCGAAACACTTCCGCAGTCTTGTTGTTCTGGTAGAAGAATGATTTTCCATCCGCGGAACAGACTACGTCCTGGTCGTCAACGCCGCTGGTAAGTTTCTTCGGGTGTGTTCCGTCCGCGTCGACGCGCCAGACATTCACGGCGTCGCGGCCATCGCGCGAATACCAGTTCAGCAGAATGTTGCCGTCATTGGCACAGGAACTTGCATTCGTAATCGCGCCATTGGCATCAGAAAGCAAAGTGGTCTGGCGGCTTCCATCGACGGAGGTTCGAGTAATCGCGTTTCGCGTGACTGCAGCGACATCTCCCTGTTTATCCCAAAAGACATCCACAATCCGTTGCGCGCTTGGAATTCCCGGCACCGTGGCCGGTGTTCCATTGCCCGAGGCCGGAAGGACGACGATGGAACTTGAATTCTGGCGCTGGGTTGAAGCGATCGATTTACCGTCCGCCGAAATACTGAGCGTGAAATACCCGCTGGTATCGTTGGTAAGGGCGTGAAATTGGCCCTCCGGATATGATACGTATCCGATCTGCCGGTGCGCTGAACTGTTTGAGCGAGCCTCGTAGACGACCATAAGTCCGCGGCCATCCGGCATCCACGCGACGCTCCAAGCGAACTTGTCTTTCAAGACAGCCAGAGACCGGTCCAATCCGCTGGCGGTATCGATGGTGTGCACCGCGCCCTGTGCATCTGCGCCAAGGCCCTGAACATAGGCGATCAGTTTGCCGTCCGGCGACCACGCCAACCATGAGGGGAACGGAGTCGGTCCCGTGTACAGCACCTTTTCGTCGCTGCCATCGGAGTTGGCGGTCAAAATCAGATACTTGCCCACGTCCGGATCGTTGGCGCGAAGGTAGGCCATTCGTTGGCCGTCGGGAGCGAACACCGGGCCCACATCCACGTCGCGAGCGACCTGCACTGAGTTTCCACCGAGCACCGGAATGCGAAACAGGTTATGGAGGTTTCCGGCGGCATCGGCTGCTTTGCTGTAATAGATGTAGTTTCCGTCCGGTGAAAACGCCGGATTTTGATACAAAGCGGCTTCGGCAGGAAGAACCTGAGTATTGCTGCCAGTGGGAATGTTGCGCAACGTAAGGCTCATCCGTCCGGCATCTTCCACGATGCTGAGGACGTATTTTCCGTCCGGTGAAATCACGGCGTCCAAAACTTTGCCGGAGTTTGTTACCTGCGTGATTGTGAATTCCTGGAACGGCACCGCGGCGGGTTTAGGACGCATGAAAGAATAGACGCCATAGCCCGCGACACCGAGAAGGAGCAGCACGATCACTACTCCCGCGATCATCTTGCCTTTATGTTGCTGCGCTGCCTGCACCATTACCGAACTGCTTGAACTTGGCGCGGCTGCAATTGAGGTAGCGGACGGCGCGGCCACCGCAGCCGCCGAAGCTGCCTGCCCGGGCTGCGAAATCGCTGGCGCTGACGTGCGGCCCGATTCCGTATCGCGTTTCAGTCTCTGTAAATCAGCGCGCAAATCCGCCGCGTGCTGGTAACGCAGCTTCGGATTCTTTTCCAGGGCTTTGCTGACGATATGATCGAAGTCAGGCGGTAAATTCGGATTCACCCGAGATGGCGGCGGAGGCTCGCGCTCGAGAATGGCAGCGAAGATTACGCCAGAAGTGTTGCCCGCGAAAGCCTGCCGCCCTGTTGCCATTTCGTACAGCACCAGGCCCAGCGAAAATAAGTCTGAGCGTCCGTCGAGTTTTTCCGCGCGCACTTGCTCCGGCGACATGTAGCCTACCGTGCCGAGCGCCATGCCTGGGCTGGTAAGGTTGTTCGGATCGCTGTCGATCGTTGCGCTGCCCATGGTGACGGCTTCGCCAACGCCACGGCCCACAATTTGTTTTGCGAGCCCGAAGTCGAGTACTTTGGCCTGGCCGCGATCGGTGACGAAAATATTTGCCGGCTTGATGTCGCGATGAATGATTCCTTCGGCGTGCGCGGCGTCGAGAGCGTCTGCTACGTCGATGCCGATCTCGAGCAGAGCATCAAGAGGCATCGTCTGACCATTGATGCGATGCTTGAGCGTCGAGCCCTTCAGCAGTTCCATGGCGATGAAGGGCGTGCCGCCGTCTTCGTCGATGTCGTGGATGGTGCAGATGTTGGGGTGATTCAGGGCTGAGGCGGCTTGCGCTTCGCGCCGGAAACGTTCGAGGGCGGCTTCGTCCTGGACTACGTCGCGCGGCAGGAATTTCAGCGCTACTTGGCGGCGTAGCTTTGTGTCTTCGGCGCGGTATACCACGCCCATGCCACCGCCGCCGATCTTCTCGACGATGCGGTAGTGCGTGATGGTCTGGCCGGCTGAGAGGTTTAAGTCCGTCACAGCCCGCCGATTGTAAGTTGGGGGGTGGGTTAAGTCAATGTGGCGGAAAATGTGGCGGAAAATAACGTGTGGCGGAAAATAACGGCGGCGGCCGCAAATCAACTACAGAAGCAGATCTCTCCGGCCTGTGGTTGCTCCCTTCGCCGGTCACTCAGGGCGAGCGGAATGACAATCGCTTTCTGGGATTAGGCGGCAACACGTCATTTGAGGTAGTACCAACGCGCGAGCGTGCCAGCCGCCAGCGCGAACGTCCCGATCACCACAAATACCGCCGCCATTTGGTGCACATTAATGGGCGCGCCTTGACTTGCAGGAGGAGTCGCGACGAGTAGGAGCGCACCCAGGAATATGGCGACGGCGCCTCCCAGTTGCGCCCGTCTCCCTGAGCGGCTCTTTGCCAGTTCGAGCTCTTTTAGTTCCGGTGTAGGCATAATTACTTGAGGTGAATGGCAGGTGGACGTGGGTGCGAAGCATGTGACGCGCCTATGGCACTCGGACTTTTTATACATCACGGTGAGATTGTACCTCCGTTGCTTCGACGGATTCCTTGCGCTACCACTACATCGAACTGCCTATGCGCGTCTGAGCCGCAAAGAGGCTCATTGGGCTAAGAGTGAGGCGAGCATTTCCACAACTGTTTTTTCGCTGTTGAGACGGATTCACTCAATACCGATAGAGAGTCTTGGCGAGCGAGCTTGCGGTGAAAAGGAATTCGTTCCGAGTTATTCGGAATGAGGGCCGGTGCGTGAGTTCTCTCCGCTAAAGCGGGCGTCCTAGCATCGGGACTCACATGCATGACCGACCCTGCCGCGAATTTTTTCGCGCTATCCTTTCAGCTGCTCCTCGAGCCGATCGAAGCAGCCGTTCCAGCCCTTGTTGTGAGCCTCGCGCTGATCAGCGTTACGCAATCCTTCGTGCGTCAAAATCACTTCCGTAAAAGTTCCACGCGGCTGAAATTCCACCGTCACCAGCGTGTCACGCGCCTCGTCGACTTTCTGGCCTGACGCGGAGAGCCTCTCCCAGTCCCACTTGAAGACCAGTTTTTTCGGAGGTTCGATGTCGCGGAATGTGATGCTCTGCTTAAACGTTTCTCCTTGCGGATTTTTGACCTCCATCACATTGGTGCCGCCCGGCCGCGGGTCGGATCCCGTATAACGCGTCTCGTGCCTGGGGAAGCGGCACATCCATTTCTCGAGTTTTTCCCGTTGTGTCCATGCTTCGAAGACTTTCTCGCGCGGCGCCGCGAACATTCGCCGGACTTCGAGCCTGGTTTCGGGGCCGTGGGTGGGACTTGCCATTTTGAGGTCTCCTCTTTTTTCAATGCTTGTTCAGGATAATCTGCCGGAACGTCGAGGGGAAGAGCCAAGGAGGGCTTGCCACAGTTGAAGGGGAAAATCTTGCCGCGCGAGCTTTCGAGTGCGAGGGGCTTGTGCCCCGTTTTTCGGTGTGGAGGGTATTGAAGAAGCCTTTTTTGATAAAGCCTGCATTCTGAGCAAAATCCTGTTGGCAGTTTGCACCGCGTTGGCTGAAGGCGTGCGTTGCAGACCTGAGAAAGCTAGGGTCGGTAAATAAAGTCCCGACGCGGATGGCCGATGAGTCTTATTGAACCATTCCGAAGAGAAGGAATTTCAAATCATCCATCGAGGTAAATTATGTCAATCTCAGCTTTGGCCGGCACCGCTTTGAGCTCTGTGTCAACACCGCAAAAAATTACCAAAGCGGCCCAACATCGGGCTTTCAGCAACTCCAGAAGGAGTTTCGCAGATCGGGACCGATCTGGCGGCTGGGAATTTATCGCGGACTCAGCAGGATTTCGCGACGCTCTCCCTCAGGGACAGGGCAGGTTCATCACCACCATCACCACGGTCGAGGCGGCGGTGGCGAACAACAAACCAATAATGTTTCGCAGGCGCTTCTCTCAGACTAGATGCGCCGCGGTGCTGGTGGCGCTTTAGGCCTGAGATTAATGACCATGCAAAATTATGCCGCAAACAAAAAACCCCGGCGTGATTTGCATCGCGCCGGGGCTTGCGTTTGTTTGCTAACTCGTCTGTTGGAAACTCTTAGACAATTGGGATGAGACTTGCCAGAACCCGTTTTTGCCTGGATTCACTTGCGCGAATCCGAGGCCGGCTTTGAGACCCGAGCCCGGTCCCGTGAGGAACCGGTGAAGAGCCGTATTCGCCGTTAAGACGAATCGTG
>CAWJGI010000040.1:0-106758 GCA_963842255.1 uncultured Acidobacteriota bacterium | reverse complement strand
CAAAAATATATGGATCGCGGGCGCCTGCAGATTGAGGCGACGCCGTACGGCGAAACCACTGCCAAACCGGATACCTCACCTTTGTCGATAACAGCGTAGACAACACCACCGGTACGATCAAACTCAAGGGAACATTTCCCAACAATGATCATCGTTTGTGGCCTGGCCAGTTTTCCACCGTGTCCTTGCGCCTGGCTGAACAGGAAAAGGCAACGGTTGTTCCCTCGCAGGCGGTGCAGAGCGGCGCGTCGGGTGATTTTATTTTCGTGGTGAAGAGCGATGACACCGTTGAGTCGCGTCCGGTGAAGGTGGCGCGCCAGATCGGCGGAGAATCTGTAATCTCGAGCGGAGTCGCGCCGGGTGACACGGTTGTTACCGATGGGCAGCTTCGATTGATTCCGGGCATTAAAGTACAAGTGAAAACAAATACGTCCTCCGGTAGTTAGGAAATTCCACGGTAAGCGTCGCCGAACCATTCATTCGCCCGCCGGTCATGACCACTTTGGTCATGCTGTCGATTTTATTGTTCGGAATACTCGGCTATCGCGCGCTGGCTGTCAGCGAACTTCCCAATGTCGATTACCCGACGATTCAGGTTGGCGCTTCGCTGCCCGGAGCCAGCCCGGAGACTGTAGCTTCAGCAATCGCGACTCCGCTGGAGAAGCAGTTTTCCACTATCGCCGGTATCGATTCCATGACCTCGTCGAGTTCGCTGGGCGGCACGTCGATCACTTTGCAGTTCGATCTGAGCCGCAACATCGACGGCGCAGCGCAAGACGTGCAGGCGGCGATTTCGCGCGCGTCCTCGCAGCTCCCTCCGAACTTGCCACGCCGCCCACCTATAACAAGGTGAACCCCGCCCACCAGCCCATTCTCTACATCGCAATGGGGTCGAAAACGCTGCCGTCGTACAGGTCGATCGCCACGCCGAAAGCTTTGACGGGCCAGCGCATTTCGATGGTGAAGGGCGTCGCGCAAGTTCAGGTTTACGGATCGCAGAAATATGCGGTAAGGATTCAACTGGATTCCCCAGGCTTTGGCCACGCGGCAGATCGGCGTCGATGAGGTCCACACCGCCGTGCAAAACGGCAACGTGAATCTGCCGGTCGGAACTCTGTACGGCGACCAGCGCGCCTTTACCTTGCAGGCGAATGGGCAATTGACGCACGCGTCGATGTATCGCCCATTGATCCTTGCTTATCGCAATGGATCGCCGGTGCGGCTGGAAGATGTCGGGAAGGTTTACGACAGCGTCCAGAACAATCGCGTCGCGAATTATTGGAACGATACCGAATCTGTGGTCTGGGCCATCGAACGCCAGCCCGGCACGAATACCGTGGAAGTGGTGAATGCCGTCAAGCAACTCCTTCCGCAATTTATTGCCATCATTCCGCCTTCGATTCGCATGCAGATTTTGTACGACGCTTCGGAATCGATTCGCAATTCCGTCGCGGATGTGAAGTTCACGCTTTTTCTGGCCATCGCACTGGTCATTATGGTGATCTTCTTGTTTTTGCGGAACGTTTCGGCGACCTTGATCCCCAGCTTCGCGCTGCCGATGTCGATTATCGGCACCTTCGCCGTGATGTACGTTCTCGGTTACACCATCGACAATCTTTCCTTGATGGCATTGACGCTTTCCGTGGGGTTCGTCGTCGATGACGCCATCGTCATGCTCGAAAACATTGTTCGCCATATGGAAATGGGCGAAGGCGTGATGGAAGCCGCACTCAGCGGATCGCGCGAGATTGGATTCACGATTCTGTCCATGACCGTTTCGTTGGCGGCTGTCTTTTTGCCTGTCTTTCTTATGGGCGGAATTATGGGCCGCTTGCTGCACGAATTCGCCGTGGTGATTATCACCGCGATTCTTGTGTCCGGTTTTGTGTCGCTCACGCTTACGCCAATGTTGTGCAGCCGGTTCTTGCGTCCAGTGGCCGAACAGAAGCATGGGCGCGCTTACATGGCGCTGGAGCGCTTTTTCGATCGCCTTTTGCGTTACTACGACGTTTCGTTGCAGTGGTCGCTGCGGCATCGCAAGTTTGTGATGGCTGTTTCAGCCGTAATCCTGGTGGTTACGGCCTGGCAATTCATGGTGATTCCGAAGGGTTTTTTGCCGCCGGAGGACCGCTCGCAAATATTCATTTCGACTGAAGCACAGCAGGGAATCTCGTTCGATTCGATGCGGGCACACCAAATGGAATTGAATAAGATCGCGCTGGCCGATCCCAGCGTTCGCGACTTTTTTTCCAGTGTGGGCGATTTTACCTCGAGCAATGCGGGCATTATATTTCTGCATCTGAAGGACCGGCCACAGCGTCCCGCTATTCCAAATGCAACGATGCTCGCCCTGACCGAAAAATATGGCAATGTTCCGGTCGCCGGGGCCGCTCTGCGCAAGATCGCGCCTTTATTCGCGCATCATCTCACGATCGATGAAGTAATTGACGAGCTGAATGCGAAGTTCGCGACCGTAACGGGCGTGAACGCTTACATGCAGAATCTGCCGCCCATCCAAGTCGGCGGAGAACTCACCAAAAGCGAGTATCAGCTCACCCTGCAAAGTCCCGACACCCAGGAGCTGTACCGCGAATCGGTGGCGTTTCAGCAAAAGATGGCGAAACTGCCGGGGTTGGAAGATGTCACCAGCGACCTGCTGATCGCCAATCCGCAGGTCAACGTAAACATCGATCGCGATAAAGCTTCGGCTCTCGGTGTGACTGCTCAGCAAGTTGAGGACGCTCTTTACACTGCCTACGGACAACGGCAGGTCTCGACCATCTATGCGCCCAACGACGAATACTGGGTCATCATGGAGCTCGAAGACAAATATCAAAAAGATCCTGCGGCGCTTTCAATGCTCTACGTTCGCTCAAGTAACGGCACGCTGGTGCCTTTGAACGCGGTTGCCAATCTCACGTCGAGCCTAGGGCCGCTCACGGTGAACCATTTCGGCCAGTTGCCCGCGGTGACGATCTCTTTCAACTTGGCCAAGGGCACGGCAATCGGCGACGCCGTCGACTCGGTGAAAAAACTGGCGCGTCAAGAATTGCCGCCTTCGGTGACGGCGCAGTTCCAGGGCACGGCGAAAGCATTCGAAGCGTCACTGACGGGCCTGGGTTTGCTGCTCTTTATGGCAGTGCTGGTGATTTATATCGTGCTGGGGATTTTGTATGAGAGCTTCATTCACCCCATTACGATTTTGTCCGGCTTGCCCTCGGCGGCATTCGGTGCTCTGCTGACGCTGCAAATCTTTCATTTGAGTTTGGACCTCTATGGATTTGTCGGGGTCATAATGCTGATCGGCATCGTGAAGAAGAACGCCATTATGATGGTGGACTTCGCGGTGGAGCGCGAAAAGATTGGGCAGAAAACCGCCGCGGAAGCGATTTATGAAGGCTGCCTGATTCGATTCCGGCCGATTACCATGACCACCATGGCGGCGCTGATGGGAACGGCTCCTATCGCCTTCGGTATGGGCGCCGGCGCCGATGCGCGGCGGCCCTTGGGACTCGCCGTAGTGGGCGGATTAATCTTTTCGCAGATGGTCACCTTGTATCTCACGCCTGTTTTCTACACCTACATGGATACGTTCCAGGATTGGCTGGAAAATCGCTTCGGGAAAGTTGCCGGAAAAACCGCCTTGGCAGATAGTCAGCTGTCTGCCGACTAACCGCGCACGTATTGGTTCCTTCGCCATTTGTTTGCACCTCCCTTTGTCCGGTGGTCCAGTTTGTCTGCAGGCAGTACCAAGCTACCTGTCAGTTCGTACCATTGACCCATGAACCGCCGGTCCCTAGCATGCATTCGGAACGTTATTGCGTCTTGTAATGGCGATGGGGATTTTCCTGAACTGTCCTGGTGCAGGCAGAGCCTTTGCCGAGCAATTTGGCGAAGAGTTATCGAAAGATGTTCAAATCCAATCCGTCGATAAAAAGCGCGTCCTCGGTTGAGTTCGTGTGTTTAATGGTCACAAAACGAGCTGCCGTTCGATACAAAATATCTACTGGGAGCAATTCCCCCCGTCAATTGTCTGGAGTGATCAAACTTGAGAATAGATAGGTTCAGGGTTCCTTCGGCCAAGTCATCGTCAGCATCGAAAACAACGCTTACGCCCGCAAAGAGTGCGGCCCATGGCGGGCAATTGCGTTCCGTTAGGGCAGGCGGGTCGGGACCGAGCCAATCGATCGTTGGAGATGACAGGCGGCGCAGCCAGCGGGTGCTGCTGCGAGTGCGTGCCAGCATCCACGTAGCTTTGCACGGCAAGCTCACTACCCTCGACACCACTACCCTGAGCGTGAATGACAACGGTGCGCTGATCATTTTGAAGCAAAGCTTGCCGCTCGAGACGCGATTGGTGCTGGAGCACGCCAGCACGAAGGAACGCGTGGCCTGCAAAGTGAGTCGTTCCTGCCGGGAAATGGCTGATGGATTTCAAATTCCTATCGAGTTTGACAGCCCTGCGCCGAATTTCTGGGGAATCGCGTTTCCCCCGCACGATTGGCGAGCCGAAGATTTGTAGTTGAGAGCTTTGGCGTCGCGACATGGACGCACGGCGCAGAAGATGGGGCCTGGCAGGCCTCGCTATGAACGCGAACTTCCCGATTTCTGATTTTGAAAGGGAAGATTGCGAAGATCGAGATTTCCGCCGGAAAGAATGATTCCGATTTTTTTGCCTGCTGCGCCGATCTTTTGAAATAGTGCGGGCGCCGCAGCCACAGCCCCTGATGGTTCGATCACCAGCTTAAGGCGCTCCCACAGCAGATGCATGGCCTCAACAATTTCGTCCTCGGACACCAGCGATATTTGATCCACCTTCTCCCGTAGAATTGAAAAGGTCATAGGGCACAACACTGCGCGGAGGCCATCCGCAACCGTCTGGGCAGACGCTGCCGCTTCAATCTTCCCGGACGCGAGCGAGCGGTAGGCATCATCGGCATTGAGCGGTTCGGCGCCAATCAGGCGGATTTCCGGGCGCAATCCCTTGGCCGCAATCGCCGTTCCGCTGAGCAGGCCGCCGCCGCTTACCGGTGCCATCACGATGTCCAGATCAGGAATTTCCTCGAGCAGCTCCAGTGCCGCGGTGCCTTGCCCGGCTATTATTCGCGCATCGTTATAGGGATGGATGAGATGCGAAGCGGTGCGGGCGATCATCTCTGCCGTGACCGCTTCGCGAGACCGAATATTGGGTTCGCACTCGGTGATCTTCCCGCCGTAAGCTTCGACCGCGCGTTTCTTTGCGGCGGACGAATTCGAAGGCATCACGATATACGCGGGAATGCCTTTCCAGCGCGCCGCCTGCGCGATTGCTGCGGCATGATTTCCAGATGATGGAGCAACGATCCCGTGCTTTGCTTCTTCGTCGGTTAGCAAGAACACCGCGTTTGTTGCGCCGCGAATTTTGAACGATCCGGTTTTTTGCAGGTTCTCGCATTTAAAAAAAAGCTTGGCACCGGCAATTTCATCGAGATTAGAGGATGTAACAACCGGAGTGCGATGGATTCTGGACGCGATGCGCTGGCGCGCAGCGCGAATCAACGCAAGATCCGGCGCGATGCCTTGCGCTTGAACCTGGTTCAAATTCGAAATCGTCGGCATGGAATGACTCGAGTTCATTATGGCACACCGAGGTTGGTTCCTTTGCGGAGCACTTTTTTGAACCAAAAATATTCTCGCGTCTCAAGCGAATTAGATTGAAAGCATTCACTCGCTCTTTGCCCAATGCGAATCTACTCGCCCTCTTTCCAGAAAGCCCGCGCCGAAATTCAGAAATTAGATTGCCTGGAGCAATTCATGTCATGAAAGGCTTATACCTTGCCGGTCAAATTTACCTTGGTCCCGGAGGAATTTGTGAACACAACTGTCTGCGAAACGCACTATGCAGCGGGCGCCTCAACGAAGTCTCTTGCAGGGCGTGCGCGGCGGAAAAGCCGCGCCTGGGAGTTACTTTTGGCGTGGCGCGCCCAAGGTAAACGTCACCTTGGCCGCGGTGGTGTTGTCGAAACGGTCGGAGATTTGCACCGCTACGGTGTGTTCTCCGGCCATCAACCCGGGAATCTCGAGTTGATAGCTTTCTCTCGGTGCGTCCGACAAACCGCCGACGGGAAAAATGACAAGCCAGTCCCCTGCATCGACGCTATATTGTGCGTTAGCGATAATCAGCGCCGAACTCGCGCCGTCAAACGTTACTTTCGCCACCGAGCCGCTGGCATCGACTCGAAGATTTTCAATGCGTGGCGGCGTATTTTCGATTTCGAACCGGTCGCTGTTGCGTTCATCGGTGAGCGCCTGAGGTTTTGGATTGGAAGGCGAATCTGACGCCAGGATCTTCAGGTAATATGCGCCATCGGGCATCGTTGTGGTGTCCCACGAATAAAAGTGCTGGGTGAGCTTGTCTTTCAGCAGACGCCAGTTCCGCTCGCCTTCGCCACGATAATAGACCGAGAAGACTAATTCGTCGTCATTGTCGTCATGTGCGCTCCAGGAGACGCTTTCCCATCCCTTCTCTTGAAAGCCTTGCGACGGAGCTTCGACCTTGGAAGCTCTAGATGCTTCCGTTACGGCGCTAATCGCCGGGGGCTGATTTGTGCCCGGACGCTGCGGCATTTTCAATTGCACGGGGGTGGGCGTGCCGGGAGCTCCCTGCTGCGGGTTGAATCCCTGTATGCGAACTCCAGGTTCCTGGACGACGACGTCATCCACGACCGGCGCGACATTCGCCGGTTGATAGGCGATGCTGATCCAGGAAACGCTGGGCGCAGCTCCCTTGTCCGCTTCGAGGAAGACCGCCTTCCACTGGATGAATCGCGCGGGAGGGCACGCTAGCGATTCACCTAAAGCATTTTTGTACGGGCCGGCCCATGCGCTCCAGTTTTTCTCAGGACTCGAGGTGTTTCCTGAGCGCGCGTAGAAAACCACTTTGCCTTGAGTGGCGCCGTTTTCCCCCCACCATGTTAGGCGGCCCCAGTGCGAGAAAATCTTGGCGTCGAAGGGATCGGATTCGAAGCTGCCCTGGGCTTCGTACTCCGGGCCGAGAGTAAAGATTTTCCCGGGATTCGCTGTGCCTACCAGAATTTTCCCATCGGCGCCTGCGATCAAGCTGGTCACTTGCGCCGAAGCGGTTTTTGCGATGCTGGAGTAAATGTTGTCGCCTTCGAGCTCGATAATTGCGCCCTTGTTGCCGGTTCCCAGCAGAATCTTGCCGCTGCCTGCAAAACCCATGGAGAACACCAGTTCTTCGCGCGAGGTCCACAATGTTTTGGGAGTTCCTTCCGCGGATATCTCAACAACCTGCGAACCGCCGGTGGTTGATGGGAAAAAGGAAAATGGAGCGGAAGGCTGTGCGCTGGGCGCCTGGAAAGAAAGCGCCGCCGCGCCGGGCTGCACGCTCAGGGGTGGAGTTGGCTGCGGCGTAATGATCGCGCTGACTTGAGGAGTGGCCGTTTGGCGCTGTTTTTCGCCGATGGCGGCGGCATAGATCTTTCCGCTGGGATCTACCAGCAGTGAAGTTACTTCTTTCTTTTCGGTCTCGTAAATGACGAAAGACGTTCCGGCACTCGGCGGGCTCTGCGGATCCTTGCGGGTGACTTCGATTCGCAGGATCAATCCGTCCGGGTCGGTGCCGACGAGCAGGTTGCCTTTGGAATCCATGGCAAGCGAACGCGCGTGGCGCTCATCGCTTTGGTAAAAGAGGTCACCTTTGCCATCTGGGGTGATGGCGAATATTTTCCCGCTGTCGCCTGTTCCGGCGAAAAGAGTTCCTTGTTTATCCAAGGCGAGCGCCCAGATGTATTTCGATTTCGGATCGAAGAAGACTGTCTTCTGGCCTTCCGGCGTTACTTTATAAATTTTGCCGTCAGGCGAGGTGCCTACATACAGGTTGTCGTGAGAATCGAAGGTGATCGTCTGGGCCGCCAGCTCGCTCGATTCAAATACGGTGACGGGTTTGGTCGGATCGTCGAATCGCAGAACCTTGGCGTCTGAACCGCCAGCGCCGTAAATGCGGCCGCGTGAATCGGTGCGCAGAGCCCACAGATAGGCAAGATTGGGATCAGAATATTGCGCAAATTTTGGCGCAGGCATCAATCTTCCGTCGCTGAGGACAGCCACCCCCTTGGCTGTGCCTTTTTCAAAATCGGAGTAATCCGATTGGCGCCAGAAGCGCGTGTGCTCGGCGTAAACCAGAGCGGGCGCTGCAAGGATTATCAAAAGCAGAGCCCTGACAATGGTTCGCCGTATCATCGTTCGAAATCTCCTTGATTGCGGTGCGTTCACTTGACGGTGACAGTGAGCGTGCGTTCGCCTGCCACGACCTGATGCATTTCTACGGACCATTCTCCGGTTATGGACTGATAGAGCAGGCGCGCGCCTCCGGGACTTTGACGCTGGTCCAGGACATTGATCGCTGAAGCTGGAGCATTTGGCATTATCTTATCTTCGACCATCAGTGTGGGAGTTGGTTGCAGGAGCGTGGCATACAAGCGGTCGTTTTGATGCTCGCGGTTGATGAGTTTAATGAGTTCTTCAAGGCCCGGGAGCTGGCCTTGAGAACTCGCCGCGAGGGACTCGACTGTGCGGTTTGCGGTCGCGGCGTCGCTGATCACCAATTGCAGGGTGCCTTTTGCGGTTTGCGCCGGAACCGTGATCGGAATCTCTTGCACGAATGCGGGACCGCGGTATGGCCGCAATTGAACTTTTACCGAAACCGTTTCGCCGGGGCTTACTTCGCTTTTTTCTATCCAAGCGTTATCGATCGTGGCCCAGCGGCGCTCGGCCAGCGAAGTGACTTTCAGCCGAATTCCATTCAGATGCGGCGCTTCGTAGGGATTCAAGTAAATGCGCGAGAAAATACCTTGAACGCTGGTGGCAACGAAAAAGCCGCCCGGGACGGGGAGATCGGTCGGCGCGTAAAGGTCCTTCAATTCGACGGGCGTATGGTCTTTGATATCGATCTCGCCATCCAGTTGCAGGGTCGAACCTTCGCCATAAGCAGCGTTTCCTACTATGCCGTTGTAGGTTGCCAGAGCTACTAGGATTGGTGTGAGCTGAGGATTTTCGATCAGCTCGAAATGAAACTGCTTTTCGGTGACCGGAGTTACCAGCGTTACGTCCAGCGGAATCATCGGTGGCCCCGCGCCCAGATGTCCTGCAATTGCGGTGACACGGTCTTGCGTCAAAGTGCCGATCGTCCCGCCGGTGGTGATGATTTTTGTGGACGCCATTGCCGAAGAGAGCGTCGTAAGGACGTGCGCTCGCGCGATAGGCATCGAAACATCGCCGAAGGAAAATATCGGATGTCCGCAGGCGAGAATCTGGTCGTTGGTCACCGTGGTTACGGTGCAGCCCGGCGTGATCGACAAATCGCCGCGGATTAGTTCGACTCCTACCATATCGCCGGGTTTAAGTTGCGAATCTTCCGGGGTCGGCGCGGCGCTGCCGCCTGCCATCATGGACACGCCCCAACTCGAAAGTTCCTTATTAAATCGAGCGATCGTTTCAGGATATAGTCCGGCTGAAATTAATGGTGTTTCGATGGGGATTAGGAACTGACCCGTCCCCGCACCCGTTTGCTGTGCCAATTCTGTGGGGAGCAAAATCTGTGGCGGGATTTCAAGACTCGCCGAGTTGGCAGCCGGCCTGGCTGGCGCATGCGGAGTGACGTCCGATGATTTCTCGACGTCCAGCATGTTTTCAATCGGTGTTACACCGCCAATGGCCTCCTTGGTGAAGACGCCGAGCTTCAAGGAAAGCGCACCTGCTAGTTTGCCGTCGAAGTACACCGGACTGCCGCTCATGCCGGCGACTACGCCGCTGTGCTCGGCCTTCTCACCTAGAAGTCGAATGAGAATCACGTCTTGTTTGGGTCCCAAGGCGTTGTGGAGGACGCCGAGGACCGCCAGGTCCACCTTCTCAACCGTATCTCCCTCATAAATTGTGTACGCGACGCCCTTCATGCCGGGTTTCACCTGGCTCAATGGAAAAAGGGCGGGCGTGTCGTCGGCGTTCGTTGCCAGTCCTAAAATCAACAGCAGAGTGGCAACACCTAGTGGAGTCAACTTACGGAAGGCCGCAAGCATCAGAGTTTTATGATACCTGCCGTAAATCCGGGAAGCAAATTGCGCCGTGATAGAATTTCGCTGTGGCCAACAAGACAATTTCTCCCGGCGGGCACCTCTCGGGTGTGGTCGAACTGCCCGGCGACAAGTCTATTTCCCATCGTTATGCGATTTTGTCGGCGCTAGCTGAGGGTATCAGCGAGATCCGCAATTATTCTCCTGCCGCGGATTGTGCCAGCACCCTCGAGTGCTTGGGGCGACTCGGCATCAAGATCGATGTGAACCGCGAGCGCGTGCGGATTGCCGGTCAGGGGCTCGATGGCCTTAAGCCTTCGCGCCGAGCGATCGACGCTGAAAATTCGGGTTCGACGATTCGCATGCTTTCGGGGATTCTCGCCGGGCAGCCTTTCGTTTCGAAAATAACCGGCGACAGTTCGCTGCGCCGGCGTCCCATGAAGAGGGTGGTCGACCCGCTGCGTCAAATGGGCGCCGAAATTCGGAGCAGCGATGGGGACCGCGCACCGCTTGCGATTCGTGGCGGCAAATTGCACGCGATCGACTATAGCTTGCCGATGCCCAGCGCTCAGGTGAAGTCGGCGATTCTATTTGCCGGGTTATACGCCGACGGTGTGACAACTGTGCGCGAGTCGATTCGTACTCGAGACCACACGGAAGTCGCTTTGCGCGAGTTTGGCGCTTCGCTTCCGCTAGGCGGCGGGCGAGATTCGCATTCATCCGCGGCCAAGATTGCAGCCAAGGCAACTGGTTGTTCCGGGCGACCTTTCCTCGGCTGTCTTTTTGATCGGTGCTGCACTGATTCTTTCGGAATCATCGCTGATGTTGCACAACGTCGGGCTGAATCCTACCCGCGCGCGCGTGCTGGATTTTCTGATATCGATCGGGGCTTCGATCAATTTGGCTTCGGTGCAGTTGCGCGATGGAGAGCTGGTTGGTGATGTGGCCGTTCGGCATTCGCCGCTTGCAGGCGGTGCTATTTCCGGCGCGCAGGTTGCGGAGATGATCGATGAATTGCCGATGCTCGCAGCGCTGGGGCCGTTCACCGAGCAGGGTATTGAAATTCGCGACGCCCAGGAATTGCGGGTGAAGGAAAGCGACCGGATTGCTGCTCTTGCGGCTGGCTTGCGCGAAATGGCGGCGAGCGTCGAAGAATTCCCGGACGGGATGCGAGTGTTAGGCCGCAGCGCTGGCAAATTGCGCGGAGCGAAGGTGAATCCGCAAGGCGATCATCGCATTGCCATGGCGCTAGCCGTCGCCGCGCTGGGCGCGGCGGGAGAAACCGTGATACGCGATGCCGAGTGCGCAGGGGTTTCCTTCCCTGGATTTTTCTCGGTGCTCGAAAAACTGCGTGGTGCCTCGGATTTGTGATCTGGCGAAGCCCTGAGCTTGTGATTGCGGGAGCGTGGAAGGCCTATAGCGCGGCCTGGCCCTGTCTGCCGCACAGCGCGAAGCGCGAAATCGAGCTTTCCGCGATCTTCTGATACCGCCGTCCTTTTGGTCATGTTCTTTATTCGCACGCTCGTATCGCATTTCCTGTTTTGAAGGGGTAATATCTGCGTCCAAAGTCTGCCGCGACGCCCGTTGCTAAATCGAAATCGCGCAGAGATCAGGAGATCTGCAATGAAGAGGTATCGCCAACCGGCCTGGGTCGCACTAATGGTCTGCTTCGCGATGGTGGCGGCACCAGCCACTGCGCAGACAGGGTCGCTCACTTGTTCGAGCAATGACGGCCGATATCGTTATTGCCGCGCCGATACGCAGAATCGAGTGCGGTTGGTAAGACAGCTTTCGAATTCGCGTTGCGATTATCGCTACAGCTGGGGCTATGACTACCGGGGAATCTGGGTTGACCGCGGCTGCCGGGCGCAGTTCGAGTACGGCAAAGGCGGCGGAGGAGGTAGGGGCGGCGGGTCGGGCGCAGCCGTAGCTGCGGGAATTCTCGGCGGCATCCTTGTGGGATCCGCCATGGCCGGCTCTAAATCCGACAACGGTGACGACGCCGCAAAGCGCAGAGACTATTACTCGGACGGATATCGCTGCGGGCAGCGCGATTGGGATGACGATCGGCGGCCCGATTATCAGAGATACCGCGACCGTTTTCCTACAGACTATGAAAATGACTTCTCGGCTGGGTACAACGATGGCTACAACAACAAACCGAACAGATACCGCTAGTTGATTCCGAGGAGAGTTATTGCCATGAGAAAGGAAACACTTCCCGCCGGTGTGAAGCCATTCGTGGTTGCGGCTGCGGTGCTGTGTTGCGTTTTCGGGGCTGGTGGTCAGCAAGCGCAGCCGGCAAAATCACAACCTGAGCCCACAAACAGTACTGTGACGCAGAATACGGCGGTGGCGCCGCGCGGCGGGGAACTGCTGGCAGAAATTAAGCGCTCGGGGAAGTTGCGCGTGGGTGTTGCCGAGATTGTGCCCTGGGCAACGCACGACCAGGACGGGAATCTGGTCGGCTTTGAAATTGATGTGGCCAGAAAGCTGGCACGCGACCTCGGAGTCCAGCCGGAGTTCTATCCCGAGGACTTTCGTTATTTGATTTCCGATCTGCTGGCTGGAAGATTCGACCTCATCGTTTCGGGACTTTCGATAACTGCGAGCCGCGCTTTGCGCGTAGACTTTAGCGCTCCTTATCACACTACTGACGTAACGCTTGCCGCCAACGTCAGAACGGCCGGAGCTTCTCCGAAGTTGCACGATTTTGATAAACAGACCGTGACGATTGGCGTCCTGGAAGGAAGCACCGCGGAGGAATTAGCCGGGGATGCGCTTCCGAATGCGCACATCAAAACTTATGGTGACGATGGCGAGATGTTTGATGATTTGCTGCAAGGCAAACTGGATGGAGCCGTCGCGGATAGCCCCAGGCCCGAGATCGTGGCTAAGCTCTTCCCCTCGAATGTCACCTGCGTGTGCGATGAGCCGCTCGCGACCTATCCGGCAGGCTTCGCTGTGCGCCGCGGCAACCTAGAGTTCATCAATTTCCTGAATGCTTGGATTGAATCACACACTGCAGACAAGTGGCTGGAAAGCCGGCGACATTATTGGTTCAAGTCTACGGATTGGGCGAAGGAGCTGTAGTCCAAGCAGATTTTTGGCTAAGAAGATTTGCGCAGGTAAATAGTTCCGTAGGTGGTAGTGAGCTGAATTTTTGGGCCAGTCGTGCCGACTTTACCGGTGAGACGTCCCGTATCGTTTTCGTTGCTTAACTGCAGCGAGGAATCCTCGAAATCGCTCTGAACCTCGCCTGAAGTGGAGACCGCCGAAATTTCGAATTTTGATTCTGCTGGCAAGCTTAGGTCAATATCGCCGGACACATTGGTGATGCTGATCTGCTCGCGGGGAGGCTGGGAATAGGTCACTTTGATGCTGCCGTGGGTGTCGCTGACATCGAGGCGGCCGCTGACGTTTTCTACGTCCATGTCTTTATCGTGCGTGCTCATTTTTGCAGCGCCGCTGACGTCGGAAATATTAATCTCACCTGAATCCAGTTCGAGTCTGCCGGCAAGGTGAATTAAGGTCAGATCTGCTTTTTGTGATGCGTAGTACGTAGTTTTCGCAACGTTTCGAACCCTGATGGGGCCGAAAAACTCTCCTTCGATTGCCGCGTCACCGGTCACATCGTTGACTTCAATTTCGTTTCCGCGGCCGGTTACGTGAACGTTCCCTGCAATGGTGTCGATGCGGGCGTCGCCGGTTTCGAGTTGCGCTGTGACATCCGAGCCGGCATCGTGAACTTCAATGCCACCATTCTGGGTGCTGGCAGTGACCGAACCGGATAGGCCTGAAATGTTGATGTCGCCGTGATTGGAATTGGCGGTCAGAGATACTTTCTTCGGGACAGTGACGTCGAGGTCTATGGTGAGGTGAGCATCGGAATGTTCTAGATTCGCCGGATGAACGCTGTAACCTAGGGAAGTTTGCTCAATCACTACATTGAGAAACTTCAGCCGGCTCTGCGCCGCGGCGTCGGTGGCGGCTTCCGCAGTTTCGTTCACGCTGACTCGCAAATCGTTTCCGTTGCCGGCATGAGCCGTGATCGAACCATGCGGCGTGGTCACGGTCACATGTGAGCCCGGCGCAATCACTCTAGCAGGCAGTTCCAGGCTGTGGGACGACTGGTGATTGAAAAATCCCAGGTCAATGTTGATGTCGGGACTTTTTTCGCGCACTTTTGAATAAATTCCCACTCCAACCAGAACGAAAACAGCCAAAACCAGCAGCGCTGCTTCCGCGCCTGTCAGGATGGGAGGCCGCAGCTGTCCCGCTTTGTGGGCGGCCAGGTTGTCGATGAGCTTTGCCAGGCCCCAGAGGATTATGAGGATGGGCCAATAACGCCAGAACAAGTGCCAGACGGCAAGGCCGGGATGGAAGCGTGCCAGAAGTAAAAGCGTTCCGAGTAGAATGAGGAGCAGGCCGCTGAAAATCGAGCTTCGTTGCCTTCCGCCGTTGCTCACACGGGCCTCAACATGAGCCGACGTGGCCGTCTTTGGAAGCGAACGCCTGGGCGCTGAGAACGATGCCCGCGACGATCAGCAGCACCGGCCAAAGATCTCCGAAGCTGTAGCGGCTGTATTGTCCTATGAGAAATAAAACGCCTACCGTAATGATCATTACAGGGCCCATCAGGCCGCGGATGCGGCAGTAGGCGCAATTGCATGTGGCGCGAGTTTGCGACGCCATTGCTGTTTCTCCTAGGAGACTTTTTTCATGCGATCCCACACGAGCCATCCGCCTATCAGAATCAGCGCTACCGGCCAGGTTTTTTCGAACCACTCTCGCTGCAGCAGACCGAAGTTGCCCAGCAGCAATAGAACGCCGATGCCAATCAGGACGAATGCGCCGATCGGTTTGCGTCCTTGGCCCTCCATCAGATTCGCAGGCTCGGGCTCGCCCAGACGCCGGGCATTTGCAGTGCGATACGCTTCGATGGGCATATAGAAGTAAAAGCAGCCTAGAACGATTCCGAAAAAGGCATCGTAGCTCGAGGGGATATCGCTGCTCAGCAGGGCGATCAAGCCGCCAAAAATGAACACGTGAATCAGCGCCTTGAGGTATTGGCCGTTGTAGACGGCACCGAGGCCGGGAATAAAACCCAGCGTTGCTGCGAGAGCGGGACTGATGTGGGGTTTTGCAGGTTCGGCCACAGGCGGGTCGGCGAGCAGTCCCGCAAGGCATTGCTCACAGTAGAGCGCTCCGCGCACTTGGCGCGTGCATTCCGGACATAGCGCTTTGCCGCAGTTGCGGCAATACCCCGTTGCCGGGACGTCCGTATGTACGGCGCAGTTCATCGAGAACTCCTGTTTGCATAGTTGAGCGTTGCAATTGTGGGCATGGCTGTCGCCAAAGTTTTCATCCAGCGACCCTCTGTGCGAAGCGCGAGCATCACGCCAGTGCGAGTTTGCGTGTGGCCGGGATGAGGTCCGCTCTGCGACTTTTCTTGCGGATTCTTGGACGACGGTTGCAAATTCTGCGGTGGCGCGGGCTCGGGCGCCGCGTTTGGTTGAGGCTCCGATTCTGGCTGCAGGCGCGACTGGATTTCATACACCACGCGCAAGTCGTTGACGAATTTCGCGCTGCGCGCATAGGTTAAATGCACTTGGCGGTTCGCCGAGCGTAGCACGTTTGCGGGACTTAGGTTGGCCTTCTTTAGCTTCGCAGGAGAGAATCCGGCGGTGTAGAGCACGATGAGCAGGGTGGCTGCAACTGTTGCGGCTCCCATGACGAACCGCGGCTGCCACAGCGCAGGCAGCCAGGTGAACCAGCGATTCCACTTTTGTTTTTCTGTGCGCGGGCCGACTGTCGAATGCAGGATTTTGGAAATCAATTCGGGCGGCGCTTCGAGCGGTTCAAGCTGCTGCATTCGACGGATGAGCCCGCTCACCTGCGCGACTAGCTTCGCGCACTGGTCGCAGGCATTGGCGTGCGCCGAGAATGCCGCGGCCTCGCCGGGCGAAAGCAAACCGCCGAGATAATCGCTAAGCCGTTCTTCCGTGAGCACGCAATTCCAGTCCATGATTCCGTTCGTTCGACTAAGACTGCGGCCGAACCCCCATATCTTCTAAGATGCGAGCCAGTTCAATGCGCCCGCGATTGATTCGCGATTTCACTGTGCCCTCCGGCACAGCCAGCACAGTCTGTATCTCGCTGTAGTCCAATCCCTGCAAATCGCGCAGGATCACCGCCTCGCGCAATTCCGGTGAGAGTTTCAAAAGACCCCGCTGCAGTTGGGCGCTCAGTTCGGATGCCAGCGCCAGCTTGTCCGGCGTGCGCGCTGCGGAATGCTTTTCTTCCAGCTTTGGCATCGCCTCTTCGATCGAATCGGTCAGCCGGTCGCGGCGACTGCGGCGGTAGTGATCGACCAGCAGATTGCGGGCTACGCTGGTCAGCCAGGTAGGGAACGCACCGTAGGCCGGTTTGTAGCTGGCAAGAGTGCGATAGATGCGCAGGAAGACTTCCTGGCTCAGATCCTCGGCTTCGGTAGCGTTGCCTGTAAACCTGTAGCATAAATTGAACACGCGCCGGGTGTGGCGCCGCACAAGTTCCTCCCAGGCCGGCCCTTCGCCCTGAAGGCATCCCTGCACCAGTTGGGCGTCGGGCTCCAATCTTTACCAGCCTCGCGTTGTGCATTCCCGTTCAGCCTCACAGGATGTAACGCAATCCTGGGCCAAAAAGTTCCGTTTCCGGACAATTGGGATCGCCGCGCAGGCCGAATGTTTAGCGGGGGCAAACATCGTGCGGCATGTTATCTACGTTGGCGGGGGGAACACAAGCGCCGAGATGAATTTGCAGCTAGCGACGCGAAACAAACGCGAAGGCGCGCCTTGACGCCCCTGGAGCATGCTGATACGGTGCGAAATCAATGCTGCGCAATTCACGAAGGCTTTTTTTCCTCCTGCTCGCGGCCGTTGCCCTCGGCTATTTGGTTTACAAGTTCCGTAATTCTATCGCCCTCGAGGGATTTCATTGGTCCACCGTGGGCCACTCGCTTCGTAACGCACGGCTTTCATTGCTGGCATTTTCCGTCGTGGCCATTTACGGATGTTTCGCGATCCGGGCTCTACGCTGGATGCGGTTTTCGCGGGCCTTGGGGCGGTCTACGTTCTGGAATGTTTATAGCGCGACGTTGATGGGATTCTCCTGCACGTTTCTGCTTGGGCGTGCTGGCGAACCCATTCGGCCGGTTCTGATCGCAAAGAAGAATGGCCTTTCGGTACCGCACATGTTTGGCGTGTATGTTCTGGAGCGGGTTTTCGACATGGCGGCGACCGCCGTTCTGGCCGGAGTAGCGCTGCTGCTATTTCGACAACATGGAATTTCAAGAGCGCAAGCCGATCTGGAAGCGAAAGCCAAGTCCGCAGGCATTGCGCTGCTGATTGTTTTGGTCGCGGTCATCGCCTTTCTGGTTTATTTTCGGTATCACGGTGCCGAATGGTTGAAGAAGAGGCTGCGGCATCCTTCGTGGCACACCGGATGGCGCGAAAAGTGTGTCGTTCTTCTCGAAGGTTTTAGTGAAGGATTGCAAGGCATCCGCACCTGGAATGATCTCGACGTGTTAGTCATGCTAAGCGCCGTGCACTGGGTTGTGGTGGTGAGTTGCTATGTATGGGTTGCTCACGCGTTCGGCGGAACACTCGGTCATTTGACGTTTTCCGGGGCGACACTGGTGCTGGCCTTCTCCATGGTAGGGTCCGCGGTGCAACTGCCCGGCGTTGGCGGCGGCGCTCAGCTTGCCACTTTTCTTGTGCTGACGCTTGTCTTTGGAGTAGAAAAGGTGCCTGCTGCGACGATGTCGATCGTGGTGTGGCTGGTTACTTTCGCTTCATGTTCCTTGGTGGGGCTGCCGCTGCTGTTTCAAGAAGGATGGTCGATGGGTGAGCTGCGGCAAATGGCGGTCGACGCCGAGCGCGAAGCCGAGATTATTGCTGAGGAAGAAGCGTTCGGCGGAGGCACAGTCAGGCCCGGAGAAAAACAGCGGTGAAATGCCCCTTCTGTTCGAATTTGGACGACAGGGTCGTGGACTCGCGCGAGGCGCGCACGGGGGACCTGATTCGCCGTCGCCGCGAATGCCTGAAGTGCGAACGCCGGTTTACCACCTATGAGCGCATTGACGAAATTCCTTACATGGTCATCAAGAAAGACGGACGGCGTGAAAAATTCGAGCGCCAAAAGCTATTGCAGGGGCTACTGAAAGCGTGCGAGAAGCGTCCCGTGCCGGTAGGGAAATTGGAAATGATTGTCGATGAAGCAGAACAGTTCGTCAGCGAAGCGCCTGAACGCGAGCGCACCACCAAAGATATCGGCGAGCACATCATGCAGAAGCTGAAAAAACTGGATAAAGTGGCTTACGTTCGCTTCGCTTCCGTCTATCTGGATTTCAAGGACGTGAAGGAATTTATGGACGAGTTGAAAGGTTTGCTGAAAGACCGCGCTAAGAAATAACTTCCTTAGGGCTGCCAGACGCCCGCCGCAAACTTTTTTACCGTCTGAAATCCTAAGTGTTCGTAGAGCTCGACCGCTGTGGCGTTCATGCTGGTGACCGTGAGCGAAATCGATTCGTAGTGCCGGCGGCGCAGAGCCTGAATTGAACTCTCCATGAGCGCCCGGCCTATACCGTGACCTTGATATCCCGGCATCACGCAGATTTGAGTGGTGTGCCCGACTCTGTCGGAAACGGTGGATGTCAGCACCATTGCGATGGGGCGATCACCTGTCGCGGGCCGTACTAGGAAGGAAGCCTCCGGCAAAAACTGGCCGCAGCCCGGCAACAACACTATGTTTCGCAGGAACTTCATTCCCCCGGCTTCGCTGCGATATTGATCGTTAATTTCTCCGTCTACGTGGTCCGCGTAGGAAAGGTGAATCAGATGCGCTGCCGAATCAAAGGCTCGATCGGTCCAAGGCTCCAGGCGGAGTCCGCTCGATAAGGATTTAGCGGTGAGCCGCGCTTCGTCAATTTTCAGCAGCATGAATTGCCGGGTATATAACCTGAAGTACTGCGAGAGAAATCCCGGGTCGAGTTCGGTGCCGAATGGCATGAGCTGAGCCTCGATGCGCTCCAGGCGCGGGGTTGCGTGCAAAGCAGCCACCATTTCGCTGATGAGCGTTTTGGTGATTGGTTCTTGCGGGAAATTGGGAGAAACGAACAGCCCCCCGATGAGCCCTTTGTGGTCTTCCAGCACAAAAAAACCGTATCCGGCGGGGCATCCGCTCTTGGTTGCGGCGTAACCGCCGAGCGAGCGTGCATCGATGAATTTTCGGATCAGTTCAATCGACGGCCGGTAGTCCCAATGCAACTCGTCGCGCCAGTGACGAGTTTCCTCATGGAATAGTGGCTCCAAGGTACGCGATTGAATTTGCCGGAGATCAACAATCTGCATGAGCGCCCAGGACTTCCTCAAGTCATTATAGCCGTGGGCCATCGAAGAACCCAAACTGCGTCGAATTGTCTGAAATGTAACGGGCGTCCTAGCGGCTTGGTTGGCGGCAAGTGGGACTGTGCTACCATCCAATCCGTCGAGGCGAGAAATGCCGCGCTCGCGATTACCGGATGGCCTTCCTCTCAGAGCTACGCTATCCCACAACGCGTCTGGCTAAACTTCTTTCGGGGATCCTCGCGGTTGTGCTGTTTGTGCTTGTGGCAATCAGCGCTGTTTCGGGATTTCTTCTTTATCAGGTTCTTCATCCCTCGCGCGCGGCCGCCACATTCGACCTTAGCGTAATGATGGGACACCCTGTGTCGTTCTCTTTTCCCGTTCAGAATGGGGCTTCCCGTGACGGGTGGTTTTTCCCGGGTTTGCGCAGCGCGCCCACTGTGATTGTTTGTCACGGCTATCATTCGCAGCGGGCTGAAGTGTTGACGCTGGTTACGGCGTTGCAGGACCAGCAATTCAACGTGTTCCTGTTTGATTTCACCGGTCATGGCACGAGTGCCGGTGTGTCCTCGCTAGGGTATCGAGAGACTGGCGAGGTGCAATCGGCGATTCAAGCGTTAGCAACCCGCGATGACGTGGATCCAACACGATTTGGTCTTTGGGGCACCGATATGGGGGGCTACGCCGCCATCGAGGTCGCCACGGGCGATCATCGAGTTGCGGCGTTCATTGTCGACGACGCTTACATTGATCCGCGCGACATGCTGCAGATCGAATTGAATCGTTCCGGCTTAACGGTGTTGCCCGGGGTCGGCAAATTCAGCGATTTCGCGTTTCGTATCGTGAATTACCAGTTTCGCGATCAGCCGCCGGTCACCTCCCTGCTCGTCAGAACGAAAGGAATTCCGAAACTATTTTTCGCGTCCGACGATCGTCCAGCACTCGCGGCCGAAACGACGAATTTATTTATGCATTCTCCTGACCCTAAGCAACTGGTTCACGACCGGTTAAGTTATGCGGAAATGCCCGACGATGACCGGAAGAACTATGAGAGCCAGGTGGTGAGTTTCTTTCTGCTGAACCTTTCACCGACGTCTCGGGCCGAACCATTAGCGCGGAGCTGGTTCCACGGGAACGTAAAGTAATCCTGCTTGTGTCTGCTCCTCCAGGGCGCCTCGAAATCTTCCGGCCCGCATGATTTTTTCAAAACCTTCGCGAGTGGTGAGCACCAAGGCGGCATCAGGATCCTCCGGAGACCACTCCGGCAGCTCGCGTTTGAAATAAAAGGTCAGGCCGTAGCTCCAGGACCGCTTCAATTGAAACGTGAAAATGCGGTCTGGGTAAAGATCGTTGCGCAGCATCTCGGCATAAGGTCTTGCCGACATTGCGGGATCGAGGTGGGGTAAGACCAGGAGATTAGCAGTTTCCAGCGCTGCAACCGCGGCCACACAGCAGATCCCTACGGTAACAGGCAAGTCTTGCCGGTAACCGCCCAATATGAGCAAGGCGGCCACCACTGCCGCGGCTATTGTTATCGCAACACCTAAAGCTAGGTGAGCATGAAGCGCCCCGGTCATCGCAGCAAAGCGCGCGGTGTGCAATAAATAAATCGAAAGCGCTACCCAAACAAGCGCGGTTCCTGCGGCGATCGTTATCCCGAGACCGCGGCTTTTTTCGAACGCGCGGATGGCCCCCATGCTGGCAAGCAGCGCCAGCGGCGGAATTGCGGGCAGAATATAACTCGGCAATTTTGATTGAGAGAAACTGAAGAACACCACCGGGAAGATCGCCCAGCAGGAGAAAAAGAAACCGGGAGAAGACGGCCAGCAATTTTCGCGGTAAAGCCGGACGCCTTCCGGCAAGGCGCCCCATAGGAATACGCTCCAGGGAAGAAGAGCCAGGATGATAATGGGGGCAAAGAACCAGAAGGGTTGTTGGTGTTGGAACACCGGAGTCAGGTAACGCTCGAAATTGTGCTGAAAAAGGAAGACGTGTATGAAATCTGGATTTCGTAGCGCGCAAATCAGATACCAAGGCAGCGCGACTGCGGCGAAGGCGACGATTGCGGCAGGATGAGCGAGTCGAAGTGCTGCCTGCCATTTTCGTGCAAGCAGCGCCCACTGTGCGATTGCGCCGCCCGCGAGTATCACTCCAGCTGGTCCTTTAGCCAGAACGGACAGCCCAAGACACGCGCCGAACAGTGCTACGGCTGTGAAATCGCGCTGTGGTTCGGTCGCCGGCGTCGCTTCTTGGCCACGCAGTGCACCATTTCGACCTAGCGCAGCGGCAGCGCATGCCATGGCGACCGTCAGCGAGGCAGCAAAAAGCATGTCGGGAGTAGCCGCGCGCGCAAATGCGATTCCCGCTACGCTGGTGGAAAATATTAGCGGGGCTAAAATCGCTGGGTTTCGCGACCAATCATCGTGGACTCCGTAATATTTCCATCCGAGCCAGGAAATAGTAGTGGCGGCTAACAGAGCAGCGATCGCTGAAGGCAATCGACCCGCCCATTCCGGCGAAAGATTCAAGTGAAAACCGATTGCTGCCACCCAGTAATACAGAATCGGTTTCTCAAACCACGGAGTTCCGTACAGACGTGGGGTAATCCAGTCGCCGGTCTGCGCCATCGCTCGCGCGATCCATACGTAGCGAGGTTCGTCTGGGCCGACCAAGCCGATTGCGCCGAGATTGCTGAATAGACAGATCAGGCAAAGCAGCGCGGCGAACGCGCCGGCTAGAATATTTTTTGGATTTCGCGGTTCTGATATTCGGTTCAAAGCGCGTTGAGTCTAACATTCTCCATGGCCAGCTTGTTCGGCGAAGCCTACCGCCAGAGTTTGCAACCGGGTTTTAGCAACTGCCGATACCTATCGCTGGCGTCGGTTCTCCGCCGTCTTGCATAATGGCCGGCTATGCGGGAATGGCTGGAATATGCTGGCGCTTGGTTGGGGCTGAAATCCTTAGGACTGTTGCCACGGCCAGTGGCGCGATTTGTGGGGGCGGCGTTTGCGCACGTCGCTTATATTTGCCGCCCGCCTTTGCGCCGCGCTGCGATGTTCAACCTGCATCTGGCGTTTCCGGATTGGAGCGAGAAACAGAGGAAACGCGTGATTCGCGGAATGGTCCGGCAACTCGGATGGATGGCCGGCGAGTTTTCGCAATTCCCGAAGTACACTCGCGAAAATATCGAACGCGTGGTGGTTCTGGACGGATTTGAGAATTTTGATGCGGGGCGGCGAAGCGGCAAAGGTGTGCTGTTTCTGACCGGACATATGAGCGCGTGGGAATTGTCTTCGTTCGCTCATGCGCTGTACGGATACCCCTTGCATTTTCTGGTGCGTCCGATTTCCAATCGGCGGGTGGACGAGTTGATCAACGGCTATCGCTGTTTGTCCGGGAATCGTCCGATCGATAAGAATAAATCGGCGCGCGCGACCTTGAAGGTCCTTGGTGACGGAGGGACGGTGGGCATTCTGGCGGATCACAATACTTCTGTTGAGGAAGGTGCGTTCGTCGATTTTTTTGGGATTCCGGCCGGCACTACTTCCGGAATTGCGCGCATCGCGCTGCGTACGGATGCGGCCGTGATTCCCGGATTTCTGTCGTGGGATGAGTCTCGGAGAAAATACAAATTGCGGTTCGAGCCGGCGGTCGAGCTTTCTCGAACCGGTGACGATGAGGCCGATGTGCGCGAAAACACGCAACGGTTTACGCGGGTCATTGAAGATTACGTCCGCGCGCATCCCGATCAATGGCTGTGGGCGCACAAGAGATGGAAAACGCGTCCGCCGGGCGAGAAGCCGATTTATCCGTTCTGAATTCGGTCCGTCGACTTTTGCATTCCACAAATTAGAAGAGTTTTGAAAAGAGGACGCCATGGCTCATACCGCCGGTGAACTTGCTGAGTACCTGGGTGCCAAGCTTTTTGGAGATGCGGAAGCAGAAATCGTTGGTGTGGCAAATCCGGAAAGCGCAGGCGCCGGTGATGTGATCTACGTCGATTCGTCTCGACATGTGGACCGGGCCGTGACCTCGGCGGCGCTCTGCGTGATCGTTCCGGCTGGAACCATTGTGCCAGAGAAAGCGCTTATCGAGGCAGAGAATCCCAAGCTGGCCTTCGCCAAGGCGGCCGCCTGGTTGATGCCACGGCCCCTGTTCCGACCGGAGATCCACTCGACCGCCATTGTCGCCGCCAGTGCGCGGCTTGCGCCGAACATTCGTGTGGGTCCTTACGTTGTAATCGAGGACGAAGTCGAGGTGAAAAGTGGTGCGATTGTGGATGCATTCTGTTTCCTGGGCCGCGGGGCACATGTCGGAGAGGACTGCTGGTTGCATCCGCGCGTGACGTTGTATCCGGGCGCTCGGCTGAACGATCGGGTCGAAATACATTCGGGAGCGGTTATAGGCGGTGACGGGTTTGGGTATGTTTCCGACGGCGCGCGCCACATTAAATTTCCACAGATCGGGCGCGTCGAAATAGGCGATGACGTTGAGATCGGCTGTAACTCCGCGATCGATCGCGGGTCGCTCGGCCAGACCCGAATTGGACCGGGCGTGAAAATCGATAATCTCGTGCAAGTCGGACACAACGTTCAAATCGGCGAGCGTTCTATTCTGGTTGCGCAGGTTGGGATATCGGGAAGCGCCATTATAGGAGCCGGGGTGATGCTCGGTGGACAAGCAGGACTCGGCGAACATTGCACGCTCGAAGACGGCGCGATCGTGGGGGGGCAGGCCGGAGTGCTGCCCGGAAAAGTGGTCCACCGCGGGCAGGTTGTTTGGGGGACCCCTTGTAGACCACTAGAAAGCTTCAGGGAACAGTTCGCTGCGCTTTCGCGTTTGTCTAAACGAGTCAAACGCGTGGCCGCTTTGGAAAAACTTGCCTGTGAGGGGCAGGGTCGCGAAGACGTTTCACGGTGAGTCTTCGTTTTCCATTCGCTTAATTCCCTCAGCGAACGTCGCAGGTGGACGGGTTTTGTCACCCACGAATGATTGCGAGTTTTTCGACAGGCGGGTTCAAGTTCCGGCCTCGATGGTCAATTTTGAAGCAGCCACTCACTAGGACGAAACATCTTAGGCTGGGAATCCCGATGAGGGTTTTCAGTTGACCCTGAAAGGAAACTTGAAGATAATACAAACCTTAGCACGGCGGCTAGGGTGTCTAACACGTTTGGGACCGAAGGTGCCCGTTAGGGGGTCGGTTCTCCTGTTCGGATCGCAGATTCATTTCGGCCACGACTGGTGAGGGTCCTAGGATGTTGTTGCTGGATGGCGTTTGAGTACTACTAGCGCTGCATCTAATTGGGTGAGGGATCGTCCAATGGTTCTGAGGGGTTGATGACGCCTGAAGCACAATTACGTATCGACATAGGGAACGAAGCGAGGTCGCAGGGCACCGCAACAGTCCGCAGTCGAAACCTTGAATTCCAAGTCGAACAAGCTATCGCGCGAAGCACGGAGTGGTTGCTGTCCGCACAGACCCAGGACGGCTACTGGTGGGCTGAACTCGAGGCTGACACCACTCTGGAATCCGACTACATACTTTACCTCCATATTCTCGGGCAGTTGAATTGCGATAAAGTTCCGAAACTCGCAGCCTACATCCGGCGTAAGCAACTTCCTGACGGCGGCTGGAGCATTTTTCAGGGCGGCCCCTCCGAGCTTAACGCTACCGTGAAGGCTTATGTGGCTTTGCGTATTGCTGGTGATCTGGCTGATGAACCCGGCTTGATTCGTGCCAGGGAAAAAGTAGTCGAATTGGGCGGTTTGGAAGCGACGAACTCCTATGTTCGATTCTACCTGGCGATGGTTGGCGCAATTGATTGGAACATCGTGCCCTCGATTGTGCCGGAACTGATGCTGCTGCCCGATTGGGTTCCGGTGAATATTTACGAGATGTCGTCATGGACGCGTGGCATCGTGATCCCGCTTTCGCTGGTTTACGCGAACAAACCCGATTGGCGCCTGCCCGAAGGCGTCACCGTTACCGAGCTATTCAGAAATCCTGGAAGCAAGCCAAAATCTTTCAAGTGGGACAAAAGCATCGTGTCCTGGCGCAATGTGTTCTTGGCGCTCGATCGCGGATTGAAATTATACGAACGCTCGCCTTGGAAACCGTTTCGCAAGAGGGCGCTTTCTCTTGCCCGGACCTGGATGCTGGAACGGCTGGAGCGAAGCGAAGGTTTGGGGACGATTTATCCGGCGATGATGAATTCGATCTTCGCGCTGCTCGCTGAAGGTGCTGATCCAAAGGAACCGCTGGTCGCCAGGGAAATTGGTTTTCTGGCTGGTTACGAGATTGAAGAGAACGACACGATTCGCGTCCAGCCATGTATTTCACCGGTATGGGACACGGCGATTGCGATGGTGTCGCTGGAAGAGGCGGGGCTCGATCCTGCTCATCCCTCACTCATCGCTGCCGAGCGTTGGGTTGTTGCAAATCAGATTCTCGGGCCCGGTGACTGGCAGGTTAAGAATCCAGACGCGCCTCCCGGAGGGTGGGCGTTTGAATTCAAGAATGACTACTACCCGGATGTCGATGACACCGCCTTTGTGCTGATGGCTCTTGGCCGCGTCGCCGATCCCGACGCTGATAAGCTGCGACGTTCCATGCGCCGAGGGCTCGATTGGCTATTGAGCATGCAGAATGAAGATGGCGGATGGGGCGCGTTCGATCACGAAAACAATCTGCAATTTTTAAATCATATTCCGTTCGCCGACCACAACGCCATGCTCGATCCTTCTACAGCCGACGTCACCGCCCGTGCAGTAGAGTGCCTCGGCCAGATGGGATGGGACGCGAATCATCCAATCCTGCAAAGGGCCAGGGCTTTTATTCGGCACCAACAGGCGGCGGATGGCTCATGGTTTGGCCGCTGGGGCGTGAATTACATCTATGGCAGCAGCGGAGTTCTGCGCGCCCTCGAAACACTAGGATTGTCAACCGGGGCTGATTGTCAGACTGCCGCAAAATGGTTGCGCTCGGTACAAAATCCTGACGGTGGTTTTGGCGAGTCGGTTCTTTCCTATTACGATCCGGCATTGAAGGGCAAAGGGAAGAGCACGGCATCGCAAACGGCGTGGGGAATTATCGGTTTGCTGGCGGTGGTTGGGCCTGACGATCCGTCGGTGCAGCGAGCTATCGGTTGGTTGCTCGTGCATCAGAATGAAAATGGAACTTGGGACGAAGCTGAATTCACCGGTACCGGTTTTCCTTGCGTCTTCTACTTGAAGTATCACATCTATCGCAACGCTTTCCCGCTCTACGCGCTCGCCCGCTATAGCAATATGCGAAAGGGGCGTCGCAGGTTCGCTGGCGTGCAGATCCCCCCCCACGAATTGCAAAACTCCGACGGACTGCGGACGTAATCAATGCCAGCCCCGACCGTCGCAAGGCGCCGCCGCGAAGCTTGCAGCGGAAATGCCTGCAATCGTCCGCGTGAATGCGCCGCACAAGCGACGCGGCGAGTCCGATTTCTTCCCTCCATCAGGCAAGCACTCAGCGAGAGCTTGCAGTCCACATGAACACTCTCGTCACCGGCGCTACGGGTTTCGTGGGCAGCCACCTCGCCCGGCAACTTGTAGCCGCAGGGCATTCGGTCCGAGTTCTCATCCGGCCGAAAAGCAATTTGAGCGTACTGGAAGGACTGACCATCGAAGCCGTCGAGGGCGATCTTCGCAATGCTGACTCTCTCGCCCGGGCGGTCGAGGGTATAGAGCGCGTCTATCACGTCGCTGCGGATTACCGGCTGTGGACTCCGAATCCTGCCGACATCTATGAGAGCAACGTGGAAGGCACGCGGAACCTGATCGAAGTCGCGCACCGGACGGGCGTGCAACGCATCGTATATACCAGCACAGTTGCCACTATCGCGGTTCCTCGCCATGGAGCGCTCCCCAATGAAGCAACCTGGGCGACTTTGGGCGAAATGATCGGTCACTATAAGCGTTCGAAATTTCTGGCCGAGCAAGTGGCGTTGGACGCTGCAAAAGCGGGAGCGCCGGTGGTGATCGTGAATCCTACCGCTCCGGTAGGGCCGGGTGACTGGAAGCCCACGCCTACGGGGCACATAATTCTGGATTTTCTCAACGGGAAGATGCCAGCATATGTCGATACCGGCCTTAATGTCGCGCCTGTCGAGGATGTCGCGTTGGGGCATCTGCTTGCGGCTGACAAGGGCCGCGTAGGGGAGCGATACATTCTTGGCGGGCGTAATATGACGCTGAAGGAAATTCTTGACGCTTTTAGCGGCGATTGCCGGCCTGCGGGCTCCGCGCATCCGATTGCCCCATGCTGTGGCTCTGATGGCTGGTTACGCAGATGAGATGTTCTCGCGCTTGGCTGGTCGAGAGCCGCAGTATTCCATAGAAGGTGGAAAGATGTCGCGTCACAAAATGTTTGTCAATAGCAACAAGGCCAAGAGGGAATTAAGATAAAAACAACGAAAATGGAAGCGGTTGTTGAAGCGGGCTGTCCATTGATATCGAGAACACGATTACATTTCAGGCGGCCCCGAGACGAAACGCCCGGCTCAGGCGGCAGCGGCGTAGACATTCATGAAGAGATCTGCTGACCTTTGCGCTGGAAAATGAGTTTGCGCCTTGGCGCGCGATGCGTTGATTTCCGCGTCGCCGAATTCGGACAACTCACGACGCATTGGACTTCTATCGCGGGTGCCGCAGTTGTTGTGGTTCTGACCGGCGCTGGACCCAAGCAGGCTCGCACCGCAATGACCAAGATTATGAAGGAGCAGGAGGGGATAAATCTTTGTGTTTCTTCAGGCTTGGCAGGAGCGCTGGCAGCGAGTCTGCGCGTGGGGCAAGTGGTTGCGGCGCGATCGGTTTTGGCAGAGAGCGAGGTGGAAGCCGACGACCGCAATCTTCTTCTCAGCAGCGGGCCGCTCGTCGCCTTCGCACAAGAGGCTGGAGCGACGGCCGTGCACCGGTTTTACAGCGCCGATCGCGTCATTACGCGGTCGGAGGAAAAAAAACATCTGGGGTTGCACTCCGACGCCGTGGAGATGGAGAGTTTCGAGGTCATGTTCGCGGCAGCCGAGCAGGGTATTCCCGCAATTGCAATCCGCTCCATAAGCGACACCGCTGATGAAGATTTGCCATGGGACATCGATCGCATCTTCACTGATGAAGGACAGATAAGTATGCCGCGAGTTCTTGGCGAGGTGCTGCGGCATCCGGGGTCGGTTTCGAGCCTGGTTCGATTGGGGCAGAACAGCAAGACAGCCGCTACTTCCCTGGCACACTTTTTGGACGGCTACATCAAATTGATTTCGCAGCGCTATAACAAACTGGAAGCTAGTGCCGCGCAATCGGATAGCGCGGTCAGTGCCAAATCATTCAAATGAGCCAGACCATCGAACAAATTGCTTCGCGCCATGGGGCTCACACCCCCGGGCACATGCGCGCTGGCGTGTATCGCGGTGAGGGGCGTGTTGTCGTCGAGTCGGTGCCGATTCCGGAAATTGGCGAAGGGGAATTGCTGTTTCGCGTCGCTGCCTGTGGCATCTGCGGCACGGACATCAAGAAAATCCATCATGGATTTGTGGCACCGCCACAGATACTCGGTCATGAACTTGCCGGTACGGTTGTAAGAGTTGGACGAGGCGTGAGCAAGTTCAAAGTCGGCGATCGAGTGATGAGCTTCCATCACGTACCGTGCGGGGACTGCTTCTATTGCGAACGAAAACTTTTCTCGCAGTGCGCGGGCTACAAGAAGACGGGTCTGACCGCTGGTTTCGACCCAAATGGCGGCGGGTTCGCGGAGTATGTTCGCGCAATGCCGTGGATTGTCGAACGCGGCATGATCACTTTGCCTCAGGATGTGGGCTTTGAAGAAGCTACTTTTGTCGAGCCGGTCAATACCTGCCTGAAGGCTGTGCGCAAGGCGCGAGTGGCGACTGGAGAGCAAGTGCTTGTAATCGGGCAAGGTCCCATCGGCATGCTGCTCATGGTCCTTGCGAAATATGAAGGCGCTGAGGTTTATACGAGCGATCCCATGGCGGGGCGCCGTGAAGCCAGCGTGCGCTTCGGCGCTAGAGAGGCTTTCGATCCAGCTCCTCGAACCCTGCAGGAAGAAATTCGCAAACGCACTGGGGGCAGGGGCGCAGATGCGGTGCTGTTAGCGGTGCCGAATCCGTCATTGGTACATGAAGCCCTGGCCCTCGCCCGGCCGGGTGGACGCGTGCTATTGTTCGCCCATAACGACCCGGTGCTGAGCCTGACGTTTCCGGCCGCGGCTGTGGGCGTCGAGGAAAAGGAAATTCTCGGCAGCTACAGCGCGGACGTTGACGTGCAAGCTGAATCTGCGGCGCTGGTGTTTGAACGACGCTTGCCGGTGCGAGCACTGATATCCCATCGTTTCCCACTGGAGCAAATTGCCGAAGCTCTGGAATTGGCAGCTCATCCGGCGGATAATACTTTGAAGGTAGTCATAAGGCACGAATGAGTGTTGATAAGCAGAAAAATGGACATATGACGGCAGCCGTCCTCTACGGCGCCGAAGATCTGAAGATTGAAACAGTGGACATCCCCACCGTTGCGGACGATGAGGTGTTGGTCCGCGTTGAAGTTGCTTTGACTTGCGGCACGGACCTGAAAGTGTGGAAACGCGGGTACCATGCGCGCATGATCCAGCCGCCATCACTTTTTGGCCATGAGCTTGCCGGCGTCGTCGAAGAGAAGGGGAGCAACGTGAACGGCGGAGTGCGCACCGGTATGCGTGTGCTGCCGGCAAATTCCGCGCCTTGCGGTGTGTGCTTTTTCTGCCGGAAGGGCCAGCCCAATTTGTGCGAGGACTTGTTGTTCAATAATGGCGCGTACGCCGAATACATTCGTATCCCCGGGCGCATCGTTCGACAGAACATGCTGGAAATTCCTGAAGGGGTCTCGTTCATGGATGCGGCTATGGCCGAGCCCCTGGCTTGCGTATTGCGCGGGATTCACGAGACGGGTATCAATGCCGGGGATACTGTGGTGGTCATTGGCTGCGGGGCGATTGGGATGAAATTCATTCGAATTCTTTCGCAACGAAAAGTGCGGGTGATAGCAATTGGCAAGCGGCAAAGCCAGGTGAAAGCGGCAGAACGCCTGGGAGCCGTGGCCAGTTTTGACGTTGAGCAAATTGAGAAGGCGGTTGAGGTGGTAAGGGAATTGACCGAGGGCAAGCGCGGCGCGGATGCCGTGATCGAGGCCGTGGGACGGGCGGTCACCTGGGAATGGGCGCTGCAGATGGTGCGCAAGGGCGGGACAGTTAACTTGTTTGGCGGATGCCCTTCGGGGACTGAAGTGAAGATCGACCCCGCTGCGCTGCACTATTCCGAGATCACCATTAAGTCTACGTTTCACCACACACCGCGCTTCATGCGTGAGGCCATGGATACGATTGCGCGCGGGGAGATCCGCTCCAGCGATTTTATTACCGGCGAAGTGGCGCTCGAGGGTTTGCCCAAAGTATTCGAGGACATGAAAAACCGGAACGGCGAACTGAAGACCGCGGTAATTCCGTAACTCTCCTTTTAATGCTGGCCACACCCGAACTGGAAATCGCTCGCAACCTGCCACCGCAGAACTGCACCGTCGTCGAGGCGGAGCGTTACACGCGCTGGCTGGCCACCCATCACTACGAGAATTTCAATGTTGTAAGTTGGCTGCTTCCGCGAGCTCTTCACCAACATTTCTATAATCTTTACTCCTATTGCCGTTGGTCGGACGATCTCGGCGACGAAGTAGCCGATCCAGAACGCGCCCTCCAGTTGCTCGATGCCTGGGAGCACGAAGTCCGTCAATGCTATGGTGACCACAAAACGGTATCTCACCCTGTTCTCATCGCCTTGCGCCGAACAATCATCGCGAAACACATTCCCATGGCCCCATGGGTGGATCTTTTGAAAGCTTTCAAACAAGACCAAAAAGTAAAGCGCTATGCAACATGGGCGGATGTTTTCAAGTACTGTCGGTTTTCGGCGAATCCCGTTGGTCATCTGGTGCTTTATCTGTGCGGCCACAACGATCCTGAACGGCAGCTACTCTCTGACTTCACCTGCACGGCCTTACAGCTCGCAAACTTCTGGCAGGACGTTTCGGTCGATCTACAAAAAGGCCGCATTTACATCCCTCTCAGTGCGATGGCGGAGCACAATCTGACAGAGGCAGATATTGTTGCAGGAAGCTTCGACGACCGTTATGTGGCGTTGATGAAATCGTTGATTGAGAAGACCCGCGAATTGTTTGTCGCCGGCCTTCCGCTAACCGAGAAAGTGGAACAAGGTCTGCGGCCCGATTTTGAGCTTTTTTCTCGCGGAGGACTGGCAATCCTCGATGCGATTGAGACGATCGGCTACGACACGCTTCATCACCGGCCCTCCCTCACCCGCTCGAAAAAAGTTCTTCTGCTCGGCCGAGCGCTCTTGAGTAGAGGTGCGGGAATCATAACCACTTTCCCAGCTAATCCGACCCATTCCCTGCGAGATCCTTCGGATGTGGAACTCGAGATACCTGAAATGCAACGGGAGCGGGGAAAAAGTCTCGGTGTTCGGAGAGAAGCCGTTCGCGCGGCCTACGCGGAGTGCGATCGCATTGCGCGGGCGTCGCACAGCAGTTTTTATTTTGCATTTTTCGGATTAAGGAAACAGAAACGTAATGCGCTTTGCGCGCTCTATGCGTTTATGCGCCTAATCGACGATGTCTCCGATGAGCCTGGCGCCTTGAGTTCAAAACGCGCTGCGCTCGCTCGCTGGCGCTCCATGCTGGACCAAGCTGTTGTTGGCCGAACTGACGGTCACAAGATCCTGCCGGCCCTCGCGGACACGATCGCGCGGTTTCAAATTCCCACGCGCTATTTCCATGACTTAATTCTCGGCGCGGAAATGGATTTAACCGTCACGACGTATGCCACGTTTGATCGTCTGTCGGAATATTGCTATCGTGTGGCTGGAACTGTTGGGCTCACCTGCCTGCATGTATTTGGTTTCGGCGACCCCAAAGCACCCGATCTGGCCGAGCGTCTGGGCTTGGCCTTTCAGGTCACCAACATTATTCGCGATGTAAGCGCGGATAGGGCCATTGGCCGCCTGTATCTGCCGCAGGAAGACCTCGACCGGTTCGGAGTGCGCTCGCAGGAGCTAAGCGGTCCGATGACTCCACAAATTCGAGCGCTTCTGGAATTCGAAGCGGACCGGGCTTGGCAGTTGTATCGGGAGGGCGCACCACTGGTGCGAAAGGTGGATGGTGACAGCCGTTTCACCCTTTGGGCGCTGATCCGAACCTACAGCAGCTTGCTTGCGCGAATCGAAGAGCGGGACTTCGATGTCTTTTCGTCGCGTATTTCGCTGTCCAGTGCCGAAAAAATCCAATATCTCCTGACCGCGGGGATGAGTGGTCGGTGGAAGGTTGATGCCCTCGCAAAGCGTCCTAGTGATCGGCGGCGGTCTGGCGGGGCTGTCGTCCGCCGTCGCGCTGGCTGAAGCCGGCCTTCGGGTCCATCTCGTTGAGAAGAAGCCGCACCTGGGCGGCCGCGCCACTTCCTACACGCTTCCCGACGGCAGCGAGGTGGACAACTGCCAGCACGTGACCCTCGGCTGTTGCACCAATCTCGCCGATTTTTATTCTCGTGTTGGTGCCGGCGACAAGATTCGATTTTACGATCGACTGTATTTTGCGGATGCGCAGGGCCGGCGTTCGACAATTGAAGCGGCCCCCTTGCCTCCGCCTCTGCACATGGCTCCGTCCTTCCTGCTCTTTGGGGCGCTGAATTTTTCCGACAAGCGATCGATAGCCGACGCGATGCTGGCGATTGCAAGGTCAGGCGGTCATCCGCCGGACATCGAGGGAATCTCGATGCTCGATTGGCTCCACCGCATGAAGCAGACCAGCGATGCGATTGAGAGATTCTGGCGCGTAGTGCTGGTCAGCGCACTTGATGAAGAGCTCTCGCGCACCGACGCTCGCTACGGGATTGAAGTTTTCTGGAAAGCGTTTCTTGGGAACAAGACTGGGTATCGTGTCGGAATTCCAGTCGTGCCGCTCGCCGATCTCTATGAAGGATGCCGCGAAGGCATCGTTCAAAGGGGAGGCGAAGTTCGCCTCCGCGCCGGGATATGCCAGATCCGTCTGCGCGGGAATCGTTTTGAGGGTGTTGTCATGGACAATGGCACGGAGATTTCCGCCTACGCGTGTGTTTGCGCGGTTCCGCATGATGTTGTTTTGAATGTCCTGCCTAGAGAATTCGGCGAGCTGGGTGGGCCACTTGAAGCACTGCGGCACATCAAAACGTCACCGATTACCGGTGTTCATTTTTGGTATGACCGGCAGGTCATGCACGAGCCCTTCCTCACGCTTCTGGACCACAGGACGCAATGGGTCTTCAATAAGACGCTTTTGTACGCGCCGGATGAACCCAAAGACTCAAGTGCGCGTCCAAGTGAGCAGAGCACCCGAGCGGAGCAAGGTGGCGGACAATATCTGCAACTGGTCATCAGTGCTTCGTACGATTTGCTTTCGCGCTCGCGCCAAGAAATCATAGAACTCTGTCGCCGGGAGCTCGCAGAGGTGCTGCCCGCGACACGAGAAGCCCAGCTGCGAAAGGCCACAGTCATAAAAGAAGTGAATGCAACCTTTTCGCCGGAACCCGGGGTCGATCGTTGGAGGCCTCCGCAGAAGACTTGCATTGAAAATCTATTCCTCGCCGGCGACTGGACGCAAACAGGTTGGCCTGCCACTATGGAAGGGGCCGTGCGCAGTGGGTACGCCGCGGCAGAGGCTTTACTTGCGGAATCGGGTCGGAGACATCGGTTTCTGCAACCGGATTTAGCATTTGAAGGGCTATCCAAGTTTTGGGCCAGGCACCACGACAAGACTCGCTAGTTTACGTTGGCTGGCAGCGGTCCTCCGCTAGAGACCTCTCGTGCTAGATGTAAGTGCTAGCCGGGGCGCGTGAATTAAAGGGTTTGATCCCATTCGCTGGCGGCATCATCCCATGTCCGATGCAGCACGATTATTGCAAAAAAAGCATGTTGCATTTCGCGTCACAAGGGTATTCTATATAAAGGGTATTCTATATAGAAGGCAGCCAGTCCTGGCGGCCTATAAACCGCGGCGCTCGCGCTGATCTTTACGCCCAAGAAGTATCCCGACTCTGGACAAGCGTGTGCAGTTTGCTTCCTCGGGTGGTCTTACCTCGTGATTCGGCTCTTGTGTGACACGCAACCGGGAATTGCAAAGAAGCGTGAATTTAGTAGTGATTATTAATATTCAATTTTCGCGTCAATCCTGAATGGCAATGTGTAACTTACGTTTGTGATGTTTTTGATTGATCGAATGGGCGCGACCGCCGGTTTTCCGCGCAGCTCGTCGATGCAGGACCACACACAAACTTGAGTAACCGACTGCATACAGTCTCGTGGAGATGATTGATTTACCCCGTAGGAGGTCCGATGGACCGGAAGTATAAGCAGAGAGGCTACGCCGACCGCGACTCTCAGGAAAAGAAGCGAGAGAGAAGCGAACGGCCCACCGGCGAGCCCCGTCCGAAGCAGGATGCCATGGGCCCGCGCACGCCGCGCATGGTGGGCACCGTAATGAGGGCCCGATGCTCGAGTTGCGGCGCGGTTCTTACGCCAGGTTTTGATCCCAATGGAGAATGTCCCCGCTGCCACACCGCCCTGCATTGCTGCAAACAATGCGTTCACTTCGATACGGGCAAGCAGTTCGAGTGCACCCAGCCCATCGCAGAGCGGATACCTAAGAAGGATGCCAAGAATGATTGCCCGTTTTTCGAGTTCCGAATGACCGTGGAGAAGGACACCTCTCCGGTAACCTACGCTTCGCCCGCTCCTTTGGCAGTAAGCCCAGGACGTCCCAACGACGCACGTAAAGCCTTCGAAGATCTATTCAAGAAATAGGCTTTTCCAGAGCGACTGGCTCTTGCGCAGTTTCGAAAACGCACTGTTGCCCAGGTGGAAGACTGCGGAGCTCCATTTTGTTCCTAGCCTCTCCATCCCGGAAGTCAGCGCTCGCCGTTATTTTACTTCGGTGGCAATGGAAATAGTGTGGGTTCCTTGGCGGGTTCATCCGCGATGGGTTCAAGTTGCGGATAATGACTTCGCAGCGTATCTGGCACCTTCACTTTGTTTCCGGTCAGCAGGTTCATAAGCTGCAAGGCGTTGACAATTCCTTTGGCCTGAAAATGATTGTTGGTTATAACGAATGTAGTGTGCGTGCTTTCCGCAACGTGTGCGATGCGCTTGGCCCACGGTTCGAGCTCTTCTGCGGAATACAGGTAATTGTAACGTTCGGCGGGAGGCGACTCCGGATCGTCACTGAACCACGTGTCATACCTGCGGCCGTGAAGACGAACATAGCCAATTGCGGAGGTGGCGCGCTCGGTCGGCTTGATGGAGCGGCCGATGATTGGCTGGTCGATGTTGCAAAACCCAACGCTGCGCTCTTGCAACAGTTCGTAAAATTCCTTGTGTGCCCATGACGCGTGACGGACTTCCACCACCAGCGGATAGTCGCGGAAGTCATCCAGCATCCGATTCAACCGCGCCAGGTTGTCAGGCGTGTTATGAAAGGAAAAAGGGAATTGCAGCAACACTGCGCCCAGCCGCTGAGCATCGCGCAGTATATCGAATCCGGCGCGCACAACCTGAACGTCTTCCGCAGTTGTGTTGCCTTCATGCGTGAATTTGTGCCACATCTTGGCGGTGAATAGGAAGCGCGGATTGAAAGCCACTCGATCCAGCCATTGCACCGCCAGATTCGGTTTCAGAGGATGATAAAACGATGTATTGATTTCAATTGTGTCGAAAAAACTGGCCAGGTAAGTGGTTTGATGAAATCCAGGCTCTCGATTCGGAGGGTAGACAACGCCTTTCCAGTCCGCGTAAGACCAACCTGCAGGTCCTATGAAGATTTTTCCCGGGTTGGTTTTCTTAAGATTCGAATCGGAGCACATAAATTATTTTTAGTCTGATTTCGGCGAGGCACTCGAATGAGTCGCTTCTGGAGCAATGCTCTGCGTCATTTTTCGGAAGATCGATGCACTCATCATGGTGCATTTCCCGCACCAGTTCTACCTGTCGAGCCATTTAAGAATGTAACCCTAGCGATGATCGTCGAGCCATTTGATATGTAACCGGAGCGCCGCCGTCGTCGCCTTTTCCCCGCCGACTCGTTGCGGTTTCCTGCACCTCTTTCGGGCTCAGGCGCCGATTGGCCAGCCGATAGATCCGATCCAGTTTGCGATCGATGGTTCTGGCCAGCTGAAACGGGTCCAGACGCTTCCTCCGCTCCTCGAGCTGAGCCACGTGTTCCCGATCGGCCTGTGGACAAGCCCGTACCCGTTCGAACGGCGTTCGTGGCCCGTCATAAACCCGCCGCACTTTCGAGCCCACGCGCACCTTCTTGAGCAACTTCACCGAAGGAAGAAACAGGTTCAGCCACAAGCGCAGCTCGTTCCGGTAGAGATCGTGGATGGCTTCGATCGCCTCGGGTGTGTCATAGCGTTCCCAGCCCAGCAGCTTCCGTACATGCGTCCAGTTCTTCTGCTCGATGTGCGCGTTGTCGTCCTTCTTGTAAGGTCGCCCCCGCGTGAGTTGAATCTCCTTCTGCTCGCACCAACGCTTCAGGTGCCAGTTGATGAACTCCGAGCCGTTGTCCGAATCCACTCCTAGCAGGCGGAAAGGCAACTCTCCGGCGATCTCATTTAAAGCCCGCTGCACAGCCTGTTCGCCGCGCCCCAGAACCGCCGCGGATTCGGTCCAGGTGGTATGAATGTCGGTGACGTTGAGCGTGTGCCCGAACTCTCCACTGGCGGAATTCCCCGAATGCGATACCAGATCGACTTCTGTGAAGCCCGGACTCTGCACATCCCAGCGGTCGGTCTTCACCGGAATGTGGTGCTTGAGCAGATAGCCCGGCTTGGTGCGCCCGTAAATGCGTCGCCGCCTCTGGGTCTTGACCGCTTTCAGCCGCCGATCGATCTGTCGCGGACTGATTTTCAGCAACTGCTTGGCGACTTCCGGCCGCAGACGAAAGCGTTTGCGGATCCAGGGCATCCAACCAGGCAACAGCGCCTTCCATCGCACCGACCACGGATAGCCAGCCGCCTCCCACACTTTGGTCAGCACCTCCAGAGTTTCCTGGTCGTAGCTCACTCCGCGTCGCCGGGGAGGTCTGGGCCGCTTCTCGGGCGGCGGCCCGTTCAACAACCGGATCGCATACTTCCGGTGATAACTAGCGTTGGCGCAAAACTCGTTCAAGATCGCTTTCTTGTCCTTTCGTCTTGCCTTCCGATAACGCTCATAGATCGCTCGCAGATACTCCCATCGTCCCTTGCTTCCCAACCTGACCTCCCCTCTCATGGTTTTTTGGTTGGGTTACATTCTAAATGGCGCGACGTTACATCCTTTGGTTACATTCTAGATGGCGCGATACGTTCTATTGCAACTCGCTTCAGAGCGCGCTATGCTGATTTCGCCTCAATGCGAATCACCCCTCCATTCGTAAACCAAGGAACGCCAGGACACCCGAATGAAAATAACATACAGTCATATAGAAGCCGAATTTCGGGAAGCGATCGAACATGAAACGACTCGTCATGCAGAAAAATTGAATCGGCTTTTGAAACGATATAAACCGGATTTGGTGCATCTGCATGGCTCTTTGGAGAAAGCTCCCCGGAAGAGTGAGTTTAATTTCGCGGTAAATCTAAGCCTGCCAACGGGTGTGCTTCATGCTACCGGCACGGGAGCAGACGCCCTGGGCAGCGCGAAAGCAGCATTCGCCGAGCTTGAGACACAAGTGAAAAAGCACCAGCAGAAATTGCGCAAGGACTACGTGTGGAAACGCAAACGCGCTGTGGGCCTGCCTGCGCCGAACCAGGCTCAATAACCCGGAATAACGCGGCTAACGATACAAACCTACGCTCGCCCGATTCGAAGCCGTCGGCATCGTTACGAAACGAACTGAGCTTCGTTCAAGACCTTGTCGCTCGGCCAGGTAGCCAACAACAGGACTTTTCCCGTGTAGGGACAAATGTGGACGTAAAAAACGTGTTCATCGCTCTCGATTTCATGAAGTCCCGGGTGTCTCGGATCGGGACTTACGCGTGCGCCATTGGTTAGCAGGTTTCGTAGTCGCATGACCAGTTCCGCAGGATGATTTCGCAGGTCTTCAATCTGCATTTCCCGTTCCCAACGCATCACCATAAACCCTCCAGCGCTTGCTTACGCCGTTCTCTTACTAGTACGGTTGGACGCTCTCGAATGTTGCAGGACTCACTGAATTTTCGAATTTAATTTCGATTTTTTCGCGACGGTATACCGTCACGCTGTCAGGCAAAGGTATAGTAACGTTAACCTCTAACTTGTTACTTGCGCGGTGGCGTGAGAATTGCCATAGTCGGCTCACTGAGGGGCTACTCAACGTGAAAAAAAGCAAGCCGAAGAAGACCAGCCGAATGCGCCATGACAAGCGGCGGAAACACCATCACTGGCAGGTGACTGTGTATTATGCCGATGGCGAGAAATTCGCCCGTGTTTACATTGATCGTGAGCGCGCCCAGAAGTTTGCTGAGCGGCAGAAGAAATCCCCGGTTGTAAAATCAGCTCGCATCATGGAAGTAGATTAGCTGTTTTCGGCGATTTTAATTCATGCACCGAAAGGTATCATCGGTCGTTTGCCGATGAGCATCGGACTAATTTTCAGGCCAAAGGTTCGAGGCGGCGAACCTATGGCGTCGCCGATCCCGGGTTTTGTCCGCGATGGCAAAGCTGCGCACCCAGGACCTGGTCCCTCGGTAAGCGCCATTCTATAAATGAAAACTCTGGCGCGAAGCTCCCTTGTAAGCGGGATTTCTATAGTGGTGGTGCGCGACCTTGCCAAGGGAAAGCGACAGTGTCGCCCATGCTTGACACACTTCCCCATAAAGGATGAAGAAAATGTTTCGGAAAGATGTTCGATTCAACAAACTTGCGTTGGGCCTGGGCAGAAGCCTGTGCTAAAATCGCCGTCGGCAAGTTCGACAAAGCACAACGCAAGTATGACAATGCAAAAACAATGACAAATTTCGGATGCAAAGTCTGTAAGTCGGTGATTGCGGGATTCGTATAGTGGTAGTACGCGACCTTGCCAAGGTCGAGGCGAGGGTTCGATTCCCTTATCCCGCTCCATTTTAATTCAGTTGACTGTTTCTGTTCGCCGGTCGTCCTGAAGTCTGGCGAGTTTTTTCTGCTCGTGTTAGAGTCTGTTTCCCAACCCACATGCTCGCTTATCTTTGTGGTCCTATCGAATTTGCCGAAGACGGTGGCCGCCTTTGGCGCCGCAAGCTCGCCCCATTCCTACGCGACCAACTGGGCCACCGCGTTTATGACCCGGCCGAAGATGAGAACAAAAACCTCAGCCGGGAGGAAGTGGAACATTTCCGTGAGTGGGAGACTACCGATCTGGAACGGTTTCGCCGCGCGGTACGAAAAATTATCGCTTGCGATCTTGATTTCATCGAGAACCGAGCCGACTACCTGATTTGTTTCTGGGATTCTCTGGCGAAGAGCGGAGGCACATCGGCTGAGCTGACGATTGCGTATCGAAAGGGAATCCCGGTATACCTGGTCAGCACTCTACCGGTAGAAGAGATCAGCGGCTGGATGCTGGGATGCTGCGACCAGCTGTTTACCTCGGTTGAGGAACTAAAAGATTTTCTCACGGCGCGTTTTTCGCGAGAAAAACAGGATCAACTCTGGAAAGGCTGATAGAATCCGCCACGCATGGGAACAATTGTCGTTGCCGTTGGCAGTACGCGCCGCCCAAAAATCAACGCGGTCGAAGAAGCTCTCACCAGCATTTGCAATGCGTTCCAGGACAGCCCGCCGTTTGAAATTCTGGGCATTGATGTTCCCAGTGGCGTTCGTCACACCCCGCTTACACGTGAAGACTTGATGGCGGGAGCGCGGCAACGTGCTGAAGCTCTCATGCAGATGGCGCGCCAAACTTCCCAGCCTTGGAAATATTTCGTGGGCTTGGAAGGCGGGCTAGACGTGATTGCGGGTCTCGATGCCATCCCGAATTTGGACGTCTTCCCTGAGGTAGACATCGTTCGCGAAGCGGAGCGGCGCTGGGTATTTTTGGAGAATTGGGCGTACGTCGCCGATGTCTCGGGACGCGGCGCGTACGGTCAGTCCGGCGCGGTCTTGATGCCCGATGCACTGGTAAAGACTGTAGTCGATGACGGTGTCGAACTCGCCGAGGCGATCGACGCATTTGCCGGGGGACATGACATCCGAGACGCTGAGGGCGCTTGGGGCATTCTTACGCGCAATCTGATCACGCGCCAGGAAGCTTTTCGAATTGCAGTGGTCAATGCCTTTGCGCCATTTTTTAATCGAGGGCTTTATCTTCCAAGAGACCGTACCGCCGGAGCATGAACTTTTCGATTTGCATTGTGCTAGCCTAGAGTGAAGACGGGAGGACGCGTGGACATTGTCAAAGGAAACATGGGGTGGATCGAGGTGGTGGTCGGTCCGATGTTTTCGGGCAAGAGTGAAGAACTGATACGCCGTCTGCGGCGCGCGGAAATTGCCAAGCAGCGCGTGCAAATTTTCAAGCCCGTCATTGATCAACGCTATGCCAAGAACGGAATCGTATCGCATTCCGGATTAGAGCTGGATTCGGAATTGGTGAAGGATGGCGCGGATATTCTCGCAGAAGTCGCGCCGCGCACGGAGGTTGTCGGTATAGACGAAGCCCAATTTCTAGGCGAATCGGTAGTCGAAAGTTGCGTGAAGCTGGCGGATATGGGCAAGCGCGTTATCGTCGCGGGGCTGGACACGGATTTCATGGGCCGCCCATTTGAACCAATGCCGCGGTTGCTCGCTGTGGCCGAGGAAATCGTCAAGTTGCTTGCGATTTGCATGCGTTGCGGCAATCCCGCGGTGCATACTCAACGGCTGGTCGCCTCGGAAGAGTTGATTGTCGTCGGCGCCGGAAATATGTACGAGGCACGCTGCCGGCGCTGCTTCGAGCCAAATTTGGCTCATGAGAAAATCGAACAAGCGAAAGGCGCAGCACTGTCCAAAGCCCATACCTCCATCAGATAGATGGCGAAACGTGTTTCAGCGCCTGTTGACGGAAAATCTCTGCAACCATCGCTCCGCGCAGTGAATCCCATATTCACGCAGGACGCAAAACTTACTAGAATAGGCGTTAAGCTATTGCCATGTACTTCCGGACCACCATTGTGCTGGCTGCGGCGCTCAGTATTTGCGCCGATGTGGCTGACGTCAATCGCTACAGAACCCCTGCGTTCGCGGGTGCTCCGGACCTTAGTTCTTTGCCCAATACGAGTTCACTTCCTGAGATCTATCTGTCTGTCGTGCAACAGACCTCGAAGCAGCAGCCTCTGCAACCGCAATCGCGCATCGAAATCGTCCGCTACGTGTCCGGCGAGTTCGCCAAAGCGCGCATGCCCATTCCGTCAGGGAAAAAGGGTTTCAAGATTGAGGTGGGTAAGAAAATTGACGACAACGAACTGAAGAATGCCCTCCGCTCTCATGCACCGGCAGCGAGTCCTGGCGATACCGTTCAGATTACCGGCATCGAGTTTCGCAATCGTGAAATTGTGGTGCAAATCAATGGCGGCGGAAGAAGCCATTTCAATATTCGCGATCATCTCCAGGTTGGCCTCGGAGGCGCGGGGCAGCCACTTCCTGTCTCCTCCACCGAGCAGAAGCCTCCCGGTGGCACGCTCATTCTGGATTTCGGCCGGACTGTGCCGGACATGAGTGCAGACGACTTGATGACCGATCTTCAGGCCTTCCTGGATTTTTCGAAGGAACATTCCGGCGCCGTCAACTGGATCGATACGCTCCCGCCGGAGTTCAAGCAGGCCATCACCGATCACGAAGCGCGGGTGGGTATGAATCATGAAATGGTTCTCGCTGCCCTTGGGCGTCCTGAACACAAAGTCCGCGAACGCGATCCCGACGGCACGGAAACTGAAGATTGGATTTACGGCACTCCTCCTGCGCGCACGACCTTCGTCACATTTACTGGCGACAAAGTGATCCGCGTGAAGCAATTTGATTGAACGTGCATTGACTTTTTGCGTGGCGCGTCCTAGCATCACCCGTTTAATATGATTTCGATGTTCGTTCTGTCGAGCCTGCTCCACTCAATCCGGGACTGTGCTGAATTGAGGCTTCGTGCAGGTAGAGTTCACCTGTCGATTCTTGAGCTTAAATATTTTCTAGTTCACTCTAGCGATAACCGAGTGAGTTGAATCCCGGGAGGAAGGATGGCAATTAAGGTGGGCATTAACGGATTTGGCCGCATCGGCCGCAATATTTTCCGTGCGGCGCTCGGTGACCCGGATATCGAAATTGTGGCGGTGAATGACATCACCGACTCCATGACACTGGCATACCTGCTGAAGTACGACTCGATCTTGGGCAATCTCCCCAACAAAGTGACGCATACCGACGATGCAATTTCCGTGGATGGCAAAAGCTTTAAGGTGTTCCGCGTGAAGGATCCTGCTGAGTTGGATTGGTCCTCGATGGGAGCTACGATCGTTGTGGAGTCGACTGGATTATTCACGAAAGGCTCCGACGCTCGTAAGCATATCCGCGGCACTGTAAGGAAGGTGATCATCTCTGCGCCTGCCACCGATCCGGATCTCACTATCGTGCTTGGCGTAAATGAAAAAACTTACGATCCTGCGAAGCATCAGGTGATCTCAAACGCTTCGTGCACCACGAACTGCCTGGCTCCGGTGGCGAAGGTTCTCAGCGATACGTTTGGAATTAATGTGGGGACCATGACTACCATTCATTCCTATACCAATGATCAGAAGCTGCTCGACCTTCCCCACAAGGATTTGCGCCGGGCCCGCGCTGCAGCGCTTTCGATGATTCCAACTTCAACCGGGGCGGCGAAGGCACTGCAGTTGGTCATCCCTGAGCTGAAGGGCAAGCTTGATGGTTACGCGATGCGCGTGCCCACTCCCAACGTAAGCGTGGTCGACCTGACTGTGTTCACCGAAAAGCCAGCTACCGTGAAAAGCGTGAACGACGCTTTAAAAGCCGCTGCTGAGGGCCCCATGAAAGGCATTCTGCAGTTCGAGGAAGAAGAATTGGTTTCCGTTGATTTCCGCGGCAATCCGCATTCCTCCATCGTGGATGCGGGCTACACGCGAGTGGTGGGCACCCATTGCGTTCAGATCCTTTCGTGGTACGACAATGAATGGGGCTATTCCTCGCGCTGCCGCGACCTGATCAAGTTCCTGTCTAAGTGACGATGATCCGCCGCCGGAACCAATCAAAAGATCATTACGCTCCCGAGCATGAATAAGCTTTCCATCCGCGATTTAGACATGAAGGGCAAGCGCGTGTTTATTCGCGTGGACTTCAACGTGCCCATGTCCGGAGGAAAACTAGACGACGATACGCGCATACGAGAGACCCTGCCGACTCTACGGTTGGCGATCGATGGTGGCGCCCGTCTGGTCCTTGCTTCACACTTAGGCCGTCCTAAAGGCAAGGTTGATCCCAACTACTCGCTGGCAAAAGTGTCCGAGCGTTTGCGAGAGCTACTTGGCAATAAACCGGTAGGTTTTTCTGCGGATTGTGTTGGTGCAGAGGCCGAGGCCAAAAGCAAATCGTTGCGCGATGGCGACGTTCTGTTGTTGGAAAACGTCCGCTTTCATCGTGAAGAGGAAGCAAACGACCCTGAATTCGCAGGGCGGCTCGCGGCGCTGTGCGACGGGCTATTTGTCAGCGATGCGTTCGGCTCGGCACATCGGGCGCATGCTTCGGTGGTTGGCATTACCAAATTTGTTCGCCAGGCCGCTGCTGGTTTGCTGATGGAAAGGGAGCTTTCGTATCTGGGGAAGGCCATTTCACATCCCGATCGGCCCTTTGTTTCCGTGTTGGGCGGCGCTAAGGTTTCCGACAAGATCGAAGTGGTGCAAAACCTGATGAAGCTGGCCGATGCCATGTTGATCGGCGGCGCCATGGCCTACACTTTTTTGAAATCGCAAGGTCTGCCGATCGGAAAATCTCTGGTGGAAAATGACAAGCTGGACCTCGCCCGCGCACTTCTGGGCGAAGCCAAGCACAATCATTTCAGGCTTGCCTTGCCGGTCGATCACGTGCTGGCGGAATCGCCTGACTCTTCGGTGACTCGCGTAACCGACATTGCGGACACGCCGCAAGGCTGGATGGGTCTAGACATCGGTCCGAGAACCATTGATTTGTTCAGCAGCGAAATTGGAGCCGCGCGCACCATAGTGTGGAACGGGCCGTTGGGCATGTTTGAAAAGCCAGCATTCGCGCGTGGTACTTTGGCGATAGCGCGAGCTGTAGCTGCGGCTTCGGCCGCCGGCGCAACGTCGATCGTAGGCGGCGGTGACTCCGTGGCCGCGGTGGAACAGTCCGGAGTGGCTTCGCAAATTTCGCACATCTCCACTGGCGGAGGAGCTTCGCTGGAGTTTCTAGCTGGTGAGAAACTTCCGGGCGTCGAAGCCCTCAGCAACAAATCGTTCAATTAGGTTTGTTATGTTTGCTGACTTTGGCTGGTTTTGTGCCGGTTTGCGGTTCGCGAAGGTCGCCTAGCAATCCGTCAGGAGTAAAACCGGGGGCGAGCTGCCGCACTCCAAGGCAAGAGAGGGTTCTTGCGTCGTCCTGTGATCGCCGGCAACTGGAAGATGTATAAGACGCGCGAGCAAACGCGTGCGTTTTTTGACGCCTTCAGGCCGCTCGTTTCCGGAACGCATTCATGCGACATTATCATCGCGCCGCCTTTCACCTCTCTCCATCACGCGGTGGAAGCAGCTCACCGCAGCAAGATCTCGATTGCCGCCCAGAACGCACATTGGGAGCGCGAGGGAGCTTTTACCGGCGAGATTTCCATGCAGATGATTACGGATTGCGGCTGCACGGCGGTAATCATCGGGCATTCCGAGCGTCGCCAGTATTTCGGCGAGACCGATGAGTCCGTGAACCGCAAAGTGCAGGCAGCTTTAGAGGCCCACCTCACACCCATTGTGTGCGTGGGCGAGAGCCTAGCCGAGCGGGAAGAGAATCTGACACACGCTGTGCTGAGACGCCAGTTTGAAGGCGGTCTGGCTGCGTTGACCCCCGACGACTTCTCGCGTATTCTGTTGGCTTACGAGCCGGTTTGGGCAATCGGCACAGGCAAGACGGCCACCCCCGACATTGCCGAAGACGTTCACCGTTATCTCCGGGAACTTACCGCCAAACATTTTTCGGCTGAGCAGGCCTCTGCGGTTCGAATTCTGTACGGGGGCAGTGTCAAGCCTGACAACATCAAAGGTTTGATGGCGCGGGCGGAGATCGACGGCGCGCTGGTGGGCGGGGCGAGCCTGGATCCGAAGTCGTTTGCGGCTATCGTCAATTTCTAAACATGGGGAGTTGCAATGCCATCTTGGGCAAAATGGGGTTTGTCGCTGCTGATCGCCGTCGGTTTGATCGCAATCGGCTGGCGGTTGTCGTTTGTTCTGGTGACACTGCACATCTTGGTGTGTTTCGTGCTGATCATCGTCATCATGCTGCAGAGTGGCTCGGCAGCGGATTTGGCCGGTGCTTTCGGGGGCGCAGGCAGCCAGACGGCTTTTGGCCCTCGCGGTGCGGCCACGTTTCTCTCGCGCGCGACCACCTGGTGCGCGATCGTGTTCATGATGACTTCGCTCACTCTGTCGGTGAAGCGCACGCCCACCGAAGCGCTGGGAACCGGTTCGGTTCTCGAACAAACCCAAAAATCCGGCACTGCGCCGTCGAAGCCCCAAGCCCCGCCCATCCAGATTCCGGTTCAACCGCCGCAGCCCACAGCTCCGGCGCAGCAACCGCCGCAGAACCCGGCTCCCAAGAAATAAAACAAGCGCTTTTGCCCCACAGTGACATGCTACCGATAATCCTGAGGTTTTAGCTCCAAGCACTTCGGCCACCCTTGTCAGTTCCTTCATTCCTTATCGGTTGATTTATCTCGTTGAAATCAACAACGTAATTTATGTGTTGCACTGTTTTGAGAAGAAAGGGGCTAGAACGCCAAAAAATGATTGGAAGACTGCTAAGAAGCGGCTTTCAGATGCCAATGCGAGGCTTCGAAGAGGTGAACTATGGGGAATCGACGATTAGGCTCGGGTGATATCTTTCAAGATGCTGGGTTTTTCTCAAAAGGAAGCGGTCGAACTCGGTTTCAAAGCAGAGTTGTACCCGGCGGTATGGGCTTGCGCCTGACAGTACGCACCGAAACAGTTGGAAATCCTTCTTAATGAACCACAACCTCGCGTGAGCGAACTTCTCAACGGAAAGATCGCAAACAAGAGTATAGAGAAACTTTTGTGGTACGCAGGACATCTTCGAATTGTGCCGAACGCAAGGTTCCCTCAAGTCCCTAAGCGAGCCGTCGAACAGGAACGTAAAGAAGCTTGCGCGGCAGGTCAGGTCCTGCCCTTTGAGACGGAGCCCACGCTTCTGATTCCTTGCTTGCGGCATTAGTCGGCGGTGGCATAACTAGAGCCACCATTTTCAGCGTATAGTTCTTCCACTTGCTCTGCGATGCTGCGTCCCTCTGCAGGTTTTTCTTTAATCGGATAAATCTGTTTACCGCCGAGGCCGTCAAACGATATCGGCGCATCCGTTGGCTTCTTTTCGGCTTGTTCGCAACAGGTTTTACGGACCGACGTTTCGCTGTTACATGATTCAGAGAGCGTTGTTGGCGATGGCTTACATCTTGGGGTTTCGTGTCGGGCAGAGTTGATCGGACGAGTTCAACCGAACCAATCGCCGATGCTTGTCAAGCAAATCGATTTGAAAAACCGCACAATCCGCCTGCTGGCGGGATTCAGAAAAACAAACGAAGGTCGAGTTGTGCGAATGACTGAAGAGGTTTACACTTTGTTGCAGCCGTGTGTTGAAGGCAAGAAAACCGATGCGCCACTCTTCACTTGGAAGGACGGTTCATAGGTGTTAGATTTTCAAGGTTCGTGGGCTAAAATGACGAAGGCAGCGAAGGTCAACGCGATGCTCCATGATTTTCCTTGGCCGGCTGCTCGGAACTTGTGATTCGCTCGGGAGTCAATTGGGACGCGGCCAAACGAATCACTGGTCAAAAAAACGGATTCGATGTTCTCAAGGTACAACATCACGAGCGAGGATGACTTGGCTGACGCAGCAGCGAAGCTCGAAGCTCGGTGAATTGGTCGCAAATGGGTCACAGAATCGCAGCAAGCCGAAGACACCTCAGCAAGTCATCGATTCAACAGGGCGGTCGTGGCGGAACTGGCAGACGCACCAGCTTGAGGGGCTGGCGGTAGCAATACCGTGGTGGTTCGAATCCACTCGACCGCACCAATACTTTCGACAAATCCTCTTATTCATCCGGCAGGTTCTATCGAAAGACCTTTGCGGCAGGATCTTGATCGACTAGCCCGGTCGCTCCGGATCTGAGCGGTTTGGCGTCAGGTGGAAATACTTCCGCAGCCGAGAAGGTCGCAGGATGAGCAGAAGTTGCCACCATCGGAGCGCCGGATTTTGACAACGCGCAATTTGGGTCGATGCGCGCGGACGGCTTCTATTGCGACGATGACAAAGCAGCCAGGGGTGAAGTTCGCGGACTGATTCCGGACTGCGGGGTTCGAGCCCTCGGATGTTGGCTCTCAAGAATGCGCGTTACCTGGAAGCCCTGGCGATGCTCTGGATCGACCTTGCGCTTATTCAGAAACAAGGTCCCAATGGACGCCTTTAAGCTCCGTCGGCGTTAACTAAAACGCGCTGCGATGAGCACTCCGCTGTTAACGTATAGTTAGAAGCAGCAGTGTTTTGCTTCTTCCAACGCCGAAAATTCCCGCATAATCCTCCTTGATATTCGTACTCCGTTGTATATGATGTGCTGTTTTGAAATCGGCCACGCGGTCCTATCGAACGCTTTGTGCGGTTGTGAGGAGCAAAAGCGATGCGGATCAGGAAGCGCAGTAACGGTTCAGCTGCCACTCCGGCTGTACTGTCTCTGCTTTTGGTAATTCTCGTTGCTGCTACCGTATATGTATTTGCCTCCGGAAATTATTCGCCTCCCGCACCCATTACTTCGGTTGGCGTCGCCATCGATCATCAATACGACCGCACTCTCGCAGTTACCGGCACTGTTTTTATCCTCTCGCAGCTTGGTCTCGCTTTTGTCATCTGGCAATATCGCGATCGCGGGCAAAAAGCGCATTTCACCCGCGGCAATAACACCATGGAGGTCATCTGGACTTCCGCAACGATTATATTGTTTCTGGGCTTAGGGTTGATGGGCCGGAAAGCCTGGGCCGATATGCGCTTCACCGCGGCTGAACCGAATGCGATTCAGGTGGAGGTGACGGAAAATCAATTCGTCTTCAATTTTCGCTATCCCGGCCCTGATGGAAAGTTCGGCAGACTGGACCCGAAACAAATCAGCGCTTCGACCGGAAATCCGCTGGGTATCGATCAGAATGATCCCGCCGGAAAAGACGACATCGTTGTCCCTACCTTGACTGTTCCAGTCGACCATCAAGTTGAGCTTCTTATCCGTTCTCAGGACGTGATTCATAATTTCTACGTTCGAGAGCTTCGCCTGCAGCAGGATGCGACCCCAGGCATGGTGATACCCCTTCATTTCACCGCCAACGCGACCGGACAGTACGAAGTCGTTTGTACACAGCTTTGCGGTTTGGGACATTCGCGCATGCATAGCTACTTGAACGTGGTGTCCGACGCCGATTATGAAACTTTCCTGAAGCAGCAGGCGGCCGGGCAGTGATGACTGTTGAGCCGGCGAAGATTCCGAAGCATCAGACCCATTTCTCAGGAGGCTACGCATGAGTTCGCACGCGCATCCCGCTGGATCTACCGTGCATGCGCCGATGGCAGAACCCTCAGGCTTTATCCGCAAATATATTTTCAGCGTGGATCACAAGGTAATTGGCATTCAGTATTTCCTGCTGGCGCTGACGGCGGTGTTGATCGGAATGGTGCTGTCGGTGCTCATGCGATTTCACCTGGTATGGCCCAACGCCACGCTGCCATTCGTGAGCGGCGGCCAGATGTCGCAAGAGCAATACCTTGCGCTGGTAACCATGCACGGCACCATCATGGTTTTCTTCGTGCTGACCACTGCTCCACAGGGGGGCTTCGGAAATTATTTCCTGCCGATTCAAATCGGTGCGCCGGACATGGCCTTTCCGCGGCTCAACATGCTTTCTTTCTGGGTGACGTTTCTCGCCTTCATTTGCATCCTTGCCGCCTTCGTGGTTCCGGGCGGCGCTCCCATCAGCGGTTGGACCGGTTACACGCCCTTGAGCGGGATCGGTGAAATAACCGGCCCGGGTGAGGGCTTGGGCCAAACGATGTGGATCGTCAGCATTTCACTTTTTTGTTTGGCGTCTCTGCTCGGCGCGCTGAACTTTATTGCCACAACGATCGATCTGCGCGCTCCTGGCATGAGCATTATGCGGCTGCCTCTGACGGTCTGGGGCTGGCTGGTTACCGCGGTGCTGGGCTTGCTGGCCTTCGGAGTGCTGCTTGCTGCGGGAATCCTGTTGTTACTCGATCGTTCAGCCGGCACTAGTTTCTTTCTGCCAGCAGGACTTGTGGTGAACGATCGTCTTCAGAATCACAGCGGTGGCTCGCCCTTGTTGTGGCAACACCTCTTCTGGTTTTTCGGTCATCCGGAAGTGTACATCGCGATTCTTCCCGGCATGGGAGTGGCATCGCACGTACTCTCCACGTTTTCTCGCAAGCCGGTTTTTGGTTATCGCGCGATGGCTTTCGCGATCTGCACGATTGGATTTTTGGGGTTCATGGTCTGGGGACACCACATGTTCCTCAGCGGAATGAGTCCCTATTCGGGATTCACGTTTTCTGTTTTGACTATGGCCATCGGGGTTCCCTCCGCCATTAAGACGTTCAACTGGTTAGGAACTCTTTGGGGCGGAAAGATTCAATTCAAGAGTCCAATGTTATTCGCTCTTGGCTTTGTGTCGCTGTTCGTATCAGGCGGACTTTCTGGCCTTTTCCTGGCGCAGCCGGCCGTGGATAACATGCTGCACGCCACATATTACGTGGTCGCGCACTTCCACTTGGTGATGGGGGTGGCGGCCATCTTCGCGATCTTCGCCGCGACTTACTTTTGGTTCCCGAAGATGTTTGGCCGGATGATGAGCGAGCCGCTTGCTAAAATACACTTCTGGTTCACCTTCGTCGGCGCTTACTGCATCTTCATGCCGATGCATTTTGTGGGACTAGCCGGCGGAATCAGGCGTTACGCTGACGCCTCGGCGGTGGCGTTTCTTGGAAGATTGCAGCCCGTCCATCTGTTTATGACGATTGCCGCGTTCATAACCGCCGCCGCCCAGCTCGTTTTCCTTTACAACTTTTTCTATAGCCTGAAATTTGGAGCGAAAGCGTCCAAGAATCCGTGGAACGCGACGACCCTGGAATGGACTACGGATTCGCCTCCTCCCATTGATAATTTCGGCGGTCATTATCCTAGTGTTTACCGCGGACCCTATGATTTCAGCGTTCCCGGCGTTCAACAGGACTTCATCTTGCAAAGCCTTGAGCCCTCTCAGGTGGCTCGTGCAAAATGACAAAGGTGCGTCGGGCCTGAAGCGAAGATCCCGCTAGGCCCAACGCACGACTGTCCTCGGGGAGACAAAATGCCGCCGACAACGGCCTCAGAAGAAATCATCCTTGAGCTGATTGACGAGGGCAAAGGCCCAGGCGGCGGAGCCTCCTCTGGCGACGGCGGCCCGGGAGGGGGTGGAGGAGGTGAGGGGCGTGGCTCGGGCGGCGCTGGAACTCCGCAACGCGCTTACATCACCGGGATGGTAGTCGCGCTAGCCGGGATTTTGATGTTCTTCATGGCTTTCGTTAGCGCGTACGTCGTGCGCAAGGACATGCCTAACAGCAACTGGATTCCGCTGGAGGTTCCGCGGATTCTGTGGCTGAACACGCTAATTCTTATCGCCAGCAGCTTCACCCTGGCACGGGCCCACAGGCGCTTCAAAGCAGGAGACACGAACAGTTTCCGTCACTGGTGGGCCACTACCACGATCTTGGGCGTTCTTTTCGTTGCCGGCCAGATCATCGCCTGGCGGCAACTGATCTCTGCCGGAACATTTCTTGCGACCAACCCGAGCAGCAGTTTCTTCTACGTTTTCAGCGGTGCTCACGGACTACATTTGCTCGGCGGTTTGCTGGCGCTGCTTTTCATCCAATTCCGTACTCCGCAGAAAATGTCGGTGCGCACCGCAGTCGATATCGCATCGATGTACTGGCATTTCATGGATGGGCTGTGGGTCTTCTTGTTTCTACTCCTCTACCTGGGAAGGTGAAGCGTGAGTGAAACCGAATACGAGGGCATAATTGAGTCGCCGTGGTCTGGGGGCGCATCTCCTTTTGCCATCAATTCGAAAAAACTGGGGATGTGGCTGTTCATTATCTCGGACTCGCTGACCTTCTCGGCCCTGCTGATCAGTTACGCTTACGTACGCCTGGAAACGCCAGACTGGCCGCGGCCATTTGAAATCTGGCCGGCCATCGCCAAGTCATCATTGATGACTTTCGTATTGTTGTCCAGCAGCTTGACCATGGTGCTGGGTGTGAACGCGGCCTTTAATGGGGATCGCAAAAAAACCGTTCGTTACCTGATCGCAACGATTATTTGTGGCATCGCCTTCGTTCTGATTCACGCCACTGAGTGGGTTACGCTCTTCAACGAGGGCGTTACTCCTTGGACGAATCCCTGGCATCCTTTCGTTCCGCTGTTTGGCGGCACTTTTTTTGGTCTCACCGGTTTGCACATGCTGCACGTAACCATCGGCGTGCTTTATCTGGCCGTCATTGCCTGGGGATTCGGCAAGGGGAAATACACTGCCGAACATGTCGAAGTCAGCGGGCTTTACTGGCACTTTGTCGATTTGGTGTGGATGTTTATTTTCCCCATGGTTTATCTGTTGAGCGTGAATCCGAAGTAGGAAAGCATAAGGAGTTAGCGAAAAGATGAGCGCGCATGGGCACACCGCCGAGCTTTCGCACGAACATGCCGTAGGGACCACCAAGTTATTCGCCACGGTTTGGGTTTGGCTGCTGCTGCTCACAGCGGTCGAAGTATTCTTGGCCTATGAGCGGCTGGAAGTTCATTTGATGATAACGATTCTGGTGGGGCTTTCTCTTATCAAGGCTGCGCTGATCATGTCCTACTTCATGCATCTTCGATTCGAGAGGCTGGGCTTGTTTCTGCTGCTCGTGCCTGCAATGGTATTTTGCATCTGCATGATGCTGATTATGTTTTTCCCCGATAGCATTCGATTAATGCAGCTGCGGCCGCACTAAAGACCTACGGGAAGTTGGCGTGGTCGGAGTGCTGAGAGCAATCTTTTCGGGCTTTTCGGGGTTTGAGGTTTTGAGTCGATACGAATGAAGAAGGAAATTTCCATCCGCCTGGGGCTGCTCGGCGTTTGCTGTGTAGCCTTGATCGCGCTGCCGATGCCGCGCGTCTTGGCCCAGGGCTGCGCGATGTGCTACCAAAGTGCGGCAGCAACCGGAGCGCAGGGCGGCGCTGCACTGCGCCACGGCATCATGATCCTGCTGTTCCCCACGATCAGTTTATTCGTCGGAATTTTGGGCTTGATCTACCGCCGCCGCAACGTTTCGCGCCAGTCCTCCTCTTTGTGAGTAACCTGCTGTTTTTCTGCCTACTGGCCGTGCGGCTTGTGCCGTCCGGTGCATATCGAGACGGCGCTGTTCGGATTCACAGCACTGTCACCTTGCTCGACGTGCTGAATTTTCCCAGTCTTATCTACAACAATCGTCGTTCGCTGCGCCCACTCGTACTTGTCGCCTTGCTGATCGTAGGCTTTCAAGATCCCGTATTGAGTGAGGACTTTGCGGTTCATATCACTTAACAGAGGGAAGGTAACGCCAATTTGTTTGGCGAATGCGGCATTTGCGGCGGGGCTGTCAACGCTGATCCCGAGCACGACGGTGTCGCTAGCGGTAAGCTCAGCCATATCAGCCTGATAGGCCTGTAGTTCTTGCGTTCAACCACTGGTGAAGGCGAGAACGTAGAAGGCCAGGATCACATTTTTCTTGCCGCGAAAATCACTCAACTTGACCGGCTTCCAGTTATCGGCAAGCAGCGTGAAGTCAGGGGCAAGGTCTCCTACTTTCAAGTTCGTCTTGGCGATAGCGTCGTCTTGGGCGAAAGCTGAAAACGGTGCGGCCAGCAACAGCATCGACAACAGAGCCGTTAGGGCTCTGACCATCCTCTTCATAGATACCTCCCAATCGGCAGGTGCGAAACCGTCGGATGATTATAGATTTGCCTGACTTCCACACCTAACTCTTTGACGCGAGAGTAACGGTTTTAGCTGTTCCATTCCCGCAGTTTCCCTATAATTCGCTAGCCTAGGGAGGCCGCAGGCGAAATGTTTGCCGATCGTACCAATTGGAATCTCGAAGCAAACGTCCTCAGCAGAGAAGTGACGCGCTACCGCGCAGCAGGGAAGGGTTTGATTGACCTCACCGCTTCAAATCCGACAGAATGCGGCTTTAAGTACGATCTGGGCGCGATTCTGCAAGCCGTGGCAAATCCCGGAGCGCGCAACTATAGTCCCGAGCCCAAAGGTCTGGCGGTCGCTCGTGAAGCCGTAGCTCAATACTATGCCGCGCGCAAAATCGCGCTCCCGATTGACGATATTGTGTTGACAACCAGTACCAGCGAGGCCTATTCCTTCGTTTTTCGGATGCTTTGCAATCCGGGCGATGAAATCCTAATTCCGGAACCTAGTTATCCCTTGTTTGCGTTTCTCGCAGAAATTCAGGACGTCGCCCTGCGTCGTTACCCTCTGATTTACGATTATGGATGGCAAATCGACTTCCATAGGCTTGAAGGCACCATTACGGATCGCACTCGCGCTGCAGTTGTTGTCCATCCCAACAATCCGACCGGCCATTTCACTAAGCTTGCGGAGATTGAAAAGCTCAATCGAATTTGTGCGGAGCATAATCTGGCTGTCATAGCTGACGAAGTGTTTCTGGACTTCGCTCTCGGTGATGAACTGCAAACAAGTTTCGCCGTAGATTCCCCCGTGCTCACTTTTACGACTTCCGGCCTGTCCAAAATTTCGGGGCTGCCGCAAATGAAAGCTGCCTGGCTGATTACCAGCGGTCCCGAGCAGTTGAAGTCTCGGGCGCTCGAACGCCTCGAGGTCATTGCCGATACCTATCTTTCAATGAATACGCCCGTACAGTTGGCGATGCCAGTGCTGCTTGCACAACGCCATGCATTTCACGAACAGGTGATGGCCCGTGTTCGCAACAATCTGGCGGAACTCGATCGTCAACTTGTCTTGCAGAAGATTTGCAGCCGTCTCGAATTAGAAGCTGGTTGGTATGCCCTACTGCGAGTCCCGGCGACCAAGCCGGACGAAGATCTTGCCATCGATTTGCTAAATCGCAAGGGAATTTATGTGCATCCGGGCCATTTCTACGACTTTCCTGCGGATGGATTTTTGGTTTTGAGTTTGATTACAAAGGAAGAGGACTTCGCCACGGGAGTGAAACTCTTACTTTCAATTTTCCCGAAAAGCGAGGAAGAGAGAAGAAATGTAGTTTAGGGTGGAAGCCGCAAGGGATGCGTTTAGCGTAGACGCCCCGGCGGATCTGCGGTCTCGGGAACTTCCAATTTCAAGTCCGGTCCTGCGCTGTCGGCCATTCTGGAGGGCGCCAGCTGAGGAATGCCGATCCCCCGGTTCATCTCCAGATGTTCTTTCGCGCAATTCGGACAGTAACCCTTGCCGGTTTGGTCATCTCGCTGGCTGGCGAGTTCGTAGCAAGCGCAAATGCAGTCGCAGTATCCGGTTGTTGATGCTGTCTTGATAGGGACTAAAGCCATCGGGATCTCCGTTGACCTCCATTGCATGAATCATACCGACACCGCGCATCAGGTGCAAGACGACGGAAACGGACAGGCGAGCGGTGAACGGTCGGAACGGCCAGCAACGCTTCCGGGGCGGTTGTTAGACAGTTTCAAGTTGCGCGAGTTTGAAGGGATCGCCGACTTTTTCGTGTAATTCCCGCCAGATACTCTCGGGATGCGCTAAGAACACTTCCACAACCTGCGGGTCAAATTGCGTGCCGGCGTATCTTTGAATTTCCGCGCGCGCTGCCGCGATGGTCTGCGCCTTGCGATAGGGGCGATCAGAAATCATTGCGTCGAGCGTGTCAGCGATCGCGAAAATCCTTGCCCCCAGGGGAATTTCTTCGCCTTTCAGTCCGCGCGGGTAGCCGGAGCCGTCGAAACACTCCTGGTGGGACAACACGATTTCGGCGGCATCCTTCAAGAAAGGTATGCGTTCCAGAACCGCATAGCCAATCTCGCAATGCTTCCGCATGATCAGGCGTTCTTCGGCGGTTAGCGGCCCCGGCTTGCGGAGAATGCTGTCCGGCACTCCCATTTTTCCGATGTCGTGAAGGAAAGCGCCGCGCGCAATATGTCGCAGCAAGCCCTTATCAACGCCCATCGATCGCGCAATGGTGATGGTAAAAGCGGTTACACGCTGGCAGTGACCTTCGGTCTCTGCATCTTTTGCGTCCAACGCGCCGCCCAATGCTTCAAGGGTGTAATCGTAGGATTGTTCGAGATCGTGCAGGGCAATGGACAATTGCTGGGTGCGCTCGGCCACCAAGTGTTCCAAGTCGCTCTGGTAAGTGCGATTTTCCATGACCAGGCGGCGGTGTTCAAGCGCGCGGCGCACGCTCAGGTGTAGCTGATCCTTCTCAAATGGCTTCAGAATGTAGTCGTAGGCGCCGGCGCGGATGGCTTCGAGGGCAATCGAGATATCGTGCATGGCGGTGACCATGATCACAGGTACATCCGGATCGCCATTTCGCAACTCCGCAAGCAACTTCAGCCCATCCATTTCGGGCATTACGATGTCACTTAACACCAGATCGAATGTGTCTTTGCGGAAGGCGTCCAGCGCCATTTTTCCATTGGAGCATACCGTGCAGCTATAGCCTTGGGCTTCGAGCAGCGTCGAAACAACCTCGCGGATGGCTTCTTCGTCGTCTACGACCAGTATTTTTTCGGTTTCCACTATGGCCCTCCGGAGTGCTTATAATTATACGGCTTCGCTTTAAGGTGTTGTGGCCTTGTTGCCGAATTGAATAACTACTTGCAGGTACGCGGCAGGATGGTGCATGGCACGTTTCGTGACGGTAGGTGGTAACCTTGGCACGCTGCCCGGCATCAAAACACAATGGCTAAAATTTGTGCTTAGTATTCTTCGGGATCCCTTCAAGCAAATCCTGTTCGAATTGGGAGCCGGATATTACGCACGCAAACTCGCGAACGGGCCCGAGGCGGAGATCCGCCGCGAGTTCGTCGCTTCTCTGAGTCTTCCTGCCCACAATGGATCGGGCAGGCTTCGTATTCTCGACGTGGGCTGCGGCCCAGGTCACGTAGCTCGATCCTTGGCGCACTCCGGCTATGACGTGACGGGCGTCGATCGAAGCCGCCGGCTGCTGGGGATTGCAAGAAAGCTGGCCGCACGCGAGCAAAGCACCGTGAAGTTCCATCTTGCTGTCGGCGAGCGGCTGCCCTTTGCGGATGGGTCCTTCGACTGCTGCTATGCCACCGGCGTTCTCTATTGGGTGGAACACATGGTCGCGACTCTCCAGGAAATGGTGCGGGTCACTCATCCCGCAGGGGTGGTTGCGGCGCTTGATCCCCACGCCTCAATGTCCATATCTCGGGCTAGGATCCACGCCCGCGAAAATCGCATGAATTCTCGTGACACCAGAAAACTTGTCACTTGGGCAACGGTCGCGCAATACAATCGCCGGTTCGAAGAGTCGCATCTCCGCGAGTTGCTTACGAATGTCGGCCTCCAGAGTCTCACATTAGAGCAGCGCCTGAGCGGCATGGTTTGGTTCTGGAAAGGCACCGTACCCGCGCGTGCTTGACCCTTTTCCAAGAGTCTGTGTGCTGGACGAATTACTCTTGCCCATCAGTCCAGGCTGCTATACCTAGGAACCTGTTATTCTGGTTCTGCAACAATTTCCCGGAGGCAGGGATGCGGTTTCGTTCGAGGCTGAAGGCACCAGCGACGCTCGCGGCATGGTTACTGGGCTTGTCGACTGCAACTGGATGTGGGGTGGCCTTTGCGAGCCAGCACTCGGTTTCAGCGGCGGGATCAATAACGGCCAGTTGCGCGCGGTCATCCAGGCAATCGGCGACAGCCGCTTCGAGCCCCGAGTTCATCAAGGCCGCCGACGAAGTGCTGGTTCAGATGAGCAAAATTCTGGACCTCCCGATTAAGGAGCCACTTAAGAAGAGTCTTCGATCGAAGCAGGAAGTTCGCGATTACCTGGTTCGTGAGGAAAAACAAGATAAGAATGAGGCTCAGCGTTACGCGGATGACAAGACGCTTGAAGCTTTTGGCCTGATCCCTAAGGATTTTCCGCTGGATGCGTTCATGCTCGATGTTTTAACCGACCAAGTGGCCGGCCTGTACGATCCGAAAGCAAAGGAATTTTATATTGCTGAGTGGATTCCGCCGGACGAGCAGCGCACAGTGATGTCCCATGAACTGACACACGCGCTCGAAGACCAGTCATTCCACATCGATCCCTGGATCAAAGCGGCACGCCCCAACGACGATGCGGAGCTGGCGCGCGATGCCGTCAGCGAAGGGTCCGCACTGGCTGCCATGGTCGACTACCAGATGCTGGACCAAAAGCTCGGCGTGCGCGATTTGCCGGATGTTACGCTGCTGATTCGCGCCGGTGCCGTAAGTGAAATGGATAAAGACCCCAACCTGGCGAAAGCTCCCATTTATATTCGCGATGAACTTTTATTTCCCTATCTTGCGGGCACTGGATTCACCCAGCAATTTTTGAAAGCGCACACGGGCTGGCAGGACCTTCATTTGATCTTCCAGAACCCGCCGCTCTCAACGCAGCAAATTATTCACCCCGATCTGTATTTGCAAAATGTAAAACCTGAGTCCGTGACGCTTCCACAATGGAAAGGCTTAGTGCCGGACGATTGGAAGCTTCTGGAAGAAAATACGATGGGAGAATTCGGTCTCGGCGAGATCCTGAAGCAATTCTTAGACGAGAATCGAGCCGACTTGCTTTCGCCTGCTTGGAAGGGCGATCGTTACGCCACCTTCGAAGACCCAAAAACCAAGACCCATCCGCTGGTATTTCGTCTCGCATTGGACAATGCCGACGATGCCGCGCGATTCTTCGGTCAGTATAGCGAGGCTCTTGGAAAGAAATACAAGACCCAAACGCAAACTTTCCGAACCTCGAATTTTATTCAGTTCCAGACCGAGTCCGGCACAGTTTTTATGCGATGCGAGGAAACCAGCTGTCTGACGGTTGAGAGTGTGACCCGGGACACCTTCGACAAGATCGCGCACGCTATGGGCTGGACGCCGTCTCCCCTGCCTCAGGCCACGGCGCGACTCCTCGGCGAAAACACAGCGCCTGCGCGCCTGGTCTCGCGGCTGAATGCATCCTTTGACGTTGTGAGTACTCCGCGCTAGTCATTCAGCGAAGAATCAACTGCAGCTCGGTGGATAACCATTAACGTCTGATCGTCCGACTGCTTGGCTGAGCCGCAAAAATTCGTCACGTCCTTCAAACAAGCTGCCGCGAGTTCCTGCGGCACCCAGCCATGCCGCTCCGACGCGACGGCCGAGAGCCGCGCTGCACTATACTCAATGCCTGAAGCATTCACCGCCTCGGAAATTCCATCGGTGTAAAGGATCAAGCTGTCTCCCGCTTCCATTTGCAACCGATCGATCGTGTACCGGCTCGAGCCAAACATTCCCAATGGCACGCCTGTCGAAGATACCTGTCTCACGCCATCCTTTGCGACAAATAAGGCCGCCAGATGTCCCGCGCTGCCAATTTCAATTTCTCCGCGACGGCCAGACCGCCCGCAAACCAAAGTCGCGTACTGCCCGGCCAGGGTGCTCTGGCAGAAGACGCTATTGGCCATTTCCAGTAGTTTATCGAGCGACATCGTCACGCTCGCGAGGCTTCGGAACATCGCATGAAGGTGGGTCATCAAAAGTGCCGCCGCGACTCCTTTGCCTGCTACATCCCCGAGTAGGAAAACGAACTCGCCGTCTTCAGTCGCAGGCAAAATTAAATCGCAGTAATCTCCGCTGACCACTCCGGCCGGATTGTATTGATAATGGACCTGCCACTCCTTGAATCGCACATCCGGGCGCGGCAGCAGCCCGCGCTGGACTCGCGCGGCAAGTTCCAAATCGCGCTCCAGGGCTCGATGCTCATCGCTGGTCATATGATCCAGGCACATCTTCACGAGCGGGTCGGCCAGCAGCCTTTCTTTCTCCACCGAATCGTTGCAGGCGGGACAAATGCCGTAGGTGCCTTCATCCATGCGATGAAGCGCGGCATCCACCTCGTTAAGAAGACCGACGAAGGCTGCTGCAGGGGCCGTAGATGCGGCTGAAGAAATCACCGCACGCAGTTCATCACGGCGCTTTTCCAATTGCTGACGAATGTAGGGATCGCTTACCTGTTCCATTTCGTACTCCTCGGGACTGCGGCTTCGTGCAGGTTGTGTCAGGGCGCTATAGGGTTCAGTCATACAAAACCTTTTCCCGCCCCTGCCGATTGGATTCTCAATTGTGAGCTGACGACTCAGCTTCTACGGAATTCAACAAGGACTGCGCTGCCTTCCGTTTCAACCGCTCCAACCGCTTAGCTCGATGCTCGAACCGCTGGCGGTATTGCCGGTTCACGGCTGCCGAAAGCCGACCTTCGCGGCGCGCTTGGCCCAGATCCGCCAGTGCTTCGTGCACAAGTTCGGCAGCCCGATGTGGGTCGGCGGCTTGATGTTCGTAGTAAATCGCCAGCTGCTCGTAAGCTTCCAGGCCGTCGCGCGTACTGCCTAGATTCCTTTCCCAGAGTTCGCAGGCCACCGGGAGGTCGCCGTCGCGTTTTGCCAGTCGTGCCAATGACCCCCGTGCCGAACGGCCCGTCTCCAGTGGTAAATCCGCGCTCAGCGATTGCGCATAGTGTTTCCTGGCACGCGCTGTTTCGCCGCGCCGCTCGCAGATTCGGGAAATACCAAACAGCTCCAGAGCGTCCGCACCGTGCGCTTCGGGTTCGGAAAGGATCGCAAGAATCCTGCTGGCAAGTCCTGCAAGGCCGCGAAGGTCCATCTGATTATGCAGAAATACCTGCAACAAAGGCTCGGGCGAGCCGCCACGAAGATAATCAAAATAAAATTGCGGAATCATTTCGGAAACCAGGTCGGCGCCGCGATGAAAACCCAGCACCTGCTTCTCGAGCTCAGCCAGCCGCACCGATCCCAGCCGTATTCGCCAAAGATTACGAGCTGGGTGCAAGAAATCCAGATGGGCGCGCGGCTGCGCGGCTGGCAAGGCTCGCGTCATGCGGTAGCGTGTTTCAAGCAACGGCCAATCAAACGATTTTCCGTTGAAGGTAATCAGTATGGGCCGCTCCGCCATGCGCTCGGCCAAAGTCACCAGCAATGCGTGCTCTTCGCTGAGTTCGCGCATGAAGAACTGCTCGACCTCCAAGCCGCCCGCATCCCACCACGCGATTCCGACCAGAAACGGATACGTTCCGGTGCCGCCCATCAGGCCGGTAGTCTCGGTGTCGAGAAAAAGCCACCGGCAAGGGTCGTTCACTTCATCGCAAGATATGGGGGCGAGAAGTCGTAGCGCCGAAGAGCTGAGCATTCCGTCGGGCGGATTACAGCCGATTGCTTGCGAGAACCACTTGCGCACCGTCAGGTGCTCGCCGAAACCGTTGGTTGATTCCGACGCACCGAGCATCTCGGCCAACCGTTCGGCACCGTCTGGCAAGGCGGCACGGTAGCCCCTCGGCGCAGCCTTGGACACCTGCGGCTGCCCCCCGGTTCCCGCACAGGATTGTTTGACCGGCCTAAGCGCTGCCAAAGACGCGAATTTATCGCGGAATGTCATTGAGTGAGTTTTCCTCGTTAAATCCGAGCTCCACCAAGGCGCGTTTGCAAAAGCTGCCATTCAATACCGGCGTTCTGCCACAGACTCACTTGAAGTGCTCCTGGTCCAGGCGAGTGCCCGGGGCGCATAACTTCCCCAGGATGGCGAAAGCAACTTCTTTGGTCTTCTCACATTTGTCGCCCGCCGGGCCCACGCACGACGGGCAGCCGCTGTCGCAGGCGCAACCCAAAATCAGCTCGCGGGTGCGGCCCAGCAAAATATCGTGCACGCGAAAAAGAGGCTCGCTGAATCCGATTCCGCCGGGATAGGCATCGTAAAGGTACAAATTGGGTTCGAAGAATTCCTTGAGGGCATTCGGCCCCGCACTTGCGGGATCGTAATCCTGCCAATCGGTTTCAATGCCCGGGCTCGCCGGACGCTCGCCCACAGCGGTTCCCAGATCCCGTCCATCGCACATCAGCAATAGGGTCCCCATGGATGCCATTGCGTACAGTAAGCCGAAAATGCCGGACTGGCGGTCTGACAGCGCATACGGCAATTCGCTGAGGAGTTTGTGTTCGAGTGTGATCCAGAAAGCAGTCGTGTGCATCTCGTTTTCTGGCAACTCGAGTTTTCCCGAACCGACATTTTCATTGGTGAAGAATTTTATCTTCTTGAAGCCCACTACTTGAGAACGCACCAACACCTCGCCATGAGCCTTCGTCGCAGACCGAGCGATTCGTTCTTGCTCCGTAATTTCCAGCACCCGCACCTGTGTATAGCGAATTGCATCCGTGTAGTAATCCACGTTCACGCTTTTCACATAAGCCTTGCGTTGCTCGAAATCCAGCCGGTCCACGTGATATTGCTGTCCCTGGTGCAGATAAATCGCCTTGGGATGCACAGTGGTCCAGGCTGAAGAGAAATCAACTTCCCCGATCACTTCCGGTTCGCCGTCCTGCTCGCCATTTGTGCCACCGGTAGTGTCGATAATGATGAAATTGTCTGAAGTCACCGACCGCAGACTCACCGTATCCGCGGGGTATGCTTCTTGCACCCAGTGCCATTGCGCGCCGCTTCGGTGCAGGAATCCTGCCTCTGCAAGCCGCTCGCAAAGCATTTGCAGGTCGACGTGACCGAATCGTTCACTGGGAGCAATGGGCAATTCAAACGCCGCGCATTTCAGGTGATTCAGCAGGATTTCAAGATTGTCTGGTTGTACGTAGGCGTGTTCCGGCGATCGCCCAAAAAAGTAATCCGGATGCTGCACGATGAATTGGTCGAGCGGCGCTGACGACGCCACCATCACCGCGCACGAAGTCCCGCTGCGACGCCCAGCGCGGCCTGCACGTTGCCATGTGGAAGCAATCGATCCCGCATATCCCGCCATCACCGTCGCGTCAAGCGAGCCGATGTCTATTCCTAATTCGAGGGCGTTGGTCGCTACTACCCCACGGATTCGTCCCTCCCGCAGACCGCGCTCCACCTCACGCCGTTCGCCCGGCAAATACCCGCCGCGATAGCCGCGAATCGGTTCAGGTTCACCAGGTCCGGGCCGATTTGCTTGCTGGAGATACGTCAACAGAAGTTCGGTGTGCAGGCGGGTGTTAGCGAACACAATTGTCTGGAGCCTGCGTGAAAGCAATTCCCTAGCGACACGGGTGGTCTCGTTCAAATAGCTGCGGCGAATCCCCAGGTTTCGGCTCACCATCGGCGGGTTGTAAAAAACAAAGAGCTTCTCTGCCGACGGTGCTCCGTTTTCTTCCAGCACCTCAACCTTGTCTTCGATTAATTGCTCGGCAAGCTCGCCAGGATTCGCAATCGTGGCCGAGCAGCAGATAAATTGCGGTTTCGAGTCATAAAATTCCGCGATCCGCCGAAGGCGTCGCAGCACATTGGTCAAATGGCTCCCGAAAACGCCGCGATAGGTGTGCAACTCATCGATCACGATGTAGCGCAGATTTTCGAAAACGCGAATCCATCTGGTGTGGTGCGGCAGGATTCCGGTGTGCAGCATGTCGGGGTTGGTCAAAACGATGTGGCCGCGCTCGCGGATGGCCTTGCGGGCGTCACTCGGTGTGTCGCCATCGTAGGTGAAAACTCCAAAGCGATCATCCAGCCGGGTGGCCAGATCGTGCAGCTCAGCCAACTGATCTTGCGCTAGCGCCTTGGTGGGAAAAAGATAGAGGGCTCGAGTGTCCGTGTTTTCCAGCACAGCATTTAAGACCGGCAGGTTGTAGCACAAAGTCTTACCCGAGGCCGTAGGCGTGATGACCACGAGGTTCTTGTTCTCGCGAGCGAGCGCTGTTGCGGCGGCCTGGTGGCTGTAGAGCCTCTCGATGCCCTTGCTGCGATATGCCGCAACCAGCTCAGGCCGCACCCAGGCTGGCATCGGACGGAACTGAGCTTCGCGTGCGGGGATGTGTTTGACAGCGGTTAGGACTTCTTCGGCGCGGAAACGTGCTACAAGCGTTTCTAGCGCCTGCTGGACGGTCTTGAGCGTTCCGTCGCGGCGGCGGTAAGCATCGAGACCTGAGGTCGCCGCTAATCGCTGCTGTGAACCGCCCAACCGATCCTCCTGATGAAAGCACCGCACTTGAACCGCCGACCCGGGCAGACTTGCGTCACGCCTCGCCGTTTCGCCTTTTGTTCGCTGAAGCTACCATGCTGCGGCTGCGATCGCAACTGCAATTTTTTCAATCAATTGTGCGGACCCGACTAGGCGCATCGCTCAGAAATCGAATCGCATCTAAATGTATGTAAACAGGAGACAAACATGAGGTCCAAAACGATAATCAAAGCCGCAGGGTTCCTTTTCGCGGCCTCACTATCCGTCCCGGCCTGGGCCGCTGGCGGGTCACAGCCGAGCGATATCGCAACGCCGGGTACGGTAAATTATGTTGAGGGTCAGGTCAGGCTTGGATCGCAGGCTTTAAATTCAAGTTCGATCGGTTCGGCCAAACTTGATCCGAATCAGTTTATTTCTACAGCCAACGGCAAAGCAGAAGTACTTCTTACGCCGGGCGTTTTTCTGCGGCTTGGAAACAATAGCTCCTTGGAAATGATTTCGCCCGACCTTGCCAATACCCAGGTGGCGCTGGACAAAGGTGAAGCCACCGTCGAAGTCACGCAAATCCTGAAAGCGAACAATATCCAAGTGAATCAAGGCGGCGCTGCAACGCAGTTGTTGAAGCGCGGTTTTTACGATTTCGACGCCAACAATAACGCTGTGCGCGTAATCGAAGGCGAAGCAATCCTGAGCAATGGTTCCCGTCGTGTGAAAGTGAAAGCCGGCCACGAGGCCAGCGTCGGGAATAACACAGTCTCCAGGGCACGGTCGTTCGACAAGGATACATATGAGACGAGCGATCTTTACCGCTGGAGCAGTTTGCGTTCGGCGTATTTGGCTGAAGCGAACGCCGATGCCGCTCCGTTATACGTGTCCGGAGGATTTGGCTGGTACGGCGCTGACTGGTATTGGAATCCCTACTTCGACGCTTACACGTTCATTCCCGGCGACGGAATCTTCTATAGCCCGTTTGGCTGGGGATTCTATTCTCCGTTCTACGCGGGTTGGGCGCCGTTTGGATTCGGATACGGTTACGGCCTCTACGGTAATCGCTACTACCATCACTTCGGTAATGACTACCGCAGCTGGGACGCTCGTGGATATTATGCGGGCGGCGCGCAGTCCGGCCGCGGGGGTTTCCCTGGCAGGGGATTCCGGGGTGGTCACGCCGGTGGAGGCTTCCACGGAGGGAGCGCAGGCGGAGGGTTCCACGGCGGAGGCGGCTTTGGCGGTCACGGACGCTAAAATCGGAAGCGTTTTTATCACTCAATAGTCCGGCACCATCGCTCTAGGACGAAGGAAAAAGCCTGCGAGCGCGAGACCGCCCTCCGCTTTTCTCCTGTCGGTGGGCATTGCCGCGATTACCTTTGGCATGTCGCGGTATATTGGTTTGCTACTAATCGCTAGCCAGCCGACGCACGACTTTGTTATAGATAAGGTATGGCTCACGACTTTCTAATCTTTGATTTCGACACCAATGAGGAAGCAGCGCAACAAGCCCGCCACCGAGTCGAAGGCTGGACGCAGGGCTTCCGCCTCGGCAAGAAGATGCTGCTGAAATTTGAACGCGAAGGTTCTAAAGCCACGAACGAAGAGGACGAATCCGAAACAAAAGCAGCGAAGAGGAAACGTTCCGCGAAGGACAATTCAGCTAGCCCTTCTCGTATCCGCGTTTTTGTTCGCCTCGATTTTTCCGAACACGAGAAGTTGTCGCACCAGCGTTGGCTCGACCGCATTCCGACCGAGGAGCCGTTCAAATCTGCGAAGGCGGAAATCATCCGTCAAGGCGACCCCGAATTCAGCGAGACCGCTGAACTTTTCGATTCACTTTCGTAGCCGGATTGTGGAACCGGCAAACACGATGTTCTCTTTGAACGCGCTGATTGGCTATAATGGCTTGTACCCATTCCCGTGGCGGACTCTTTAGGCAAAACAGACCTGATGGCCACCCAAGCCAAAATTAAAATAGCGAAATTCGATTCAACGAAGTACCACGGGCTCGACTGCGAAACGCTCATCCGCATTTATCGCACCATGTTTCTCTCTCGGCGCCTGGACGATCGCGAGATTCAGCTCAAGCGTCAGAATAGGATTTTCTTTCAGATCAGCGGCGCCGGGCACGAAGCTGTTCTTGCTGCTGCAGGCCTGGTCCTGAAGCCCTCCTATGATTGGTTTTTTCCTCATTATCGCGACCGCGCATTGATGCTCATGCTCGGCGTCACGCCATACGAAATGCTGTTGCAGGGCGTTGGCGCAAAGGACGATCCGGCCTCCGGCGGCCGGCAGATGCCTTCACACTGGGGCAACCAGGATCTCAATGTCGTTACGCGGTCCTCGCCCACAGGCACGCAATTCCTGCAGGCGACGGGAGCAGCGGAATGCTCCTACTACTACGAGAAATTTCCTACGGCCCTGGAGCAAGCGCGCAAAGCGCCCCTGGGCACGACTGTGGCGTTTCATCGCGACGAGATTGTTTATGTTTCCGCTGGCGACGGGACCACCAGCGAGGGCGAGTTCTACGAGTCGCTGAATACGGCGAGTAATAAGCAACTGCCGCTCCTGTATTTAATCGAAGATAACGGCTACGCGATTTCAGTGCCCGTTGAAGTGCAAACAGCCGGCGGCAACATTTCCCGATTGCTGACGAACTACCCGCACCTTCACCTGGAGGAATGTGACGGCACGGATCCACTGGAAAGTTATGCTGTACTGCAACGCGCCGCAGAGCATTGCCGCGCCCGCAAAGGGCCTGCTCTCGTACATGCGCACGTAACCCGCCCTTATTCGCACTCGCTGTCTGACGACGAAAAACTCTACAAGTGTGAGACCGAGCGTTCGGCTGAGGCCCAGCGTGATCCTCTGCCGAAGTTTGCCGTGTTTCTGGTGCGCGAAGGAATTCTCGAGGAAAGTGAAATAGAGGCGCTTGAAGCCGAAGTGGATCGCGAGATAGTCGAGGCCACCGATCGTGCCCTTGCCGCCGAGCTTCCGTCCCGCGAATCGATTTACAAGTGGGTTTACTCACCCGATGTGAATCCAGCGTCGCGAGATTTCGAGGGTCCGCAGAAAAAAGAAGGCCATCCTAAGACCATGGTGGAAATGGTCGCTGCCACACTGCAAGATGAAATGAAACGCGATGAGCGTATCGTCGTCTTCGGCGAGGATGTCGCGGATTGCAGCCGCGAAGACAGCCTAGCAACAGTGAAAGGGAAGGGCGGCGTTTTCAAAGCAACCGCCGGATTGCAACGAAAATTTGGCGCGCAGCGAGTTTTTAATTCGCCGTTAGCTGAAGCAAATATCGTGGGTCGCTCGATCGGCATGGCTATCCGCGGCCTCAAACCGGTGCCGGAAATTCAATTCTTCGATTACATCTGGCCAGCCATGATGCAGCTTCGCAATGAATTAGCTACGATGCGTTGGCGCTCCGGTGGACATTTCAAGGCGCCTGTGGTGGTACGTGTTGCGATTGGCGGATATCTCACGGGTGGGGCGATTTACCACAGCCAGTGCGGGGAGGTAACGTTCACGCACATCCCGGGGCTGCGCGTAATGATGCCGTCCACGGCGCTGGATGTTTGTGGGCTGCTGCGCACTGCGATTCGCTCCGATGATCCCGTGTTGTTTCTCGAGCACAAGCATCTTTATCGGCAGCCGTATAATCGATCGGAATATCCGGGACCGGATTTCACCATTCCTTTCGGCAAGGCTCGCCTGGTGCGCGAAGGTGCGGACGCCAGTATCATCACCTATGGCGCGGTGGTGCATCGCGCTGAAGTCGCCGCTGCGGAACTTTCGCGAGATGGAATTTCCGTCGAGATTATTGACCTGCGCTCGCTAAGTCCCTATGACTGGAACGCCGTGGCTGCGACGGTGGAGAAGACCAACCGCGTTCTGGTGGCCTACGAAGACACCCGCTCGTGGGGTTACGGCGCCGAAATAGCGGCGCGCATTGCTGACGAGTTGTTCGATCAGTTGGACGCTCCGGTTCGACGGGTGGCCGCCACGGACACGTTTGTTGCCTACCAGCCGAAGCTCGAAGACGAGATTTTGCCGCAAACCGAAGACATCGTTCGCGCCGTCCGCGATTTAACGTCTTATTAGCTTCGCCGCGCCGACAAGACCTTGCGGAAATTGCCTGAGTGGATCTCGGTCGGTTTTGGCACGGCGGCCAAGGCCCTGAGCCTGAAATCGCCTTTCACTGACGCTTGAAACTTTTTCGTCCGCTCGATCGTATGTAGATATAGAGGGCCCGGCGCAGAACTGCCTCGGGAGAGGACGCTATGAATTGCCTTAACTGCCGAAGAGACATCGCTGAATATTCAAACTTTTGCTATTACTGCGGCGCGCAGCAGCATCCTGCGCCGGCTTGTGCTCCGGTGATACACAAGCGCCTGATGCGCTCGTCCACCGACTGCAAAATCGCCGGCGTCTGCGGCGGCATCGCGGAATATTTGGAAGTAGACTCCACAATCGTGCGTTTGGTTTGGGTTTTGCTGGTGATCATCCCGGTGCCGCTGGTGCCCGCAGTTTTAGGTTACTTGGTGGCGTGGTTGGTCATGCCCAAAGCTCCAGCGCCGCTCCCGGTGGATTTGTCGGCGCAGCCAACCACAACAGCTGCGCCGGGGCACGGGCCAGAGCAAACCGCATAGGACATCCGAGCACGCTTTCGTCCAGAGTTCGCGGAAGACAAGGCCTAGTCGCGGTCCTTACCTTTAGGTTTACGCCCCGAAAATTTTCTGCCTTCGGCAAACACTGCTTGGTCGAGCGAGATCAGCCCTGCTCCGAATGTTGCGAGAGCAAATGCGCCAACCGCCATTGCAAGAGGGAATTGGTAGTTATCAACTTTGCCGGGCGCCGAAAGCAATCCGTGTACCTTTATCAGTGCCACAAACATTTCGCACGCGAGCAGTAATGCCGCTATTCGCGTGAACAATCCAACGATCAGCAGGCAGCCGCCAAAAAACTCCAGAATTCCCGAGATGTAGGCGAAATACGATGGAAAGCCCATGTGCGTGAATCCCTGCATCGTTTCCTGCGTATGGGTAAAAAGCTTGGGATAACCGTGAAATACAAAAATAACTCCCAGTGCAAGCCGCAACAGCAGCAGAGCCAGCGGCTTTAGTTTCTCCATGCTGTTCATTCCATTCCTCCTGCCGAAAGGGTGCACGAAGAGATAACCCGCGCAGGTTGCATTGTATCAAAATGAAAAACTTGCACTTCCGGCCGCTGGAAACGTGTTTATAACGAGAGAAGTCAGGCAGCGGGATTGGTGTAAAATTCTCGCCTACTTTGGAAACTCACAAGGCAATGATTCCGGCCATCGGAATGATCGAAATAATCGTAACGCAATTGCTTAAGGCAGGAGTGCAGGCGCCCGTGCAGCTTGTACCGTGCAGGCCTGCTTTGGTGGCGACGTGTGACTCGTAAGATTCTACTTGGATTCGCACTTGTCGCCGTTGTGGTTGTCGGAATCTATCTCGAGTTTTATCGCGCCAAGCCGACACAGGAAGTTGCTTACTCGGGAAGCAAAACCGTGACGGTGTGGAGCACGTCGGCGCAGGTGCGCGAGCCGATCACCACGATCAGTTTTGGCGAGCGCCTTGACGTTTTGCAACGATTTCAGGACCAGGTAAAAATCCGCACGGCCCAGGGTGTCGTGGGTTGGGTGCCAGAGCGGGATTTACTCTCGGCGGATTTATGGCAGACATTGAAGGATCTGGAGAAAAAATCCGAAGGAATGCCGGTGGCTGCTCGCGGGCACACCAAAGTCTTAACCAACCTGCATTTTGGGCCAGGACGCGACACTAATCGCATTCGACAGTTATGGAAAAATGTTCCGCTTGATTTGCTGTCGCGCCAACCGGAACAGGTTAATCCTGCTACCCGTGAGGGCTCCGGCCAGGAGCCTGCTGCACCGGCGCCCGAAGGTAAGAAGGAAGATTGGTGGTTCGTGCGCGCGCACAGCTCCGATCAGGGTGTGCTAGCCGGATGGCTGCTGAGCCGCTTTGTGGAACTCGATGTGCCACAGCCCCTGTCTGATTACGGTAGTTCGGCCGCAATGCGGATCATCGCCTGGTCGGAACTGAATCATGTGCAGGGCGCAACTGGCCAGCAAATGCCGCAATATTTGCTTGTGGGCGCTCAAGGTCCGGAAGGCCAGGCATGTGACTTCACAACCATGCGGGTGTACACCTGGGGTAAACAGAAGGAACGCTACGAGACAGCATTCGTGCAAAGTGGGCTTTGCGGCAAATTGCCCATCCAGCTGGCCGCCGCTTCGAATCAGCGTGGAGACGTAAGATTTTCATTTCAGGATATCGGCCAGGTGCCGGCCGAAGAGCGTACCTATGAAATGCATCAAACCATGGTTCGTCGCGTGAATTACAAGCCGCCCACGGGGAAACGGAAACACAACGGTTAATCACCCCGGTTCATGGACGATCATTCCGTCCTTCGAATAAGCGCGATTGAGATAAATTGATCGATATGCGGAAATGTGGTCGACTCGTCAGGGCTTTTGTTCTTGTTTATTTTTCCTTCAGCATCGCCGCATGCTCGCAAGGCCCTTCCGTTGCGTTGGCTCAAAAACCTGCTTCCGCCAGCCCTTCACTACAATATATCGGTGAATGGGGAGTTCAAGGGGATGGCCCAGGCCAGCTGAAGGACCCGTCCGGCATAGCTACGAACTCCTTCGGCGACGTCTTTATCGCCGATAGTGGAAGCGCGTTCATTTCCAAATTCGCGGCAGGGGGCAAGCCGCTTCTTTCCTTCCAGGAGGATGGATTGAATCACCCGCAGTCCATCACCCTAGATCGCGGCGGGGCAATCTACGTTACCGATCCCGTCCGCTACAGCGTGTTCATATTTCTGCCTAGTGGCGATCGCTACCGCGAGTTGCGAATCAGGAGCCGCCCGATTCCGGGAAATGCATTGAGTGTGGCGGTGACCGATGATGGCGCGATTCACGTGCTCGATTCGAATGCCGGTAAGGTGCTCACCTACACATCCAGATTGCGTCTAGTGCAGACCTGGCAGCCGCGCGAGACGTTTGCCGGCTCGAGCCGCTTTGGCCCGCTGGTTAAGGGACCTGACGATTTCCTTTATCTGGCGACGCCCTCGGGCGGCATCATGAAACTCACGCGCGACGGGCACCTTGTTACCGAGCTCATTCCGCCGAAGGGTGTCAATTGGAATCCCAATGCTGGCTTCGCGGTTTGGAACAATTGCGTGTTCGTAATGGATTCGGACGGCCGCATGCTTCATGTCGTCGGAACCGACGGCAGTCCGCGGCTGGATATGGATCTCGCGCCGCAGCTCGGCCAAGGCGCACGCAAAACGCCAGCTTTGGCCGCGAGCCCTCAGGGAGAACTTCTCGTACTCGACGCCCCGGAATCGCGCATTCTGCGCTATCGCGTCAGCTTCTGAACATCGCGTTGCTTATGATATCGAAAGACCCTGCGCTATGATTGTGCTCCGCTGTTGAGGAGCGTATTCGTGGCCCTGCTCTTATCGGAAGCAGACGTAAAAAGCATACTGACCATGCCACTCGCCTTGGAAGCGGTCGAGGATTCGTTCCGTCGTTTGGCTGATGGGAGCGCGCAACTACATTCCCGCCAGCGTCTGCATGTTCCCGGAAAAAGCTATCTCCATTACATGGGTGCCGCGGACGCAACCACAGGCTTCATGGGGCTGAAGATGTATACCAGCTCGCGCGACGGTCTTCGTTTTCTGGTGCCGCTATTTCAAGCCGAAACAGGTGACCTGGTCGCGTTGATCGAAGCAGATTATCTGGGTCAAATGCGCACCGGAGCGGCAAGCGGGATTGCCACTCGCCTTATGTCCCGGCCGGATGCTCGCAAGGTCGGAATTATTGGTACCGGTCTGCAAGCCCGCACGCAGCTCATATCGATTAGTGCGGTGCGAAAAGTTCAGGCGGTGCGCGCATTCAGTCGCAGTGCGGAAAAGCGCCAGCAATTCGCAAAAGAAATGACCGAGCGATTAGGCTTGCCCGTTAGCGCGGTCGAATCAGCAGAAGAAGCCGTCCGCGGCTCCGAAATCATAGTGACATCGACGACCTCTACGGATCCAGTACTGGAAGGGCACTGGCTTGAACCCGGCATGCACATCAATGCGATTGGCGCGAACTTTCCGCAGAAGCATGAACTCGACGGCGAAGCGGTCCGCCGTTTTGACCTGATTGCGGTCGATTCACGGGGGCAATCGCAGATGGAAGCGGGTGATTTGATTCAGATGTATGGAGATGACAAGCGGCGGTGGGATGGAGTCGATCAGCTAGCTGACATTGTCGCTGGCAAAACTCCGGGCCGTTTGAATCCCGGACAGATTACCCTTTTCAAATCCAACGGCATCGCCACTGAGGATGTCGTTGTAGCCGGGCGCATTTATGAGATCGCTCAGGAACGTGGGTTAGGAACGCAAGTACCGCTGTGGGAAAAACAAGCCCGGCACGGCAAAGCAGGCCGGGTCTAAGAGCGGTGTTCCGTGCGGATATGGCTTAGGTGTTTGAACAACGCGTCTCGCAGCCGCTGGCGCGTGTCTTCGGGCAACGGCGCGGGCTCGGAATTGCAGAAGATTTGAATGGTTTTTTTCGTGGTGTCGACAACAATCCGGCAATCGTCACAGTCATTAAGATGCTTTTCGATGGAAGATTTCAGCGACGGCTCCAGGGCCTCTTCGAGATAGTTGGAAAGCTCCTTGACGATGTTCTTGCAGTTCACGAATTCTCACTCCGATGAAAGTAACGGTTCAGTTTCTGGCGCAGTTTTAGCCGCGCACGAAGCAACCGTGACTTCACGGCTGGAACGGAAAGCCCAAGCGCATCCGCCGTCTCCTCGGTTGACAATTCTTCGATGTCGCGAAGCTGAAAAACGATTCGAAAAGGTGGATCGAGTTCGGCAATTGTGCTGTTAAGAATACGGCCTAATTCCGATTGTTCGTAGCGGTCCTCGGGCGAAGGCCCCCAGTCCTCGACCTCGCGCGGCATGGTGTCCTCGCCGGTGTCGATTTCCTCATCGAGCGATACCTGATTAGGACGGCGCTTGCGCAGCTTCATCAGCGCCTGGTTTACGGCGATGCGCACCAGCCAGGTATAGAATCTGGAGTTGCCCTGAAACTCGCCGAGATGCTGGTAAGACTTGAGGAAAGATTCCTGCATCACGTCTTCGGCGTCTTCGCGATTCTGGGTAATGTTCTGAGCGAGACGGAAGATCTTGCGTTCATAGCGCCCGACCAGAGTTTCGAACGCAGAAATGTCCCCGGCTTTAGCGGCGGCGACGAGCGAGCCTTCATCGTCCTTCACTACCTGCGATGGCAGTGGCGTGCGTTGCTGCAGCGGATTTAACTTTGAGGTGCTCATGAAGAATTCAGGGTAGCATAGGTTGGCCCGGTTCGAACCGTTCCGGGGGAGCCAAATAAGCAAATGGCCGGATTTCAGCAGGTTAGATGCATCGAAGTGTGCCCTCGATTCATCGAAAATGCGCCGCGCCAGCTTAGGCAACACCCGTTTCGCCAACCTTGCGGACCGGGCAAGCGCTGATGGATAATCACAGGAAGGGTGTTTCGGTTCGCGCACAAGGGAAGAATGGCATCTCCGCAAACGATTGAAGAAAGAAAATTCGTCCATTTCGGCGTCGAGGACGGCATAGCAATCCTCGAACTCGATGATCCTCCCGCGAACACCTACAGCTACGAAATGATGCAGCAACTGGATGCTGCTATCCTTCGGGTGCGCATGGACGAGAATGTCCACGTCGCGGTACTGCGCGGCAAAGGCGAGAAATTTTTTTGCGCTGGCGCCAGTATTGCGATGCTCACCAAGGCCGATCCCATATTTAAGTACTATTTTTGCCTTCACGCCAATGAGACACTTTGCCGCCTAGAACAAACCCCCAAGCTGGTGATCGCCGCGCTTAACGGCCACACCGTCGGCGGAGGATTTGAAATCGCGATGGCCTGCGATATTCGGCTGGCAAAAAAGGATGGAAGCAAGCTGGGACTCCCGGAAGTGAATTTAGGGGTTTTGCCGGGCACAGGCGGCACGCAGAGGCTCTCGCGTTTGGTAGGCCGGGCCAAGGCGCTAGAATTTATGGCCACGGGCCGTACTTTTGCCATGGAAGAAGCGCTTTCGCATGGGCTGGTAAATCAGCTGTTCAACCCCGCGAGTTTTTGGGAAGAGGTAATGGCCTACGCGAAGCAGTTCTGTCCGCCCCATAAGGCATCACGCGCGATCGGCTTTATGAAGCGAGCCGTGGTGACAGGGTCGGAAGTGGGATTCGCCGAGGCTCTGGCGTTCGAACGTGAGCTGCAGCAAGAACTTTTCACGAGCGAGGACGCTCAAGAAGGATTGAAAGCTTATATGGAGAAGCGGCAGCCGGTATTTAAGGGCAAGTAGCCTCGGAGAATCACTCCAAATTCGCGGCTAAAGAAGTTCAAAACACACAAGAAGGATTGCATGCGCACACTGCCTGACTATCTCCGTAAAGGAATGCGAATGATTCTGGTCGGCTCCAATCCCGGCGACCGTTCCGCGCGCGTCGGGCATTATTATGCCGGCCGCGGAAATCAATTCTGGCCGATCATGTACGAATCGGGCGTGATTCCCGAGCCCATCACCTACGAGGACGACCGGCGCATCCTGGAGTTTGGCATCGGCATGACGGACCTGGTAAAGCGTCCGACGCGTGGCGTCGAAGAAATCGAGCGAAGGGAATTTGCCGAGGGCCGCGTGCTATTGGCGCAAAAGCTAGAAGACCTTCGTCCACGGGTCGTAGCGTTCAACGGAAAAATGGTCTACGAAAAGTTTACCGGCAGGCCTTGCAAGCTTGGCTTGCAAAAGGAAGAATTGTACGGCGCAAAGGTTTTCGTGTTGCCGTCTACCAGCGGTTCCAATGGTGGAACCGAGCGAGCTGTGAAAACTCGATATTTCAAAAAACTCGCCGCGCTTCTGAAGAGTTTGAAGGACTGAGGACACGAGCCGAACATGGGAGCCACGCAGCAAACCCCCCATCCAGTTGTTTTAGAAGAGCGAGCCGGATCGGTTGCCACGATTCGGCTCAACCGCCCCGAAAAATTGAACGCCCTCAATGTTGAGCTGGGCCAGGAACTGGTCCATGCCTTATTGCGGGTTCAGGCGGATCGGAACGTTCGCTGCGTTGTGGTTACCGGCGCAGGCCGGGCCTTTTGCGCGGGCGGCGACCTGGAAGTCCTTCGCGACGCCCGTAAGCGGAAAGCCACCCATGAACTGGAAGCTTTGGTGACGGCTGGAAAAGAAATCGCTGTGGCAATGGCCACCATGCCAAAAATCGTGATTGCCGCCGTAAATGGACCCGCAGCCGGCGGTGGCATGAACCTTGCGCTCGCTGCCGATATCAGGATCGCATCGGATCAGGCAAGGTTTGCGGAATCCTTCGTGCAAATCGGATTATTTCCTGATTTCGGCGGCACGTACTTCTTGCCACGGATTGTCGGTCCAACAAGAGCGGCTGAATTGTTCTATACCGCGCAGATGCTTTCCGTGGAAGATGCTTTACGACTCGGTATCGTGAGCCGCGTGGTGCCAGCCGTTCAATTTGAAGAGGAAACGCAGAAGTTCGCGCAAAGCCTCGCAGGTGGCGCGGGGCTCGCTCAGCGCGATGTAAAGCATCGTATGACTGGCGAACAGCGCAAAGAACTCGAAGCCTCGCTGGATGAGGAGATTCGGCTTCAGAGGCATTGCTTCGAGTCGCAGGATTGCCTCGAAGGTCTCAACGCGTTCTTCGAAAAACGCAAACCAAATTTTCAAGGCCACTGATCTGGAAGCCGACTGTATCGGGTAGTCTTTACTTCAGGTGCCTTGTTTCGCGGACCGAGGATACTGATATGGACGAACTGCCTCTAGATATCGAGATATCTCCGCGCGAGGTGAAAGACCTGCTGGCGCGCAATGCCGAGGTTCTTTTCGTGGATGTCCGGGAGCAATGGGAATATGATGCCGCGCATATTGAGGGTTCGGTATTGATTCCCATGCGCGAAATACCGGCGAACCTGCCGCGCCTGGAACGTGCCGACGAGGCCGTGCTTTTTTGCCATCACGGCATTCGCAGTCTCGACGCGGCGGCGTGGCTTCGCACTCAAGGCGTAGAAGGGGCGCGCTCCATGGCTGGAGGCATTGAACGCTGGTCCAACGAAATCGATCCCAACGTGCCTCGCTACTGAGGGGAAAAATATGGTCAGGAAGAAGCCAGTTGGCAAGCGGCGAAGCAAAGCGGTAGTACAACGCAGGGCCAAGCCAAGGCCAAGACACAACAAAGCTTTATTCATACAAAAACCTTCGTGCAGCACCTGCCGCAAAGCCCGGGAATACATGGAAAAACGCGGATTTGAGCTCCATTTCCGCGATTTGGACAAGGAAAGGCTGAGCGCTGCGGAACTGGAAAAGCTCATTGGTAACCGCGACCACCAAGATTTTCTGAACCCACGCAATGACCTTTACCGGCAAAAAAACATGAAAGAAAATCCACCTTCGCGGGCGGAAGCGATCCGGATGATGGTGGGAGAGCCGAACCTGATCCGCCGGCCGGTGATCGTTGCCGGAGGCCGAGTGGTTGTGGGGTTCGACGAAGCGGGGATTGCACGTTTGTAACTGAGCCGCGCATTTGTCAGCGATCCGTTGCCGCAGCGTGGTCTTGCCGCAGATATTCGAATCCATATCAATCCCTTGTGCTGCGCGCTGGAAAAATCCTGCGTCCAGAGATGGCGTCCTATCCTCTGCAATGCTTAGGAGAGCCACACAACTATGGAAGTAAAAACAATTGGCGTGATCGGCGCGGGCGCCATGGGCCGCGGCATCGCCTACGCGGCCGTGTATGGCGGCTATCGCACGATACTCGAAGATGTCTCGCCGGAAATGTTAGAACAGGGAGTCGCCTACATCCGGCAAACGCTGGAGGACGGCGTCACTCGCGGTAAAGTCACGCAGGAGCAGAGAAAAAATGCGCTCTCCAATCTCACTACCTCAAGCTCCATCGAAGACGTATGCCGCGAAACCGATCTGCTCATCGAAGCGGTCCCCGAGGAAATGGAAGTAAAACTCGAAATTTTCACCATCTTCGATAAATTCGCCCGCCCCAGACGCAATCCTTGCCAGCAACACTTCGTCCCTTTCCGTCACCGAACTCGCCGCCATTACGTTTCGCGCTGCAGACTGTATCGGAATGCACTTCTTCAATCCGGTGCCGAAGATGAAGCTGCTGGAAATCGTGCGCGCGCTCGAAACCTCGGAAGCTACGGTGCAGGCCTGCGCCGACGTCGGCCGCCGCATGGGCAAGGAAGTCGTGGTGATTCGCGAATCGCCCGGTTTCATCACCAGCCGCATCAACGCCATGATCGGCAACGAAGCGTTCTACATGCTGCAAGAGGGCATCGCCTCCGCGGAAGACATAGACAAAGCGCTAAAGCTGGGCCTGAATCATCCGATGGGCCCGTTTGAGCTGGTGGATCTGGTTGGACTGGACGTTCGCCTGAATATTCTGGAATATCTGCACAAAACGCTCGGCGAAAAATACCGTCCGTCGCCATTGCTCTTGCAGTACGTGAACGCCGGACGCCTGGGTCGCAAATCCGGCCGCGGCGTGTATGATTACAGTGGCGATACAGTAAAGAAATAATCGCGCGGCGCTTCACATTTGCGGCAAGGCCCGCTCTCGCCGCAATTGAGGCGCAATCGCATATACGATGCCAACTAAAACCAGTCTCGACGACCGCATCGAAATCCTGCAAGGCGACCTGACGTCGATGGATACAGACGCGATCGTCAACGCCGCCAACAACGACTTGCAACTCGGCGGCGGCGTGGCAGGTGCAATCCGCCGCAGCGGCGGCCCGCAAATTCAAGAAGAATGTGACGAAATTGGCCCCGTCCCAGTGGGCGGAGCGGCGATCACTTCCGGCGGAAATCTGAAAGCGCGCTACGTAATCCACGCCGCCAGCATGCAACTCGGCGGCCTCACCTCAGCGCAATCGTCTGCGCAGCTCCACCGCGCACGCCCTGCGCATCGCTGCCCAGAAAGAACTCAAGACCATCGCGTTCCCGGCCGTCGGCACCGGCATCGCCGGCTTTCCCATGCGCGAGTGCGCCGAAATCATGCTGCGCGAAGCTGCCAAGCACTTTGAAGGCCCCACGTCGTTGCAAAAAATCTATTTTGTTCTTTTCGACCCCGAAGCGCTCGCCATATTTCAAAGCGTCCTGCTCCGAACTCGAATCGAAAGCGTAGCCGAGGCCCATGACCCAGGATCTGCTCGAAAAGGTTCAGACAGAAGTCGTCCGCTACGAACATCCGCTGTTCGATTTCGCCGCGCGCCCCGCGAAGAAGGCGTCGAAGTCGAAATCCGTTACAAGCCTCCGAAGAAGCACGGCCGACATCCACGATTACACGTTCCTGCTTCGTCCGCGCGAAATCGAGCACACTCAATTTCCCTGGACGTTTCAGAAACAGCTCTACGACTGCCTGCACGACTACATCATCGAAATGTTCACGCGCAATCCGCAGCGGGTGAATTGACGCGCCCGTGAGCGCGTCCCGTCCAATGTCCGCCGACTCCGCTCGCTCGCGACCGTCCTTGTCGAGCACGTGCGCGCCGGGGCCCCATCACGTTCGCGAAATATCATGGACGTCTGCCTCTACGATCCGCAGCACGGCTATTACACCAGCGCCGAACCAATTGCCGCGGCGCGATTATTTCACCAGCGTTGACGCCAGTCCGATCTTCGGCCGCCTTCTCGCCCGCCAATTTCAGGAAATGTGGGTGCAGCTGGGCCACCTGCCGAATTTCTGCTCGTGGAAGCTTGGCGCGGCGGCCGGAAACCTGGCGGCACAAGTTTTGGATTTCACCGCAGAGTCGTTTCCCGAATTCTACAGCGCCCTGCAGTACGCGGCAGTCGAGCGCTCCGCCACTCGCCGCGCCGCCGCTGCCGCGACGCTCGCACTCGCACCTCGCCGCCCGACATCTTCGCCATGTTGTCAGACATTCCCGCAGAAATTCCCTGCGGCTGCATATTTCTCGAATGAATTTTTCGATGCTTTGCCCGTCCATCGCCTCGTTCGCGAGGCAAAGAATTGCGCGAAATTTATGTCGGCTACGGGGCGAATGGTTTGTAGCGAACAATTCGGCCCGCTTTCTTCGGCCGCGCTCAGCCGACTATCTCACCGAGCAGGGAATCACGCTCCTCGAAGGACAGCTCGCGGAAGTAAACCTGGCAAGCCTGCGACTGGATCGCGGAAATGGGCGCGCGCCTGGGCCGCGGTTTTGCGCTCACGATTGACTACGGCCACGAAGCACAGGAACTCTACGACGATCGCCACATGCGCGGCACCCTGCTGGCCTACGAAAATCACCGCGCCAGCGAGAATTTCCTTCGCGCCCCGGGCGAGCAGGACCTCACAGCTCACGTCAATTTCACGGCCCTCGAACACTACGGCGAAAACGCGCCGGACTGCAACGAACCGGCCTCACATCCCAATCAAATTTTCTGCTGAGCCTCGCGCGAGCACAGCGATTTCGCCGATCTGCAATCCGCAGCCATGACCGAAGCCGAGCAAACCCGCGCCCGCCTGCTCTTCAAGACGCTCATCTACCCCGAAGGCATGGGCGAAACATTTCAAATTCTCATCCAACACAAAGACGTGCGAACGCCCACACCTGTCCGGCCTTGACCCACTGTAAATCCCGCTGTGAGGTTAAAATTGCTCACGCGATGGTCTGGCCTGCCGAACCTTCAAAAGCGGAACGTGTGACACGTATTGTTCTGAGGAAGGACCCGGCGAAGGCCGCTTAAACGAACTGGCTCTACTGGGCGCCGCCGAGGCCGTTGAGTACCGGTTTGTCGCCGGAGGTGCTGCGGGCGGTCGTGCATGGAGCAGGCGAGGCTGCTGCGTTGGCCGGCGATGGACTCATCGCCGGTGTACGCTTTCTGAATGTAGCGGGCGGCTTCCTGCTGCGCACCGGCGGTATCGTCGCCGAGATGCTGCGCCAGACTGTACTCGTTCACGGCGCGCTCGCGCTGTCCCAGCAATGTCGTAAATCTTGCCAATGTAAATGTGGCTCCACACTTCAGTCCACTTCGGATCGCAGGTCTCCGCCCAGCGCCGCGCGAAACGCATTCGCTCGCCGCCTGGTAATTCTTCTGGTAGAACATCGCCTCGCCCATGCGGAAATGGGCGAGCGAATTGTTCGGCTGCGTGTCCAGCGCCTTTTGATACTCCTGAATCGCCTCGTAATATTTGCCGACTTCGGCAAATCCTTCGCCGCGCGCGATCAAAGCATGGACGCGCAACCGCGGACTGGATTTCAGCAAATTATTATTCGGATCGATGGTGATGCCGTTGGGCTTTGGCCGGCCGAACGTATCCATCTCGAAAGGCTGGGTGGTGCCGGTAACCAGAATTTTCTTTGTCTCCGGATTGCCTTCGGTATCAACGCGAATTTCCACCGGCATCCGGAAAGTGTCAAGGTCCTGATGAATCTTGCCTACCACCTTGAAGCCTTTTCTGGTGCGATAGACGATGTATTCGATCTTGAATTCCGGGACGCCCGTCGAATTCAGCCACTGCGAGAAGAACGAAACAAGATTGACCGGAGGCTGTCCTTTGACGGGCGGCGGAGTCTTTTGTCGCCGCCAATTTTTCGAATTCGTTGATGCTCGCGTTTTTGCCTTCGTATTTCTTGTAGAAATCGCGCAGCAGTGAGGTAAACGCATCGTCGCCAAGTTCGGTCCGCAGCATGTGGAATACCAGAGCGCCCTTATCCGCCACCACCGAGCGGTACTCATCTGAGAACGTTTGTAAACGCGCAGCTTGTGCAATGGGCGCAGTATCCTCGTACATCAGCGCACCGACTGCAAAGTCTTCCAGGGCTTTGTGCAGCCCGGCAGCGCCATCGGCTTGCTCGGAGTACATCGCTTCGGCATAGCGCGATAGGCCATCGGTCAGCCAGACGTCGGAGGACGTAGCGGGCATTACGCGGTCTCCCCACCATTGTTCCGCAGCCAACTGCGAAAGCAAGCGGTCGTTCGGCCGAACGCCCCATTGACGCGCGCTGATCAGCATCAATCCAGGGGCGGCAAAGCCGGGAACGGTCCCATCCGGCATTTGAGCGATCGTCAACGGGGGATCATCCTCTTTCAGTTCTAAAGGTCCGAAAGCGTCGGAGTAATAACTGAAGATGTGGGAAAGCGAAATCGCGTAGGCATTGGCCGAGCTGGCTTGCACCGGCGGAGTGAAAACGGAAACATTGAAACCTTCCGATTGTACCGGCGAAAGCTGCAAATTGCCTGCGACGAACGTTCCAACAGGAGCCGCGTGATTGCAATGGAAGACATAGGATGCCTGGCCGGGTGCACCTTTTCCGATTCCGGGCATCATCGTTGGGGGATCGGCTTTCCCCGTCCCAGCTACCGCGAAATTATCTGGGACGGTGAGCTTAAAGGTGCCGGTGTATCGATTCGTCGGGTAATTGGTCAGAGGAAACCAGCGGGCGGGCAGTAAAAGATACGCTGAGTTCTTGTCCACAGATGCAAAACGCACGCCTTTCGTCGGGCTATCGTCTTCGCTCGAAATCGGTCCGGTGTAATTGAAGACCAGCGTGACCGTTCTTCCCGGAGCCACCACGTCTCCCAGGCCGATCGTCAATAGAAGCGGATAGCTGTTATCGCGTTCGAAAGGCAGTGGCTTTCCGCCGGGTATATTTACCGACTCGAGCCGCAAATCCTGATGAAGTTCGACAACGACTGTCCGCGAGGCCTGCTGCGCGATGAATTCAACTTTGGCCTGGCCAGAAATGGTCTGATCGTCGGGATGCAGCAGGACTTCTACGTCGTAGTTATTAGCGCGAAAAGGGAACGATCGCGGTGCTTGCGCTTGGGCCGAACTGGCCAACAAGAGCGAGAGAAACAGGACGGCCATGCACGCGGTGCAGGCAGCGGTTGGGTTTTGAGATTTGCGCCAGGACTTGGACAAGGGAAAATACCTCTCTCGCGACGGGAACAGCGCCCTACTACATCAGATACCATATGGCGTCGCGAAGTTGCCCCAACAGAAAGGTTACAACATTCGGGCGAAAATGTCCGCAGCGCGCTCGATAGCGCCTCCGGGCCCGAGTTTCGCGCGCGCTTCTGCGAGCCCTTCTTTCATTTCGTCGCGAGCGGCAGGAACTTCGAGCAGGCGGCGAACTTCGGTTTCTACTGCGGCGGGCGTGAAATTCTCCTGGATTAACTCCGGACAAATCTTTCTTCCTGCAATCAGATTCACCATGCCGATCAACGGTGTGCGGATCATACGTCGCATAATCGACGCGGTGAGCGGCTTCACGCGGTATACGACTACCATGGGCGTGCCGAGCAGCGCGGCTTCAACGGTAGCGGTTCCGCTGGCCACGATGGCGCAATCTGCGGCGGCTAGTGCGTCGTAGGTAGCAGCTTCAACTCGTTTGATTTCTACCCGTGGCCGCACAAACCGCGCGCAAAATTCAGCGCTGAGGCCGTGCGCCACGGCGTGCACGAATTGGACACCACCTGGCTGCGCCAGACGTTCACAGGCCGCGATGATGCGGCCGTAATTCTGAACGATCTCGTTCGAGCGGCTGCCCGGAAGAATCGCCACAATCGGCCGGCTTGCATCTAGGCCGTGCAGCGTCGCGAATTCGTGCCGCGACATCGTCGTGCGGACAATATCCACCAATGGATGGCCGACGAAGTCCACCGGCACACCTGCGTCGCGATAAATTTTCTCTTCGAATGGGAATATCACGACCATGTGCTGCACAAGGCGCTGGACGATGCGGACCCTTCCGGGACGCCAGGCCCACACTTGCGGACCAATGAAGTACCCTACGGGAATTTTCCTTCCCTTAAGGCGCCGTGCAACGCCCAGATGCGTGCCTGGCGAATCAACTAAAATCGCCAGCGTCGCGCCGCGTTTTTCTGCTTCACGCGCCAGCCGGTTCTGAACGCTGATTACCTCAGGGATTTTGTGAAGAACTTCGGTGATGCCCACGACTGCCACTTCATGATAGTCGGCAACGAGTTCGACGCCCGCTTCTTCCATTCGCGGTCCGCCCATGCCGAAGAACGCTGCAGACCTGCGAGTGCGAAACGCTGCGGCAAGGCGTGCCGCATACATGTCACTGGAAGCTTCGCCCGCTGAGATCAAAATCTGCGGGTCACTCATCCGCATAGCTCACTTAAGGATTTGTTATTAAAACCTGGAAGGTTAAGAACGGAAGGGAACTCGCGTGATGATTCACAAAACAGTACGTCAATCATTGGCCGGCAGGGGTTCTGAGAATCCCGGTCCCCCACCGGCCGGCAAGGAAGTAAGCAGTTCTTGTTCCTTGTACTGCAGCTGGTAGAGGCGGTAATAAATGCCGCGCAGGGCAAGGAGTTCCTGATGCGAGCCTTGTTCGCGCAAGCGGCCTTTGTGGAACACCAGAATGCGGTCAGCGTGTTGAATCGTACTCAGGCGGTGCGCGATTACGACTGCCGTGCGGCCTTTCAGCAGCCGATCGAGAGCTTCGCGAATCATCAATTCGGTCTTGGTATCGACGCTTGAGGTTGCTTCATCCAAAATCAGGAACTTCGGATCGTGCGCCAGAGCTCGCGCGAAACTAACTAGCTGGCGCTGGCCGACCGAGAGCGTCGAGCCGCGTTCGGTGACAGGAGTTGCCACTCCCTGTGGTTGCGATTCGAGAAATGGTCCGAGGCCGACTTCGCGGAGCGCTCTTTCCGTTGCCTGGCGATCAATCGCCTGGGTCGCGAGCCTCACGTTCGATTCCAATGTGCCGGTAAACAGGAACGGATCCTGCAGCACGATTCCAAAGAGGCGGCGAAGGTCTTGCAGATCGAGCTCGCGGATGTCTACGCCATCGAGAAGAATCGAGCCGCGCTGAATGTCGTAAAAGCGCAGCAGCAGCTGAATAATCGTGGTTTTCCCAGCGCCGGTATGCCCGACAATGGCGAGAGTCTGCCCGGGCTGCACGCGGAAAGAGACGTCACGCAAAACCCATTCTTCGTCTTTCGGAGTGCTTCCGCCGTGATAGGCGAACCACACGTTGCGAAACTCAATTTCGCCGCGCGGCGCCGGAAGTGCGTGAACCTCGCCCGGTGAGGAAATTGTGACGGGCTCGTCCAGCAGCTTGAAAATGCGCTCGGAGGCGGCCATGGCGCTCTGCAAGATATTGAATTTCTCGCTCAGGTCCTGAATCGGCCGGAAGAACCGTTGCGCGTACATCATGAAGGCCACGAGCACGCCAATCTCGATCGTTCCGGCAATGACGCCTGTTCCTCCAATCCAGGAAAGCAGCGCAATTCCTGCCATGCTCAGAAACTCGACGCCGGGATAAAAGAACGCGAACGCATCTATGGCGTCCTTGTAAGCCACCATATGGGTGCGATTCAAATCTTCGAATTTCTTGCGCGATTTCTGCTCACGATTGAAAAGCTGAACCACGGCCATTCCGCTCACGTGTTCCTGCAAAAACGCATTGATTCGTGCAATGGCCGTGCGGATTCGGCGGTTAGCGTCCCGCACGCGGTTTCGGAAGAAATAAGTAAGCAAGATCATGAAGGGCAGAGGCGACAGAGTTGCCATGGCCAACATGTGATGCCATCGGAACAGCACCGCAGCCATGGTAAAGAGCAGGACAAAATCGTTGAGCATAGCCACTACGCCGGATGCGAAAAGATCGTTGAGCGCATCCACGTCGGTGGTGGAACGCGTTACCAGCCGCCCGATGGGACTGCGATCAAAAAAGCTCATCGGCAAGCGCTGTAGATGCTCGAAAATTTCTTTTCGCAGGTCGTACATCGTTTGCTGGCCGACCCATTGCATGATTCGCACTTGCGCGTATTGCAGCCCAAAGCTGGCTAGAATGGAGCCAGCGAAAGCGACGACAACCCACAGAAGCCCGGCCAGTGCTGCGCTTCGAGTCAGTTTGGCCTCGTATCCGGGAACGATGTAATTGTCCAAGCCTATGTGGAATAGATACGGCCCGACGATCTCGAGCGCGGTGATCGCAATCGTCAGAGACAATGCCAGGATGACCTGTAAACGATAGGGGCGCAGGTATTCCATCAACCGCCCGGTAAGCTGCGAGTCGTAGAGCTTGCCTAACTTCTCTTCTTCGCGGAAGTCGCTCATTCGCGTTCGAGTTCTTCTTCGAGCATTTGTTTCTGGTTGAGATCAGCGTAATACCCGCCGAGAGCCAAAAGCTCTTCATGCGTTCCACGCTCGATAATTCGTCCCTCTCGCAGCACAACGATCTGGTCGGCATGTTTCACCGTGGAGACACGATGCGATATCACCACGGACGTGCGCTGACGCATAACTTCGCGCAAGCCTTGAAGAATGCGCTCCTCGGTGTCGGTGTCCACGCTGGAAAGCGCATCATCGAGAATCAGGATTCTCGGCTTGCGTAGAATCGCCCGCGCTATGGAAGTCCGCTGCTTTTGGCCGCCTGAAAGCGTGATTCCACGCTCGCCAACCATGGTTTCGTAGCTGTGCGGAAAGCTTTGGATCTCGCCGGAAATGCTGGCGATCTCAGCTGCTTCGTAAATGTGTTCTTCCTCCGCCGCGTTTACGCCAAAGGCTATGTTTTCGCGCAAGGTATCGCTGAAAAGAAATGTGTCTTGCGGCACGTAGCCGATGCCCCGGCGCAGTTCGGCCAGCGGATAGTCGCGAATCGAGCCCCTATCAATTAGCAGCGTTCCCGGAGGCGCCTCCCAAAGCCGTGCGATCAGAGACGCAAGTGTGGATTTGCCGCTTCCGGTGGGGCCCACAATTGCGAGCGTGGAACCGGCGGGAACATGCAAATTGATATCGCGGAGAACCGGCCCGCCGCTTGAGCCCTCGTCCTTACGCGACGTGGGGTAACTGAACGTCAGGTGCCGGAACTCGATTTCGCCGCGAATTGCGGATTCGGGAGTCGATAAAGAATCTCCATCGCGGCCGTTATCGGAGCCCCTTTTCCGTACTTCGAGCTGCGAAACTGGATCTCCGATGCCGGGTTTCGCGTGCAATATATAATTCAAACGGCCCATGGACGCCGCGCCGCGTTGAAAAATGTTCGTCACCCAGCCAAGCGCGATCATGGGAAATACAAGCTGCCCCAGGAACCAGTAAAAAGCCCACATCGTGCCGACCGTAAATTTGTGATCGATTACGTCACGGCCGCCCTTGCCCAGCAAGATCACGAAGGTGATGCCAATTAACGCGGTCAAAAATGGGAAGAATAAGCTCCAGGTTGCGATCAGCTTGATGTTGCGATTGACGTAATCGCGGTTGGCGCGGTCGAACGCCTCAATTTCCGGTTTTTCCTGCGCGTAAGCGCGCACCACTCGAATACCGGTGAGGTTTTCCTGTGCGCGAGTGGACAAAGTACCCAGTGCAGCTTGGATCTGTTCGGAAAGACGATGAATAGTTTCGCCGAAGTAACGCACCGCAAATGCCACCACAGGCACCGGGAGCAGAACCCATCCGGTAAGACTTGGCGAGAGCTGCACCATAAAAAAGATCGCGACGACCATCGTCACAATCGTCGTGGCGCTGTACATGATTCCCGGCCCCAGAACCATGCGTACCGCGTTCAGGTCATTCGTCGCACGCGACATTAAGTCGCCGGTGCGATTGCGCACATAAAATTCAGGCTCCAGCTCAACCAACCGCGCCAGCATATCGTTCCGCAGGTCGAATTCGATCTCGCGGGACACGCCAATCAAAATCCATCGGGTCCAGAAGGAAAAGAACCCCTTGGTGAACATGACGCCGACCAAAATCAAACAGAACAATCCCAGCGCATGGCGGCTCATAGGAGCGTAAAGCGCAAGAAGTGGACTAAGAACCGTTCGCGCCTCGCCCGAGATGGTAGAAAGCGTATGCGCCGAGCCGTTGACACAATCAGTAATCATGCCGACAATCAATTGCGGCAGCGCGCCGACAAGACCCATCAGCGTGTTGGTCAGAATTCCAAGCGCAACCATTCCCTTATAGCGCTTCACGTAGGGCAATAGCGACTGCAGATGGTCCCATCCCGAAGCTTGTTTCGCAGGCTGCTGTGCGGCGCGAACCACGGCGGGTTGTGCGACGGCGCTCACAGGCGTATCTGCGACTCTGGAGTCTCTAGCGACGGTAGTTCGCCGAGAAACTTCTGAAAACTGCGGTCCAGAGATTGGTAGCGTTTCACTTTGGGGTTCCAGCGTACCTCAATGGGCAGCGCACGTGCGCCCTTGGGATCGGTGACCGGCGTGAAATAAAGTTCTAGACCCTTGTCCGGATCTTGCTCGGTTTGCAGGCGCCAGCCGTTTACCGGCGCGAGCGGAATATCACCCAGGAAACCCTTGGGATTTTCCAGATGTTCATCGCAGCGCAGAATTTCCTTCCATGAACCGTTATCGTTCTGCAATATGACCGCCCGCGCAATCACGGTCCCGAGGACTCGCTCCTGCGCTGTGGTCTTCATGCGGTTGATGGCCAGGATCTGCTGCGCGCCATTGTTTGAAAGATCACCATACAAGAGCACTTCCGTTTCCGAACCGAGAGACTTTTCAGCCGTCTTTTGGATCTCGTCGGGCACGGCAGGGGCAGTCGACGACGGTGGTCCCGAGGCTCCGCCGGCGGACTGCTTTTGCTCAGTAGAAGTTGTAGTGCTGCCGCACGAAGTGGCGATCAGAGTTACGATTGTGAGGGTGATGAGAAACGTGAACTTTTTCATGCAATCCTGTGACGGCTAAATACCGCCGGATCAACCCGGCGATAGCTGATCTTGGAAACTCAACGAATCAATTCTAACGTGCCTGCAGAGGAGAGGAAAGCGCTCTGAGTGCGGACTATTCCTGACATTTCGACATCCCGCTCTACAAAGCCCATGCCGATTGATCGGAAGGGTGCCCGGCGCTAACGAACAGCCAATATTTCGTCGAGGCGCGCTTCAAAATTTTCCTCGCCCTCAGACCAAAGACGCAGCCGGGCTAGCGGCAATGCTTCCTCGATGCGCCGAATCCATTCAAAAACGCCCTGAATATTTTCGCGAGTTTTCTCCTGGTAGGTTCGCAGATTGGACGGTTTTGACATCAATGCAAGGAAACTCGCTTCCTCTGAACTTGGAGGCGCTGGCCGGGCGATCTGGCGAATTCCGAGCAATCCACCATGTCCTGTAAATAGATGCTCAAATCCCAGATTCGCTTCAAAGTGGCCGTGTTCTTTCCAGAAGCCATGCTCGAAGTCCTCGCCAAGGCAGATAACCTCGATCGGCTGAGGCGACTTCTGCCAGCCGGCCGGCTCTCCCTCGAAAACCCACAGATCCCAGTTTGCGCGAACTACGTAGCTGGAATCGCTATGGAGATAATCCTTAGCCAGAAGCGCGATGCTGGGCGCGTCCAGAGGCATCGACCGAAGATCTTGCTCGAAAACCGGAGATTCAGACAAGTCCACAGCGCGAATTTCAAGATAGGTAAATCCCTGTCGCTTTTCGGAAAACGGGATCGTTGAAAGAAACTGCTCAAAGCGCTCCAGCATGGATTCTTCCGGAAAATCCTTCAGCCAGACGCTGAGATATGCCTGATTCGCCATGGCCAGCATTATACCGGAGCCGCGAAAAGAACACTGGAAAGGAAACTAACGCGGGGTGAGAGATTACCAGTCTTGTTTGGTCTTAGGAGGGAATTCTTCGGCTTCTTCAGCCTGGGCGTTGAAATCGCTCGACAGTCCCAACAGGCGCGCCTTCAGAGTATCGCCCATGCTTCCCAGAACTGCAGCACAGGTTTCACGCAGACGCTTTTCTGCAGCCTTGGCAATCGTGTCCAGAACAGTTTGGGAATGCTGGCCGAGAGTGGTGGCGGAGGCCAGCAGCCAGGAATTCGAAGCGTTTTCCAAGCGCATTTTGTAGGCTTCGATGGACTCCTCATTAACTTTCTTTAGCTGTGCCATCCAATCCTTCTTCTCCGCCTCACGCCTGGCTTCCCATTCTTCAATCAGGGGCACCAGTTGCGATTGCAGTCGCACACCTGCTTGTTCCAGTTCCTGCGCCATCCGTTCATCAAGCCTTTTGTGGTATTCCGCGAGCGAACCTTCGCGGCTGAATTCCAAATCGCCTCGGGCCTTCTCGAGGGCTTCGCGCGAAGCTTGCTCGAAGCGCCGCAGGGATTCCGACGTGACACGATGAATTTGATCGGAAAAATCAGCGTTAGCCATCTGAGCCGTTTCACTCAGTGTGTCCCGCTGGCGGCTGACGATTTCCTTCGCAGATTCTTCAATCTGGGCGGTGCTGTGCTCGACATAAGTCCGGCGGTAGTGATCCAGTTCGGAGGCCAGCAGGCTGGAGACTTCTGCGGCGCGATCGCGCAGCAGCGTCGAAGATTGCTCGACCGCCTTCTCCAGCGAGGAATTCATGGTGTTATGAGCTTTCTTCTGATACCACTCCGCGGCTTTCTGCAGAGCCTCATAGGTCTGGTGCTGCGTTTCTGTGCTGCGCTGCTGGATTTCCTCCTCGATCTTGGCAGCGAGGGCCCGGCAGGATGGTTCGATCTCCGCAGGGACTCTTGCCGCCTCTGCGCGTATTTTCGCCACCGACTCATGAATGGCTTGCTCAGAGGCGTGTGCCGTTTGCTCTCGAATTTTCTCCGCAAGTTGGTCCGCGCGCTCGGTGGCAAGCCGAATCTGAGCGTTTACTTCGTCTTGCAGCTCCGCAGCCTGATGAGATGCTTGCTGGACCTGGAGATGAACCGAATCCTGCAGCCGTACGACTTGCTCGGAAGCTTGTTGTACTTGCTCATGAACTGTGTGGTGAAGCTGCGTCACTTCTTCTGCGTCGTGCTGAATCTGTTCGTGGACGCGCCGCCGCGCTTCGGCCGCCTGATTTTCCGCATCTTTTAGATCACAGACCACACGATGGGCCTGATCGAGCTGCTCTTTTACCAGTTGTTCGATTTGGCCGGAGGCGCTTTCAATGATTTTTTGCCCAGAAGCTTGCAAGACCGGTTCAATCTGATTGACCCGGTCGGAGATAACCTCATCCGCTTTGCGTGCTATTTCGTGCTGCTGACCGGCGAGAAGTTCGTCGAGCTGCTGCCGCGCCTGGCGGATGGCGTTTTGGACCGATTCCTGAAGATGGGATTGCGCTTCCTGGGCGCGATGGCGTTCCTGTTGCAGCCCAGAGCCAAGCGATTCGATTGTTGAAGCCGCGCTGCTGATTGCTTCATCCAGCGAGGATTTCAATGTCTGGGCCCGCGCGGTCGCATCCTGGTCGGCTTTCGCCAAGGCCGCACCGGAGACTTCGTTCAATGAGGCTTGCAGGGACTGAACCCGCGATGCAGCGTCCTGCTCCGCTTGCGTGAGGGCGGTTCGCGATACCTCGTTGAGCTTGTCGCCCAATCGCCGTGAAGCGCTAGTCAGAGCTGTTTCGAATTCCGAATTCCACTGCTGGGCGGCTGTCGTGGCCTCGGACTGCGCTTGCTCGAGAGTCTTGGCGCGAACGGTTTGGGCAGTTTCCTCCAGATTCGAGCGCCACTGCTCCAAGCGACTTTGCGCGGCTTCGGGCGATAGAATGTCAAGCGATGGAATAGAGCTTTCACGATTACGCAGTACACGCTCAATCGCTTCCTCTACGGAGTGTTTTAGATCCAAAGCTGCAGCTTGCTGCGCTGCTTGCAGTGCGGCTTGTTCTGCGGCATGGCTCACCGCTTCCTGGACGGCCTTGCGAACTTTTTCATCGAGCTGCGACGCGGATGTCTCGGTCGTTCGCCGTGCTTGTTCTACAATCGCCGTGGTGCGATCTGCGGCCTCCTGCAGGACCTTGCTCAACGCCGACTCCGATACGCGATCCATCGAGGCTTTAATGGCTTTCTCAACGGTGTCGTGAAGCTGCGCATCGAGCTGCTGGCGGGCTACGGTCATCTCTTCGGTGATCGCTCGCTCTGCGCCTTTGCGCACAGTCTGATCCAGGCTCTGTTGGGCCTCGGTCAACATTCGCGCGACCTGACGCGACACCGCGGTTTGCTCGTCGTCAGGAAGATCTGGCACAACATGGATTCTGCTCTCGGCGGCGTTAGCGGGGGCAGAAGGCAGGGCCTGTTGGGATGCGCCGTTCTGTGTCGAAGCAGGCACACGCGCCTCCTTAGCTGGCGTTTGGCTTTCCTGCCCCGAAACCGGCATTTCGGCCCTTTTTTCCGGCGGCGGTGGCATAGGGGAAGGCGGGATAGGGGGCAGCGGCTGAGGAGACACCGAAGCAACTTCAATCGTCGTCGCTTCGATCCGAACCGAAACTTCAGCCGCCTCTTGCTGCCCTTCAGTAGCCCAATCGGCGGGCGGAAAAGCGATGCCCCACACGTTCCCGGGGGCTTCGAATTCTACCCCAATCTGAAATAGTTCCCGCATCGTACGCGGACGCTGAACCCATACGACAACCCCTTGGGTATTGAGCGTCCCACCTTCGGCCCGGGGGATGTCCAACGTCACCATCGAGTTCTTGGGGACATAGTGTTTCGACTGGTACTTGCACCCGTGGCAGTTCACCATTACCGTCGTGGTGCGCTCCTTGAACTGCTGGCCAAGCGCATCCGTGCCCGTAACTGTGATGGGAATAGCTTGAATAATACGGGTGCTGCGGCGCTTCTGCGCCCCGGGATCGGGTGAATGCAGGGAATCGTTCAACCTTTCCTCCCCAAGTGTGTTTTACAAGGGTAGCATTATGCAGGTTCTGCGTCATGGCTGGCGCTCAGAATGTGCGAATAGGTAATGGCTGAAATAGAGTTACGCGGCCTTCTTTCTTGTCACAAGGGATTGATTAGCAAGTGGCTTTAACCTTCCTGGGCGTCCCACAGCGGCGTCTTTAACTTCCTTGGAGACCCACATCGGGCCAACTAAAAAATAAATTGGACCTTGAAAGAACACCAATAGCGCCAAACCTGCACGCCAGCAAGTCAAAATCGCGAGGATGACGCCGGCCGGAATAACTGGAATGTTCCAGGTGTTGGTGTGCTCATTGGTCGTATTGCACCATGTACTTATCACCCTCGTCGCATCTATATACGCCCGCGACTATCCGCAGGCAATCCCCACAATAGGTTGCCCCTGGCACTGGCAAGGCGCAGTCGTGTTCGATAAGATGGCCGGTTATTGTGGCTGGGCGAGAGTGTGCAGATGATCTTACGGAAATGGCTGATTGCAAGTGCAGTTCTGGCGATTATTTTCGTGGGGGTGTTGTACGCGTCCGCTCCGGCGATCAAGGCTGAAGTTCGCAAGCGCACCGAAGCATATTTGCAAGCCCGATTTCAAAGCGACATTGAATTCTCGCATTTTGACGTTTTTCTTATGCCGCACCCTCAGGTCACGATCGATAATCTGACGTTGCGTTTGCAAGGACGCACAGACGTAGCGCCGCTGATCGAAATTGCGCACCTTAGATTTGGCGCCAGTATTTGGGACCTGCTGCGAAAGCGCTACACCATTCGCAGCGTCGAACTCGATGGCTTGCAGATTCACATGCCGCCCAAGAACCAGGGCCGCCCCAAGTTTCATGCCACCAACGCCGACTTGGCCCGGAAGTATCCGGTGCTGATTCGCGAGATCCATGCTGATAACGCGTCACTTTCAATTTTGCGAAGCGACCCCAGCAAACCGCCCCGGGAATTTCCGATTCATGATCTTGAGATTAAAGACTTCAGTTTCGATAATCCTGCATCCTTTCAGGCATTGCTCACCAATCCTATCCCGAAAGGCGAAATTGATTGCGCCGGAAATTTCGGACCGTGGGATGCCGAGGAACCGCGGCATACGCCCGTGTCTGCGCAATACACATTCAGCAATGCGGACATGTCAACCTTGAAGGGTCTTTCGGGAACCCTGCATTCAACCGGGAAATTCAGCGGGCCGCTGGACTATTTGAACGTCGAGGGCGTCACCGACGTTTCGGACTTTGCATTGCGCATGAGCGATCATCCCGTGGCACTGCACACAGACTACAAAGCCATCGTGAACGGCACCAACGGCAATGTAACACTCAAGCCTGTAATAGCGCGGTTTCGCAATACCGTGCTCATCGTGAATGGCGAAGTCGCTGATCTGACGCCGGCGAAGGGCAGAACAATCCTCCTCGACACTGTTTCTCAGCAAGCGCGCATCGAAGACTTGCTGTTTTTGACCGTGAAAAATGAGCCAGCTCTTATGACCGGTCCGGCCAGCGTGAACGCTAAGCTCGATATTGGAGAAGGGGATCTTGACATCTTGCAACGGATGACCATCGATGGGCAATTCGCAGTGGACGGAGCCCATTTCAGCAGCAACACGGTTCAACAAAAGCTGGATTCGCTCAGTCGCAGGGGGCAGGGGCATCCTCAAGACAAGGACATTGACAACGTTGTCTCAAACTTGACTGCGAATTTTCACCTGGCCAAAGGCGTCGTGGATTTCTCCAAGCTGAGCTTCAGCGTTCCTGGCGCCGGGGTTGCACTGGAGGGCTCGTACAATCTCGATGCCGGTGAAATGGATTTTCATGGCAAGTTATTCTTGCAGGCGAAATTGTCGCAAACAACGACAGGCACGAAATCAATTCTCTTGAAGGCCGTCGATCCGTTTTTTAAGGGCAAAAATGGTGGCACCGAGGTGCCGATCAAAATTGGTGGAACCAAAGATCATCCAACCTTTGGACTCGATTTTCATCACAGCGACCAACAAAATAATAAGTAAATGTCCCATGCCCTTGCAGATCTGGGGAGAAAAGCAGGGGCGGATTTCAGACTCTTGTGCCAACTTTAAAATTGCCGACACTTCAGCCAAAAGCGGGAAGGCGCATGGTCTCAGGAATTCTGCGACCGGTGTTCAGCAAGAAATGTAATCGGCAAGGCAGGATCAGATATCGCGGCGGCCTTCCATGGCCTTGCTCATAGTTACTTCATCTGCGTACTCTAAGTCCGAACCAACGGGAATGCCCATGGCGATGCGCGTGACGTGCACGCCGAGAGGTTTAATGAGCTTCGAGAGGTAAACGGCAGTGGCCTCGCCTTCCGCCGTCGGGCTGGTAGCCACAATAATTTCTTCGACTGTGCCGCCCTTTAGTCGTTCAATCAGGCTCTTGATTTTCAACTGAACCGGACCAATGCCTTGAAGCGGCGACAGCGCGCCTCCCAGTACATGATATAAGCCGTCGAATTGACGTGTTTTTTCCACGGCTTGAATGTTCGTGGCTTCTTCCACCACACAAATTATTTTTCTGTTTCGCGTTGCGCCGGTACAAAAAAGGCATGGGTCCGCATCCGTGATGTTGTTGCAGACCGAGCACTCGCGGACTTTTTCTTTGGCGTCTCGAATCGCGTCTGCTAAGGCGAACGCGTGTTCGGGCTCGACGCGCAGCAGATAGAAGGCAAGACGCTGCGCAGTTTTCTGGCCGATGCCGGGCAAGCGCTTCAGCTCGTCGATCAAACGTGTAACGGAGGGAGCAAAGTCAGGCATGAAACTCCATTCACACAGAGAAAGTTGAAACAGAAGGGAATCCTACCAGCAATCGGAAGAATCGAGAAAATTCAGAACGCGCCAACTCAAGTGGGCGCTACCGCCAGATCAGAACAGACCGGGGATTTTCAGGCCGGCCACTCCGGGCAGGCCGCCGGAGATCTCTTTCACTTGCTTGGAAAGTTCTTCGTCAACGCGGCGCGTGGCTTCGTTCACAGCGCCCTGAATCAGATCCTGCAGCATTTCCTGGTCTTTGCTCTTGAAGACCTCCGGCTCGATGCGAACCTGCGTTAGCTGCTTCTGCCCGTTCATCTTGACCGTCACCATGCCGCCGCCAGCCGAGGCTTCCACCGAAAGCTCGTCAATCTGCTTTTCGAGCTTTTCCTGCACCTGGCGAAACTGCGACAGCATCTGTTGGAGGGCTTTAACTTCCATCGGTTATTCCTCGCCCGGGCGCTTGACGTTTGAAATCTGGCCGCCAAACTTCTCAAGCATGGCCCTAACGATCGGATCCTCTTCAAACCGGGCGCGCAACTCCGAACTGCGCATTGCTGGCGCTGCTGTCCGGCTTGAATCCAGTTTAACACAGACGCGAAGAGGCTGGCCGATCACTTGGTGCACGGTTGTGCGCAAACGCTCCATCGCCTCGCGCGGCAACATATCTACCAGTGAACGATTCTCGTTGTCGAAAAAAAGCCTGAACTCGCCGGATTCGATTTCGTAGCGCGTGGCTTGTTCCAGAAACGACGATAACAGCTTCGACCCTTGCAGGGCTGCTTTGATCGAATCCATCTGCGCGGACGCGAGGCCATTCACGGATCCCTCCGCGGCGCGAGCGACCATGCGTGGTGGAGACGCTGGGACCGGTGCGGGCGAAGGCCCGGATTCTGAAATCCTCGGCTCCGGAGTCGGATGCTCGGAAATCTTTGGCTCGCCCGTTGCAGCTTGTGGGGCGATTCCCGCGTTCACAGTTCTTACCGCCGGCACGTTCGGGCCTGAGGGGGCTCGATCAGTCGACTCTTTCGCTTCGGGAGCCATGCGCACTGCCGCGCCGGACGCGGAACAGACTGTCGCGGTGGGCGAGAATGAAACGGCTCGCGCACTTTGCGCCGGCGGCGCGCTGCGCGAAGGCGAAACGCTGGCGGCGTTGGTTCTTCGCCCCTCGCCACGAAGTTCGGCAAGTACTTCTTCGAGTGGTGCAAGCCTGCGCGCGTTGATCATTTTTAAGAGCCCCAGTTCCAGGTGTAAACGCGGATCCGGTGCTCTGCGCAATTCTGCGTCCGTCACCAGCAAGGCGTTGAAGAAACGAGTGAGATCTTCCTCGCTGAATCGAGCGGCTTGCTCCGCAAGGCGCGGCCGTTCATCCTTGGGCGCGGCGACCAGTTCAGATTCCGCACCGCACACACGCGCCACCAGCAGATTGCGGAAATGGCGGATCGCTTCCCGGCAGAAGTGCTGGAGGTTTTGTCCCCCATTGATCAACCGGTGAACCAACTCCAAGGCCAGCTCCGCGGATTGTTCCGATATCGCATCGACGAGATTGTCGATGACGCTTTCGGCGACCACGCCCAGTAGTTCTCGTACTTGGGCATCAGTGATGGCATCGCCGCTGTATGAAATTGCTTGTTCCAGCAAAGAGAGTCCGTCGCGCAGGCTGCCTTCCGCGGCGCGCGCCAGTACCGCTACCGCCCCTGGCTCGATGCTGAGATTTTCCTCTCGCGCGATGCGTTCGATTTCCTCGCTAATTTCCTTGAACGAAAGAGCACGGAACTGGAACAGCTGCGCACGGGATTTGATCGTTTCGACCAAGTCTTCCGCGCGGGTCGTTGCCAGAATAAACACAACCCGCTCGGGCGGCTCTTCTAGGGTCTTCAACAGGGCGTTCGACGCTTCGTCAGTGAGCTGGTGGGCTTCATCGAGGATCACGACCTTGTAGCGGCTGGACGCGGGAGCGTAACGAACCATTTCGCGCAACTCGCGAATCTGATCGATGCCGCGATTCGAGGCAGCATCAATTTCAAGGACGTCGAGCGAAGTGCCAGCGGAGATTTCGCGGCAAGAATCGCAAGTGCCATCCGGCTCGGCGGTAGGACCTTTCACGCAATTCAGCGCCTTGGCCAGGATGCGAGCCGTAGTTGTCTTGCCCACTCCGCGCACACCGGAAAAGATATAAGCGTGAGCGACGCGATTGGAGTTTATGGCGTTTGCGAGAGTCTGGGTTACGTGCTGCTGGCCGACAATCTCGCGAAAAGTTTGCGGACGATATTTTCTGGCGATAACTTTATAGGTCATTTTGCTCGCTTGGGCCGGCCGCGACTAGAGGAACTTCGGTACTCCGCGGCACACGAGACTGCCCGCTACCGTTGCTCCCTTCCGGGCCTGGCGGGGTTTGCGGGGAATCGTTGCACAGAGCCCGAAGTTCCACCGATCGACAGTGTCGCGGCAAATTTTCCGCGCCGCAAACTGCTTCGCGAAGTCTAGCACAGCGTTTAGTCGCGTGAAAGCGAACCGGCGAGGCGCGCGAGGCGCGATTAGAGATTTTTCCCTACATCAAATACCGGTTGGCTGTTTTGGAACATTGCCGCGTGATAGTGGCGCAGTTTTTGACACCGCTAGGGTATCGTAACGCCCGAGTGCACCTCCGCACTCGCCGCAGCGCCAGCGGTTGCCCACGAAAAGGGTAAGACTCTGCATGTTCGGAGTCCGCTCAGCGGAATAGAGTTTGTTTCTTCGTTTCTGCTGAGAATAAAACGGAGGATCCATGAAGCGTTTGCTGTCTCTTTCAGTTTTGCTGTTGATGTTGCTTTGGGTGACCCCTGACGTTCAGGCGCAATCCGCCACAAATTCAATTCAACCCGGAACGCGAGTACGACTCACCTTAGTCGACGGACTTACATCGAATGTCGCGCATGACGGCGACCCGTTCACCGCGATCGTTGCAGAGCCGGTGTTTGTCGGGAATGACGTGCTTCTGCCAGCCGGCGCGAAGATCCACGGAACGGTGACCGGCGTTACTCGCCCGAAATGGTTTGCCATGGTTCGCGGCGGAGCGTCCATGAACCTCGTGTTCAATTCGATTGAGGTTCAGAGCCGGATCTTTCCCGTGCAGATGAGCATCATTTCTCTTTACAGCGGTAACATTGACACGACCAAGCAGCGCAAAGACGTCAAAACCATCGAAGGGGTGGTGGTGGAAGAAAAGCGTGATATCAAAGGCGACATCATGACGGCCGGACTGGGAACGGGCGGCGGCGCCTTGGTAGGCGTGCTCTTCAGCAATGTGGCGCGTGGAACTGTGATCGGGCTGGTTGGTACGTCCGCCTACATTATGGCCAAGAAGGGCAAGGACGTTGAGCTGCCCGCGCAAACTGGAATGTTGGTACGGCTGGATTCGTCGGTTACGCTACCGGCATCGTTGCTGCATAACACCAGCTATTCGCCGCCAACTGGCGGAAATTAACGTCAGTCGTGGCGCTAGGCGGCCGGCAATCGATTTTCGAGGCCCTAAAGCCTTATGACCATTTAGGCAATTCACGCGGCACAGCTTGACTGGGTGCTGACGCCGCAACACAAAATGACGGAAAGAGGACGTCCGTCATTCCTGCGGTAAATTGTGCGCTGACTAGGGCCGTACGCCTTTTACCAATTATTCGAACTTGTAGGCCGGGTCGACCGATTCGGCGAAACTATCCGACCAAGGCTCCTCGCGCTGAAGCCTCCAGGCTCCCACTGGCGAATATGCAGCCACGGGACAGGTGCCAAAAAGACTTTGCAATTTTCAAAATGGCACTGCGACGCACTCTATTCGTCCAGTTTTGTTTGTGACCCGAGGAATTCCCGGGTTGCGCAGGAACGGAATCCGAATGAAAAAGCACCTTCGCGTTACACTAACCCCATTGTGATCCGGGGTACAGAGCAACTAACGCAAACCGGAAAATGAACGGAAAGATTTTGTCGAAGGCGTACCATGCGGCGACTAATCCCAGCAGTCCGAATCCTTGTGTACGGGACCAAGCCATGAATCGCAGCCCCGTTTTTGCAGGCATCAGCAACGTAATGCCCGTATTTCCATCGAGCGGTGGCACAGGTAGCAAATTGAATGTTCCGAGGACCAGATTCAGCAGAAAAATGATGCTGAGAAAAGTGGCCGCAAAACCCGCGATGCCGTCGGTTGCCGAGTTCACAATATGAGTAAAGCTCACCTTGTACGGAATTGAGAAAATCCCGAAATATATTCCAGCACGCATGGCGATTGCAGAGAGAATCACAAGCGAGAAATTTGCGGCAGGTCCTCCGAGCGCCATCCATGCAGCACGGCGCGGGTAACGCTGTTGCCAGGCGGGATCGTAGGGAGCGCTCGCCCAGCCGACCATCCAGTTAGCCACGAGATAAGAAATGATCGGAACCACGATGAGCCCGACCGGTTCGCGTTTAATATGCGGCAAAGGATTCAACGAAACTTGGCCGCCGTGAAATGCAGTGGGATCGCCGCCCATTCTCGCAATTAGCGCATGCGCGCCTTCGTGGCAAGTCGTGGAAAACAAGAAAACGATATACCAGATGAGTCCAAGGATCAGGAATTCGGGCGTCATGCCGCTACAAGACTAAGACGCCGCGCGGACTTGTGCAAGCTCTCCTCGCCGAGAACGCCGAGAACCGGGATACCGGCGAACGACCCGCCGACCGCAACCTTGGCGCTCGAATCTTCCTGGATCGCTGCACGGCAAGTTGGTGGTGGCTCCGGGGCCTGGACTCGAACCAGGATAACCAGCTCCAAAGGCTGGCGTGCTACCAATTGCACTACCCCGGAATCTCCTGTTGGCTAAGACTTTAGCAGTTTAGTAGACCGCACGCGTTTACGAATTCGCACTCTAGTCATGGCCTTTGAAGATCGCCGGTGCTAACGATATTGTGTCTTTCAAAAGCCGCGCGCGTTTTGTGGCCGCTGATTTTCATCGCTACAACTTCCGGCACATTCTGCCTTACAAAATTTCTGATCGCGCTCCTGCGTACATCGTGCGCGATTAATCCGCTGTGTATCCCGTGCCCGCCGTTTTCTTGCACGCGCTAATCCGAGCGTTCCGAAAATTCTTGTTGCTGAACCCCTTCCAGTTTTTGGCGTCTGCTTTTCCAACATCTTCAGGCAGTGGCAGTGTATCTAGGTTCTCCACTCTTTGTCTGATCGCCGGCCAACCTCACCGTCGCAGACTTCAAGTCGATCTCATCCCATTCGATTGAGCGCGCTTCACCCTAACGGCAGCCCGTGCGGCAGAGGAAAAGGATCGGCGGCTTTAGGTGAGACGGAAGCGCGGTGAAGAGTTTAGCAAACTCGCGCTCTTCCAGAAAGCCAGAACGCAGACTTCCTTCGCTAGCATCGGGACGCCTGGCTAAGGCATTTATGGCGTCAAATCGGTCTAGCAAGATAAAATTCAATTAAGTCAGGAATGCGCGGAATTTGCTGCTGGCTTCTCAATTTGTTAGGCTTCTGAAGCTTATGGCGACGGAGAGATGTCCGAGCGGTTTAAGGAGCACGCTTGGAAAGCGTGTGTTGGGGAAACTCAACCGTGGGTTCGAATCCCACTCTCTCCGCCATCCTTTCTGGGTCCGGCCCGAACACATAGGTTACACAACGTACCGGAGACGCCAATTTCTGACAATGACATTGCATGACCGCGGAATTGCGGCACGAAACCCGTCGGGTTTGACTGGGACCCTAGTTCGCCGCTCTGATTAGTGTGCGCATCCCAAACCATGTGCCTCTAAATTGGGGGGACAAAAGGCTCGGGATGTTATAACTGCCAGCGCGTCGCGAGGTCCCGGTAAATTCGATTAGGCCGGGCTAGGCGGTGCCTCGACTGGAGCCAGATTCGTCCATTCGCACTCATCAAAACCAGTCACGATTACGCTGAACTCGAACCCACTTTCACCTGCGGCACCAACGGCTGCGTCATGGGCGGCCTTCAGTACCATTTCCGTATTCTGGATTGCGTAGCTGCCAGTGGGCAGCCAATAAGCCTCGCCGTCATCGTCGCGAATTTGCGGAAAGAATTGACGTTCTTTCATTGCGACATCTAATTGTTGGAAATCCTCTTCGTTCTGTGCGCCGTGAAGTTCGATGATTGCAATGTAGTTGGCCATACCGTTGATTGTCACCCAACCCTGAATGGACTGTCTATCAACAGAGAGTACGAAGCAGAACTGCCATGGTTGGAGTTATCAGCTCTAACTATCTTTCAACCACTTGTACGGGTAGCGCGTTTTCCGGCCAGGTGGACTCAAGCCTTGTAAGCGATTTGTTCACGGGAATCTTCCGCGTGTTCCGTGAAAAAGAAAATCGTGCTGCCGTTTCCGATCGCCGGGTAGTCGGATGCCGTTGAGATCGCCGTCGATGACAAATATCGGGCAAGTATGCTCTAGACGTTGCGTCTCGCCGCTGGTGATCGCCGATTCTACGCGGGCCCCTTATGGCGCTTGTCGCTAACGGACAGCGGTCCAGTCGAGTTTGTTGGTTTTGACGGAAAGAAAGATGCGTATGCGACAGCCATGTCGTTGCGTTCTTTGTGATGGTCTGTGGAGTTCAATAATTTTTGAGCGCGGAGGGCTATCTTCGGGCGTGTCCTACTGGGGTAATCGCCTGTTTTGTGCAACTACACGTGTGTGTCCTGTCGAGGCTTTCATCCCCGATACTCAAATACGTCCGGATGGATGTCTTCGAAAAGCAGAATGCAAAGTGTATCGCCGTTCGCTCCCAAAACGCCCAGATGATGTAGAGAGCCGCATTATAAACAACACAATGACGGCGACTCAGCGGTGAAAAAACAAGATGAAAAACCAACGCTGGAACAAAGAGCCAAAGAACAAAGGCCGCCTAAGCTTCAAAGGCGGTCAGCTTGAATGCCGTAGACCTAAAGACGAAGAATTTTTGCAAGCGCGACGTATTACTTGTTCGTTAGAACAACGATAACGAATGCGAGGATCGGCTGTATCGCGGAACGAGCGCGAAAGCGATTTCGAGCTCAGTACGATAAAGTCAGGTTCAAGAGGGAGGATATTTATGTTCACACTCAAAGGCTCGGCTCTGGGGTTGGTGATTTTTGCGGCGGGAACGGCAGTCTATCTTATGTATAGGGGATATTGGCTTGGCTTCGGTGTGGCCATTGACCCGGCCGGACTTGGTTATTGGACTTGGAAGCAGCCTCTTTGGTGGATTCTCCTTGTCCTGGCGTTAGCTCTTGGATCTCTACGTCTTGAGGGTTCGGCGCTAAATTCAAAAATCCGTGGACGGCAAAGACGCTGACTATCGCAAATCATCCACAACAATTTGTGCTCTCATTGCGAACAAAGGTTAGCAGCCGACAAAGGCTGATCTTGTCCAAGTGATCGGTCCTCTTTATTTTGACGATTCTTGATGCAGATGGGCAAAGCACGATGTGGTCCGCCGATACGTCCGCCTTTTGCTTTGGCTCATAAAACTGCCCGGTGCAGCCTGTGCGGGTTCGCAGATACAACGTCTCCTTGCCGGTCGCTGTTATGTGGCTCCGTCGTGATCTGGACTAGAACGCCGCTTGTCTACCATGATGTCGGTGAGCCGAAGCCTGACGTGCATGGTCCCCTGTTAGTTATTTGCCGCCCTTTTCCTTTGGTTCATTGTTCGCCAGATCATGGCATGGGGACTGACCTAGCAGGCCCTTAGTGGGCAGCGCCATCGATTGTGGCTGCCCGCTCTGAAGATCGAAGGCGATGCGGCCCGGAACGGAAAGTTCGATCTCGGTACCTGCCCCGACGCGGCTTAAAACTCTCAGTTTCGCCTCGATTCTTTCTGCGCGCTCGAGCATCCCTGACAAACCGCAGTGCCCCGTTCGTCCCGAATGCAGCACCCGAGGATCGATCCCACAGCCGTTATCGCGAACCAAAACGCGCAGGGACTTGGCGCCATATTCGAGTTCAACTTCAATCTTGCCGGCACTGGAGTGGCGCACTGCGTTGATCAACGCTTCTCGCCCGATTAGATAGACTTCGTCACGCGTTGCAGGATTCAACGGCAAAGAAGCGCCTCCGACAATAAACCCAAACGCAATCTGGCTGACGTCCCGGTGGCTGGTGAGTTCCTCGTGGATTCGTAGGAACGCCTGTTCAAGGTCCTGAGAACTTCCATGGGAGGAGCGGAGACCTCGAAGGGCGTGTCTCCCACCGTCGATAGCGCGGGCCATGAGATCGAGAGCGCGGCTCACCAGCCGTTTTGCCCCTGAATCCTCGGGTGATTGATCATCCGCGGCGCAAAGGTGCAGTTGCGCATTCAGAAGGACTTGTAACATCGTGTCCTGCAAATCCCTGCCGATGCACGCACGTTCCGACAGCCGTTCCTCGAACTGCAAGTCCAGACGGGCCATCATTTGCCTGCCTCGCCATTGACAAAACGTCCAGGCAATAGATGCGAATGCTGCGGCACACGTGAAAAGGATCCAACCGATGTGCGTGTGTTGCGCGAGCTCACTGGAGGATAGCGGGACTCCCCTTGAAACAATCAAGACGAGGAGCAATGCCAGCAAAAGCGGAATAGACGTGAGGCGCACTCTTTCTTTGAGTGCGGCCGGCTTCGACTGTATACGAACTGTGGCGCTGTTTCTCATTAGTTTCGCCCTCCTTTCGGGTCGGGCCTCTGAAAACTACAGGTGGATAGTGCCTGTGACGTAGCTCACAGTCTTGGACGAATAAACTGCCGTTGGAACGTTCTTGCTAAAGGGTGGGAGTGCGGTAGTCGGGGGAAGGCCGCCAACCCCGGTAATCCCTAACTTGTTCGAAGGAGGGATGCGCTGATCTGGTTTGTGGCAGGCCTTAGCGGGCCTTCCAACGCGCTACGCTCGGGGACACGCCCGTCAGTCGATGGAAGTGCCGAGCGAGGTGGCTCTGGTCAGAAAATCCCGTGGCCGCGGCAATTTCGGATAGAGGCAGTTGAGTATCGCGGAGCATCAATTCGACGCGTTCAACACGTCGCCGCAGCAAATAGCTGTGTGGCGGCATGCCAACAGACTGCCTGAATGTGCGCGCGAAATGCTGCGGTGAAAGCCCTGCCATGTCTGCAAGAGCGCCGAGGCTTATCTTCTCGTCGAGATGCGACTCAATGTGTTCACAAATGCGGCGTGACAATCCGGGAGGCAGGCCACCTCGGCTAGGGACTGGGGCATTTGCTACGGGCAAGTTGCCAAGCGTGCTGATTCGCGGCCGCGAGTGGATTATCGTGTCTTCCCAGTTACGCAACTCCTTCGACTTCCGCTGCAGCGGAGTAATTAGTACGTTCCAGCGGCCGCTGCCGTCGGCGCGCATCCACTGGACGGGAAAGTCTTGCCCATCCCTCCGCCGGAAGGAGGAAGCGTCATAGGTGAAGACTTTCGACAGAGACACGCCGTCCGTCAAGCTCTTGCCCCGCAAATCGATAGCGTGGCGTGCCACGTGGTCTGCGCCAATAATGCGTTGATCTTCGTCGACGGCAAGGAGCACCGCTTCGCCGCTGTCGTGGCATGGCGCTGCCGCAATAATCCACGCGTGGGGAAAGAACTGGCGAAAGAGGCGTTCCTCGACCGCACGAGCAGAGGCCGTGATTGCTGCTAAAGCCAACCGATGTTTTCGGTCCTGCCCTTCTGAATCGATTCTTGAAGCGTCCAATACGGCCACCAGCTTCCCGTTGGCATCGAAGATCGGCGCACTTGCGCAACTGAGATTGGTGTGCCGCGTACGAAAGTGCTGCCCGCAATGAACGAGAACCGGCCGTTGTTCGACAATGGCAGTGCCGATTCCGTTCGTGCCTTCGACATTCTCCGACCAGACACCCCCCAGCCAGATACCCCGATCTTTGAACTCCTCGGCCTTTGACTCCTCTCCTCGATGGTGAATGGCGACTCCGTCGCTATTGCAGAGGAGAACCACATACTCTTCCTGGCGGACGATCGCATAAAGGCGATCGATTTCCTCCCGCGCATGCACGATGAGATCAGCGACAGGTTCCCTGGAAACACTCAGTTCGCTTTGGGTGATGATGTGGGGAGAGCTACGGCTTTTGGGGTCTACGTGATAGTCGGCGATGCAACGCCGCCATGAATCGAATACTTCTTCCGCACTACGAACCAGACCTGTTCCACTGACCGCGGACTCGATCTGGTCGGTGTCATGTGACCCTTCAGCCGGGGGGCCAATAGAACGCAAAGCTGGCGATGCCATGCAGACCTTCCAACAATGACGCAGTGCCGGACGTTATGAACGGCTGCTCTTGGCCTCACACCGATGTCCGCGCAACCCGGCATGAGCGACGAAATAGAGTAGCACAGCCCCGCAGAAACCAACTGCGGTCTCCCCCATTGCCCCCATTGCCGTTGACTCCCCATCCATACGGCGTATCGGCGGAGTGAGTTGCCAAGCGATCTACGGGAAGTTCGTTAACGTGGGTGAGCCGGATTGCCATATGGCGTCATCTCACGCCATCGGGCTCACCAAACGCTACGGTCCACAAACGCGTTGCAGGAAGTGAAAAAGAGAAACAAACACCGTCAGTCTTTCAAGGGATAAAGCAATGACTCCGAAGGAATCTTGGGTATCAAGCAATCTACACTCCCTGTTTCTTCCCTGATCGTTCCCTGTTTCGATTTGTATTCAAAACGTTCAATTTTGCCGCTAACCTCCGGATCACTTGGGTCCTTACGGCAAGTTTGTGCTTCAAAAACGCAAATTTCCCTGTATTTTTCCTTGTTAGCAGGGAATTCGCGCGGAGAATAGTTCGCCTTGCCACCTAAACAGTTGTACGGAATTGAAATGAGATGTAGGCCCTTAAATTAAGTAAGTCTCTGCTTTACTATAGCTTACAAGCATATTGGTGATAATGTATGCTTTATCCGCCACCGTCAAAACGGTCGATTTGCCTCGAATCCGGCCAAAACCGTGCGGAGCGCCTCGCGGTGTAGCATTTTGTAACATAAATGAATCATGGGGAAAAGTTAAGCAGGAAGCATAGAGGACACGCTAACCTGCCCTTGCGAGGTGTGCCCGGAACTGCCGACGCCAGTCTTCTACCCTAGCGGACGCGGGCCCTATGCAAATTCAATGGAGGGAAGGTGCGGTGTTGAGATGCGCCGAGGCAGTGCGGCAGAGCACGACAGACGACAGCCAGAGATGAAAGAGTGAGGAAAGCACAAAACTGTCGTGAAGAGAAGACGGGAGAAGGTAGAAAGACGGCGGCTTGTCGAACGGCAAGGCAGAGAGAGACGGAGCGTGTTGAAACACGCAACAGTTTCGTGCTGTAGAGAGTCGTTTCATGCGGCAACCGTGACTAGGGCGGGAGGAGAACGAAGTTGGATCTCGGCCGCAGTGAGTCTTTTGAGGACTCTCATCGGTGCACCGCATTTAGGGCAGAGCCAAAGATCCGTTGAGTTTTTGCTGTCTGCTATGTCTGGTTCTGTCTGGGGCGCCGCGCCGAGCAGATGAAAGCAAAGTGGCAGGAGCGTGGCGCGCCTGCGGTTGGCCAGGAAGCCGAAGTTCCGGATACGCACGAAGCCTTTGGGAACCACGTGCAACAAAAATCGGCGCAGGAATTCATAGAGAGAAAGCATCAGCAACTTCTGTTCGTTGTTGTGAGCGGAGTCGCGCCAACGAAAAGTGACCTTCCCTTCGGCGAGCGAGACCAAACGATGATTAGAGATGGCTACGCGATGGGTGTAGCGGCCCAGATACTGGAGCACATACTGGGGGCCACCGAACGGTGGTTTGGCATGACCACCGAGTCCTCTCGGAACAGTGGCCGTAACCATGCGGCGAAGGTCTTGGGCTGGGCCAGGAGTGTCAGGTTTCCATGAAAGACGAGCTGGTGATCACCGAAGGCCTGCCGGAGAGCAGCAACAAACTTGCCGCGGAAGACGCGACGGAGCACGTGAATGGGAGAGAAAAACCGATCGTGTGATTTTACCCAGTGCTTGTGATCGAGCGACAGCCCACCGGCAGGAATAACGCAATGGACATGGGGATGGAGTCCGTTGACTCCAGGTGTGCAGCACGGTGAAGAAGCCGAGTTCCGCGCCGAGGTGCCGCGTATCGCGAGCGACTTCGAGAAGTGTCTCCGCACTGGCGCGGAACAGCAGATCGTAGATGACTTTCTTATTCTGCAAGACCAGTGGCGCGAGCTGTGCAGGAAGTGTGAAGACCACATGGACGTAGCGTGTCGGGAGAAGTTCTC
>CAWJGI010000039.1:0-67831 GCA_963842255.1 uncultured Acidobacteriota bacterium | reverse complement strand
TAACCCATGTGCAGGCCGCCGTTGACGTCGAGGACTTGGCCCGTGATGTAGGCGGCCTCGTCGCTGGCGAGGAAAACGATGGCGGCGGCTACGTCGGCTTCTGTGCCGAAGCGGCCCAGCGGGATCATGGATTTCATTTTGTCTTTGATTTCCTGCGAGAGCGGAGCGGTCATGGGCGTGTCGATGAAGCCGGGCGCGACGGCGTTCACCGTAATGCTGCGCGAGGCGACTTCGACGGCGATGGCGCGGGTGAGGCCGATCAGTCCGGCTTTCGAAGCGACGTAATTGGCCTGGCCGGCGTTGCCGGTCTCGCGCGACCACGGACGTGATATTGATGATGCGGCCGGAACGTTGCTTGAGCATTGCACCGAGCGCCTGCTGGATGCAGAGATGCGCGCCGGTAAGGTTGGTGCGCAGCACGGCGTCCCAGTCTTCGAGTTTCATCCGCAGGGCGAGCGTGTCGCGGGTGATGGCGGCGTTGTTCACCAGGATGTCCAGCTTGCCGAATTTCGCGAGGATTTGCTGGAAGCCGCTTTTTACCTGCGCGGCGTCGGCTACGTCCATGGGACGGCTAGCGCCGTGCCGCCTGCGGCTTCGATTTCGGTTACGAGCGCGTTGCTAGTTTTTCGGTATTGCGGGCGGCTACGCGCGACTTTTGCGCCCGCGGCTAGCGAGCGCAAGTGCGGTGGTGCGGCCGATGCCTTGCGATGCGCCGGTGACGAGAGCGACTTTGTCTTTGAGTGAGAACATAGCAATTGAAACTACCTTATGAGGAATGGGTCTGGCAACAGTGGATGGTCAGTGAAGCAAAGGCGAAGAGCTAGGCGTGCGAACCAAAAAACCGCAAGGCAACTCCTGAGAGTGGCCGCTACAAATTCAACTGAAGTGATCGAGCTGACGGTTTATGGTTCGCGGACTTCGGCGCGGGCTTGGGCCAGCTTTTCCACTGTGGATTGCAGGCTGGCGGAGTCTTCGACGTTGAAGACGCGGACGGAGCGATCAATTTGGCGGAGGAGGCCGGTGAGGACTTTGCCGGGGCCTACTTCGACGAAGACTGTGACGCCGGACTCGATCATTTCGCGGACGGAATCGAGCCAGCGGACCGGGCGGTGACCTGGCGGATGAGCGCGTCGCGGGCTTCGTCGCCGGTGGTGATGGCTTGGGCGTCCACGTTGGTGATCAGCGGGAATTTCAGCGCGCTGAATTGCGCGCGCGCGCAGGTCCGGTTCGAGGCGCTGCTGCGCGGGCATCATCAGCGCGCAATGGAAGGGCGCGGAAACCGGCAAAATGACGGCGCGCTTTGCGCCACTCTGCGATGCGATTTCGACGGCGCGCTTCACGGCTGCGGCATGAGCCGGAAATGACGGTTTGTTCCGGCGAATTTAAATTGGCGGGCGAGACGACTTCATTTTCCGCGGCTTTCTTGCAGATATCCGCCACCTCCGCGGGCGAAAGGCCGAGGATCGCGGCCATGGCGCCCTGCGCCGGCAGGCACGGCTTCCTGCATGTAGTGTCCGCGACCGCGGACCAATTTCACCGCCGTAGAAAAATCGAGCGCGCCCGCCGCCACCAGCGCGGAATATTCACCCAGGCTGTGGCCGGCGACGAAATCCGGCGTGATTCCCTGCTTCTCCAGCGCGCGATAGGCCGCGGTGGAAACCGTCAGGATTGCCGGCTGCGTGTTTTCGGTCTGCTTCAGCGCTTCTTCAGAGCCTTCAAAGCAAAGTTCTGACAGATGGAAAATCCCAGCGCGGCATCGGCCTCGTCGAAAACGGCTTTCGATTCCGGAAAATTTTCGGCGAGGTCGCGGCCCATGCCGGGATACTGCGAGGCCTGGCCGGGAAAAAGGAACGCGAGTTTGCTCATGAGGGTTTGGGCGATTCCGCGAAGATCAGCCGCGCGCAGCAACCGGCGGCAGCGGAAAGCTCCTGTTCGATTTTTTCGTTGAAGCGCGAGCGGCAGAGCTCGGTGGCGACGCGAATGGCGTTCTTGATGGCGTTGGCGATTCGAGCGGCCGTGCCCGATGATGGTGATGCCGCGGACGCCGAGCAGCGGCGCGCCGCCGTATTCGGAGGAATCGGTGCGTTTGCGGAAGCTGTCGAAGGCGTCTTTCGAGAGCACGTAGCCGACCTGCGATTTCAGGCTGCTCTTGATGGCTTTTTTCAACATGGCGCCGATGTGTTCGACCAGGCCTTCGCTGATTTTCAGGGCGATGTTGCCGATGAAGCCGTCGCAGACGATCACGTCCACGTCGCCGCGGAAAACGTCGCGGCCTTCGACGTTGCCGACGAAGTTCAGCGTGCAGCTGCTTCAGGCGCGCGGCGGCTTCGCGCGTCAGGTCGTTGCCCTTCATTTCTTCTTCGCCGATGGAAAGCAGCGCGACGCGCGGGCGCTTCGTGCCCCAAATCGTGCGGTAATAAATCTCGCCCATCACCGCGAATTGTTCGATCTGCTCAGGCTTGGAATCCACGTTCGCGCCGACGTCCAGAATGACGGTGACTTTTTCCTTCATGTTGGGGAAAGCGGCTGCGAGCGCGGGACGGTCCACGGCAGCGAGCGTGCCGAGCACAAAGCGAGCGACGGTCATGACCGCGCCGGTATTGCCCATGCTCACCAGACGCTTCGGCCTTGCCGTCGCGCACCAGACGCGCGGCCACGTGCACCGAGCTTTCCTTCTTGCGGCGAAACGCCTGCGAAGGCGAATCGCTCATGGTGATCACGTCGGTGGCGTTGACGATCTCGATGGGCAGGCCGCGATGGCCGTGGCGGTTCAGTTCCTGCCGGACGGTGGCTTCCATGCCGACCAGCAGGATGCGGACGCCGAGCTCGCGCGCCGCCAGAATCGCGCCTTCGACTTCGGCGCGCGGCGCATGGTCGCCTCCCATAGCATCGAGAGCGATGGTGGTCATCTATACACCCATGGGCCCCAGAGAGAGCACCAGATCGGAAAGGTAGGCGATGGAAAGTTAGGCTGTCTTGGCCGCGGTGTCAATCACTTCGCGGCCCTTATAGATAGCCGCAGTGGGGACACGCATTGTGGGGCAGCTTCTTCTCGTGGCAGTTCGGGCATTCGGCCAAGGACAAGGGCGTAAGGAAATCATGGGCACGCCGCTTATTCTTGCGCGCGTGCGAGTGACGTCGTTTTGGATTCGGCATTCCAGCTCCTCAATTGACAGGCCGCTACTAGAGCGGCCGAAATGGCAAGGGGATAGTGTAGCGTTTTATTGCTTTTTGAACCAGTCCTGCTTCAAACGGGCGAGCGGGGCGAGCCGGGGGTCGGAGGCGTGCTTCTCGCAACGGCATTCTTCGTTATTCAGATTGGCGCCGCAATGCGGGCAAAGGCCGCGGCAATCGCTGCGGCAAATCACCTTCATGGGAAGCGAGAGATTCACCTGCTCGGCGAGAATGTCCGCCAGGAACAGGCCGTCGCCTTCAAAGAAGGCGACTTCGGTATCGTCGAGATTCAGGTGAAATTCCTCGTCCACGGCGATGGAAGTCATGGGGCGGTAGATAGAGATCGAAATCGCGGCTGATTTCTTCGACGACCGTATCCAGGCAGCGCGCGCAAACCAACTCGACGCGCGTGTGCAGATTGCCGTAGATGCGGATCTGCCCTTCCACAAGCTCGGCAGTCGCGCGAACCTCGAGCGGCTCGACCTGGTGGAATTCCCCGGAATGGAAATCGAGCGTTCCGGGGGTATAGCTCTTCCGGATGCGGATTTTGCGAACGGCGAGTTCGTTGACATCCAGAAACATTGGCGTTTCCCCGTGAATTTTCTGGAGCGAATTTCAATTATATGTCCAGTGAGCCGCGATGTCAAGGAAGCGGCACCGGCGATGGCTCGGCTGACACCTATCGGACAATGACGAACTTACGCTGAAGAGGGCAGCGCCCGTTCGCAGGCGCACGAATTCGAGCCGGTTGATTAGGTAGCGAGCCGCTCGCAAAACGGGCAGGCAGCCTTTCTCTCAAGCAGAATTCCTCAGGTTAAGTCAGCAGATCCTGGCACTGGCGGAGGAGAAAATGTCGGTCATGCCAGCGATGTAATCACAGACGACGCGGTGGCGCGGTTCGTGAGCCGCGAGTTCGGCATATTGCGGTGGCATGCGCTCGGGGTGCTCGAGGAAAAACGTAGAAGAGCGCGTCGAGTGCGGCACGGAACGGTCGCGATCTTCCGACGATGGAAGGATGTGAATAAACCGTGCTGAAAAGGAAGCGCTTCAGTCGCCGTTCTGTTTCGCTACGGGCGGTGAAAAGCCGGCGAGCCGGTGCGGCTGGCGGCGGATGTCTTCAGACTGTCTGGACGCCGGATTCTTCCACTGCGGCTGCGCGTCGTTTCGATCAGAGTCCGTGGCCAGAAGATCGAGGACCTGTTTCAGTGCTTCGTTGAATTTTAGCTTCTGCCTTTCCGTTGGGGTAGTGGCGATCCACGTCTCGTAGGCGAATTCGCAAAGATGGGAACTTCGGCGCGCAACTGATCGAAATCAACCAGATGTGCTTCGAAGCCGTCGTCGAGGTCGGCGGTGTTGTAGGCGATTTCGTCCACCAAATCAATAAGCTGAGATTCGAGCGGCGGGCGCTGGTCGAGCAGATACTCGGCGAGCTGCGGAAATTCGGCCGCGGAATAATCGCGCGAATGTTTGATGATGCCTTCGCGAACCTCGAAGGTGAGATTCAGGCCGGGAAAATCGAGATAGCTCTGCTCGAATTGCTCGACAATATACAGCGCGTGCAGATTGTGGTCGAAGTGCTCGCCGTACTCGCGCATGCGCCGATCGAGCTGTTTTTCGCCGGCGTGGCCGAAGGGCGGATGGCCGATGTCGTGGACCAGCGCGAGAGCTTCGGCGAGATCGGTATTGAGATTCGAGCGCCCCGGCAACGGTGCGGGCGACTTGCGCGACTTCGAGAGTGTGCGTGAGGCGATTGCGAAAATGGTCGGAATAGCGCGTGGTGAAAACCTGCGTTTTGGCTTCCAGGCGGCGGAACGCGCGCGAATGAATCACGCGGTCGCGGTCGCGCGCGTAATCGTTGCGATAAGGGTGCTGCGGTTCCGGGTAGCGGCGGCCGCGCGAGCGGCGCACGTCCATGGCGTAGGACGCGAGCATTTCCGCCCTCATTGTATTGTTATCATTCAGATATTCAGCCGGGATCGAAAATCGCGAACCAAGAACCGAAACCGCTTACGTGAATCAAGCTAAGTCCGTCACGCCTGCACCGGCTCTCACTTGTTTCGGGGGCTAGTGTTGCCTTTGTAGCGGCCACCTTTCGGGTGAACGAATTGCTTTGTTGCTCCTTGGCTTTGGTTTTTGCTTTTAGATTTTAGCGTTTGGTTGTTGTTGGTCGGCGCAGCCGGCAGTGTCGTCGTCCTGAGCGAGCGAAGGATCCGATCTCTGTTCGCCTTCACTTAGCAATACATCATCCGATCCCGACTGCTATCATCCCCGCATGCTTTCCGAAGACGCGATTCTGAAAAGACTGCGAAAGATTTGCCTTCGTCTGCCGCGCGCCACCGAGGGAATCACCTTCGGCCATGCGACGTTTCGAATCGAACAAAAAATGTTCGCGGTGCTGGAAGAATACAAGGGCGAGCTGGGCATTTGCATGAAAGTGGGGACACTGCTGCAAGGCGTATTCCTGGATGACCCGCGATTTTTTCGCACGCCGTACATCGGCAAGCACGGGTGGGTCACGTTGCGCGTGTACGCGGCACCGCTGAATTGGAACGAAATTCGCGAGCTGGTGAAAGGCAGCTATCAACTTGTGGTGCCAGCGAAATCCCCTAGGAAGCGCAACAAGAAACGCAAAAACTGAAGAAAAACGGATCAGGACTTGCCCGGCAGAAGGTTCATTTCCTGGTCGGCTTGCTGAGCGATGGGAGTATCGGGATACTCCGATTTGATCTGCGAGTAAAGCTTACTGGCTTCGGCTGGATTACTTGCGCCGTAATGCTCGGCGAGAGTCAGCATCACAACTGGTTTCGGCACCAGCACGGAAGGCTTCGCAATCAACTGCTGATAGAGCTTGACGGCTTCATCGCCTTGGCCCTGACGATCGCTTATCTGCGCGAGTTCGAAACGCGCCATGGCGGCAAAATCCTCATTGGCACTGCTGGTTAAACCGTGCAGCCATTTTTTTGCGTCGTCAGTCTTGCCGAGCTTTTCGTCGCTCAACGCCGCGTAGTACGCGGCGAGCTGTCCGGGTCGCGTGTGAGGGTATTTCGAAGCGACATCGCCGAATTTCTGCGCGGCGTCGGAATACTTATTCTTATCGTCGACGTAGGTGATCTCGCCCGGCAGCGCGGGCTCGCTCGCGTTCCGAATGCGCGCCTGGTAGGCCTTCATGGCGTTGTCGTATGCGGCGGCGGCCTTTACCGTCTGGCGCTCCGTATAAGTCTTCCAGCCGAAAACGCCAAGAGCGATCACCACACCGGCAAGCAAAATATAAATAGTAAGCTGCTTGTGGGATAGAACGGCGTCGGCGCCGTGCGCGAGCGTATCGCGCACTTCGTCCTTCTTCAGTTCCTTACGGGAAATATGTTGCGCCAAGTGTTCACCCTGGGGAAACGTGCATCAAGATGCTATCACAAAGGGGAGAAATGCGGGGACAGGATGACTGATGTGCTGATTGTTTAACCTAGTTCGCGGGCGATGCTGGTTGGGTCTCCGGCCCGAAAAACGTGCCGCCAGCCAAAATGCGGTCAATGGCGTTAATCAGATCGCGTGAGGCTTGGGATTTAACCACATAGCCTTGCGCGCCCACGTCCCGTACTTCCATCACCAGGCTTTTCGTTTCGTGCATGGTGAAGATGAGAACACGAGCCGGCAATCCAAGCCTGGTGATGCGCAAGGCTGCTTCCAAACCACTCATAACCGGCATGGTCACGTCTAGAACGAGTACATCTGGCTCGAGAAGGGTAGCGGCTTCGATGGCCTCTTTGCCATTCTTGGCCTCGCCGCAAATGACCCATTCAGGCCTGCATCGACGCAGCAGCGTGCGAATTCCATCGCGGACGATCTCGTGATCATCTGCAATGAGGATTCTGGCTGCGGAGGAGGCCTTAGACACGCCCTGATCTTCTACCTGCATTCAGCTTTGATGTTACTTGCCGTTGATGCAACCCATCCATACAGGTAATCATGTAGATTGGCGTTACGGATAACCTTTCTAATGGTGTGATCGTCGCCCGAGTGCACTCAAGCATCGGTGCAGGCGTTCCAAGAACTTACAAACTGCGGCCGGGTTCGGTAGTGAAAAAGATGCGCTGGTGGGACGGCGAGATCCCACGATTACCGAAATTCCGTCGCGCACGACTTTGAAAGCCGGTTCATCGGTCAAATCGTCCCCGACATAGATAGGCAGAAATCCGTCTGGGAGCCGCCGAAGCAAGACCCTCATCGCGACGCCTTTTCCGCGTATGTGCCGCGGAGTTAACTCCCAGACGTTGCCGGCGCGAATGATGCGGAGATGGCCACGAAACCGTGGAAGAAATTTGCGAAGCTGCGTGCACGCTTTGCGTTCAATTTTCCGCGGCAGGTCGCGAAAATGCACCGCAAAGCTTATGCCCTTATCTTCAACGTAGATTCCCGGGCACTCACCTTTGAGTGCTGTGAGCATCGCCCGTGCTTTGGAGATTCGCCGCATGGTTAAGTCGGGCAAATGCAGTCCTTCTTGATGTTCCCATCCGTATAGTCCGCTGAGGCGAAGTCCAGGCACCTTGATAAACCGCAGGAGTGAAGGACGGCGGCGGCCGCTAACGATCATTACCCGAACATTCTTATGTGCGGCCAATTTGCGCAGCACCGAGCGCGTTCGGAGAGCTAGCCTTACCTGGTGCGGCCGAGGCTGAAAATCCACAAGCGTGCCGTCGAAATCAAGAAACAGGGCCACGCCTTCGGCAGCTTTAATAAGGCGGGAAATGGCGGGCCAATTACTTAGAAGAGGGCGAGGGAATTTACTTCGAACGCGCGACAAAGAATTCTTGGAGCCAGAGAGCATCAAATTGTCTGACCGCAGCTCACAACAATGTGGATGCGCTTCTGGCCTTAGGGGCCTCGGTTGATTTCGGCGCTTCGATGCGAACTTCGGCCAGTTCCAGGATCAGGTCGGCAGCCCAGCGGTACACATTGTGTTCCTTCACCGTGGTGCGCATTCTCTGCATTCGAGAATGCCTCTCCTCGGGAGACATTTCCAGCGCGCGACGAATAGCTTCGGCCAGTTGTTCAATATCGTAGGGATTCACCAGAATGGCATCGCGCAATTCGCGTGCAGCACCGGTGAATTGGCTGAGGATCAACACACCATCTTCATCGTCGCGCGACGCCACGTATTCCTTCGCAACCAAATTCATTCCGTCGTGCAACGAGGTGACCATGCATAGGTCGGCCGCCCGATTGTACGGATCAATTTCCTGGTGAGTGTGATGGCGGTTATAAAAAATGATGGGTTTCCACTTCTCATTTCCAAATCGCGCATTGATGCGCTCAACTTCGGCTCCTACCTCATTGAAGAAATCCAGATACCGTTTGATGTTAGTACGGCTCGGGGCGCCGAACTGAACAAATGTGAATTTGTGAATGTATTGAGGATACTTGTCGAGAAAACGCTCCACGCCCCGGAAGCGTTCGAGAAGTCCCTTGGTGTAATCGACGCGGTCCACCCCGAGGCCGAGGAAAATAGTCTCGGGCCCGGTGGTCTCCAGGATTCCGATACGGGTAAGTTCGTTGGGAAATAAGTCGTGAGATTCCGGGAGCGCCACGCTGATCGGATGCGGGCGGACAATTGTTAAATGGTCACTGCGATTTACAGCAAAGCGCTCCCAGTCGATGCGGCATTCAATAGACTGATCGACCGTTTCCAGAAAATTGTTGCAATGGGCTTGGATGTGAAATCCGATTACATCGGCGCCCAGCAAACCGTCAAGCAGCTCTTTCTGCCAGGGACAAATCGCAAAAGCTTCCGGATTGGGCCAGGGAATGTGCCAGAAAATCGCGACGCGCGCGTCGGGCCTCGCGGATTTGATCAAACGCGGCAGCAACGCGAAGTGATAATCCTGAATTAGTACGAAAGGCTCTTCGACGGACTCAATTTCCTGCAGCACAGCCCCTGCGAATTTTTCGTTCACCCGCTGGTAGTGCTCCCAGTCCGAAGTGCGGAAACTAGGTCGCGTGTGCGCGATGTGACAGAGCGGCCAGATCCCTTCGTTTGCGAATCCGAAGTAGTACCCGTCTTCTTCGTCCTTGTTCAGCCAGACGCGACGCAGTGTGTAATGAGCGTGGTCCGGTGGCACGCGCAAACGGTCATGCTCGTCAACAGTTTCGCGATCGGCGTCTGCTGAACCATGCGCGATCCAGGTACCATCACAGGCGTTGAGGATAGGCTCAAGAGCAGTTACCAAGCCGCTCGCCGGGACCTGCACTTCGATTCCCTTGGCACCATGCACGTGCAGGTACGGTTCGCGATTGGATACAACAAAAAGAGAGTTGCCGCGAAGTTTCTTGCGCAATCCAACACGCAACCGTTCGGCAGTCCAACGTGTGTCCCCAGCCGCACGCAGGCGAGCTTCCTGCTTTACAGCCATCCGAGCTTCGGCCAGGCTCTGTCCGAGCGAGGCCGCTTCTGAAGTGAGCGGCTGCAAAAAATCGGCGGGCGAGCCTTGCGGAAAAGGTCCGGGCGAAATACCCGTACGCAAATCCTTCATCCATTGCGAAAGCCTAGTAATCGGGCCCGTGATCGTCGAGCGAACGACGAAAAAAGTAATGAGAGCAATCAGAAGTATCTGGGCCACTACGTGCCATATGGCACTGCGCCAGATTTGCGCGCTTTGCGCTTCAATGTAGCGAGCGTCGTGAAAAGTGACCACCACTCCGGCCAAGCCACCAGCGGCGCGATGAAGCGGTAAAGCATAGGCGTATACGGGCAGATTAGGGAAGTCGGTGAATCCGCCCGCTCCGGTGTCGCCTGCTTTGGATTCCTGAAAGACTTTGGGCGCGACGTCGGCGTTGGTTCCCAGTCTCGCGCTAACGGCAAGCAGCTTGCCATTGGGATCGTAGACAGCGACGCCAGCCAGATGTTCTCGATCGCCAAAACGATCGACGATTTTGCGAAGTTGCGCCTCGGTGCCCCGCTGCAAGACGGGCTCGATGGTCTCCTGCAAGCTCTCGGTAAGGATTTCACCGCGACGCGCAAGGTCCGCCCGCAGACCTTTCTTCTCGGCTCGAACTTGATTACGAGCGACAAAAAAGGTAACCAAGCTGATGCTGATAACGAGCGAAGCAATCAGTCGCAGGCTAAACTTCATTCATTGGCCTTTTTAGTACGTTCCGAAACTGGCTGACCGCGATCGGTTATCGCGATGGCGCGCTCGAGTGATCGTTTCATGAACGCGAGGGCTAATGCTACCGAGCAAAGGGCTGGGCTCCCATTCCTCATCTTACCAAATATTAAGCGGACCTTCGAGGAAGGAGCATGCTCTGGATTGCAAGAACCATGGCCAAGCTATTTGAAACTGCGGACCGCCGCGCCCTCGTCGGACTGCACGTCGAAGACGGTGAACAGGCGCGTGATTTGCAGAATGTCGTGAACGCGTTTGGTGAGGTGCAGAAGCTTCAATTCACCGCTGGCGTTTTTCACCGTGGTGTAGGCGCTGACGAGCTCGCCGATGCCCGGAGCTATCGATGTAATCCACGTCGTAAAGGCTCAGCAGGATCTTCTTGTTGCCGGCGTCGATCAAATCTCGGACGGTCTTGCGCAGCATGGCGCTGCCTTCGCCGAGCGTAATCTTGCCGCTGAAATCAACGATGATGACGTCGCCTAGCTCGCGACGAGTACCTTGAAGGGACACGGGATCCTCGCCTGCTGATTCTACTCTGGTTGGTGCTTACCGTTGTCGGAAACTGTTTGGGGTAGTTTCTTGACCATCACCAATTCCGCTCCGCCCTCGGGGCCGCGGCCCACCTTGAAATCGTCCATGAAAGCGCGCATTAGAAACAGGCCTCGGCCGGACGTACGAAGCAGGTTTTCTTCGGCGAGCGGGTCGGGAATTTCGGTGAGTTCGAAGCCGTGGCCCTGATCGAGAACCTTGACGACCATGTTTTCGGGCTGCAGCTCCACCGTCATCATGATTTTTTTCTGACGGTCTTGCTGGTTGCCGTAATTATAGGCGTTTATGACGCCTTCGCGCACTGCCATCCCGATTTTGTGCACCTCTTCCTCGGGAAAGCCGGCGGCTTCCGCGACGCGCATGGTAATGCTTTCAGCGAGGTCGACGCTCTCCAGCAGCGTTTCGAGCGTGACTTCAATCCGTTTAGATTTGTCCGGCATCCGCGGTCGGAAACCCTTTCAAGAGCGCGTGTATGGTTATCATAGCGCCGGAGCCCAAGTCAATGCACTCCCAGTACGAGCTAAGGTTCGAGGACAGGGCGTACCGCCGGCCTCCCGCCCGTTCTTCAGATTTTGTGGCGTGCGCGTGGGAGGGGAATGCGGTGCAGACTGCGCGCACCAGACCTGGCTTGAAATTGACGATTAGAAATTGGCGAATGAACTTCGATTTTTTGATGGCAACTGCGGGAGCTTCTAGCGTGACGGCCGCATTTTCAGGGCGAAGATTTTGTTTCGGGTAGCGTGGTTCGGAGACGATTGTATGCCCTACCGGAATTCAACTCCGGCCGTGCCCGGCTTAGCGAGCTCCCTGCATGCGGCCGATGAAAAGCTGCCCACTACCACTAGCTACTTCTGGTGCTGGCTGATCGAAAGCACATTTCCATCTGGATCTTTGAACCAGGCTACTTTGTCGCCACCGGGCGCAATCCAGACGCAGAGTTCTTGATCCTGAACGAATGGATACCTTTCCAGAGCAACTCCTCGCTCTTTGAGCCAGCGCGCGGCTTCCTCGATGTTTTGTACTTCCCATCCCAGAATGGTGTATGCCGCCGGAATGAAATCCCTGGCACCTTTTGCGATTCGAATGGTGCTGTCGCCCGCGCGCATGACCAGGGCGAACGGATCTTCACTGACAAACTCAAATTCCAACTTACCTTCGTAAAACTCTTTAGCCTTCTGGGAATCTCGCGTTGGAACGAAACCGACCATTTTGCCGGCGGACAGCATTGAGCATCCTCCTTCTTCTTAATCCGGCTAGGCCGGAACTCAAAGAATATTCACGGCGCGCGCGGCAAGCAGCGCCACGATGGTCAAAGAAATCAGCGACTGCAACATCATCCCCGCCTTTGCCCAACGCGATAGGGCTGCGGTATCGGTCGGTGAAAAGGCCGTGCTGGTGTTAAACGCGAGGAAAAGATAATCCACGAAGTTAGGAGACCAGGAGGGATCGCCCTCGTCAGCGCTTAACATCTGCGGAAAAAGAAAGGAGCTATCCACGCGGCCGCGCGAGCTCTCCCGGCCAAGCGGCCCTCCTGCATCAATCTTCCAGTACCACAAAGCGAAGACCAGAACATTGGTGACCCACAGCGCGGTAGCCCCGCGCAACAGCGCTGTAGGCGAGTCACGATGCTTGGGGATGCCTTCGATCAGCAGGGCCAGCGACGCAATCATGCCGATGGTGATCGCACCATTGGCTACGAGCGTGAAAATCCTGGTGATATGGAAATCGCCGCGGCGAGTCGACAACACAATCGGAATCATGAGCGCGCACACCGCGGCGAGCAGCAGCCAGCTTGGCCCGAGCGAAAGCCGCTCCGGCAATGCCAGGTACATGAAGCCAGCGGCCATCATCGCGACAAGTGCAGGCCAGCGCGGCTCTCGAGTGATTCTGGCGGTCATAAGGTTTGGCGCGCTACGCGGCTGGGAGTTTAGTACAGTTCGCGCCTCCCCTCAAAAGGCCCAGCCTGCCCCGGACGAACAGCGCAGGAAAATTCTCTGGACAGCGCGTTACTAGCGGAAGGGTCGTGCGTTACTGTTGCAGAGAGCCTATCTCAAAACATATCGTGACGCTTGGCGATACTGCGAGAGTTAGCCGGTTAGCCGCGCCTAGCGACGCCGTCATTCAAGAATGTGTTACGCTCGCGCAGCATCAGGGGGTGAGGAGCAATGAGGCGTCGGAACTGGCAAATTGCTGCCCTTGCGGTCTTGGCCGGTGGCATCAGCTTTTGTGGATCTGCGAGAAATGTTAACGCGCAAGCCTCCGCGCAAAATGTCTGGCAAGCAGTGAAGTTGAATGACCAAGGCCTCGAACTCTACAAGAAAGGAAAAATCGACGAAGCCATCGCGCTATTCCGCCAAGCGCTGGCTTTAAATCCGGATTCCCCGGAAGCGCTGAGCAACCTTGGACTTTCGCTCGATTCGGAAGGCAAGGACGACGAAGCAGTAAAGGATTTTGACAAAGCGCTGGAAATCAGGCCCACCGACGGTATCACCGAAAGCAATCTCGGTCTGGCGCTCTATCATCAGAAAAAATATCAAGATTCGATTGCGGCATATCAGAAGGCCATCGCGCTGAATCCGAAGTTCGCACAAGCGTACAACGGAATGGGAGCCGCGCTGTTCGCGACCGGCAACACGACCGACGCCATTATCGCGTACCGCAAGGCAATTGAGCTGACGCCGCGCTACGTCGACGCCATGAACAATCTTGCTGCAGCGCTCGATTCCATGAAGCAATGGGACGAAGCGATCAGAATCTACCAGCAGGCCATTCAACTCGATGCGAAGTCACTCGACATTCGCATGAATTATGCGGCGGCGCTGCGCAATGCCGGACACGGCGAGGAAGCCATCGCGCAGTACCGGCAAATTGTGAACCAGCATCCCGACGACGCCGTGGCCTGGTTCGATCTCGGCCAATTATTGTACGAAGAAGGAAAAATCGACGAGGCCGGAACGGTTTTTGAAAAAAGCCTGGCACTGAATCCGGCGCAGCCTGAAGCCGATTTTCATCTCGCCCTCGTGTATCAGAGACAAGGAAAACCGGACGCCGCGATCGCGACGTATAAGAAGGGTCTTGCAGCAAAAGCGGATGACGCGCACGCGCTCTATAATCTCGGCAACGTCTATTTGCAGAAAAACGAATCCGAAAACGCCGCTGCGAGTTTTCAGAAGGCGCTCGAGGCGCAACCCGACTTTCCGCAGGCGGAAGTTGGTCTAGGCACTGCAAAGTTGCAGAAGGGCGATCTGGATGGTGCGCAGGCGGCGTTTGCGAAGGTGATCAACGAACAGCCTGATAATGCGGACGCGCGATTCAACCTTGGTAATGCGCTCTTCACCAAAGGGCAATACCGTGCTGCCGCTGATAGTTACCGTGAAGCTGTCCGCCTCAACCCCGACCTCGCCCACGCACATTACAATTTGGCAATGACCCTGCTGAGGCTGAAAGATGCCGACGCTGCGCAGCAGGAATTTAAAGAGGCGAACCGCTTGGATCCGAGTCTGACCCCGCCGAAATAATGTCGAAGCCTGCGATTAGTGCTGAGGTGTTGCCGGCGCAGCCGCCACAGGCTCATACTCGCCTGCTTCGTCGACGGTCAGAGTGCGCGAGATGCCGCGTTGCACATCGCTGATGGTCACTGTCGCGCCAGGCACTATCGCGCCACTTTGATCCTCGACGGGGCCAAGGATACGTCCGGAGGTCGTCTGCGCATACCGAGTATGATGACAACGGCGAAAGCCAGCATGCCAACCATGGGCTTCGATCTGCGAAGCACTCGCAGATTGGTATGCAACAGGAAGGGACGCATTCAAACCTCCTAGGAACGCAGAATTGCGTTCGACACCCAGTCGTGCGGCGACTGTACCTGGTTAGGTCGTGTCAAAAAGCTTTGGCGAGAGGATGCATTTAAAACATGAATGACATCAGTAGTGTCCCAACGTTTTGCCTCTTAGCTTGCCTAACTTGTTGATGAGAAACGCATAACTGACGAATTTTCTTGGTCTCGATTTGAACTGCGAATGGTGCTTCTGCCACCCTGCGAAGCGCGATCTCGCGGGGGCCATCGATGAACCGAGGCAAGCTGGTGTTTGCGCAGCTGATGCAACATCTTCCGTTGACGACCTTCCGCCGTTGCGTCATCCGCTATCGGGGCGAGTTCAAAGTGAAGTCCTTCTCCTGCTTGGATCAGTTCCTGTGCATGGCCTTCGCACAGTTGACCTATCGAGAGAGCCTTCGGGACATCGAAGTATGCCTGCGTGCACAAAGTTCCAAGCTCTATCATCTCGGGATTCGTTCGGTGATGGCCCGCAACACGCTGGCCAATGCCAACGCCGTGCGCGACTGGCGCATCTACGCCGATTTTGCCCAGAGCCTGATCGGCATTGCCCGGCGGTTGTATGCGCAGGAACCCTTCGGCATCGATCTGCAAGAAACCGTCTACGCGCTCGACGCCACCACCATCGATCTGTGTCTGTCGGTTTTTCCGTGGGCCGTGTTCCGTTCGGCCAAAGCAGCCATCAAGCTGCATACGCTGCTCGATCTGCGTGGCAACATCCCCACCTTCATTCACATCAGTGATGGCAAGGTGCACGAGGTCAACATTCTTGACCAACTGTTGCCGGAGCCCGGAGCTTTCTACATCATGGATCGTGGCTTCCTCGATTTCGAGCGCCTCTATCGCTTCCACGAGGCCGGCAGCTTCTTCGTAACCCGCGGCAAGTCGAACCTCCAGATCCAACGCCGCTACTCGCATCCGGTCGATCGCACGACTGGCTTGATCTGTGATCAAAGTGTCGTCCTTACGGGCTTCTACTCGCACCAAGGCTTCGAGGCCCCGCTGCGCCGCATCCGCTTCAAGGATCCTGAAACCGCCAAGACCCTCATCTTTTTGACCAACAACTTCGTCTTGCCAGCATTTACGATCACCGAACTATACCGCTGTCGCTGGCAAGTAGAACTGTTCTTCAAATGGATCAAGCAGCATCTGCGAATCAAAGCTTTCTTCGGAACTTCGGAGAACGCGGTCAAGTCACAAATCTGGATCGCCGTCTCCGCCTACGTCCTGGTCGCCATCGTCAAGAAACGATTGCATCTCTCGGCCAGCCTGTATGAAATCCTACAGATCCTCAGCCTAACCATGTTCGAGAAAATCCCATTGGATCAACTACTTGCACAAATCATCAGCGATCAAATTCAACCCATTTCCGATAACCAATTGATTTTGTTCACATAACGTTGGGACACTACTGGAATGACATAGGGATTAACTTCAGGTTTGACAGCATGCCGCGGGCCTTTCGGTATAGTGGTCGTACCACATACCTCTTGCGAAATTCATGAGCGTGTTCCGATGGCTCATTGTGGTCTAATGCGGGTTTCAAATCCCGCGACGGAAGGTGTACCGAAGATGGCAATTGAAAGCACTAATCCGGCTACAGGACAGCTGCTTAAGTCATTCGAACCCCTGTCAGACTCTGAAATCGACAAGAAGCTGCAGTTGGCTGCGGACACTTTTATCTCGTACAAGCACGTTCCATTCGAAAAACGCGCCGAGAAGATGATCTGTGCGGCGGAGATACTAGAGAGAGAGAAAGAAAATTTCGGGCGAATGATGGCTTTGGAAATGGGCAAGCCTTACCGCGCCGCTGTCGACGAAGCAGCGAAGTGCGCTTTGGGATGCCGCTATTACGCCCAACACGCCAAGGAATTTCTAGCCGATGAAGTAGTCACAACGAACGCCAAGAAAAGTTACATCAAGCACCAGCCCCTCGGACCAATACTTGCGGTGATGCCGTGGAATTTCCCTTTCTGGCAGGTTTTCCGATTTGCGGCGCCCGCTTTGATGGCCGGCAACATGGGTTTGTTGAAGCACGCATCGAATGTCCCGCAATGCGCGCTGCTGATCGAAGAGATCTTGCTTCGCGCGGGTTTTCCTGAGGGCGCGTTTCAAACTTTGCTGATCGGCGCCAGCAAAGTGGAAAGAATTCTGGCGGATTCGCGAGTGAAGGCTGCCACGCTTACGGGCAGTGAGGGTGCAGGAATCCAGGTAGCCGTGGGAGCAGCAAAGCAAATCAAGAAAGTCGTGCTGGAGTTGGGTGGCAGTGATCCTTTCGTGGTGATGCCGAGCGCAAATCTGGAAGAGGCGGCCAGCGTTGCGGTGAAGGCGCGGGTGCAAAACAATGGACAGTCTTGCATCGCCGCGAAACGTTTTATCGTCGCGGAAAGCATCGCTGATGAGTTCGAAAGGCTTTTTGTGAAGAAGATGGAAGCGTTGAAAGTGGGTGATCCGTTCGACGAAACGACCGAGTTGGGGCCGCTAGCGACGGCGGATGGTTTGGAAACGTTGGATGCTGACGTACAGAAGACAATCAAAGCCGGTGCACGGCTCTTGACCGGGGGAAAACGCATCGATCGGCCCGGGAATTTCTATGCGCCGACGGTGCTGGCCGATATTCCTAAAGGTTCGCCAGCGGACTGCGACGAACTATTCGGACCGGTGGCTTCACTTTTTCGCGCCAAGGACATCAATGAAGCGATTCAAATCGCCAACAACACTCCTTTTGGATTAGGCGCGAGCGCATGGACCAAAGATTCCGAAGAACAGGAAAAATTTGCCAGCGAGATCGAGTCGGGAATGGTGTTCATCAACAAAATGGTGGCCTCCGATCCGCGAGTTCCCTTTGGAGGAGTAAAACGTTCTGGACACGGACGCGAGCTGGGAGTTTACGGCATACGTGAATTTGTAAACGTAAAAACGGTTTGGGTGGAATAGGGTGACCGGTCACTTCAGGGCAACAGCGAAGCTTTGTGCGGACGCAACGGGACCCAGCGAGGCGTGTTTCTAGCTACGATCCAGCTGCGGCACCTTGGTGAGACAAAGGCGAAGTCGCCGCTTCTGAGAGCAATGGTTGTCGAAAGGTTAGTCTGTAACTTGGATTTAGCAAGACACGTCAGAGGGATGTTACAATCTCGCTCCAACGATAAACCGAGGGCTGAGCCGTGACACCAACCGATTCCTTCCGCTATGAAGTTGAACAGTCTCCGAACGATGAACAAGGTAACAAGGTTACGACGATCAAGTGTCATGGCCGGTTGATAAGCGAGAACACCAATGAAATAAAGGAAGTCGTCAAGCCGCTCCTTCCTCTCGGGGGCCGCATCGTCATCGACCTGAGCGATTTGAACTATCTGGACAGCTCCGGTCTGGGAGCGCTGGTAGCTCTGAAGGCGTCCGCGATCAAGCAGGGCATGTGCATATTGCAACTCGTTAACGTGGCGCCTCGAGTGCTGGAACTGATGCGCCTTACAAATCTGGCCCAGCTTCTGACCTCGTAAGGCCTTCAACGGGTGCCCGTTGCCTCCGACCCCTGCTTGCAAAGCCGAAAACCTGACCCCTGCTTTTGCGAAGAACTTTACCATCGCAAGATACACATATTCGCAAGCGAGCCGGATGTAAGTTATGTTGGTGATCCAGAGCCAATTCGGTCCTAACAGTGTCACTTTCGGTTCGCGAGGTTGAGATAAATTCGCACGGCACGGACGGCGTACAGGTTCTTGCCATTCATGACGAACTCTGCGACATAAACCGAGCTCGCGCGAGCCGTACGATGTTGTCGCACCCGCACATTACAGCTTGTCGCCGAAACTCATTGCTGTACCGTTGCCCTTTCATTCGTTGCACTTTGCGATGATTTCGCGCAAAGTGTGCATCATCATCAAGGGCGCTCACTCCAGAAGCGTCCTGCTCGGCGTTCTGTTTCGAGCAGGACTGTTCCCACTGCACCTTTTCGAACGTCGTTTCTGAATGACTCCCGCTGATCGACCATCGGGGAAACAATCGGATCGGCCAACACTAGCGCATTTCACGTTACCAATTATGTCGAGGTGAGTACCGTGGCGCTGGCTTGCGATTGTTCACATCTTGGGAAATGACGCGCCGCGGACAATCAGGTCCAAGCTTTCTTTATACCTTTGCTCAAAGCGATCGAAAAGGATCGCGCCACTCTGCCGTAGGAGCGGGAACTTCTTCGCGTCGAGCTTGGCATTACGCTTTTGAATATCATACGCGCGGGAGCGTTCCCCTTTCACCGGGAACACAGCCTGCTCCTCAATAACACATCTTCCATCGCAGCCGTGGCACAGCCGGATAGAACCATGCCGACGTGCTCGACGTTGCAACGCGTCGCGCCAACTCCCGGACCAACATGGACTGACCACCTCCATCCGGGTTGGTACGTCACGCGGCCTATCGTCATTCCGCCGATTCGCACGAGTTCGAATTTCCCCTTTTCGAATGTTCGTGTTTCGTCGGGCTGCTCAAACCTCTTCAGAACCGTTTCCAGCATTCGCGACTCCTAGTTCTCATATCTCGCGTATCACATCGGCGGCGAGCCGTATTTGCGGCATGAGCCGCTGCGGTAAAGGCGCCTGTCTTATGCCGCGAGCAGAACGCTAGTTAGAGCACCCGCGTGCATCGCCTGCCGTTCGCATCGAGGTGCAGGCACGCTCCCGCGGTGGCCGTCGCTCGTAACGAAAGGACCTAGCCGTAACGCAGTCGGTTCGGCTCTACGTCACGGCAACGGATTCCTCGGAAGTCCACAATTTCGTGATTTCTTCCAGCGAACGGCCCTGGGTTTCCGGAATCAAAAAGCCTACCAGAATGATGGTCAGCAAAGCTCCGCCGCTAAAACACCAAAAGGTGCCATCCGATCCCGAAGCGTTCTTGCATGACGGGAAAAAGCTGGTTGCCCAGATAGCCGACGATCCAAAGCGCGGTCGTCGCAATGGACATCCCGCGCGCGCGAACCTTCGTCGGATAAATTTCAGAAATGATCACCCAGCAAGCGACTCCATTGCCAAACGCATGGCCGGCTACAAAACTCATCACCAGAATCAAGACCGCAATCCCGCTGCCGTGAACGTGATACAGCCAGCCCACCAACGCAAAGGAAATGAATTGGAGAGACGTGCCGGTCAGAATGAGCGTCTTGCGCCCGGCGCGATCCACCAGCCACAGCGCCACCAGTGTGAATAGCAGATTGATAAGGCTTACCAGCACAGATTGGAAGAATGCGTCGCCTCGTGCGACCCCGGCGGCATGGAAAATATCGGGCAGAAACGAAAATACCGGCGTGATTCCGCTGATTTGCTGCAATCCCGCCAGCATGATCCCGAGAAGCAGGGGCCGTCGAAACGTCGTAAAGAGCTCCGAGATGTGGCCCTCTTCGGTGGCCAGTGAATTTGCGATTTCATTAGTTTCGCGGCGAGCGATTTCAGGCCCGTTGATTTTGCTGAGTACATCGATTGCCTCTTGCCGTCGCCCCATCTTCATCAACCACCGTGGACTCTCCAGCGCAGGCAGAATCATCAGGCCAAAAAGAACAGCTGGGAAAATACCCGCGAAAAACATCCAGCGCCACCCTGTGGAAATGTTCCAGGCTTCGTCGCCCATGCGCTGAATCAGCATGTTGACGAACACCGCAGCAAGGATTCCAACCACAATTCCGAGTTGATACAGCGTCACGCAACGACCACGCACCTTGGTAGGAGCAATCTCCGCGATGTAATTCGGCGCAATCACCGAAGCTGCTCCAATGCCGACGCCGCCGATCAATCGCCACACAGCAAATTGATGAAGATCCGCTGCGAAAAGCATTCCTGTCGACGAAAGCGCGAAACACAGTGCGCAAAGCCCCAGCCCCATTTTCTTGCCCAGAAAGTCGGCCACAGTTCCGGCAGCCGCACAGCCCACAATGCATCCGACGAGTGCGCAGCTTGCCGCCCAGCCCACGCCAGCCGCATTCAAATGAAAAAGCTGGCTCAGGTATCCGATCGCGCCGCTGATAACAATGTTGTCATACCCGAAAAGAAGTCCGCCAAGGGTGGACACCGATGCGGCGATGATCAGAGGGAATTGCGAATGCTCGACGGGTGGCCTACCGCTCACACTACTTGCTGTCATAAACCGCCGGTTCCCTCGCAATGCCGTGACTCTGCGACGATTCAATCATCGCCTTCGCCGCCAGCATGAAACCGAGCGTGTGCGCCATGCCGGCGTGCCATGGGGCGGAACACGTCATCTGCGGCGTGTGATCGGGAATCAGCACCCCATCGAAATGATTGCACTGAAGAATGGCGAGAATGCGAATCATATCTATATCGCCTTCGTCGATGAAAGTTTCGCGGTAATGCGGAACTTTGCCCACCACATTTCGCAAATGAATGTAGGCGATGTTGCCTTGCTTGCTGTAGCGATCGACGGCGTCGTAAATATTTCCTTCCGTCATTTCGGCAAGAGTTCCGACGCAGAGCTCCAGCGCGTTACTGGGGCTCGGAGCCAGATCGATTAATCGCTGATACATGTGCGGCTGATAGACCAGCCGCGGCTGCTGGCGCATTGTCGGCATTGGAGGGTCGTCGGGATGCGCCGCCAGCTTCACGCCAGCCTGCTCAGCAACTGGAATGATTTCTTCCAGGAAACGCTGCAGCCGCCGCCAGAGCTCATCGTGCGAAACCGTGGGCAAAGTGCCGTTAGGCGCATTGCGGTCGTAAATCATGTTCCAGATCATGCCATTCGGTAGCGGGACTTCCTCAGCGGGACCATCCATTCCGAGCGTGATGGCATTGCCGCGTCCGTGCGGCGCAGACACACGCCCGCATACGCCAGCCAAGCTGAAGTTATAACCCAGCACTGGAATTCGCGCCTCGCCGAGGCGGCGAACAATTGTCTTTACGTTTTCAATTTGCCTCGCTCGTTGTGGGCCATCGAGCAGAATATCGTGCCAGTGCGCTGGATCGAGATTCTCGACCGCAGCCAACGTCAAACCGGCGTCTTCAATTTCGCCACGCAGAGTGTTTAATTCCTGCGCAGTCCAAAGCGTTTCAGGATCGCCCGCCACTCCCCAAGCCTCGTATTTTGATCCCGTGGGCTGATTGTTCCGTGGATTGGATGTCCCCTGATTGAAATAATCCACGAGATGAACTACCACGTGGGTGCATCCAGCCTGGCGCGCGAAATCGTAACAATCGCGCGTGAGCATGTGCCGATAGAGTCCCAGTCCGATCTTCATAGCCGATTTCCGATTCCGCCTCCGTAGTCGGGGCTCAAAATCTGCCCATTGATCTCGCTGGCCAGAGGTGAACACAGAAAAACAAACGCGTCTGCGACCGATTCCGGGCTGTTTCGCCTCCCCAGCGATACCCTCAATACAAAATCTCTGTAGGCCGGGTCTTGCTCGAAAACTTTCAGCGAGCTGCCCGCCGCGACATTTCCCGGTGAAACTAAGTTCACTCGAATCCCCGTCAATGCATATTCAAGCGCCAGGCTACGCGCGAAATTCTCCAGCGCTGCCTTAGCGGACGCGTAAGCGGAAATTTGGCTGTGCGGCATCCGCGCGACGTACGAAGAGGTGAAAATCAGATGTCCTGAAATCCTGCGCTCCACCCACTGCGAGAGAATTGCCCGGGCAAGATAGGTTTGCGCGAAAAAATTGAAACGAAAGATGCGCTCGAACTCAGCCTCCGAAGTGCTGGCGAATGGATGCAGGCCGCACCCGCCCGCATGACCGATCACCGTATCCATACCTGGAACGTTGTCGAAGGCGGCTCGCACCGCGTGATTAATTTGGCTTGAATCAGTGATATCAGCGGCGACGTACACATACGAAGCCGGCGGAATCCTCCAATTGGTCAGCGTTTGTCGCGCGGCTTTTTCCTGTTTGATGTCGACGAGCACGAGCGTTGCGCCAGCGGCCACGAGTCTTCGCACCATGTGCTCCGCAATGGCGCCAAGAGCCCCGGTAATCAAAATGGTTTTGCCGGCGAGATCGATGCTAATCATGAGTCTGGGATCGCGAAACCGCGTGGTGGAATTGTGTTTTCAGGATTCACCGCCAATTTCTTGAGGAAGTTACATGATTCCAAATTTCGCAAACGCATCGACTGCGCTGCTTCCTTGTTCAATCGCTTTCCTTACTAGTTTTTCTCCACGAGCCTTTTCCAATGCTTTCGAAAACACTTCAGCTTCAGCCGCGACGGGAACCAGCAAGACGCCGTCGATATCTCCGAAAAGAATATCCCCTGGGTTTACGCGCACCGCTCCGATCTCAACGGGAATCCTGAAATCGACTACCTTGTAACGTGGCGCCGAATCCTGCCCGTAGGATCCGAATCCGAACGTAGGAAAGTTCATCTTCAAAATTGCCTTGGTGTCTCGCACGTAGCCATTCAATACGGCGCCGCGACTGCCCAATTTTCGCGCGCGTGTGCTCATCAATTCTCCCCACAGCGCATTGCGCGGCGAAGACCCGGTGTTCACGTAAATTTCGTTTGCGCGCAGATCATCGAGTGCCTCCAGCATCAAGCCAAAGGATTTGTTCATCAATTGGTTCGCGCTGCCGTCGATTTTCTCCGCAAACACATCGACAGCAACAACTGGCATGGCACGCCCGATCACGACCATATCCTCGCGAAGCGGCCTGATCTGCGGAGGCAGAAACTGGTGCTGAAGGTCCAACTTGTCCATTACATCGCCGACCACGCAGGTGAAAAGCTCGCGCTGTGCGAGCGCGAAAAGTTCATCATCCGACTTCCAGAGCTTCGTCGCGCTCATTGGCCGCGTGCCTCTTTGATCTTTTCCACGAGCTGCCGCGCAAGCTGTGTAATCGCCGCGAAATCTCCCTTCTTTGCACCGGCGGTGAGATTGCTGCCCGCTCCTACGGCCACGGCTCCGGCGCGAATCCAATCCGCCACATTCTCAAGGCCCACGCCGCCCGTGGGCATCAATGATGCTTGCGGAAGCGGGCCCTTCACCGCCTTCACGAACGCCGGCCCCAGCAATTCTCCAGGAAACACTTTCACAACGTCCGCCCCACACTCCATCGCCGTGATCACTTCGCCGATCGTGGCGGCGCCCGGCATGTAAGGAATTTGATAGCGATTACAGAGCCGCGCCGTCTCAGGATTGAGCGAAGGACTGACCACGAATTGCGCGCCGGCCAAAATCGCGATGCGCGCCGTTTCCGGATCGAGAGCGGTTCCCGCTCCCACTAAAATATCCTTGGAATATTTCTTCGCGAGATGCTCGATCACCGCCGTGCACCCTGGAACCGTGTACGTAATTTCCAGCGCTCCGACTCCTCCTTCGGCGCAGGCATTCGCGATACGCTCAGCCTGATCGTGGCTTTCCGCACGGATTACGGCAACCAGCCCGGAAGCGACGATTCTCCCTAGCACTTCGATTTTTATGACGGACATAAAAGTGGTTGGATCTCCTGCGCCGCAGAAATGAGCGCTACGCGAAAAACGGCTCACCCTTTCGCGCATAGCGGCGCGCGACATCTTCATTCAACATAATCCCAAGCCCGGGCTTTTCCGGAAGCGTGATGAAACCATTTTGAATAATCGGCCCGGACGCGGCTTCCACAAGATCGTTCCAGAAAGGAACCTCGGAGGCATGAAACTCCAAACAAAGAAAATTCGGAATCGCGGCGCAGTAGTGTGCCGAGGCCATTGTGCCGATTGGGCTGCTGATATTGTGGGGAGCGATCGGCATGGTATGCACGTCGGCAAATCGCGCGATGCTTTGCGCGATGGCCAATCCTCCCACCTTCTGAAGATCGGGAGTCACAACGCTCAACGCGTGCTGCGCAATAATTTCCTCGAATCCCTCGAAAAGAAAAAGGTTCTCGCCGGTGGCAATCGGCACGCGCACTTTGTCACTGACTTCCTTCAACGCGGCAATATTGTTCGGCGGGACCGGATCTTCGAGCCACATCAGGCGGAACGGCTCCAGTTCGCGGGCTAATTTTACAATGTCGCTCGCGTTGTAGCGCCAGTGGCAATCGACAGCGACGTCCGTATCCTGGCCCACCGCATCGTGCACGGCAGCGGCGAGTTTCACCATGTAATCGATGGCGCGATTGGTTAGAGCTCTGTTGTGCGGATCAAATCCCTCGGTGCCTGGAACGTCTAGGTCGAATTTCAGTGCGGTAAAGCCTTCAGCTCTTTTTTTGAGTGCTGTTCGACGATAATCGTCTGGCGAACAAGCAGCCTGATCGGAGGTGCCGCCGTAATAGTCCTTCGCCCCGTAGGCTTCGGTTCTGGAGCTCCAGGCCGCCGCGCGCGTCCGCAGCACTTCATCCAAGCACTCCAGCGCTTCTCCGCCGTGGCAATCGGCATAGATGCGGACTTTATCCCGGAACTTTCCGCCGAGCAGCTGATAAATCGGCACATCCAGCCACTTGCCGAGAATATCCCAGAGCGCCGCTTCGATCCCACTGATGGCGTTGTACACGATCCCCGCAACCGAACCCGCGCCTGAAGTTGCCATCTGAACCTTGCGAAAGAGCCGATTGATATCGCGCGGATCTTCACCGATGAGCAGAGGTTCGAGCGAACGCAAAATCGATGTCAGTCCCGGGGCAAAGAAACATTCACCGAGGCCGGCAATCGATTCATCCGTCTCGATGCGAACAAAAGTCCAGTCGAAATTGCCCTCTACGATCGCCGTTTTGAGTCGAGTGATTTTCAAGTTTGCCTTCTGCGTCGGACGTCTTGTACTTCTCTAGGATCAACACCTGAGATCGTGTCGCGCATCTAGGAAGCGGCACTTCGTAATTTCGCGTTGCGCCAGACAGATCCCCGAAGCGCCGCGTTTTTAAACCCGCCTAGAGTAACGATTTGTGTTTTGCTTCACAACCTCTAAACGGGGTAGCGCGGTTCACGGCGCCGCGGGCGGAAATGATAATGCAGGCTCGGTGCACTCCCGAGGCTCGAAAAGAAATGGCAAAACTCAACGTTACTTTTGGCGAAATCATGCTGCGTCTCGTGCCGCCGGGCTTCGAACGTTTTTTGCAAAGCCCTCATTTCGGGGCTACATTCGGCGGAGGCGAAGCCAACGTGGTTGTCGCTCGCCGGATTCAATTTACCCGCAGCATTCATCACCGTTCTACCCGAAAAGACCGCTTTCGCAGACGCGGCAACAGCGGAACTGCGCCACTTCAATGTCGATACTTCCAAAATCGTGCGAGGCAAGGGATGTTTAGGAATCTATTTCATCGAAGCGGGCGCCAACCAGCGTCCATCAAGAGTCCATCTACGACCGGGACGCTCGACAGCAAACAATATCAGAAACTAACGCAGAAAGTTCTCTCCGAATATCCCAATCTCAAAGCCATCGCCATCATCCTGCGCGAATCCAAAAGCGCGTTAGTGGTCGTCCCGCGTCCGCCGGTATGATCCCAGTCTCTGCGTGTTTTTCCAGAGACATTAGGTGGTATTAAATTCAGCGAGCTATGCGAGCAGTCCCTCCCTTCATCATGTCAAGAATTTCCGGCAGAGTGGCCATGGATGTGTCGCCTGGGGTGGTCATTGCGAGAGCTCCGTGAGCCGCTCCGCACTCGACCGCCCACTGCGGATCTTTTCCGGCAAGAAACCCGTAGATCAAACCGGAAGCAAATGAGTCTCCGCCGCCGACTCGATCATAGATTTCGAGATTCTCCCGGCGCGGTGCCTCCCAGAATTTTCCATCATAGTATGCAATTGCACCCCAATCGTTCACCGTGGCAGTCTTTGCATGGCGCAGAGTTGTAGCAATGAGTGTGATGTCAGGAAATTCCACAGTGACTGCCTCAAGCATTTTCTTGAAATTCGCTGCATGGAGTTGAGAATGTCCTTCATCAAGGCCCCGAACTGAAAATCCAAGTGCGGCGGTGAAATCCTCCTCGTTGCCGATCATCACATCCACCAGCGGGGCGAGCATCCGGTTAATTTCTTGCGCCCGCGTTTTCCCTCCAATGGATTTCCAAAGGGACGCGCGGTAATTCAGATCGTAGGAGACGACGGTTCCAGTCCTCTTCGCCGCTTCGATAGCTTCCTTTGCGACCAGAGGCGTGGTTTCCGACAACGCAGCAAAAATTCCCCCCGTGTGAAACCAGCGAGCGCCTTCTTTGGAGAAAATTTCATCCCAATCGACTGTGCTGGGTTTCAGTTGGGAAATGGCGGTGTTGCCGCGATCCGAACAACCGACTGCCGCACGAACACCGAAACCGCGTTCCGTGAAGTTTAGACCGTTGCGTATCGCACGGCCCACGCCATCGTAGGGCGCCCAGCGCACGTGCTCGAGATTCACGCCTCCCTGCAGCATCAGATCTTCCACTAGGCGCCCTATGGGATTGTCAGCGAGCACAGTAACGATCGCTGTTTGCATGCCGAAGCAGCGTTTCAGACCGCGCGCGACGTTATACTCGCCCCCGCCTTCCCAAACCTGAAATCGTCGTGCGGTAGTGATTCGCTGATCGCCGGGATCAAGCCGCAACATTACTTCTCCAAGACTAACCAGATCCCAGCGACACTTTTCTTTTGGTTTGATTTTTAGGGCTGTCATCAACCAACCGTCCTTAGATCCGCCTCGCGTGAGAATAGTGTAGTTTCGCCATTAGTCCGCGGTAACTTTTGTCCAGAGCTCAATCGCTCCTTATTCCGAAACTCGAAGTAATACGACATCTCCCTAAACTTGCGGCCCTCCAAGGCAAGCTCGATAACACGACTTCCATGATAGGTCTTTGTCAAGAGGGCAAAAGCTCTCCTGGCGCGCTTCGGAGGAGCGCGGGTGTAAGTTCTTTGTGATTCTTCGCCGCCTCTGAATATCTTTCGAAAGGCTAGGAAAGATCATCACTCCGGTACCCCGGTCACACAGAAACAAGATTTCTGCATAACCTCTAGTAGCGGGTGTTATTTTCACTTGGGACGTAGTCACCGGACGAGTCGTCCGCGCCGTTCATTTCTCCGAATAGCAAGGCATGTCGTGCCTCGTTGTGACCATATCATAGTTTCATAAAACATCAAATATAGTTATTATGGACAACATAACCAATTTTTAATAGCCTAATTACTAGAATATGGTACCTTTCTTAACCATGAATTTGGAAGACAGAGTTCGTAGATACACAGATCGTCGATTTCAGCGATTCGAAGCAGAAATTCTCGTTTTAATCGAGGAGAGCGCGGCGGCCATCTTCACATCCTTTCCCGATCACTTCATCCTGTTTGGAGGGGCAGCGCTTGTACTGTTCTACGAAAGTCCCCGTCTCTCGAGGGACTTGGATTTGTTGGCCTCCTCAAACCCTCTTCCCGGAGCCAAAGAAATCCAAGCTGCCGTTCGCGCAGCCATTCAACCGATTGCCGAGGTCTTCGGCCTAGGTCAACTGGAATTCAGAAACGATAGGACAGGTGCCGGTTTCACGAGACATTGGGTAATCGCGAACAAACAGCCCCTCTTTAGCATCGATTTAACCGGGATCGGTGGAAGCGTCTTGAAAACCCAGATCGTCAAATACTCGATCGCCGCCGAATCCGAGAAAACCATCCTCAGCCCCACCGCGAACTACCTCCTCCTACAGAAATGCGAAACGTTTCTGAATCGCCGATTTGTCAAAGCTCGCGATGCGTTCGATATTTATCTCCTGCTGCACCGCGGTGCACACCTCGATAAAAACCTTCATGCACATTTGGAGGACTTCGCTGCGGTTACGGAAATCGATACTGAACAGCTTGGCGACAGAATTCGGGGCATCACCCCTAAGCTTTGCACCGTGGAGCTCCGTCCAGTCCTACCGGCGGCAATCTTCGATGATCTAGCAAATCACGAGTTCGAGCCGATCCGGCAATCGCTGCGGGTCGTATTCGCGCACTGGCTCGGAGAGTGAGGAAAAATGAATTGGACGCAGGCTCTGACCGAAGAAGCTCGTCGAAACTGTCTCGTGCGCACCGAAGCCCTTGCCAAAAAGTACGGACCGTCGGAACAGGTGGTCCGAAATGCTTTGCGTCGCTACGAGGCGCAAGGGCTGGTAGAGCGTGTCTCCACCAAAATCTACATCAACCACTTCAACCAGCACTTTTCGCCCCGCGATCTGACTAACGTCCTTCGACGCAAGTCTTACATTTCGCTAGAATCCGCGCTCGTCGCAGCCGGCATAATTTCGCAAAGCCCTACCTCACTGCTCTGCGTGACACCCGATTACCCGCAGTCATTCAAGACCAAGTCCATAAGCATCGTTTACAGGAAAATCTCGCCTGCTCTTTATTGGGGCTATGAGGAGAAATCCACCCGTTACAACGAATACCTAATCGCGGATCCCGAGAAGGCTTTGCTCGACTGGATCTATCTGACCCGACAGGAAGGTCTTCCAACGCCCCTCGACGAACTCAATTTGCAGTTCCTCTCCCCGCCGAAGCTCCGCGAATATGCCCTGCGATTCCCGCGAACAGTCAACAATGTTGTGACGGAATTATTGCTCGACAACGCCTTTCCGTCGAAGGCTACAGGAACATCAGCGGCAACCCGTAGAACCCCTTCTGAAACGATATAGTAGATGAATCTTGTGAACACAATCGCGAAGGCGTGTTCAGCGAGTGCAAACTGTGCTTGAGAGTTAAGCGAGCCGAACGTGTTCAGCTTCTCGATTGCTTCACGTCCGACGCGTTTCGGGTGGCCTGTGCTGTGCGTTAATTCGTGGAATAGCGTGGAGTAGAACTCTTCGGCTGAATAGAACGCGATACGTGCGGGCATACCGACGGTGTCAGTGGACGGCCTGTACCACGCGCGACCATCCTGCTCCATCGCAGGTGGGTTCGGCATCTGGCGAACGATGCGTTTGCATTCCTCGATGGGATTGACTACGCGCTCTGCATTTGGTGCGACAATCCCTTCGCATTGCTCCACGTTGAACAGCCCGTAAGCCACTCGGAACGGCAGCAAGCGCAAGACCGGGTTAACTGATGTGGTAAACTGCGGCCGCGAACGTTCGGAGGAGTACATGAAAGCGCCAATTCTTTACCGAATCTCTTCTGTTCTTCTGCTGCTTTTTGCCGCCGGTCATACACTTGGGTTTCGCCAGAATAATCCGGAATGGGGAGCGGACGCGGTTCTTGGGTTAATGCGCTCCGTCCACTTTGACGCGCAAGGGTTTACCCGGACTTATTGGGACTTCTTCAGCGCGTTCGGGCTTTTTTTCTCCGTGTTTCTTTTGTTCGCGGCGGTATTAGCGTGGCTGCTGGGCGGACTTCCGGCAGAGACTTTGGCACGCGTGCGCAGCATTGCGTGGGCGCTCGCCATTTGCTTTGTCGCAGTCACAGCTCTGAGCTGGAGATACGCCTTCACCACCCCCATCGTTTTCTCAACCCTGATTACAGTGTGTTTGATTGCGGCCGCGTGGCTCTCGGCGAAGACAAGCTGAACTTTGGTTGGGAACCGACAAGTCCGATCTTGGGCGGATCGTCGGCCGCTCGGAAGTTATTCGCGGATCGGATGGACGTATAGTCTGCGTCATCCGCAAGTGCCTCTTGCCCACCGTGATGGGTAACCCAATTCCCCGCAGGAAAGGAAGCATGACGGAGCTGAAACCAAGCCTCGAACAGATCATGAACGGTCTGATCGGCGAAGTTCGCGTCGGCAAGGCAGTTCTTCGAATCGCTATAGGCTTGAATTACGCTGACCCAGATGCGTGGGCCGTAGCTCCTGTCTTCTTTGGTCCCTCGCGCCACGCAAATCTCGAAGTCGCACAGATGTACATGGCGAAGTTGTATGACAAGCTTACAAGAAGAAGACTCCCGTTACAATCAGAACTCTGCTCAACCTCGCAGAGAAGCAACCGATTTTTTTTTACGAAGGGTTCGCGCGCTGAGGTGATCGAGGCCGCAAATAATGCCGGAGAATTATTTCGGGGTTCAAAGTGCCGCTTGCGTCGATCGAAAAGCGACGACATAAGGCGTTGGCACACCTCGATGCGAATTCCGTGATCAGTCCAAGCCAGCTAAAGCATACGGCGCCGCTTAGTCTTGCTGAGCTAGAAAAGATATTTGAGGGAACCGAAGAGATCTTGCGAACGATGGACCGCTTTTTCACTGGGCTCGTCGGAGAGATGTTTTTTCTGGAACAGGGCGACTACAAGGTTAATTCCGGATTGCCCCTCACCGCGCTGGCGCCCGGTGGCGTGCCCAGAGCTTGTTTGAAAGCCTTACCCTCGGGTCGAGATACATGTATCGCCTTGCCTGACAGCTACATCAAATCAGGTGTGTTGAAGAGCGCCTGGGGAGTCCTGGGTCAAATCCACCGGATGGCGACTTGGAGCAAAGGATGAAAGTTGACCTCGTTCAACCCGAATCTGTGACTGAGCCGCGTCATTGGGTACGGCACGATCAGGCTTTCGCAATGATGTTGCGGCCCGGCTCAATTCAGTGGGGCTCGAAGCGTTGCGCGCTGGAAAGGTTCAAATACGGGGCTGGCGACTTAGCACTGTGCGATCGTCACGTGGGTGAGTGGGTTGGGCTTATGAACGCGCAGCATCTGCAGATCGGTATCTCCGATCAGGCATTGCTGGCCAGCTCTGATGGAGCTTACGGCGAAGTAGAACTGCGCGCTTCACGCAGGTTTGCGGACCGGCGGCTGAGTGGCATGGTTGCGGCCGTTCACGTGGAAATGGTTGCCGGCTTTCCGAGCGGGCGGCTGTTTCTGGATTCTGTCGAACAGGCGATGGCCGTAACACTGGTCAATGGACATGCAGTAAGGCACCGTCCCGTGCAGTTATACCGAGGCGGATTAGGCTCGGCGCGTTTGCGAAGGATTAGAGAGTTGGTCCATGCGAAGATGGAAGACGACTTGAGTCTCGACGAGATGGCGGAATCGGTAGGATTGAGCACAGCTCATTTCGCGCGGATGTTTTGCAAGTCAACGGGAGAGACCCCTCATCGATTTGTTCTGCGCCAAAGACTTGAGCGTGCCAAAGCGATGTTGCGTGCTCCCGATGCGCGGGTATTGGACGTGGCCGTTGCCTGCGGCTTTAAGACTCAGCAGCACTTTGCACAAGCTTTTCGTGACATATGGCGAGTTAGCCCGACAGAATTTCGCCAGGATCTTACCGGCTCCAGGGCGATTTGCGTGTCCGAAAGCTCCGACGAAGATACGCCACGCCGCGTGATTTCTGGCTTGTAGCGAGAACTCCACCCTCACGGATTGCCGGTTACTTCCTCGTTTAAGTCCAGCCCTGTCCGGAATTCGTAACTCATCGCTCTTTGCACCCCCTCAGCACTGTATCCTCGCTCAACAATTCTGACGCGACCACGTCGTGGCTCATTCACACTGTCGCCATCGTTCCCTCAAGAAAGGCGCTAGCCTCAGTCGTAAGTCGTTGGAGTTCTCTCTCGGGCAAGGTGAATTTGAGCAGGATTCCGACCATCCCAGCAGAAATCCGCACAAGTCCGCATGCGATCTGCGGTTTACTCACGATTGTTATGAGCAGAGCTTACAGCGCCGACGAACCGGAGACTAGATCAATTGGTTTGGGTTGCTCCCCGGAAATCATTCAATTCAGGAGGGAAAGTCGATGGAAACACTTGGATTGTTAGTCAGGCTCGAAGCACGCGCAGGTAAGGAGGCCGATGCCGAGGCATTTCTAAAGTCAGCTCGGCCACTCGCGCTGGACGAAAAAGGGACCTTGAAATGGTACGCGATCAAGCTCGGCCCAGGGAAGTTCGGCATCTTCGACACCTTTGCAAATGAAGCGGGCCGCAATGCCCACTTGACCGGCGAGATCGCGAAGAATTTGACGGCGCGGACCAGCGAGCTATTTGCGGTTCCTCCGCGGGTGGAAAAAGTAGAAGTCATCGCAAATACACCCCTAAAAGGCTGAGTGCGTCGTTCCAGGAACCGTGTGAGCCGCATAGGCCCGCGAGATTAGATGACAACCAATAGGAGAATCGCATGAGCCAAACAGCCAGCAGCAATAAACAACAAAAGTATGACGCCAGTGTAGCGAGAGTCGACATGAAGTTCGAAGTCTCGATCGTCCCGGTGTCGGACGTCGACCGTGCAAAAGAGTTCTACACAAAGCTCGGATGGCGCCTCGACGACGACATCGTCAATGGAAACGACTTCCGCGTCGTCCAGTTCACGCCCCCGGGTTCAGCATCCTCGATCTCATTCGGCAAAGGAGTCACGGACGCGAAGCCTGGCTCGTTCCGGGGCGGTCTGATCGTCTCGGACATTGAAGCCGCTCAGAGGGTGCTCGTGGCCAGGGGCATCAACGCGAGTGAAGTGTTCCACGGTTCGCCGTTCTCCCCCGCAGGACGCATCAGCGGCCCGGACCCCGAGCGCCAGAGCTACCGCTCATACGCCGCCTTCGAAGATCCCGACGGCAACGCGTGGATCGTCCAGGAGGTCACGCGCCGCGCACCCGGTCGCGAGCTGCCGAAGTGAATGAGTAACCGCTCATAACTAGCGACGAGAAAGCAACGGTCAGCCTCTTACCTTGGAGCATGGAGCACCGCTCCGTCTGTTGGTGCCCGTGAAACTTGGCTTGAAGAATGTGAAGGCCATTACCGGGATTTCGTATGTGGCGGAAGAGCTAAGAGATTACTGGGCCGAGCGTGGATATTCACGCTACGACGAGATTTGAAGAGTTTGCGTTCCCGTGGACTTCATCATCACCCATCTTGACAGCCAAGGAGGCTAATATGGCAAGCAAACAGAAAACGGTGATTGTAACGGGAGCTTCGCAAGGCATCGGAGCCGGCATAGTCCAGTCGTTCCTCGATCGCGGATACAATGTTGTCGCAAACTCCCGCGACCTCACGAAATCGAATGCTTTCGTGGAATCTGATCATCTGGCTCTCGTAGATGGCAGCGTCGGTGAGAGTACTGTCGCGTCGAAGATCGTCGAGACAGCCCTCCAGAAGTTCGGATCCATTGATGCGCTGGTCAACAATGCAGGCATCTTCTTCACAAAACCCTTTACTGACTACACGGTCGAAGACTTTAAGGCGTTATCTTCCACCAACCTCGAAGGCTTCATCCACGTGACGCAGCGAGTGGTGAAGCAGATGCTCGCGCAGAAGTCTGGAGGGAGTGTCGTTACCATCACGGCCGCGCTTGTGGACAATCCCATTGCAGGTATCACGGCGTCGGTCCCCATGATCACCAAGGGCGGACTTGAAGCCGTCACGCGGAGCTTGGCCGCGGAGTATCCGAAGGAGAAGATTCGCTTCAACGCAGTCGCACCCGGCGTCGTAGACACGCCGCTGCACAAGGACAACCCGAAGAACTTCCTGAAGACCCTCTCACCGATGGGAACAATCTCAGAGGTGAAAGACATCGTCGAAGCCGTGGTTTATCTCACAGAGGCCCGTCAGGTGACAGGGGAGGTGCTGCACGTTGACGGCGGTGCGCACTCAGGAAAATGGTGAGCGGCAAGGGCTCGCAGCGGGCCAGCGCGGAACGCCAATTGCATGAGCTAGGCATCGAACTCACGCCTCCGCCCACTCCGTTCGGCGCTTATGTCGAGGCCGTGAAAACCGGTAATCTTCTCTTCCTCAGCGGGATGCTTCCTGCCATTGGACACGAGCCGAAGTTCGTCGGTCGTCTTGGAAAAGAACTGGATACAAAGGCAGGTAGAGAGGCGGTCCGTATTGCTGCTCTGAATGTTTTGTCGGCGACAAGGCAGAAGCTAGGCTCGCTCGATAAAGTAACCCGTGTTGTTCGACTGTGCGTTTATCTCGCGACTGACGGGGACTTCTTCGATCAACCGAAAGTCGCCGACGCTGCCTCCGAGCTATTCCGCGATGTTTTTGGAGAAGACAAAACCTCAGTCCGTATGGTGTTAGGCGTGGCAAGTCTTCCTCTGGGCGTACCCGTGGCAGTTGAAGTCATCCTGGAGGTCGAGGCTCATTTGTAGCAGACAGCTAGAGAAAACCTTTCAATCGCGAGAAGACGCTAGGCACGACCAAGTCATTTAGAAAGGACAGGTGCCATGTCATATGTAACCGTCGGCAAGGACAATTCGACAACATCGACCTCTACTACGAGGACCACGGCTCCGGTCAGCCGGTTGTGTTGATTCACGGATATCCACTGAGCGGCGCTCCGTGGGAAAAGCAGGTGCTGGTCCTGTTGAGCGCAGGCCACCGTGTCATCACATATGACCGCAGAGGGTTCGGCAAATCCAGCCAGCCGACCACGGACTACAACTACGACACCTTTGCCGAGGACCTGCGAAAACTGATTACACATCTCGATCTCCATGATTTTTCGCTCGTTGGTTTTTCCATGGGAGCCGGAGAAGTGGCGCGCTACCTCGGAAAATACGGATCCAAGGGCGTCAACAAGGCAGTCATCATTTCCGGAATCCCGCCGTTCCTCCTGAAGACGCCCGGCAATTTGGAAGGTATCGACAAATGGGTTTTCGAGGGAATCGAGAAAGCGTCACTGCGGACCAGTACGCGTTCTTCACCGAGTTTTTCAAGAACTTCTACAACACTGATCTGCTCTTTAATAAGCGCGTTACGGAACAGGCCGTGCAGGCAAGTTGGAATGTGGCAGCCGGCTGCTCGGCTACCGCCAGCCTCGCTTGCGTGGCAACTTGGCATGAGGATTTCCGAGAAGACTTGAGCGCAGTTGATGTTCCAACGCTAGTCATGCGCGGGGATGCAGACAGGATTCTCCCAATCACTGCTGCGGGGTCGCGAACTGCCAAGCTGATCAAAGGAGCGCGCCTTGTGGTCGTAGAGGAAGGGCCGCACTGCATAGCCTGGACACACGCAGACGAAGTGAACGCTGAGTTGTTGAGCTTTCTCGGGAAAGCTCCGGCGCGGCACACAGTCTAAGCGCGGAGTCAAGAATTCCGATGCAAACAGCACCCAAGCAATCGAGAGAAGCACGATCGGCCGTTGAACGGATCGGCACTTTTGCAGCTGCAGTTCGATCGGAGCACCTGACAACCGATATTCGGCAGCTTTTCAAGCGCAACATTCTGGACAGCATAGCGTGCGCGATCGCCGCGGTCGCGGGTCCGTCGCTCCAAACGCTACGCGAACAGATCGAAGAATATCGAGCCCCGGGTCGTTGTACGTTGAAGAAGAAGTGAGTCGCTAAAAGCGATCAAACCAAAATCAGTGAGTGCCAGATTTCAGCGTATCGACACAAGCTGAACTTTCGGTGCAATGCCTTCATTGCAAGGGATGATCATGCCTGTTTCCTGGAACCAGAATCGGCTCACCGCCAAGCTCGGAATCGAGTATCCCATCATTCAAGGTCCGCTTGGCGGATTGTCATCGCAAAGATTGACGGCCGCAGTTTCCAACTTTGGCGGACTCGGATCGTTTGGCGCACACAGCTTGCCGCCCGACGCCATCAAAGACGTGATCGCAGAGATTCGCTCTCTTACATCCAAACCGTTCGCGATGAACTTGTGGGTGTCAATGGAAGATGAAGGTGCGCGAACAGCGGATGAAAACGGATTCAACAGGAGCCTGGCTCCGTTAGTCGCTGATCTTGCTGCCTTGGGGGCGCCCCGTCCAACGTACAAGCCATATTCGCCGAAGCGATTTGAAGATCAGGCCCGCGTGCTACTGGACGCGAGCGTACCGGCATTCAGCTTCATCTTCGGAATTCCGGCAAGAGAAATCTTGCAGGAGTGCCGGGCGAAAGGCGTCGTCACTATCGGCACGGCGACAACGCCCGACGAGGCTGCAGCACTTCAGGAGGCCGGCGTGAATGCCATTGCCGCTTCTGGCTTCGAAGCAGGGGGGCATCGCGGTTCATTTCTCCGACCGGCGGAGGATTCGCTCACCGGCACGCTGTCGCTAGTCCCACAGGTCGTCGACATCGTCGATGTGCCAGTGATTGCCGCGGGGGGAATAGGAGATGCGCGAGGTGTAATCGCCGCCCTGGCTCTCGGCGCAGAAGCCGTCCAAATGGGAACGGTATTCCTGGCGTGCGAGGAATCCGGCGCCTGCCGCCTTCATCGCGAAACTTTGCGACGACGCAATGCCGGACATACTGCCCTGACAAAGGGGTTCACGGGAAGACTCGCGCGAGCAATCCACAACCGCGTGATGGAGATCTTGAACCGAAACGGGACCGAGATCCTGCCATATCCGCTGCAACGAGAACTCGTCAGAAATCTCGCAATCGCAGCAGAGGCTGCGGGCCGGGCAGATCTTGTGCCTATGTGGGTCGGACAAAGCGCCAATCTTTCGACTTGCACCGATGTATCGGCTTTCTTGACCTCATTGGTCGAGGATGTGTCTGAAATCGCGGGGCCCATCATTCAGTGGAGCGCGGCCCGCCGTGAAAAGAAAATTCTTACATGAGGAGAAAAAGAGAATGGCAATGTCAAATATCACCGACAAAATTGTAGTAATTACCGGAGCCAGCAGCGGCATCGGGGAAAGCACCGCGAAGCTTCTCGCAGCACAAGGAGCAAAAGTTGTACTAGGAGCGCGGCGTTCGAACCGGATCGACGCGGTGGTTCAAGAAATCTCGGCCGCCGGTGGTGGCAAGGCCATCGGATTCGCTACCGATGTGACGAAGCGCGCAGAAGTGGAAGCCCTCATCCAAAGGGCCGTCGACGGTTTCGGCCGCGTCGATGTGCTCCTCAATAACGCCGGCATTATGCCCATCGCACCGATCGAAGTTCTTAAGGTAGATGAATGGGACCGGCTGATTGACGTCAATCTCAAAGGACTTCTATATGGAGTTGCCGCTGCCCTGCCTCACATGCAGAAACAGAAGAGCGGCCACATCATCAACATGGCTTCGGTTTTCGGGATCAAAATGTTCGCTCCCGGTGGGACGGTCTACTGCGCCACCAAGGCGGCCGTGCGGGCGTTGACTGAAGGGCTGCGGATGGAACTGCACTCCCAAAATATCCGCTGCACGATGATCTCACCCGGCGCGATTGCGACAGAATTGTCGGAGAGCAGTTCGGACGAGGCGACCAGAAAGAATTTACGCGAGTTCATGAAAATGGCCATCCCGGCCAGCGCGATCGCGAGAGCGATTGCTTACGCAATCGAACAACCAGCCGACGTGGAAGTCGATGAGATGGTCATCCGCCCAACCGTCCAGGATTTCTAACGCGGAGGTAAACTATGCACCCTCTCTACTCGCCCCGAACAACGACGGGTTGGAGAAGAGATGAATTCAGTAAGTGTTTTGCAATCAGAGAAGAAGCGATCTCATAATGCTCAACGCGCTGTGCTGCCCCTATGAGCGCTGAATCCTTTACGTCGCCCTCAGAGAAAGACACAGACGAAAAACTCACCCAGTTAGCCGAAGCGATGAAGGTCGAAGGCGGCAGTGAGAAGGCCGCGGCTGTGACTCGATAGCAAAGGCTCGGCGAAAAAGAAAAGGGGAAGTGCAATCGGGCTTCCTTTTTTTTATTTCCACATACAGATTCGTTTGAGCGCATTCGCTCCAAGTCGGAGACTCCAGCGTCGTATGGCCGTTGAGACCATCGCCCAGCACGTCTTACTGCTCGGTCTTGGCCAGGGTGGTTCAGCTAGCGTGCGTCGTGTTTCGAGGAACTGAAGAATCCTAAGTCAATGCAATCACATTGGGCTCATATTGCTCTGCTGTCAATGCAATAGCGACACTGACCATAAAATCCTTGCGAGGACACCGAATTAGGCCAGCATTGCAGTTATCGCTAGCCGCCTTACGGCGCCCGTCGAATCCACCACAGTACTTTTCCAATAATGCGCCAGTTCCGATCCTTCCCCAACGGGATGGGCCTGAAATTGCGATTCTCGGACTCCAGAAGTTGCATCCCGTTTAACAGTAGAAATCGCGACACGGTCAGACCTGTCTTTCGATTCCAGGCTATGACGATTTTGCCGTTAAGCTCAGAGATGTCGGTAGCGGAGGAATCAACAGCCACAGTGTCTCCATCGTTGACAAGAGGGCTCATGGACGAGCCGCGCACACGCAGACAAGTGGTCGTGGAGGGATGCGGGCACCACGAAAGTGGCGCCGCAATAGTCTGTTCTACGTTAGCCCGTGTGAGATCGAGAATCTGATCGCCTCGCTGTCCGTGCGCACCGGCATGAACATCTAGCATTGGAACCGCTACCAATTTTAGCTTCGCGCTGAACCGGCCAAATTTGCGTCCTGGCCCGGCGACTACGATTTCAAAATTAGGGAAGTCAGCTTCATGTAGAACACCCCCGCCTTCCGGAAACATGCGCGAAACGTCGGCGCTTTTCATTCCGGCGCGAGTCCAAAACCAGGACGCCTCGGGCTCGCCCGCGAGGTTGCCCATTTGGATGTACGCCCGGGAGGTGGGTTCGTGGACTCCGCTCTCCCAGCGGGAGAGAGCCATGGCGGAGTAATTCAGGCGAGCCGCAAATTCACTTTGGTTCAGGCCCAGACGCTCTCTTAGCTTCAGGATTTTGCTGGTCCACTCAGGCAGGGAACGCTTGCGGGACTTCATGGTGTAGCCCCACTTAACGAATACGGCGTACCATCGATGTTAGGTTGCCATGATGACTCGGGATATACAAGCGGATCGCCGATGGGACCGTTGCGGTCCTTCAGTTTGACTTGTTAGAGTCGGTTTGCGTCAGCGCTCGCTTGGATTCCTGCACGATTCTCTGGAGTTCGTTCAGTAATGCCAATTTTTCTTCCTGCGTCTGCACTGACTGTAGGCGTTTAGACGTTTCTTACGAAGGATTTAATCAGAGGGAAATTTGAAATTATGGTTCCTCCATTCGACATATTCAAAGTGCTCGACGGCGAGCCCGTTTGGGTCGAAGCTATAGCAACGCTTGAAGATGCTAAGAACGCGTGTGCGAGAGCTGATGCTCTCAGATACCCGCGAATATCTCATTCTCAGCCACGTAACGGGAAACAAGATTTCTGTCAAGCCGGGTACGGCGAGCCCGTAAGCGAACGATTGAAGGGCCGCCTTCGGCCTGGTTAGGCTCTGGTTTTTCCCCATTGTTTCTTGAGTCGTGTTTTTACCCACCCGCCAAGTGTCACGTAGTCGCGCCGGCCTAACAACTGCGCTTCCTCGCGGGTCTCGCCGATTTTCAATAGCAAATCTCGCCTCTGTTCAATATTCAGGCTGTCGTATTGCTGCTGTGCTGTCATAGTTTCTTTCTCCTGTTACTTCTACGTTCACAATTTACCTTTATTCGCCGGGCGATCGGATCGGCCGCTCTCGAGTAACTTCTTAAAAGTCGAAGACATGATGCCGAGTTGGAACTTAGGTTACATCGGTGACTTGCTCAAAGCTGATGAAAGGAGACGCAAGCAATGGCCACATCGCCAACAATATGACCTTTCCAGTCAAGGGAGATAGATGAATGAAAAAGGCTCGATCAGCATGTTCCACGTCATAGAAATTCCTTCGACGAGAGTCTTGTCGTGCCGACACGCCTTCCACCAATAGCTTCCTTAGCTGATTTACAATCTCGGCGGGATAGTTCTGCAGATTATCGATTTTTGGGTCTTGTTCCGTTCGGAGTATCATTTTCCTCGGGGTGTCCCGCCAAACGACTTTACTTAGTTCGGGTAGCTATTTATCGGACGTGATGCCTAGGCTTATTGGCTTGCGCCCAGCGTGGGTGCGGAATTATCGATCATCCATTCGGCGCGCTTGCTGGCTTCTGTGATAGCAGTCTTTTCAGTCCCAAAGACGATGGTTCGATCTCGCGGAGTCCACGCCTGACTTTGATCCTTGCCATTGATTCGATAGAGTGGGCGCCACGCTTCATTTGGCGGGTGATTGATCTGACGAGCTGATACAGTTACTGCGAAGCCTTTATAGTTATAATTATGATCCACACCACATTGTAACATCTCAATGTTGTCCTATATCGTCGCGCGGGACCAACTGTTCTACAATGCCACTTGCGGAGCAAGGCCCTGATTCAGAATCTTTTCCCTACGTGGGTGATTGGATCGGCCGCTCTCGAGTGACCTCTCATGGGTTTTCCCGTAATCCAAGGAACGTGGCGTGCCGAAGATGCCTCGATTGCAAGGATAAGCGAAAGTATACGTTGTGGTTAGCTCAGTCGTGCAGGACAACGCTCAGGAGAGAACTGTTAATTTGAAGACCGCCGTTGTATTTGATGAAGCCCAGTTTCTTGAACTTGTTCATAAAGAGATTCACACGCGAGCGGGTAGTACCGATTGTTTCCGCCAGCGTCTCTTGGGACACCTTTGTCAGAACCTTTTGAGGCTGATCTTCCTTCCCGTATCGAGCCAGCAAAAGAAGGGCACGAGCCAGCCGTTTCTCTGTAGAGTTAAAGAGCTGATCGACCAAATCAGCCTCTACTCGAATATTCCGCGCAAGAACGTACGCGATAAAGCGATCAGAAAACTCGTGCTCCGAGTGGAGTACCCGCATCATCTCCTTCTTTTGAATCAGGAGTACCGTGGTCGGTGTAATCGCCGAGGCCGAACCGATGCGGAGTGGCTGTCCGGCGAGACAGCCTTCTCCAAAAAAGTCGCCCGGGCCCAGGACCGCAACGACCGCTTCCTTGCCGGCGCCATTGACCACGGAAAGCTTCACACCGCCCTTTTGAATGTAAAGGACATGTTTGGCCGCGTCGCCCTGTGCGAAGACGGTTTCTTTCCTGCGAAACTCCACAATCTTTCTCGATAAGCCGGCTGAATCGAGAAAAACCTGAGCATCGAACAATGCATTCCCATTGGTTTTCATGTATATGAACCGTCACTCATTTGCCGCGACTCATTTCCCGCGGCAGGAAGTCTGATGGTTCTTCAAATGCTCTTGAGTTGTGAACATTTTATCGCATTTGCCACACTTGTGAGGTAATTGGTGCGTCACGATTAACTCCTCCTGGAACTAACTCTTGTCGACGAGATGAAACGTTGTGGCCTGCATGGGTATCGACGAACCTCGCCAGACGGGAGTCAAAGATCGAATAAGCCCCGGGTTTGGACTCGGCGAGCGTTTTCAATCGTCTCTAGGCTTGTTCCAAACCACAGACAGCCTCAACCCACAATGGATCTGACTGAGGGGTCAACGCGAAGATATCCTAAGTGAAATCGATCATTAAAGCCTCCTGTCATGACTGCTGGGGAGAAAGTTTTGACATCCACAATGCCCTGCATCCGCATGCGAATCTGTCCCGAAAGACACATTTCCAAAAACACCAAAACGGACCAGCACCTCGCGACACAGCCCACATTTTCGACAAACGGACAGCGACCGCGGTTCGGTCGCTGACGGCTCGATTTGGGCATTTGTAAATGTGTCCGCAAAGGGACAGATATTCCCTATTCGTGTCGACTAGTATTGCGTCTCGTTAGGGAATTGAGCAGATCGAGCGAATCCTAGAGCTTCCTCGCGAAAGAGCCCGGAAAACAGTTTCGCCCCACGGATCATCAGAATTTCTCGGACGAAGTTTGAAACCGGCTCGATGTCTCGGAGCGAGCCGTGGTGTCTGCTTCCGACGATAAGGAGATGCAGATATGCCCTTACTTCAGTTGGTCATGGTCTTGATCGTGGTAGGCGTTGTGCTTTGGCTCATCAATAGCTTTATACCGATGCAGGCAACGATCAAATCCATCTTGAATGCGGTAGTAGTGATCGCCGTAGTTTTGTGGCTAATGAACGTGTTCGGGCTGCTCCATTCAATCTCCCGAATCCGCGTCGGTACATAGACGAGGCACGGATACAAAGAGATGAGCGGCGTAAGTCACCGAACTTAAACACTGAAAGCGCCGAGGGTTAAAACGCCGGCGCACGAATTTCGCGGTAGGAGGAAACACTCATGAAAGCATTTCCCGTCATAGGCACGACGGCCATGTTCTTAATTTTCGCAGCAACGGTCCCTGCGTTCGCGCAGGAAGATCACCAGGAAGCTAAGCCCGAAAAGCAGGAACAGGCCAAGCCGGCGAAGCAAGAAGAACAAACGAAGCCAGCCAAGCAAGAAGAGCAGACTAAGGCCAAACCCGAAAAGCAGGAACAGGCCAAGCCGGCGAAGCAAGAAGAACAAGCGAAGCCAGCCAAGCAAGAAGAGCAGACTAAGGCCAAACCCGAAAAGCAGGAACAGGCCAAGCCGGCGAAGCAAGAAGAACAAGCGAAGCCAGCCAGGCAAGAAGAGCAAGCTAAGGCTAAGCCCGAAAAGCAAGAGCGACAAGCTAAGCCTGCAAAGCAAACGGGACAAGCCAAACCCGCGAAACAGGAACAGCAGGCTAACGCCAAACCCGAAAAACAGCAGCAACGAAACGCGCAGGTAAAGCAAGAAGGCGGCAATAGGAGCGCTGGACAGCAGCATGCGCAGAGGAGCCCGGCCGAAGAGCAGAGGCAGCGCTCAATGCCGGCACTGCGACTCAGCGCCAGAGGTGAAGGTCGCATACCAGATGATCGTTTCCGTTCCAATTTCGGTGAGCAACACACGTTTGTGATCAACGAACCGGTGATGGTCGGAGGGTATTCGCGATTCCAGGAAGGTGGTTTTTGGTTTGGATTCGTCAATCCGTGGCCAGTAGGTTGGTACTACACCGATGATGTATACGTTGATTACATCGATGGCGGGTATTTCCTATTCAATCCTTATTATCCCGGCGTCCGCGTAAGCCTTTGCGTTGTGATCTAGTCATCGCGTGACCTCAAGCGACTGGGATCGATGTGGATCCAGTCGCTCGGCCCATTCGCGATTTTATCCGGCAGCGAGCTAACGAAAACTGGAGGAAACAATGTTAGGGACTATTTTGATAGTGATCTTAGTAATGGCTCTTTTGGGAGTGCTGCCGAGGTGGAACCATAGCCGCGATTGGGGTTATGCGCCATCTGGAGGGGTTGGGTTGGTATTGGTGGTTGTCGTTATCCTCCTGCTGCTCGGTCGGATCTAGACCCAAGGGACCTTGGTGTTCGCAAATTCCTTCCCTTCAGTGATAGCGCGCCGGTTCGGTTGTAGCCGGCACTGCTTTTGTTTTGGGGTTGAGCTCGAATTATGAGGTGAAAAATGGAGCAATCCAAACGGTATGCGGTTGAATTTCTCGAAAAGGAAATCAAGACCTACATGGCCTTGGCCCGATTCCTGTCAAAAGAAGGCATTAAAGAGCGCGTGCAAGTCGGACAGCAAATATTGTCCATAAGTCCGAAATACTATAAAGACAGAATTAAAGAAGCTCGCACGGTCGTAAACGAACTCAGAAAACCGAGTTAACGCACCATACGATACTGGCAAGTTTTAAGCGGAACGCCACGGAGAGTTTAGATGGGGATCACAAACACGTTCGGAACCATCTTTATCAAGCAAGGGATAGTGCTGCCCGACACTCTGAAACTCGAAACTGAGCCATTTGTAAATGGCTGGATGGTGGTCAAGAATCTGGATGGATACGGACTCGACCGCAAAATTCGCGAAATGGGTTGGACATTCTTTTGCATGGCTAGTGAGATCACTGTAACAGCTGTCGGTTTTGGAGAAGAGAAAACGCTAAGAAGATCATTTGAACGGATCCTCGCAATGGCGAAATCAAAGAGATACAACTCACTGGAAATCGCGCAGACGGTCTCGAAGCGTTTTCTTGGCGTTCCTTACATCACAGTTTATGCCCGCTTTCGACACATTCAGAAAAGCATGTTTCTTTTTCGCGAAGAGGATGCCCAGGAGCGGAGCTCAACAACGAGAGTCGGTGCTGTTGATTCAAGGAGCGAAGGTGCAAGAGATAAGGCGGTGGTTACGGAAGAAGTCATCCGGCAGCTAGAAGCGGAAGCGGCCTTATCGGTCTAATTCTCGCTGAGGAGTATTAAAATGAACATCGCGCGCAAAGCAGAGTTCTTTCTTGCATTTCTACTTCTTGCAGCTCCCCTAACCCACGGTCAGGATCTTTCCAGGTACCGTAAATTTGCGCTGGGAACCAGCCTAGCCGCAATTTCCGAGCAGATTGGGCAGGACTGGCACCAAACAAAGATGATCAATCCGAGTCCCGCCCTTATCGAGGAGCTGGATTATTGGCCCGCGGAAACTTCATATCACACAGTTCCTGTGGACCCTGTTTCGCAAATTGTATTCAGCTTCTGCAATGGAGAACTGTTCAAGATGGTCGTGACTTACGATGACCACGCCACTGAGGGACTCACCGAAGAAGATATGGTGCATGCCATTTCGGCCCGGTACGGGACCGGAATCAGGGTCTACCCTGAGATTAACTTAACCGCAAACGACGGGTACATGCTACGAGACTCGCTGATCGCTCGCTGGGATGATCCGCAGAACTCGGTGAGCCTTTTCCGTTCCCATGAACTTTATTCTTACTCGCTTACTGTGCTTTCAAAACGATTGAATGCCCAAGCCGAGCGTGCGATCTCGGAAACGGAGACGTTGGATAAGGAGAACGCTCCGCAGAAAGAAATCGACCGCAAGAGGAAGGAAATCGAGGATCTCGAAGTGGCGCGACTGGCCAACCAGAAAACTTTTCGCCCTTAGTCTGGCTCTGGAATCAATATCTATTTTTGAATCTTCAGACTGAAGTAAACGGAGGTTAGAAAGATGACTGTGAATGTGACTCCCCTGCACGACCGCGTCCTCGTGAGGCGTTTGGAAGAGAAAGAGACGGCGAAGGGCGGCATCATCATCCCCGACACGGCCAAGGAGAAGCCTCAAGAGGCAGTGGTGATAGCCGTCGGAGCCGGCAGGATCGAAAAGGGTAAACGTGTTCCTTTGGATGTGAAAGTAGGCGACCGAATCCTGTTCGGCAAGTACAACGGCAATGACATCACGATCGATGACCAGGAGTACCTGATCCTCCGTGAGGAGGAAATCCTGGCAAAACTCGGCGGGATGGCCAAGGCGGCATCTAGCAAGAAGTAGCTTCTCCGATCCCAAGATTGGACGGACAGACGTTTTCGTGCACCCGGGAGGGTGAAGTCCAATGGCAAAACAAATTGTAACGGGAACGAATTCGAGACAGGCGATTCTGCGCGGCGTCAACATTCTGGCTGACGCGGTCAAGATCACATTGGGGCCGAAGGGTCGCAATGCAGTCATCGAGAAGAAGTTCGGCGCGCCGATTATCACCAAGGACGGGGTCACGGTGGCGAAAGAAATCGATCTGCAGGATCCGCTGGAGAACATGGGTGCGCAGATGGTGAAAGAAGTCGCCTCCAAGACCTCAGATGTCGCAGGTGACGGCACCACTACAGCAACTGTGCTAGCGCAGGCCATCTTCCGTGAAGGCGTGCGCACGGTCGCTGCGGGCGCAAGCCCGATGGCGCTAAAACGCGGCATCGAGAAAGCTGTCGAAGTAGCGGTGGAAGAGATCAAGAAAATCTCCCGCGCAGTGAAGGGTGACATGATTGCGCAGGTCGGGACGATCAGCGCCAACACCGACAAGCAAGTCGGCAGCCTCATCGCCGATGCAATGAAGAAAGTAGGCAAGGACGGCGTCATCACCGTCGAAGAATCGAAGACAATGGAGACGACACTGGAAGTGGTCGAGGGAATGCAGTTCGACCGCGGCTACCTGTCGCCCTACTTCGTCACCGACCCGGAGCGGATGGAGTGCGTGCTCCAAGACGTCCACATCTTGATCCAAGAAAAGAAGGTGAGTTCGTTGCGGGATATATTGCCACTGCTCGAACAGACAACAAAGACGAACAAGCCATTGCTGATCGTTGCCGAGGATGTTGAGGGCGAAGCGCTTGCAACACTGGTTGTGAACAAACTCCGCGGAACACTTCAGTGCGTTGCTGTGAAAGCACCAGGGTTTGGCGATCGGCGCAAGGCCATGCTAGAAGACATCGCGATTCTCACGGGCGGCAAGGCCATTACGGAGGATCTCGGGATCAAACTGGAAAATGTGAAACTGGAGGATCTCGGCCGTGCCAAGAAGGTAATCATCGGCAAGGACAATACGACGATCATTGAAGGCGCCGGTGCGGCCAACGACATCGCTGGACGCATCAAGCAACTCCGCGCACAGGTTGAGGAAGCCAGTTCGGACTATGACAAAGAGAAACTCCAAGAGCGCCTCGCCAAGTTGGTGGGGGGAGTTGCAGTGATCAAGGTTGGTGCCGCGACTGAGACCGAACTGAAAGAGAAGAAGGCTCGTGTCGAAGACGCAATGCATGCAACACGCGCGGCGGTGGAAGAAGGCATCGTCCCTGGAGGCGGCGTGGCGTTGCTCCGCTGTATCCCGGCGCTTGATAAGCTGCGGCTTCAAGATGACGAGGCTACCGGCGTGAATATCGTGAAACGGGCATTAGAAGAACCCATGCGTCAAATCGTTCAGAACGCTGGTCACGAAGGGGCAATTGTTGTCGGACGCCTTCGCGATTCGAAGGAAGAAAACTTCGGTTTCAATGCCGAGACTGGTGAGTTCGGTGACATGATTAAAGCTGGGGTAATTGATCCGGCCAAGGTCACGCGCCTCGCATTGCAAAACGCTGCGTCTATTGTCGCACTAATGCTGACCACCGAAGTCTTGATCGCCGACATCAAGGAAGAGGAAGAAATTGCCGCCGTCGGAGCTGGACATGGCGGCAGCATGGGCGGGATGTACTAACGCCCTCGGTTTTCGGAATAAGGCCTATCGCATTGCAAACATGTTGGGAATCGTCAGCGATCAGAACCGTGACTTGAGATTTGACTTCAGCCATGAAATCCCTTCTTGGAACGAGCCTTATATCGGGTTCATCGATGGATACGATGACACGCTAGCGACACGTAGCGGCGAGTCCTACCCTCGGTGCCGCCTTTCAGAGGCAGGAATCCTCGCTTGAATGTCTAAAGGACGTGGGGCATAGAACGACCAAACGTCTCCATTTCCGCACTCGCATACAAGATAAGCACCGTAATTCGAATGTGGAAGCGGGCAGTGCGGGAGATTCAGACCGTGCAAACCTCGCGAAGCACGCCGTTAAATCCGAAGCCGAAGCCCGCCTTCGCGCGACGGTTAATTTGGCAAAGACGGAGCCAGAACTTCCCGTCAGGGCCGCGGAACTCGATTCTGACCCGTGGCTGCTAAATTGTCGGAATGGCATTATCAACCTGCAGACCGGCCAGCTCCTGAATCATCACGCTGAAACCCTGTGCACAAAACAGGTGCCTATAACTTACGACCGGTATGCGAAATGCCCGGTGTGGATTTCTTTTCTCCATCGGGTAATGGCCGAAAATCGTTCGTTGGTGCGGTTCCTTCAACGCGCTATTGGCTACGCCTTGACCGGCTCTAGCCGTGAGGTCGCTTGTCAAGAGGATGTGCGTGCGCGGACTGAAGGCAAGGACAGTGACCAAGTACGTGGAATACGTCAAGCAGGTCGTGAAGTCAATGAAAGTCCGGAACGGCGTCCGGAACGGCGAGCCAGTTCACAAACGGACTTGGGACGCCGAGACGATAGATTTGCCGGTCGTCAAATACCGGGAGCAAAAGCGACCGGCGCTCAAAGCCAATGCTGTTTCGCAGCTTATCGCGGACAGTGAAGGTCAGGAGCGCATGCTCTACGTTCTGCTCGCTTCCACGGGAATGAGGATCTCCGAAGCCCTCGCCATTGAGCCGCGTCACTTCATCAACGACGGCCGCACTGTTCAGGTCGAGCAGCAGGTCGAAAAGGATGCACCGCGCGTCGTGAAGTACCTGAAGACCGACGCTGCGGACCGCGAAATCGACCTACACCCGAACGTTGCGGAGTTCCTGCAACGCTACACGGCAGGAAAGAAGGGGCTGCTTTTCCATACGCGGTGTAACACGCCGCATCTCTACAGCAACCTGGAGGATCGCTGGCTTACTCCTCGGCTCGTCAAGATGGGACTCGACGAGACGGGGATGAGCTGGCACTCGTTCAGGCGGTTTCGCAAAACGTGGTTGCGTGGCCGTCGCTGCTTGGAAGACATCAACAACTTCTGGATGGCCCACAAGCACTTCGCCGGCTTCGTTGACTAGTCGGCATACGGACGCCCGAGAAATGCGGTGTTCGTTTGCAACTTTGGTTAGGGACATACCCGCGCGGCGATCTGCAACAACTTGCTGCCGATCGATATCGAGCGGTGCACGGCCGATTCGCCGACCCTCCAATTTTGCTCTTCGCATTCCGGCTCGAACCCGCTCGACGATAAGGTTTCTTGCCAGTTCCGCAATTGCCCCGACAATAACCACCATAGCCCGCCCCAACGGACCAGCCGTGTCGATGTTTTCGCGAAGGCTGATAAACGTGATGCCGAGATGATTGAATTCGTCCAAAACTTCCAAAAAATGCCGCACGTTTCTGGCTAACCTGTCGAACGCAGTGACAATTACGATCTCAAATCGGTTTCGCCGCGCATCCCCCAACAACTGGTCTAGAGCAGGCCGTTTCGATTTCGAGCCGGAAATTGTGTCTGTGTATTCATTCACAATTTCAAATCCGCGCTGCTTTGCGAATTCACGCAGGTCGAAAAGCTGCGTTTCGGGATGCTGGTCGCCGGTAGAAACCCGGCAATACAATGCTGCTCGCTTTGGTTTGGCTTTTGCGGGGAATGCTTCGGGTGATAGTTTTTCTATAGCCATGGCTCAAAGCTCCTTTGAGTTGTGGTCAGGGGCGCCGTGGTGCCTTTAACACTGTGGCGTCCCGCTTTACTTTAATTCTTTCGCGCGCTCCCGAAGGTAGTTGTCAATTGCACGCCGGATTAATTCTGCGACAGGAGCACCAGTCTTATCCGACAACCTCTGCAGCTTCTTAGCCTGTTCTTCCTTTAGGAACAAGGCCGTTCGTTTCATAGCATTATAGTATCATACAGGCATATAAATAGCAATGAAGTGCTAGGTATTAGACAGGGCCACAGCTGCCAATTTGGAGCCATGTGGCATGCCAATGAGCGGCTCAGCATGCTGAAATGAGTCTTTTCACTTCTGCCACATGCGTCCTCAAGAACTTCGAACGGAATCTTGAGCGACTGAGCCTGGAATCAGCAAGGTTGCTCAAATCATGTGGTTTTCGTTTACCCCAAAGTCTTATCGCGCCTTTGAGCGGCCCAGCGGAACTGCGCAAATAACATGATCCCGCTTCACTGGTTCTAGTACTTATAGCCGGTGCCCTCAATCGGATTGAGTATTGACACGACACTCCGGCGGGCGTATGTGTCTTTCGCAAAGATGAAGTTGCACTTGGAAATTATAGTTGGAATTGCCGCGAACTCCGGCAACCACTTTAAGCCCAGTCTGACTGGCTCCATTTTCTGGACCACGCATGACCAATACTAAAGATGGAAGGAGGTAACATGCAACATAACTTCAGGTTTTGTTTTTGTGCCGTGCTGGCATTCCTTACTTGCCTGATAGTTCCCGGGGGGGCGGGTGGTCAGACGTGGGACTCAGCACCGGTCGGAGGCAACCTCCTACCGGATGGCTTCCGCATTACTCCTACCGCCGCGCCGGGCTCGATTTTCCAAGGCCTGCCGACCGGGCTCCGACCCGACGGGTCTGCTGACGCGAATGGCGCGGTGACCACTGCGCTCAGCCCTGACGGCACCGCGCTACTCATCTTAACCACGGGTTACAACACAGGCTTCAACGTCCAGGCATTGAACGGTGCGCCTATCACGCACGCTACGTTCGACCCGATCACAGGGGCGCTGACCAAGACCACCACATCGAATGCGGAGTGGGTATTCGTTTTCGACGTCCGCGGCTCGCAACCAGTGCAGAAGCAACTGATCAACATTCCCAACACCTACGACGGTTTGCTGTGGGATCCGTCGGGAAAACGCTTTTACGTTGCCGGAGGTATTGACGACCGCATCATCATTTATAAGTCGAGCGGCGCCGGGGCCAGTGCCGACCGGACCTACACGCCGGATTTTCCGTTCGTGCTCCTGGGGCACAACACCCCCGCGGACGTGCCCATACAGGAGTTCCCAACTGGCGGATTGTTCAACAACACTCCTGTGAACAGCAACCCGTATGCGCAGGATATGTTCGTCCCGTTCAGCGCGCTTGCCGCAGGCTTGGCGATCAGCCCGGATGGCTCGACACTCTACGTGGCCAACTACCAAAACGATTCAGTGTCGATCATGGATACGTCCACTCGCACGGTGACGAAAGAAGTAGTTTTTTTCGCTCCCGGCCAAGCGGAGGCAATCGGAGAAATGCCTTACTGGCCGGTGGTCGTGTCGAATTCCGAGGGCGCGCCGGTTAAGACGTATGTGAGCAGCCAGCGCGATGGCCAAGTGCTGGTGGTGAGCCCTTCAGGGTCGTTTAATGTGATCAATGTCGGCGGCGAACCGAATCGGATGATATTGTCCGCCGATCAGCATCGACTGTATGTCGCCAACGGAGACCTTGATGAGATCGAGGTGATCGATACCAAGAATGATGTCGTTGAGTGCCGAATTTCCGTGGCACGTCCGGGCTACCGTTACAAGGGCTCCAGCCCGAATTCCCTGGCGCTTAGCCCAGACGGCCGCCGGCTCTACGCCACGCTAGGCGGTGAGAACGCCGTGGCTGTTATCGATGTCGGTTCCCGGCAGGTGCTCGGTCGCATCCCCACTGGCTGGTACCCGAGCTCGGTGTCGATCAGCGCCGACGGGAAGACGTTGTTCGTGGTGAACATGAAAGCCAATGCCGGCCCGAACCTGGAATACCGGGCCGACTGCCCTGGCGTGGGCATACCAGCGGAATTTTCGATGCTTCTCTGCCCGCCGCCGAATCCGACTTCCCGCAACGAATACATCCTGCCGTTGCTGAAGGCGGGGTTTCTGACTATTCCCGTCCCGAACGCCGTTACCCTCAGCTTTTTGTCAGATTTGGTCGATGCCAACAACCACTTCCGGGACCGCGGCTTCTGGGACCACCACTCGGATTCCAAGATGGCGTTCCTGCACGACCACATCAAACACGTAATCTACATCCAGAAGGAAAACCGTACGTACGATCAGGTGCTCGGTGATTTGCCGCAGGGCAATGGCGATCCCTCCCGGGTGCAGTTTCCACAGCCAATCTCTCCCAACCATCATCTTCTCGCCACGCAGTTCGCGTTGCTCGACAATTTCTACGATGCCGGCGATGTAAGCGGCGACGGCTGGAACTGGGACACGCAGGGACATACCAACGATGCCACCGTCAAGAACGTGATGGTCGGCTACGGCAACGCGAACTTCAACATCCCATTCGACTGGAATGGCAATCCGCGCAACATCGGCATTGCGGTACCGGACACGACCACCGGAACGCCAAGCCCGAGCACAGTGCGCATTACCACGCTGATCGATCCAACCGGCGGCTCATCCATTGAACCGGGGACGAAGGACATTACCGCTTCACAGGGCGCGGATGACCTGGACCCGGATGCGCTCGGTGGCTACATCTGGGACACCGTCCTCCGGGCGGGCAAGACGGTTCGCCATTACGGCCTCTATGCCGACGAGAATTATTATGTCGTCCCATCGGCGCCGACGGCGCCGCCCTCAATGCAGCTCTACATACCCATTGTCCGCGACGCCTTCGCGGAGAAGGTGGTGCAGGCGGTGCCGGGACGTCCGTCGCTCGTCGGGCGCACGGATCTTTACTATCGTGGCTGGGACCTGAACACTCCCGATCAGTACCGCTACGAGGAATGGAAGCGAGAGTTCGATGAGTATGTGAAAAATGGCAATCTACCCAACTTCGAGATGGTCGATTTCATGGAGGATCATTTCGGGAACTTCTCGACGAACGCTGCGAGCCTGGAAAACCCGCTCGCGCAGATGGCGAGCAACGACTACGCGTTGGGCCGTTTGGTCGAGGCGGTCTCCAAGTCCCCCTATTGGAAGGACACCGCGATCTTCGTTGTTGAAGATGATGCCCAGAACGGACCGGATCATGTGGATGCGCATCGCTCGACGGTTTTCATTGCCTCTCCCTACACGAAGAGCGGCGCAGTCATTCACACGAATTATAACTCCACTAATGTCGTCCGAACCATTGAGGATATCCTGGGCACCGATTACCTGGGTCTCAACGATGCGAATGCCAAACCTATGTCCGACGTGTTCACCGAGGAACGCAACCTTCAGCCCTATGTCGCGCCTATTCCCGGCATCCTGTGCCAGCCTCCGGTGGACCCCACCCTGGTACCAGAATGCAAAGACCCTGGAAACCGGCCGGTGACGGCCGCGGTCAAATCGCTGCACGACGGTGCATGGTGGGCGCAGGCGACCAAAGGCTTTAACTTCAACCACCCCGACCTCATCAATGCCGATTTGTTCAATCGGATTTTGTGGAAGGGAACCATGGGAGATAACAAACCCTATCCTGGGGCTGGCGTTCAGCAGGCGAAGAAAGAAACGACAGCAGATGATCGCGATTGACCAGCGGCATTGAAAGCATTTTACAAATACCACGAAGAGGGCTGGCGGCGTAACGCCGCCAACCCCCATTGTGGACGTGATCTTAGGCCGGCGCTGGTGAACCGGGACCCAGCCTTATCGTGACAATTTCCGCGTTTGAGTAATTCGGCCTCGATGGAATTCCTGCGAGGAACGTAGCAGTGTGTGAGTCTCGACCATTTGCACCTGCAATAATATGTGGACCTTCCTCGAGCCCAAGCCAAAAAGACGCGACCGTGGAATCTCCGCGGAGAGGACGCCAATCGCGATGGCAAGTCTGTGTTCGCTGCATTGAAGGTAGGACTATATTGCAGAACTGTATCGACAATCCAGCGTCACCGGGAAGGCTACTGGGGAAGCCGGACAATTCTGTTAGGAACCGATATGAGAAGGGAACCGCCGTTCGACCAACCGCGAGAACGCTTCTCGAGCCCATTCGCTTGGCGGCATGCATCGTTTTGGTCGTGTTGGCGAACTGCGTATTGCTGGGCGCTCAAAATGTGGTGTTGACGGGCGCGCTCAGCGGACGGGTTACAGACCAGAGTGGAGCGATGGTGCCGGGAGCGTCGGTGTTAGTGCAGAATCTCGCGACGGGCGTGAAACAATCCGCCGAAACCAATCATGCGGGACTTTACCGCTTCTCGGCGCTCATGCCCGGCACCTATTCGATCACGGCCACCTACCAGGGCTTCCGTGCGGTCCGCGTTGATAAGATTCCGGTCCTGATCGGGAACACCACATTGCAAGACATCAAGCTGTTAGTCGGAGGCGGCGAAAATGCGATCACGGTGATCGCCACGAATCCGCTGCTTCGGCCGACAGAATCTTCCGCGACCACGGTGGTCGAGCAAACGTTCCTGGAGGATCTGCCGCTCAATGGAAGGCGTTACACGGACTTCACCACGCTGACTCCGAATACAAGCTATGACGGTGACACCGGACTCGTCAGCATCGCGGGTCAACAGGGTGGAGAGGATTCAGGATACGCCAATGGGAATGGTTCCAACGCTTTCACCGTAGATGGAAGCAATGCGACCAGCAACTACTTCGCCGACATTGTAGGCCGGTACCGCATCCCATACCTGTATGGCGAGGAAGCGATCCAAGAATTTGAAGTCTCGGTAAGCCCATACTCAGCTGTTTATGGAGGTGGAGCTAGCTTTGTGAACGCGATAACACGGTCGGGAAGCAACGTGCTCCACGGTGGTGCGTTCTATTACAACCGAAACTCCGCGACGGGAGCGAACGACGCGCTCGACAAAGCGAGTGGCTTCCCTAAGCCGCTGGATGCTTTGCAGCAATTTGGCACCGAAGTCGGCGGGCCCATCGTTCGAAACCGCGTATGGTTCTTCGTGGATTATGAACAGCAACTTCGGAACAATCCGATTTCCGTGATCAACTCGGCGCTGGCGACGATGCCGGCGAATCTGCCCGCTTTTCTCAGCGCTAATTTTGGAATTCGCGCCGGCATTGTGCTTCCGCCTCCGAACGGGCCCTTGCCGATACCAGGCAGCGACGCTGCGCCAGCTCCGACCAATCCGGTATACCTGCAGCAAGTGTCGAACGTACTGAACGCGCTGAATTCCAATCTTGGCCACAAAGCTAGAAAGCGAAACGATTGGGTAATCACGCCGCGTTTGGATTATCAGGCGAGCCCTCGTGACAACCTGTTCCTCAGCATTAATGCAAATCAGTTCACCTCGCCAGGAGGCATCATCACCGACCCTACCGTCGGAAATTACGGGTTGCAAACGCTGGGCAATGCCTACGTGAATACCTACCTGCTCAGTCTGGGATGGACGCACACCTTCTCTTCAAGCCTACTGAATGAGTTTCACTTCGGCACATCGCAAGATAACCAAATCTCAACGCCAACGGGCCTCGCTCCGAACACTCCGACGGTGATCCTGGATAACCCCGCCTCTTTTACATTGGGAAACGCCCCGTTCTCCATAGGAAGGGTTTTTGAAAGACAATACTCTCTCGCCGACCGTGTCGACTTCGTGATCGGCAAGCATACCTTGCAATTCGGTTTTGATTTCAGCCGTGCTTCGGATGCGGACACTAATGATGGCGGCGCCGACCCGAATGAGGCCGTCGAGTTCGGCTCGCCCCTCGGCAGTTATGAATTCTCGAACCTGGAAGATTTCGCGCTAGGGGAGTACAACCTTTTCAGTCAGGCCTCGGGAAAACCGAGATTTTCTTTTACTGTGCCTTACTACGGATTCTACGTGCAAGACACCTTCCGCGTTTTGCCCAAATTGACCCTCGAAATGGGCCTGCGAGAGGACTTCCAGGTTTATCCGCAACCGGCGGAAAATCCCGCCTTCCCGCTCACCGGTGAGTACCCAAACCAATTTCTGCGTCTGGCTCCGCGCTTTGGGTTTGCCTGGCAACCGGAATCGAAGACCGTAGTCCGCGGTGGATTCGGGCAGTTCTATACCAATATGAATGGCCTGAATTACCGGAACGCCGTGATCTCGAATGGGCTGCCGTCACAGCAGTCAGAGGTGAGCATGAGCTACACGGCGGGCCCGCCGAACGAACAGTTGCCAACTTTCCCTACGATCCTTCCATCGAACTCACCCCTATTCCAGGCTTCTCCGGACATTTCCCTGGTTTCACCGCATTTCAGAGCGCCATATATTTTGCAGTCAAGCTTGCAGATTGAGCGCGAGATTTTCAAGAACACAACGCTAAGTGTTGGAACGATGTGGACGCACGGAGTTCACCTGCTGTCAGGCAGCGCCTATGACTTGAACCTGAATCCGCTACAAGGATCGACGACCTACATCGTCTGTCCCAAAAACGCAACCTCGGCGCCTTGCAGCGGGCCATCGATCGTATTGCCGAACATGGACAACGGTCTGCTGACCGAAGGCCGGATTAACTCCAACCTCGGCCAGATCAACGAACTGATCAGTCCTGCGCAAAACCATTACAACTCGTTGTTCGTACAATTGCAGCACCGCATGACGGAAGGACTTTCTCTGCAATTCTCGTATACCATCGCCAAGAACATCATGCTCGACGGCATGGACTTCAATAACCAATTCGACTTCGGCAACACGCACGCTCCCTCTTTGCTCGACCAGCGCCACCGCATTGTCCTTGCCAGCGTTTACCTGCCGCGGCTGGAAAGACTGACGAGTTCCCCCCGCGGCCGCACCCTGCTTTCGGGTTGGACGCTGAGCACCGTCATGGAGTTCTCCTCCGGCCGCCCCTACGCGGGTTTATTGAGTCCGGCGTGTACCAGTTCGACTCTGACGTTCACTAATTGCGACGGTGCCAACGGCAACCTGAACGACACGGCCTTCAATGAAGACACTGCGAACACCGCAGCTGGCATCAATGGCGCTGGCCCCACGCCGGGAATCGGCCTGAATTCTTTCTACGGCCCGTGGCTGGAGAGGATTGATCTTGGACTGGCCCGTAGTTTTTCGATCACGGAAGGCAAGCGATTACAATTGCAAGCGCAAGCGTTCAATCTGTTCAACCACGCCAACTATTACGTGCAGAACGGCGACGGGATCAATCAATTGCAGTACAACCCCATCGGAACAAATTGCGGTGACGGCGCAACGCTGAAGCAGACGTGCTATCTGGTGCCAAACTCGGGCCCAGGCAATTTCGGGACGTTACAGGAAATTAGCCCAAACGGCCTCCCGCGCGTCTTACAATTTTCTGCCAAATTCATGTTCTAGGCCGGCCGTCCAGTGCACGAAACTAGTCATCATCGGGGTCGGTGGGCGGTCTCTTGTCCTTGATGAAGTGCTCTGCTTTGAGGGCCGCTGGAATCATTTGAAAGGTGTGGGGGGACTGAGTGAGCACGAAACAATCGGCAAGATTGTCAGCCGGAGCGTCGGCGTAGTTGAGTGAAGGCAGATCGAAGGTGGTCTCAATGAATTTCAGGATGCTGCCGAAATCATGCGCGTTGTGAGAAATGTACGCGGCCTTCGCATAAGGTGAAACGACAATCAAAGGAACCCGGAAGCCGTAGACGTAGCCGGATCCCCAGCTCACGCCATCATTGACCATTTTCGGGGCGACGTGATCGTACCAACCGCCCCAATCGTCCCACGTTATGATAATGGCGGTGTTCCCCCAATAGGGACTGTTCCCAATCGAGTTGACAATTGAAGCTACCCAAGATGGCCCGCTGCCGTCGTTAGAGAGGGCATGATCGGAACTGAGTCCGCTGGGAATGATCCAGGCGACTTGTGCGAGCTGCCCATTGGCGATATCCACCAGGGCCTGTGTCTGCGGAATGACGACGTTTCCAGTCCAATCCGGGCCAGTGCAGGTGAGCGTGCCGTTGACGGTTTGCTGCTGGCAGATGTGTTGTATGGCATCGGGTGCCGTCCAGATCGATCCAGCGGATGGAGCATAGTAGCGCCACGTGACGCCCTTGCCGTCGAGCAGGTCGGTGAGAGTGGGATGTTCGAAACAAGGATATTGCGTTGGCTGGGCAGTTGTTATTGGGATTTTCTGCGGCGAATAAGTTGCTGCTCGCCGTAGGAGCTGAAGTGCCGGATAGGATGAACTGGTGAGCAGGAAAGCTGGGCCCTTTCAAACCATCCGACGTTCAGCCCTACTTTGCCTTGGCCGAGCAGTACACCTTCGGCGACCGCATGTTTCAAACCAAAGACGTAATTGTATTGAGGATTGGGATGCGCGTTGGGAGGGCAAGCGGCGGCTGGGGTACATGGGATCAGGTTTGCGCCGTCCATCTTCCCGCCGTCGTACATGGAAACGAAAGCAGCGTGCGCGTGACTTAGATCATAATTCTGCGGACTGGATCCGGTTGTGCCCAGATCGATGGGACTGAGCGGAATGGTCTGACCAGTCGAATTCAAGCCGCTGCTAGCGATGTCGGCCCCACGCCCGATCAGGACGGGGTCCTGGAACAAATTGTCAGGAGTGCGGTTCTCTTGAAAGATGACCACGATGTGCTGTATGGCAGCCGCTGTCGTCAAGCTCAAAGTCTGGGCGCCATTGCTTGGGGCTTTGTCAGTTCCATCGCTCCCGACGACGGTGATGGTATAGGTTCCGCCGGGGGTATTCGCCGAAGTTGACACGGTTAGAGTGGACGTAACCGCGGCGTCGTTGGCGATCATTACCGATGGCGAGCTGAAGGAACAGCTGGGAGCGGGAGTGCCGCCCGCAATCATGCTGCACGAAAGGCTAACGTTGCCCGTATATCCACCAGCGGGCGTCACAGTAATCGTGGAAGTGGAGGTGTTGCCTGCAGTGACGGACCCTGGGTTTAACGACCCGGCCTTAAGCGTGTAGCTGGGGCTCGCTGGCGGCGTTGACGAGACAGATCCAGAACCGCCGCAACCACTAACGCCAAGCAATAGCGCGCCAAGACCGAGAACAGAACCGGAGGATAACAAAAGACGAAGGGAGCTCATAAGACGCACCTCTTTAACGACCGACATTGTGCTTAATATCAACCCGGCGCGCGATAAATCGACTCGCAGAAAAATGCCTTTTAAGGGTCCGACACGAGATCACTTAGATGGGCCTCAAATCTTCGAGCTTGCTATTAGTACTCTCATCTTTACGAGGAACTGGATATTCGTCTCGCAGAGGCCGAGTTTGTCGGCTACGACTTCGACCTTCCAAAACCTGGAGTTGCTCCAAATGCTCCAAGAAAAACCAGTGCAAAATCGGACTCGGAAATTGCAGCGTAACCGGCGGAAAGGAGAGGAATAAAATTATGGTGGACGTGACCGGGATCGAACCGGTGACCCCCTGCTTGCAAAGCCGGGCAATCGCTTCCAACGTTTCGTTCCGTTTTCTTTAACTACTAACATTTACAACAAATCGGGGAATCTGCTTTTCGCTCAAAGCTAACTCGAATCTGTTGAAAACGATGCATTCTTGCACAGTTCGTACACAGGACGATTTCTGCGACAACGTGCACAGTCAGCCCCTGAGCAGTCAGCACAACAGTTTGTCTGTACTAACCCGACGGACGAACCGATAACTTTCGACTTGCTCGTCACCCAACCACGATTAGCACAGACCATTGGCCCACTTGTAGTTCGCGACGCTATTTTCTGGATTGGCTCGCACTCTCCCGCTAGAGTTCCGTCAGGGTTACGCTCGCCATGCTAGCTCTAAATGCTTCTTTCCTCGAGCCAAGCTGGAACGTGGATCATCAGATAGTCAATAAGACTCCTTACCGACGGCAGCATTCCCCGCGGGGTCGGGTAAACCAGGTGCAGAATATTCTTCGCCCCAGACCATTCCGACAACACTCGCTCGATAAGCCCCTCTTTTAGCGGTGCAGAGACCACTTGTTCTGGCAGCAATGCGATGCCAATGCCGTGTATCGCAGCTTGAAGTCTCACGCGCAGATCACTTGTTACAAGTCTCGGCTTCAACTCGATCTGTTGCGTGCGATTATCAAGATTCGTTAAGTTCCAGCGCGCACCGCGGTCGAATACATCGTCGATGCTGGCGACGGTTGCGAAGTTCGGCAAGTCGGCTGGATTTTCCGGGCGCCCGTACTGGTCGAGAAAGGTGGGGCTGACGACCATCACACGTTTGGAATTGCCAAGAGTTTTTGCCACCAACCCAGCAACGTCCTCTATCACTGGCTTTGCACGGATGGCGAGATCAAATCGCTCCTCAATCACATTTACGGTCCGGTCCGTCGCCTCGACGAAGAGAGAGACTTTTGGATGCAACGTCATATAGCCGGGGAGTGCATGAGCCAAACACCTTTGAGTCAGAAGTACCGGGCTGCTGAGGCGAACGAGTCCCGCCGGTTCCGTGCGCAATTCCGCCATGCTGTCATAGGCCGCCTGCGCTCCTTCGACGGTCGCCACACAACGCTCAAAGAAGCGCTGTCCGGCTTCTGTTAGAGAGAGAACCCGGGTAGTGCGCTGGAGCAAACGAACACCCAGCCGTCTCTCCAGCGCGGAGATACGGCGGCTAAGGCGCGTTTTCTCAACCCCGATCGTTCGCGCCGCCGCGGAGAATCCGCCATATCGGACGACCGAGGCAAAGAAGTAGATGTCGTTTAGATCTTCCATTTCTATTGTTGCTCCAATCGCACCAATCTATTGTAACTGAGGCAGCTATTGATCGGACTGTTGCTCTGTTATTGTTAAATCCTCGACATAACGCACAGCGACCATAACAATCGAAGGAGAATGCCATGACCAATCAAATCCGCCCCTACGAGCCCCTGACTTCTCAAAATGCGGCGCTTGTCCTCGTCGATCATCAGGTAGGTCTGATGACAGGCGCATTGACGTAATTCAACATGCGTTTGGCTGGTTCGTACTCTGCATAGAATAGCGTCGCGAAAATGTTGGTCGGCGAAGACCCATAAACCAGCCGGTTGACGTCGCCAATCAGCGTCGAAAGTTTCAAATGCGGTTGCAAGGCCTGGAATTTGAGCGAGGCCTGGACACTGGCCATAATCAGAGCGGCACCAATTCCTTTTCCGGAGACGTCGCCGATGGCAATCCCCCACCGACCTCTCTGCAAAGCAAGTAAATCGTAATAGTCCCCTCCGATCCCTCGGGCCGGTTGGTAGAAGGTTTCGGAAGAGATGCACGAATCGAGATGGTCTGCGGGGGGAAAAAGGCTTGTTGGACTTTCTTCGCGTCTTCTAGATCCCTGCGGAACGCCCCGTGGATACCGGAGTCCGATTCAGATCTCTTGAGATACTCCAAGATAGTTTCGACGTGATTCCGCAGTAAGTCCTGCTTTACGTCGTTTGCCTTCTTCGAGTGCCATTCGCAATGGCCCGGTGCGATTCTGCGCTGTCACTGTCAATCGTGCGGAATGCCATTAGTCCGCGACGAAGGCCGCTGCGGGACGAACCCAGACGGATCGAAGAACGCCATGTATTGCTTCTCACTGCTACAAAGGCGGACGTTTTACCGCGCCTGACATTACGGTGAAGCAAATGCAGGAGCGCGTGAAGAGTGAATTGAAGAAAGTAGGATTTCCCGGTTTTGTGGCCCGCCTGTTTACCAGAAGAATTCCTAAGCTTCGAAGATGGAGCAAAGCCTAAACGCTGGTTTGTCTTTCGCTCCTGCTGCATTCTGAGACTAACGGATTCGCGTCATCTCAATGAGATATTCTTCGACACCCTTTAGGTTCTTCGATTTTGCGTTCATGATTCTCTCAAGCCATACGCCATCTGCCGCAAGTCTTACGACACGAAGCTGGGTTCTCGAATCAGTTTTCGAATGTCTCTTCAGGCGTTCGCTCAGCCAGTTATTCCAAACCCTTCCGACCTGATCTTTAGAGGCCATCAGACTCAAGAGCGCGCCCCAAAGTTTACGTTCAGCTGCACCTTCGGAGAATGCGGCCCTAATGTATGCACGAGTAAAGCATCCGTCGGAATTGCCTTCCTCCGCCATCAGTCGGTCAAACTGCTTGTCCAATCGCGTCAATAGCATCTGCATCAGCTCCATCACCAACGTCTCTTTGCTATCGAAGTGATGAAAGAAAGCCCCTTTGGTCACGTCCGCCAATTCGCTCACTTTGTTGACGGTGACATCAGCCATGCCCTTGGTCGCAGCGAGTTCGAAGGCGGCCTTTAAGAGGGATTCTCTGACGAAGAGAGGGTCCTTCTTTTTCATGTACGCGTTTTTTACTTTTCTCGCCTTCATTTTCGAAAGTCTCCTCAACGTCTCAGAAGTGTATTCCATGGATGAGCCAGTGACGCAAATAAAATGCTTGCCTTGGAAGATACCGTGTGGTATCTTTAATAGGAACACTGCTGTATCAGCGTTGCTTCAGGGCAATTTTGAAGAATAACTTGAGAGGTGAATCATGACCGGTTTAGGATTCAGCGAGATGAAGACTGTCGTTGATTCAGAATTAGCAGTGGCTCATCTTGTTTTAAAGGTGGCTGACCTTAAGAGTAGTTGCCAATTCTACTCGAATCTCGGCCTTCCTCCATTTGCTATTGACGAAAAGTTCGCAATTGTCGAACTACGTGGAGGCACTCATCTTCTATTGTTCGAAGTCGGGCTGGCTGGAGAAGATGTAGCGGAAAGTTTGACAGGACAATTCCATAAAAGATTTTCTGAGCAATTTGACCTCATGATTAAAGGCAAAGGCCTGAATGAATTGAAAAAATATCGGTTGGAGCTAATCCGTCGGGGAATCGCAGCAGGAGAGATTCCTGATGAAACTTTTTTTGGACATCATCTTTTTTGCATAAAGGACCCCGATGGGAACGGTATAACGATTTACACCAGCCACGCAATTTAGTGATCATAGAACTCTGCCTTCATCGGCCTCTTGTGATTCCCATTCAGAATCCTTACAAAGGCAGAGCCCCTGCTCACTAGGCAGGGGGTCCCTTCGTCCATTCGGAAGGACGACAACAAGAAGTAGCACACACGTAAGGAAACTTGGCTTAACCGAAAATTCTGGGACGTGAACCCCAGGTTGAGACAAATGTGTGCATCACACTCTGGTCTTGAAGCCCACAAAGGCCTGGAAATTTGAATTAGAGTGCCGGATCGTGCCTGCGAGATGCGGATTAACGGCGGTCTGGGACGTACTTCGCGCTTCTGTGAAACGCCGCCCGGCACTTTTCCGGCCCGTTTTGCGATTTCGCAAAGTGTGCATCGTGAAACTGTCTCACTTTAGGGGTTCACTCCAATCGGAGACCAGTAGTGAGCGGGCTCCGACTATCTAAGGCGTTCTCGCGGAGACCTCCTGCTACACTCCTATCCTTTTGGGAAATGCGTATCGATCAACTCCGATATCTTTGCCAGGTGATGGTCATCGTGCTCCGCAACAAAATACAAATGATCCACGAGCCGCATGGGCTGCCTGAGACGCGGATGCAGCCTCGTTCGCGCAAGAATGTCGGGTTCAAATGTCCCCAGATGCTCCATTAAGCGAAGCCGTGCTGTGCGGAATCCAGCCAGAATCTCCGCCAATTCTTGGGCATTATGGTTGGCTTCATGGGTCTTGCGATTACCCAGGTCTGCGACGGCGAGTGTGTCTCGGTCAGTAAGGAAGTCATCCACACGCGCCATCCACAGAGGTTCGAGATCGAGCAAGTGGCCTGCGTGCTCTTGGGCTGACCACTTCTCCTGCGGTTTGCCGACCAACACATCGGTCGTCACTTTGCGCAGTGTCTCTTCCAGGCGTGCGGGCGTGCCCCACAGGCGGACACAAACGTTGGGGTACTGCACCTCCGGAAAGGTGAAGTCGAACTTCCGCTCGAACCACGCCGGGACTTTGCTGGATAGCGGGCGTGGCAAATTATGCTCACATCATGGTCCCACTTGGAATAGCGAAGCTCTTAGACTCATAACGTTACATCACCCGCGCGCACGAGCGCTATCAGCTCCGCGCCACACTCAACCAGGCCGCCGTCGGCCTGCTCGCCCAGGACGGCGTCACTCCCGCCTTTGCCGAAAAATCCGTCACCGCTTCCACCCTCGAGGCAAAATCCGCCACTAATCCCGTCTGATCGTTCGTGCACCCGAGCCAAAAGGAAGAGCGAAACGCAGAGGCGCAGAGGACGCGGAGAAGAGTAAAGAAGGAAGGGGCTCTTCTAGTGTCCTGTATCTAAAGTCTCTTTATATTTCTTGAGCTTTCTCAGGATCGATTTAGCGGTCGCTGTCCAAACGAAAGGCTTAGGAGTTCGGTTGTTCTCGTGGATGTAAGCTTCGATAGCGCGGGTAAGTTCCTTGACGCTGAGGAAGGTACCACGGCGAATGCGCTTCGCGGTGATTTCCGCAAACCAGCGCTCGATCTGATTCAACCAGGATGATCCTGTGGGCGTGAAGTGTACGTGATAGCGGGGATGTGCGGCGAACCAAGTCTTCACTTTGGGGTGTTTGTGAGTTCCGTAGTTGTCCATGACGATGTGTACGTCTTGACCTCGGTCGTTGACGGAGGCTGCTAGGCGCTCAAGAAAACCGAGGAACTCTTGATGTCGGTGCCGGGGTTGGCAGTGTCCAATGACCGTTCCGTCTAATACGTTCAGTGCCGCAAACAGAGTGGTTGTCCCGTGTCGCTCGTAGTCATGGGTCTGTCGTTCCGGCAACCCTGGGCGTAACGGCAAGAGCGGTTGGGTGCGGTCCAAAGCCTGGATCTGGCTCTTTTCGTCCACGCTGAAGACCAGCGCTTTGTCAGGCGGGTTCAGGTACAAGCCGACAATATCGCGCACCTTGCGGACAAACTCGGGATCGGTGCTGAACTTGAAGTGCTCGACGCGGTGCGGTTGGAGGTGATAGGCGTTCCAGATACGCTGCACGGTAGCCGAACTGACCCCCTGGTACCGGGCCATGCTGCGGACACTCCAATGAGTAGCGTTTTTGGGTTTGGTGTTCCGGGTGGCTTCGATGATCGCCGCCTCTTTTTCCGGAGTAAGAGAGCGGGGGCGTCCCGAACGAGCCTTGTCCTGCAAAACGCCGAGCAATCCTTGCTGCCGAAAACGACGCCGCCAGAGCAGCACGGTCGGCAAACTGGTGGACAGTTGGCGCGCCAACTCGTTATTCGCGGTCCCCTCGGCTGCCCCAACACTACTCGACAACGGAGCACGATCGATTGCGGCGTACCGGGGTAGCGAGTGACTTTGATCAGTTCCTCGCGTTGCGATGAGCTCAGACGAAGAGCGTGCGGCAGGCGGTAACGGCATAGTGAATCCAGTATGCAGCAACCCTGTCGATTAGTAAAGACATTTATGATACAGGACACTAGAAGCGCTCGAATGCTCAATGAAACGACCTTCAAGTCGAGCGCAGCGCCGTGAAAATCAATCCACGGCGGCGCGGGAGCGGACTTCTTCGGAGGTTAGGCCATAGAGTGGCGGCGTGGCGACGCCGAGCAATGACAAGTAAATGTAAACTTGCCCGCGATGATGTATCTCGTGTTCGACCATCAAGCGCAGCCACTTCCACGTAGTGATGGGGGCATCATCGGGTGTTTTGCATTTCTTCTGTAGATCTTCATCGGTGAGTCGTCCGAAAATTTCCATCGATTCCGCGTGCAAGCGTTCGACAAACGCCATCACATTGTCGTAACCGTCCGCCAGCTCTTTTCCGTGCGTCGTGTAACGAGCTGGACGCCCTTGCACGTTTTCCGCCCACATATATCGTTCCGCTACCGCCAGATGCCGCAACAGATCGCCCAAAGTAAACTTGGCCGGTGCGTAGGTCCAATCGATCTTGTCCGGCGGAATACAACGCGCCACGCGCATAGTGCGCTCCCGCACGTTGCCAAAATAATGAAGGAATGGGCCGATCGTCCGTATCTCCATGATCCTCCGGTCAAACCGAACAGCTCAGATAACCACTCTGTTTCTTCTTCGTGTGCATTTCACGGTTCGCATTCACTTTCCGATACAAATGTCTCCACAACCATCTCGACCTCGACGCAGCAACCAAACGGACTCTGCGACACGCCCAAGGCGCTGCGCGCATGGGCTCCTCGCTCTTCAAAGACTTCGATGAACAATTCGGAAGCGCCATTGGCAACCATGTGGGCCTCCGTAAAATGCGGCCCACTGTTGACGAAGACCAAAAGTTTCACAATCCGTCGAAGGTCATTCAGATCGCCGATGGCGGCCTGAAGAGTGGCAAGTAATTCGATGGCGACGCTGCGTGCCGCTTGTTTCCCCTCAGCGGTGGTAATCTCCTCGCCTAGCTTGCCGCACCAAAGCTTTCCATTCTTCTTTGCGAGCCGCCCCGACAAATGAATCAAGTTGCCGGTCCGGACAAACGGAACGAAAGCAGCAACGTAGCCATCCACCACAGGGGGTGGAACGTCAGGCAAAGTAATCTGCAGATTCTTCAATCGTTCATAGACTGACGTAATTTAATTCGCTCCGGGGATCGTCCCCTAAATTGCGCGACATCTTGAGTCTTGTTGGTGCGATTCGAGATCACCTCAGGGGGTCATCCTTCACCCGTGAACAAAATTCCGCGTCATCATCATGCAACACGTTGATCAGGCGGTCGATGTCGCGCTCTGAATTGAACAAATGGGGCGAGACGCGAATCCTCCCCTCGCGCATGCTCACGACAACATTTTCCTTCTCGCAACTTCTGATAAAGCTCGGCCGTTTTTTCCGGGGTCCGCGCGGTGAAGCAGCCGTACGGCCCGCGCTGTGCGGGGTCCAGCGGACTCGCCGGAACGCAGTCTTTGGGGAGGCGTTCAAACAAGAACGCGATCAATTTCCGGTTATGTTCGAGCACGAACTCAGGCCCGACACGCAACACAAAATCCACCGAGGCGTCCATGGCCGTCAGGTTGAAATTGAAATAAGTGGACGCTTCCGCCGCGTCCCAACGCCTCGCACTGCGGGATGGTTTGGGATCGACAAAATTCAACGTCGAAAAAGTGTCTGCGATTTGGCCCATCCAATAAAACGGTCCCGGGCGCAGAGTGTCCAGATGTTCGCTCTTCGCCCAAAAAAATCCAGTGCTGTACGGACTCAGCAGCCACTTGTACGCGGCGCACACCAAGAAATCGGCGCCAAGTCCGTTTACATCCATCGGCACCGCCCCGCAAGACTGACTCACATCAAGCACAAGCAGCGCTCCCTGCGCGTGACAGGCCGCAGCCACGCGAGACGCATCTAACAGCGAGCCGTCGTCAAAGCGCACATGACTTACGGAGATGACGCGCGTTCTCGGCGTCATTGCGGCAATCAGGTCGTCCGCCGTAACAAAGCGGTCTCGCGGCGCTACGATTTTCAGTTTCACGCCCTCGCGTTCTTCCATTGGCTTCCAGGTGGCGTATTGCAGTGGGAACTCTCCCTTGGCGGTGATGATCTCGTCGCCCGGCTTCCATGTCAGGCCATGTGCCACGGCCGCGACGCCAGTGCTTGCGCCGGTGGTCAGTGCGATTTCTTCGGGTTTCGCCCCAATCATTTTCGATAGGGAGGCCCGAATTCGGTTTGGCGCCTCGAACCAAACGGAGTCGTTTATGTGATGGGGAAACCGCTTCGCTTCGAGCGAGACTTGCACCGCGCGCAGAGAAACACGAGGCATCGCTGCGTGTGCTGCAGTGTTCAAATAGGTTGCGTCTGCAATCTCGAACCACTGCCTCTGCCAGTCGGCTGCAGTTTGAATTGTGGCCATGAGGTCTCCTTCTCGGTATCAGCTTTACGATCCGGGGAATTCCTAGCAGCTAGGAGCGCTACCAAATTAGCCGCCCGAAATTCAGGATGCGAGTGCTACCCATCACGCAGGGCGACGAGCGGGTCCACTTGCGTGGCGCGGCGCGCAGGGACGAAACACGCTAGCAACGCAACGGCGGCGAGTAGCGCAGGGAGCGCCACGAACGTGAGCGGATCATTGGGCGAGACAGCATAAAGCATAGAGCGGAGGAAGCGCGTGAGGATCAACGCTCCGACCAGGCCCGAGCCGAGGCCGACAGCGACGAGCGTCATTCCTTCGCTTAGAGCCATGCGAAGAATGTCGCGGGGCTGGGCGCCGAGAGCCATGCGGATGCCAATTTCGTGCCTCCGTTGACTGAAGGTGTAAGCCATGACGCCGTAGATTCCGATTGCGGCGAGCAGAAGGGCGACACCCGCGAAGAAATCCAGGATTTGGAGTGCAAAACGGCGTTCCGCCATGGATCTTGCTATCACGTCTTCCATTGTACGCACCGCATAAACCGGCACGTTCGGGTCAACGGCCTCTACTTCAGGCCGAATCGCGTCACCGAGAGTGCCCGGATCGCCGGCTGTGCGAAGGTAGATGACCGAATTGTAGGCGGGGGCTTGGAAGTCAGAGAGATAAATATGTGGCGCCTCCTGGAGCTCGAGCGAATCGGTCTTCACGTCACCCACGACGCCGATGATATTCAACCAAGGATTGGTGGACTGGATGGGACCGGACTTAACGCGT
>CAWJGI010000038.1:0-61641 GCA_963842255.1 uncultured Acidobacteriota bacterium | reverse complement strand
TGGGATGATCGAACTCTGGCTTCTCTGCCCGGTCCAGCATCAGCCACACTCCTCCGCAGTCGAAGAATGCCAACCCCGGCGGTGCTTTGAAAAGCAGCTTGAGCCCAGCACGCCTCATAAAAGCCGCCGCCCGCTCCACATCTTTCGCGTTGATGGCAATTTCGCCCAGCCGGGTGATTCCGACTCCGGTTGCAGTTGCGCTCATGTCTTGACCTCCAAAGATAAATTAGTTAGCATAGCTAACTATATTCGATGGCGAAAGTCAAGCCTGAAAGTTCCGAACCCGGCAACGTCGCGTCCCGCCCAGAGACCCTCGCGGCCGCCGATCGCCTCCATTCCGCCGCCATCCATCTGCTCCGCCGCGTTCGCCTACAGGACGCAGCCGCCGGAGTCGGCCCGGCTCAGCTTTCGGCCCTCTCGGTTCTCGTCTTTGCCGGCCCCAAAGCGCTTGGCGAACTCGCCGCCGCCGAGCAGGTCAAACCGCCCACCATGAGCCGCGTCGTCGCCGGACTCAAACGCAGCCGCCTGGTCGCAGATCACTCCCGATCCCCATGACGCTCGCCGCCTGAACATCCGCGCCACCGCCAAAGGCTCACGCCTTCTCCAGCAAGGGCGCCGGCGCCGCATCGACTACCTCGCCGCCCACCTCGATTCCCTCACCCTGAACCGAACTTGCCCAACTCGGCGCTGCCGCCGCGCATCCTGGAGAGAACTCCTGCGCAACTGGCATTGACTTCCCTAAGAGCTCTCAGCCCGCCGCCACTCACCGTGGCTTACTGCGTTGCGCGGCGTAACCTGTTTCGGTCGGAGAAACTTTCCAGACATCGTGGGTTGTGACACTCTAGAAAGTGTGCCACCCGGCAGTTTCATGCGTCCCTCTGCGATTAGCATGCACTTCATGGGGAAGCTTATGCCAACCAGCGCGCTTCGAACTCCCGCACACTCTTCGTCGTGGTTGCCCTGTCATTCGCCTTGACCTCGTGCGGCACAAATCCGCCGGTCGTCTGCGCCCTCCCCGCCAGCAGCAGCGGCAGGCACCTGCACGTGCGGCTCGGGAATAGCCGGCCTGCCCGGTCCAACCCGGTCCCGAATTCCTCTACGCCGTCGGGAGCAGCCAGATTCTGGCCTTCAGCATCGATCACACCAGCGGAGCGCTTGCCACGATTGGCTCCGTGCCCGGTCCCTCCATGAGCCTCGGCCTCACCGCCGTGAACAATCAGTTCCTGTACGCCTCCGACTCTCTGCAACGCTCAGCTGGACGGCTTCTCCATCGACCAGACAACCGGTGCGCTGACCGCGCTCGCGGGCTCTCCCTTCTCGACCGGAACCTTCAGTGTTCCCGTCGGTCTGGCCTCGCCTGCGGGAGTACGTCTTCTGTACGCCGCCGACGCCGGCACGGTCGACGCGTTCACCGTAAGCGCAACCGGGATTCCCACAGCCATTTCGTCCTCTCCTTTCCCTTCCGGAAGCGGTCTTTTTCTCGCGGTCGATCCCTCCGGCAAGGTTCCTCTACACTGCGACTGATGATCCCCTGGGCACGGGCGGCATCTTCGCCTTCACCATTGATTCCACCGGAGCGCTGACCGCAGTGCCGGGTTCGCCGTTTGCTCTTCCGGGGCAAACCGGTCTCAACAGCCGGCCCTTCGGCATTGTCGACACCGGTTCCTACGTTTACGCCGCACTCTTCGCACGAACCAGATTGCCGCATTCTCCATCGTGAGCAGCACTGGCGCCCTCGTTCCCGTGCCCGGTTCTCCCTTCTCCGCGGGAGACAGCTCCCATCCAGCTCGTCTTCGCCAGCGGCTTCCTCTATGCGCTCAACGACGGCGGGATCACGGGCTACAGCATCAATTCGGCCAACGGTGTGCTGACTCCGCTTTCGGGTTCTCCTTTCGCCATTTTCGGCGGCTCGATGGCCGCCGATTCCTTTGGCGAATATCTTTACGTCACCGGAGGTGAAATCCAGGCCTTCAACATCAATTTCGCCAGCGGCAATCTTACTGCTGTAGCCGGTTCGCCTTTCCCGGCAAGCGGCCCAACGCTACCGTAACCGTGGTCCAGATCCCTCCACCGTAGCCTTTGTTCGTTTTTCGTAACAGGCGCAAATTCTCCGTTGCAACCTCCCTCCGGCGTTCTATTATTCGCCGCGCAATCTTCCCCTTACTCGATGCAGTGCCGTATTTTCGTTCTGAACCGGGATCCTCACGGATCTCTTAGCGTCGGATTTTAGTCCTAACCCGAAAGGAATCTCAGCCATGTCGGTAAAGATGCTCGGCAACCGCGCCCACAGACGCCAGAAAAGCGTGACCGTGAAGTCCGATCCAACTCGCATCGACACCATGAAGCTCAAGCTCGGCAAACAGGCAGCCCGGCACGATCCGCGCACTTTGCTGCTCGCTACCTACACCACCACGGCGCTGCCCCCGCCGCCTCCGAGCCTCGACCTCACCGGCAAGGTGAAAGGAGCCTGGGGCATGATGGACAACGATCAGATCGGCGACTGCACCTGCGCCGCCGCCGGCCACCTCATGATGGAGTGGACCTCGCAGCCCAAGTCCAAGATGTTTACCCCTTCTGATAAACAGGTCATCGCCGCCTACTCCGCGATCACCGGCTACAATCCAACCACGGGAGCGAACGACAACGGCGCCGTCGAGATCGACGTGCTTAACTACTGGCGCCAGCATGGCATCGCCGGGCACGAAATCAGGCCTTCGTGGCCCTTGAGCCCTCCAACCAGACGCACGTCATGGACGCTGTCTGGATTTTCGGCGGCTGCTACATTGGCCTCGCCCTGCCCAAAAGCGCTCAGCCGCAAACCGAGAATCATCAGCCCTGGTCTGTCCCGCCGGGCCCGACCGGCGACGGCGCACCGGGCTCCTGGGGCGGACACGCCGTTCCTGTGGTCGCCTACGACGCCCGCGGCGTCACCGTCATCACCTGGGGCGCCACGCAGTTGATGACCTGGGGCTTCTGGAACACCTATTGCGATGAGGCCTACGCCATCATCACCCCAGATTTTCTGGAGAAGAAAGGCGGACAAACGGTCACGCCCGATGGCTTCAACCTGCAGCAACTGCAGGCCGACCTGGCGGACTTGAAGTGACGTAACGAATGAAGCAGAAGGTCTCAGGTGTTAGGTCTTGGGCAAAATCCTAATACCTAGCACCTAAGACCCAGCACCTTGAATCGGCTACGCCCAATCTGAAATAGCATTGTTCGCCTCGTCTGCGCCCGCCCCTTCCTTCTGTTTCTCCCCACTACCCTGCTCATTTTGCTGCTTCGTTTGCAAAGCGCGGTCGTCTAGCTGCCCCAAAACCTCGTTAGCTCTAACCGCGCTTCCTTCATCTTTCGAAATCGCTGTAACGACGCCTTCATGTTGCGCGGTAATATCCACCTGGTGTTCAACAGTCAAGACGCTGAGAACGTCCCCAGTCTTCGCATTTGCAGCCGGGATACTCGGCGGAGGTACAGATGCGGCGGGAGGCTGCGCAGCATTCGGGCCCGAAGCCACTGTGGAGTTGTCGCAGCCATTCAAAGCGATGGCGGTTACAGTAATCAAAAACGCCAATGTAAATTTCATCATGGCCGATCCTCGTTCTTCAGGGCAACATCCATAATAATCATTTGCCGCACCTCCGGGGTTCGGCGTTTTAATACGCCGAAGCCCTGTAGTTACCGCAGCTCCGTGCGTAGCGCCGATGTCCCGCCGGTTCTCTGCCTCGATCAATATGACACCAGGCAACTGACGCCCGCCTCAGGAACCGGAAGAGTACGGCCTGCTGGCGTTCCTGCACCACGCACGACACGCCTTACGGCATCCAGCTCCACGCTTTTTCCCAAATCCATCGGAAAGGCGAGCGCAGCAAAGTGTAGCCCACCGGATACCACCCGCTCTGAAACCACCCGCCGCTCGCATGAATGCGCGCCCTGCCAACCATTCCTGTGCGCGCCAGTCCTTGGGGATTGTCAAATATCGCGCGCACGATGAAGTATTGGTCGCCAGCAGCCGCTTGCGTCTGGGCGCCGAGGCGTTCAACGGTGCCCTTGAATGTAGTAGTAGGAAAGGCGTTCAGTTTCAGCGCAACATTCTTCCCCAGACGGACCAATTCCAAATCGCCTTCCGGCACGCTCATCTCAGCAGCCATACGCTCCTGCCCCACAACCTCAGCGAAAGTTTCACCTGGCTTGACCATCGTCCCGGATTTTTCTTCCACTTTCGGAGTGATTACAATTCCCGCGATCGGCGAACGCAGTTGCGCTTCGGCCACACGCTGCTGTTCGAGCTGCACTTCGGCTTCGTGCAGGTTGGCGCGAATTTCCGCCTGTCCCGCCGCTGAAGGGTCACTGCGGAATTCCGCATCGGCCACCTCGCGGCGCGCCTGCGCCAGTGCCGCTTCGGCCTGCGCCAACTTCACGCGATCATCGCCGTCGTCTAGTTGCGCCAGCATTTGCCCCGCCTGCACCTTGTCGCCTTCGTGGACGAAAATACGTTTCACCACGCCGCCGTCAATCGCGCTGACCATGCGACGCTCAGCAGGTACTACGGTCGCGTCCGTACCCACACGCATGGGCCAAGGGAAGACTATGAGGAACAAAATCACTATAGCGGCACGCTGGGCATACACCATCCAGCGCCCTTGCGGAACCGCTGACATCAGTCTCTTTTTCCGCTGCGCAAAAGGCTGAAGCAAATTGGCTAGGGGTACCTGTTGGTAGAGCTGTGCATTGCGGACGGCAACAGTGGTCTGGCTGGCCAGAATCGCCATAGTTTCGCGGTTATTTTCAGTGAGGAAATCGGCGTCGCTGCTAAGCAACGCCATCACGCCCAATGTCCCCTGATCGTCCTTCAGAGGTAATGCGTAAAAACCATTTTCTTCGTGCTCTTCGAGAAACGGAACAATCTGCGCCTTCGCGTCTTCGGGGTTGGTGTGCCATCCGTCCTCGTATAAATCAGCGGATACCGCATGATCTTGCCTAGCCACCCATTCGAGTCGCGTGCGCAAATCGCTCATCTCGCGCGTTTTCGGCACTTCGGTTTCGCCGGACAGCGCTCCCAGCACGAAGCGCCCACGATCATAAAAACCGATGACGCAACGATCGAAAGGAACCACAGAGCCTGCCTGATGCACCACAGTAGTAAGCACGTGGTCGAGATCGAGCGTGGAAGTAATTTCCTGCGAAATTTTCAACAGCGCATCCAACGCGTGAACCTTGCGTTCAGACTCCAGCAAATTGGCGTTGTGTACCGCCACGGCCGCCTGCTCGCTGATCGTCTCCAGAAAAAACAAATCATCTTCATTGAACGATGAGCCGTCGACTTTGTTGATCAGCTCAACCACGCCCAGTACTGCGTTGGATTTTCGCAGGGGCGCGCCCATCCACGAATGAATCTCAAATTCGCCGCCCGCCTCCAGGCGTTCCTTGAGCCCGGCTTCCTGCGCAGGATCTTCGATCAATTTCGGACTGGCCTGTTGCGCCACCTCAGCCAGCAAACCTTCGCTGAGGGACACACGCGCATCATCTTCCACAGTAGGGTCTTCCCCAATTTTCTTCGCGAGATAGAGTTCCTGCGACCCAGCATCGGCCAGCCACAAATTGCAAGCTCCCGCCCCAAGAATGTCGCGAATTTTTCCAGCGACGATAGGAACCAGCTCGCTCAGTTCCAAGGTCGAAGTGAAAGTACGGCCGAGATCGTAAAGCGCGGTCAGCCGTTCCAGAGTTGACAGCTGTGCTTGCCGCTCGCCTTCGATCGCTTCAAGATTGGTCAAAGCGGTGCCGGCCAGGCGGCTGGCCTCTTCGAGGAAATGGGCATCCTCAGGAGTGAATTCGCCGGAGCGCTTGTTCAGCACTTCCACAACGCCTTCGGGGGTATGGACTCCAGGCAAGGAAACGAAAATCGCGGATTTCACGCGCGCGCGGCTGGGATCATCCAGATGCTCGAAACCATCTGAGGCGATTTCTTTGGCGCCAAACCGGCGGGTCTCGGCAGACTCGTAGACTTCGGCCAGCACTCCCTCGCTCACGGTTTCACCCAGGGGGTTAATGCGCTCGCCCGCCTCGTTCCAGCGCATGCGGCACACAAGTTTGACGGGTCCCTCAGACCGTACTCCATTGGTCCACACAAACACTGCACGAGCCCCGAGAGTGGCTCCCACGCGCGCAGCAAAGGTTTTAAGCAGGGTATCCTGATCTCGGCAGGCTAAAGACACGCTCGCTATTTCAAAGAGCGCGGAGGTTATTTCCATGATTCTCCCGACAGTAGGGGCACAGAAGCACTCTCAACTGCGGAAAACACCCGCACCGGCGCCAGGCAGCAGAGAATGCGCGCAGCCTAGCAAATCGAGAGAGCGCGCGTCAAGGAATCCCGCTGCCGAACAGCGTCCCAGTTTGAGCGCCTGAGGGTAAAAACGAGGCCCACCGGCCACGCACCGCCGCCCGGCGGCAAACGCTGCCCTGTTCGACCAACGCCAAACAATAGAAGGTCAAGGGGATAGACGTCGCGGGGAAGGCTATGGTCTCTCTGTCTTATGCACGAAAAAGCGCCGTAGCGGCACTAGTTAGCCGCTTCACACCTACCGCGTCTTGTTGTGAGAAGCTCGCATAAAAGTGACAATTGAAGAAACGCGAAAAGCTGAAGCCAGGCTATGGCTGGGTTGTGCAGGATCCTCACGCCGAGACCTAACGCCAAACACTTAGCCGCGCCTTTACGTACTTTACGAAAACATGATTAAGGCTTCGCCGGGTAAATCTTCAGTTCATCCCACCCGCTACCTTCGCGATCGGTTTCGCGCGCAAACTGCGCACCGACAAGTTCGCCCAGAGTCACTTCCGACGTCGTATAGATCTTGCACCCGGTCATCAAGTGCCCGCCGATCATGTTCCCCTGCCCCGTCGCGATCGAAAGATGAATATGCTCGCCGCCTTCCTCCATGGTCCCAGTAATCGAAACAATCTCGAAGTGCCCGGTATGTATATGCGCCTCGGGCTGATTCGCATAGCGTATCGAAGCCTGCGTCAAGCTGCCCACGGCGCTCAGCACCACAGCAGCCTGGATGTGATTGGCATTCACATAAGCTCGAATCGATCCGAGCAAATCGTCCCCAGGACGCAGCCGAAAAACGTGCACGCGCATATGGTCGGTAACGATCGCTTCATGATGTTCGACGAGTTGCTTCGCCCAGTCCGCAGGAAGCGCGGGCGCGGCAGGAGCATTCTGCAAAGTGCTGCTCTGCGGAACGGGCTCACCCGTGGGCTTTGAATATTGCGGCGGAGTCTGAGCTTGGCTCTGCCCCCACGCAGCAGGGGTCAATGCGATAGAAAACAGAAACACAACCGTCGCGATCAATTTCACGTAATGGTCTCCCGAGTTGAATTTATTTCGTAGCCAGCAGATTCGTAGCCAGAAGAGATGACAAAACCCGGGCACGATTCAGTCTGTTTTCACAAATTAATCAGAATCGGCGAGCCAACCTAAAAGCCGAAAGGGCCAGTCAACCGCACACCAGCGTGCCTCAGCAACCACGTTTTGAGGGCGAGCCTAAGACCCGCCCTCGTACGAATCGGCAAGCACAAGCTACTTAGCAGCCCAGCCACCAATCGCGCCCGATTAGGCACCTGAATCGGCACATCCACGCTGCATGCCGATCCACCAGCCACGCCAACCGGGTTGTCTATTGCGAATCAAGCCCAACGGGGGCGCGTTGGCCGCAGGTACAGGCCTATGCTATAAGTACGGGGCTGCCTAATTTGAGGAAATTGTGCCGTTTATAAATTTTCCCGCTCGAGAAATCAACTGCAAGCTCGTCTACTACGGCCCCGGACTCGGGGGAAAGACCGCCAACCTGCAATGGATATATGAACATACCGGCTCGAATCAGAAAGGAAAGATGGTTTCGCTGGCCACGGAAACCGACCGCACCCTATTTTTCGATTTCCTTCCCCTGGACCTCGGTACAGTGCGAGGATTCCGCACACGCTTCCATCTTTACACGGTTCCAGGCCAGGTTTTCTATGAGGCCAGCCGCCGCCTGATTTTAAAGGGTGCAGATGGCGTAGTGTTCGTAGCCGATTCGCAAGAGGAGCGCATGGACGCCAACCTTGAAACGCTCGAAAACCTCCGCGAGCATTTGAAAGATCACAATCTGGATTTCGACACGATCCCATACGTCCTGCAGCTCAACAAACGGGATCTGCCGAACGTTCTTGCGATCACAGATTTACAGAAAGATCTTCAGGTGAAGGGTGAGCCAACAGTCGAAGCAGTAGCAGTGACCGGCCAGGGCGTGTTCGACACATTAAAGGAGGTAGCAAAGCTGGTACTCGCGGAATTAAAGAAGAACGCCTAGAGCTGTTTCCGATACGCAGGCTGCCTCGGTGTAAACCTGCATAACTAGCACGACGAAATCCCAAATATGCTAGCTAGGCGTGCGCGGCGCCACGGAAGGCGGCCAAACATTCAGCTTCGTCCGTATAGACGGGAATAGCCTTGATCAGCCGCGTAAGCTCAAGCACCTCTCTAACATGCCCGGTAGGATTCAATAATTTCAGCCCGCCGCCCTGCCGTTCGAAGGTGACGAACGAACGCACCAGAGTGCTGATACCGGAACTGTCGATTTGCGTGACACTCTCGAGGTTCGCCACCACATAGCAAGGACCAGCCTGGGTTAATTTGCGCAGTTCTGCGGCGAGCGAATCGTTACTGGGACCAATGATTATGCGACCGGCTAGGTCCATAATCGTAACGTCGCCTGATTTTCGCGTTGTAACTTGCAGGCCCATGGTGACCTCCCAGGCCGCGCTCCCGGCCGTTCTCACATGCGAACATCGCTGAGCGGCAGTCAGAAAACTCACGTTGGATGGGGCGGTCGCGCCAAATCCCGCCAAGATGCAAGACGCCTGTTCAGCCCGCCCACGCCAAGTGGCGCATTATAACTCCTTTAATGCCTTCTGCGGCAAGTTCCGCAAGCCGTCTAGGCACCCTCAAATCAAAAACGGGAGGCAGATGCCAGGTGACATCTACCTCCCGGGGTGGGTGGGGTGTTGCAAGAACGTCCTGAATCTGGCCTGCGTGTGGTGGGCCTAGGACGCTCTGGCAATCCAGCGTTTCCGCCAGAATCCACGATTGTAGGTTCATTACCATGCAGCGAGAAACAGTGTCAACTGCAATCGGGGTGTTCAAGACTCAGACCTGAGCGAATCCGAATGGCGACGCCTCTTAGGTTAGCCTGCTTGGACCTTCGCCGGGATGCGATCCAGAGTTTCCCGGACACGTCCTGCTAAGTCGCTGGGAACATAAGGTTTAGAAAGCACCGTTAAACCGAGTATCTGAACCTTGTTGAGCAGTGCCATATCGGGGCGGTACCCCGCGTGTCAGAAATCACCGGCCTGCCGGAGCCTTCGCGCATATGCTCTAGCACCGCCACAAGAGCCCCTCTACCCTCAACGACACGACTGCCTCTAGGCGTTGTGCGCACCTGAGAGGGTCTCGCTGTCAGTGAAGTAAGTCGAGTGCCAAACCAAACTATTACTTGGGACAAGCGATGTATTGAGTTTTATTTGCTTCGCCCACCACCGCCGTTACGCGAATAATGGCGGACACTCGCAGGCGGCTCTAAGCCAGGAATCAATTTCGGATCCGAAATCGGCGCGCCAGGCACGACAGTCAAAGGCAAAACTCCGGCCCATATCGGCAAGCTATAATCAGGTTCGTCATCCTTCGGCGGCCCGACGCGAACTTTGGCCGAAGCCTCCTCAAGCGGCAGCGCGAGCACCGAAGTTGCCTTCAACTCGGAATCAGTGGGCTGGCGTATATCCTTCCAGCGCCCAGGCACAACATGATTGGTGAACACTTCTAACACGCGCATTTTTTCTTCCGGCATCTCCACCGCCCGGGCATGGCCCAGAATCACCACCGATCTGTAATTCACAGAATGATGAAACGCAGACCGCGCCAAAACCAACCCATCGACCAAAGTAACGGTGACGCAAACCTGAACGCCATCGGAAATGGTGCGCAGCATCCGGCTGGCTGACGACCCATGTAGATAGAGTGTCTTATCAATACGCCCATAATTGGTAGGAATCACGAATGGCTGCCCATCAACAACAAATCCCACATGGCACACGAAGCCTTCGTCCAATATCGAAAACACAGTCTCGTAATCGTACTTACCGCGATCAGGCAGCCGCTGCACCTTGGTCCGTTTGGTGGGCGAGAATTGTTCCATATGTTGAGGGTATGTTGAGGCCCATGAAGCCGCAAGGGCCAATCTGGACTGAGGGTGGAATCCGTCAGCAGAGTGTCTTCTCATACGGAGTTCAAAAGGTGTGAATGCAGCCTCGGGCTTTAACGCGGCATTTCCGATTCAGCAGGCGGGAGTCAACCGGGGCCGTGATTAGGGGTGGCTTCTTCTCGACCGTCTCGCGCCTTCAATACATTGATCGGTCTTATTAAAATCACTGCGGCGCAGCTTCCGAATTTGCCGCAGGTTTCGCGCGCCGCTTTGGTTGCGGTTCGGGTCGCGTTTTGGGCCGCGCGACAGGCTGCGGATTCGCCTGCGTTTCGACATGTACAACGCGAAATCCTGTGTATGCGGCATCGGCGGCCCAATATTGCATTCGAGAATCGCCAGGCCGATCGGCGCTGCCGCCAAGAGTCTTGCCCGAACCGCCGGCAGCAACCACCCACTCAGCCAAGTTCCCGCCAAAATCAAAAACAAGCTCCTCATCTTCACCACCTTCAGGGGCAAAGCTTCCCACTTCCCGCAGCAGGGGCGCATCGCCCGGCAATTGCTTGATCTTGTCCTCCAGCTTTCGCGCATCCTCAGGATTCAAAGAATAACCAGCCCAATAATCCAGAGTGTTCTCCCCGCTGCGCGGTTTGTACAAATCCGAAACCTCGGCTTCATTCGGCAGCCGATAGGTTTCAGCGGTGAGATCGCTCAGCCATTTGCAATAAGCCTTGGCTTGCTCAAAGGTAATTCCATTCGCGGGATAATTTTCCGTGCCGGGAGCAACCTGGTATTCCTTATCGAATGCCGCGTATTGAGCCCGCGTAATTTCGAAACGTCCAATCTCGATGCTGCCGCCACCGCCGCCGGAAATCGATCGCTTCACAGTTTCAGGAACCAGCACTTCCGGTGCAGGATTTTCCGGAATCGAAGGCGGACGAAACGCGACACCATAAAACGCCCCGGACTTCTGCACAGCACGGCGCTTCAGCGCCACGTCCAAAGGCGAACCTTTTTTCAGCGCTTCATTTTCCGGGGGATTGGTCTTGAACAGATACAAATCAAACCAGGCATCCTCCTCATTCAGCTTGCGCAACTGGTGCGAAAGCTTCCTAGGCCCATGCGCTTCGCCGGGAAACAAGATGAATTTCACAGGCGCTTTGCCGATAGCGTAAAGCGCGCGATAGTGCGACCAACCCTCCTCGGTAGGCACCTGCCGGTCAATCGTTCCGAAGAATATAATCGTTGGCGTCTTCACGCGATCCATCTTGAACAACGGCGACTTATCAATATAAAGCTGCGGATCCTCCAAAGGAGTCTTGCCAAAATAATAATGGTCAAACGATTCGCCGAAATCAACATTGGCCCAATCGCTAAGCCATTCGACGTCCCCGGCTCCCACGGAAGCAGCCTTGTAGCGGTCGGGATTCGTAATCGTCAATTGAATCGATAAAATCGAACCATTCGACCACCCCTGCGCTCCGATTTTGTCCGGGTCGACCAAAGCGCGGGTGATGAGGTTATCCACACCGCGCTCGATATCGGGAATTTCCAGGTCATAATATTTTCCGCAGCAAATGGATTCCACGAACTTCAAACCGTAGCCAGTACTGCCGTGATAGTTCGTCTTCAAGACGAAGGCCCCGCGCTGTGCGAACAGATTGGGAGCGTAAGCCCAGCGTTCGGTCCACTGGTCGTGATCGGCCGCCGCCGGACCGCCGTGCGTAGTCACGACCAAAGGGTAGGACTCGCCAGCTTTATAGTTGTCGGGGTAATACAGAATGCCTTCCACCTCATCGTCCTTCGCGCCCTTCCAATGCAACACTTCAGTCTTAGCGATGGTCTTGTTTTTGAATCCAGGATTCAAATCGGTAATTTGCGTCGCGGAAGTAATCTTCGTGCCGTCAAGCCGCGCCCGAAAAAACTGAGTAGGCACACTGGCAGTGGAATATTCATAAATCAAAGTCTTTCCATCATCGCCCAATTCAAAGCTGAAGCAGTGCCGGTCATCATCGCTGGAAATGGACTTGCGGGACCAGGTCGAGCCGTGACGCGTGAAACGCACCGGCTTGGTGTACACCCCATCCGCCAGCAGCGCGATGAACCCCTCGCTGGTGGTTTGCAACGATCGCGCAAATCCCCGGTCCCAGTCGAGATTTACTTCCATAGATTTGCCCGCGCCCACATCGTGGAAGTAGATCTTGTCCACCGTGGCCGTGAGGAAATGCGGATCGCTGGAGTAGGGAGTGCTCACGTAAAAGCCGGAATCATCTCGCGCCCATGCAATTTCGTCCGGCCGAATGCGCTCGTTGGTGAAAATCTGCGTACGGTCGCCGGTAGCAAGGTTTACGATATAGGTCGCGGGCGGAATTTTCTGATCCCACGCGAAACTCAATTCGCGCCGCGCGACGGCCACGGCTTTGGTCTTATCGTGGGAAACTTGAAAAGCTAAAATCCAATCGTCATTGTCGGTGAGCCGTGTAATTTTCTTATCGCTCATCGATAATTTGAACAAGCGCACAGCGGCAACGTGCGCGGTGTCGTCCACCACATTGGAATCGTCCTTACGCTCTTTGGTCTGCTGTTCGTAAAGCGAAGGCCCTTCTTCGGCACTAAATAAGATTGTCTTGTCGTCCAGCCATTCGAACTGCTGAATATCGCGCGCGGATTCAGTAACCGGCCAAGGCTCGCCGCCCTGCGAATTCATCAGCCATAATTGCGTGGATGCGAATTCGGGCTTCGGCTTGGGAAGCGCGTGATCACTCAAGAATCCAATGAGTTCTCCCGAAGGTGACCAGCGAGGATTCGAGATCTGATCAGTCCCGCGAGTGAGCTGCACCGCTTTTCCATCGCCCAAATTTGAAACATAAAGATTCCCGACGCGCAGGTCTTTGTCCTTGTCGCCGGTGCCCTTCACCCAAAGTGCAAATCTCCCGTCGGGCGAAATCCTAAACTGCCCCGCATCCTCCTGATAAACGACGTCCTCGGGAGTCCATTGATTTTTCTTGGCAGCGTCGGTTTTGCTTTGGTCGTCAGCAGCCGGACCACCAGCGGGATTGGCGAGCACACCTGCGGAGAGCGCGAAAAACAGCGCTGTCCAGGCAAAAACAGCGGAAGCTCTCCAGAAGATCCCGAAAATTAGTTTCATGCGCTCCTCACCTGGACTGACCGTAGGACGGCTTATTAGCACAGTAGAGATACCTCAATAAGCGTCTTTCACTGGTCAAGACGTGCACGCAAGAAAGAAACCGCTGCAGCCCCTCAAAGTTAACCTCGCCTTCGGCTGCAACCAGCGGCTCTTTCCTCTTCTCGCGGGCATGATGCCAGCGCTTTGAGATCTGGGCAGCGTTCTCCGTCGTGTCCATAGCGAGGATTCCGCAAAATCCCGCGCGTCCCAGGAGCCGTTCATTCTCTCCAGGCGGGCTGTAACAATAAAAACCGATCGAACTCCGCGTGGCGATTTCCTCATGCGAGACCAATCCTCCGACCACCAAAGCATCACTGAACAACATCCGCCCGCCCGGCTTCAGCACGCGAAAAATCTCGGAGAAAACCTGCGCTCTGCCTGGAATGTGGCACAACACGTCATTTGAGAACACAGCATCAAATATTCCCGCGTCGAACGGGAGATTTTTCGAAACATCGCACCGTTCGAAACGAGCCTTTGCACTAAGACTTCTGGCCTCTACCAGTCGGTTCGCATTGCGAATCCCGAACTCATTAATGTCCAGCCCCACGATCCGGCAGCCCAAACTTTCCGCGAGATGCAAGGCGTAGCCGCCCGAACCGCATCCAATTTCCAGCATAGAACAATCGCGGTTCAAACCAAGCTGTACCGGAATCTCAGCAGATTCCTCATTTGTAACCCAACTGGTCTGGCCGAAATCCTCGCCGTAAGTTTCGATGCGCACCAAGCGGTAGACTTCTGCTCCATAGTTCCCATAAGCGCTGTTGTAGACATCCACTGTCGGCGCCACCTTAATACCCAGCCTTGACCATCGTTTCGATCGACTTAATAAAGTAAGTCTTCCAGCGCCGAGGAGATTAGCAGCCCGTTCGTATCTTTTCAAAGGCCGCTAAAGGTGAGATGGAACCACCGTTTGCATTCGCACCACTTCGTTCGTTTCGCCGTGGGATTTCAGCTAGAATGTTTCGTCGTTGGGAGCTAACACCAATGGCCATCAGTCGCGAACAAGCGCGCACCGAGCACGCAGCACAAACAACTCACGGGCAATTCAGCGAAACAATCTACGGCGTGATCTGTTCCATGTGCCACAACTACGTCTTGATCGACAAAACCAACTGCCCGCCGACGTGCCGCGAACACGAAAGCTGCCGGCAGGCCTACTGCTAAAAATCACCGCGCCGCATAGGGCCATTTCAAGAGCAACTCTCGATTGACGCCCCGTTCACCGTTGCGTACGATTCGCCACGGCATCGCTAATGCGAGGGAGCCCGGCGAGTTTATGAAGCAACTCTTGAAAATGGTTTTGTGGACCGCCATCGCCTTGGCCGGGGCAAGCGCGCTCGCCGCCATTGCCTTGGAGCGTCACGAAACGCTCAACGCAGTCTGGTTCGTGGTCGCGGCCGTTTGCACCTATCTCGTCGCCTATCGTTTCTACTCCAAATTTATAGCCGCGAAAGTTCTGGCGCTAGACGACAGCCGCGCCACGCCGGCCGAACGCATGGAAGACGGCCGCGATTTCGTCCCCACCAACAAATGGGTTCTGATCGGCCACCATTTTGCGGCAATCGCCGGCCCAGGCCCGCTTGTCGGCCCGACGCTCGCGGCCCAATTTGGCTACTTGCCGGGAACATTGTGGCTAATCCTGGGGGCTGCGCTAGGCGGCTGCGTTCAGGATTTCATCATTCTTTTCTGCTCGATCCGCCGCGACGGGAAATCGCTCGGCCAAATGGCGCGCGAAGAAGTTTCAAAACGCGGCGGAATGATCGCAGTTCTCGCGGTCCTCGCCATCATGATCATTCTCTTGGCGGTCGTCGCCCTGGTAATCGTAAAAGCCCTGAAAGATTCGCCGTGGGGCACTTTCACCCTGGCAATGACCATCCCCATCGCGCTGCTAATGGGAATGTATCTCCGTTACGTGCGGCCAGGACGCGTCCTTGAAGCCTCCGTCGGAGGTTTTGCGCTGGTGATGCTCGCAGTAGTTTCCGGCCAGTGGGTGAACGCCTCACCAACATGGTCGAGCGCATTCACGTTCACAGGACCTGCGCTGGCAATCGCCATCATTGCTTACGGCTACGCTGCTTCGGCGTTACCCGTCTGGCTGCTCCTCGCTCCGCGCGATTATCTAAGCGCCTTCATCAAAGTAGGAGCCATCCTAGCGCTTGCCATCGGCGTGATCTTTGTGCGTCCCGATTTGCAAATGCCGGCGCTAACGCGATTCGTAGACGGCAACGGCCCAGTCTTCGCCGGCAAGATTTTTCCATTCTGCTTCATCACCATAGCTTGCGGGGCAATCAGCGGCTTCCACGCGCTGATTTCTTCCGGCACCACGCCAAAAATGATCCTGCGCGAAGGCCATGCGCGCATGATCGGTTACGGCTCGATGCTCATGGAATCCTTCGTCGGAGTGATGGCAATGATCGCGGCCTGCGCCCTCCAACCAGGCGTCTATTTCGCGATCAATAGCCCGGCAGGAATCGTAGGCAAGACAGCCGACGCCGCAGCAACAACAATCCGCTCCTGGGGATTCGCCCTCGACGCGCAAACCATGGCAGTCCTGGCGCGAGGCGTCGGCGAACGCACGTTGCTTGATCGCACAGGTGGTGCTCCATCGCTAGCAGTAGGCATGGCGCAAATCTTCAGCGGCACAATGGGCGGCGAGCGTCTGCTGAGCATCTGGTATCACTTCGCCATAATGTTCGAAGCGCTGTTCATCCTCACGGTGCTGGACGCAGGCACGCGCGTAGGCCGTTTCATGGTGCAGGAATTAGGCGGCCACATCTGGAAGCCGCTAGGAAAATCAAGTTCGACTCCAGCGATTCTAGCCACAAGCGCCCTGATGGTTGGCGCCTGGGGATATTTTTTGTGGCAAGGCGTTCAAGACCCACTTGGCGGAATTAATTCGCTATGGCCACTGTTCGGCATCGCGAACCAGCTACTGGCCGCAGTGGCGCTTGTAGTCGCCACCACCATCCTGTTAAAAATGGGTCGCACGCGATGGGTTTGGATAACGCTAGCGCCAATGGTGTGGCTGATTGCTATTACCATGACGGCCAGCTACCAGAAAATCTTCGACGCTAATGCGCGTATCGGGTTTCTTTCTCAAGCGCGCGTTCTGACTGCGCAGATCGCATCAGGCACGCTGCCCGCTGAAAAAGTAGCCCTCACGCAGCGGCTGATTTTCAATAATCGCCTGGACGCCGCCGTCACGGCAGTCCTGGCCACGATGATCTTAGTTTTATTAGTCGAAGCAATCGGCGAATGGATCGCAATTCTCAGCGGCCGAAAAAAACCAGTCCTGCATGAATCGCCCTATATCGCCACACGCTGGGCTGAGGGAGACTAAAATCAGAGCACGGCGCTTAGCAAATCCAAAGGTGCAACGGCGCCCGAGCACGCCGCATCCTTCCATTGATATGTATGACGCGCACAAATATCGCCGCCAGATGAAACCAGGAGCCAGAACCGTGTGCGCTCTCAGCTCCCTCGCACTGGCCGGGGCATTTGCCGCCATCGTACAGGCGCAAGAAAATAAGCCTGTCGCTAAAGCGGCCGCGACTCCGACGCCCTCACAGACAATCCAGCTAAAGGCAGCGAAAAACACCCCGCTGCAAATCGCGCTGGATAAAAAAGTACGCCTGCAAAAAACAGTACAAGCCCTCCACGGCCGCATCGTCGAAGGCACACGGCTGAGGGGCTCAGTCCTACAGGTAAAGCAAGCGGCCCCGCCGAAAACACGATTCTTGACGACGACGGTTGCCATCGGCGTGGACGCAGCCTCGTTCCTGGGAGACACGTTCGGCGACACGGGGCCGCCAGTGTCAGGCGGAGCAGGCGGCTACAAGCTGATCGGCATAGCGGTGGGGCTAGCTGTGCATTCGCAAAGTCCAGGCATGGCAATCGGATCCTTCGGCGCAGTCCGTTCGATCTACACAAACTTCGTAGCCCGCGGCCCAGAACCTACATTCCCCAACACCGCGATGCAGATCGGAATCGCTCCGCCGCGACCCGACGCTGGTGAGAAAGCGGCAGGAACCGAGACGCCAAGGTTATGACCCTAGAGCGAACCAGCCCATTACAGCTCGGCATACAGTTGTGGTCCTGGCTGCGTCAGGTCAGCGGCGATGCCGCCTACGAGAACTATCTTCGCGCAATTCAGCGTGGTGCCGCCACATCGCCGGGTCCCAACCCCCCGCTTTCACGCCGGGACTTCTACCTCGACGCGCTGCGGCGGCGGTATTCAACCGTCTCGCGCTGTTGCTAACTCGACGTATTTCAATCTGTTCCCCACGATGTTTGAGCCGCGCCAAAACCGCCTTTTCCAAATCAGGATAGGACCTCCTGAATTCATCGCATTGACGCGCCTCCACGACTTTGCTATGTTCCCTTGTAGTTTTTGCGGAGAGTGCACGTGAAACGTCGCGCAATTCGAGCTACTCAACCCCCAAAGGCTCATAAAGTGCTGAAAGCAAAGAACGTAAAAGGAAACGGACGGTCGTTGGCGGGTCCTCCAGACCCCGACGCGCCCGCAAAAGAAGCCCAACTGAAATTCTACGAAGAAGCCCTTAAGTACTTCCAGCAGCAGAAGTTCCAGCGCGCTAAGCAAGGCTTGGAAAGGGTCCTCGAAGGCCCCAGCAAAGAACTGGGCGACCGCGCGCAGATGCACATCAAAATATGTGAACAGCGTATTTCGCGCCCACCCATTCCGGCTTTGAAATCAGCCGAAGAGCACTACACCCAAGGCGTGGCGTTAATGAATCTAGGCCGCTGGGACGAGGCTCGCGAGCATCTGGATCGCGCACGAAAATCAGCCCCCAAGGCCGACCACATCGTTTACGCCATGGCGGCACTAGACTGCCTGACAGGCGAAGCCGAATCGGCAATGCAAAACCTGAAAATCGCGATTCAGCTGCGCCCAGAAAATCGCTATCACGCGCGCAACGACGAGGATTTCGCGTTCTTGCAAGAGGATCCCCGCTTCACAGAACTGCTCTATCCCGAGCGAGACGGTTCGGCGAACTAAGCGCCACGAAATTCTCGCAAATGTTTTCCGCCCGGCGTATCTGTAAAAGTTCCGCGAATTGGAAAAAGGTTTTGTAGCGGCCGGTCTGGCGCATTCACCTTAGACCGGGCACTGCTGCGCTAGCGAGAACGAACCGGCGCATCTATGAAATTTCCTCAATGACGAAAATCTCGCAGCAACCAAATAACCCTGTACGCATCGTGGCTCTGGGCGGAGGTACAGGTCTTTCCAGCGTGTTGCGCGGCCTGAAAGAATATGTCGCCACTCCAAAAGACCCCGCGGTCCAGCCGATCGCGGACCTGGCGGCAATCGTCACCGTCACCGACGACGGCGGCAGCTCCGGCCGTCTGCGCCGCGAATATCGTGTCCTGCCACCAGGCGACATCCGCAATTGCATGGTCGCTCTCTCGAAAGACGAGCACTTGCTCGGCAAACTCTTCCAGTATCGCTTCCCAGTAGGCCGCGCCTTAGCAGGTCACAGCTTCGGCAATCTTTTTCTCACCGCTCTCACCAACGTAACTGGGGATTTTCCCGCGTGCCGTACGCGTCTGCTCCGAAGTTTTGGCAATCCGCGGACGAATTTTCCCATCCACCGCGGAAAACGTAACGCTGGAAGCGGAGCTGGAAGACGGCTCCAAGGTTAGCGGCGAAACAAATATTTCCCGCTCGCGCAAACGCATTCACCGAGTCCATCTGGTGCCGCGCCGCGTGCGCCCTCTTCAAGAAGTCCTAGCAGCCATCCGCGCAGCGGACCTAATCCTGGTCAGGGCCAGGTTCGCTCTACACCAGCATCATTCCGAATTTATTAGTCGAGCAAGTCACTGAAACCATCGCCAACTCCCATGCCACGCGCGTCTACATCGCCAACCTGATGACCCAGCCAGGCGAAACGCAGCATTACTCGGTCGCCGATCACGTCTGCGCGATTTACGACCACACCCGCAAAGGCCTTTTTGATTTTGCGGTTATCAATCGACGACCGATTCCGCCGCGACTGCTTCGCCGTTATCGCGCGCAAGGCGCAGAACCGGTGCAAAGGTCAGCCGCGCAGCTCAAGCGCATGGGACTACGCTACCTCACCGGCGATCTCCTGCATCACAACGAAGTCGTTCGTCACGACCAATCCCGCCTGACGCGTCTACTCCTCGAGGGATTCATCAAGCACCGCGCCCGCGACTGAACATCTCGGGGCATAGAACTTGGGCCGATAAGTGTCGGACCCGCGGTGGCGCCGCGAATGCGCAAGGAGAGCGTCGCGTTCACGATTATTTATTGCGTGCTCCTCGGCACGATGGTCATCGCCGCGCTGTCACTTCGGGAAATAGAATTTGCGCGGAGCTTCGGCTCGGCCTAACCAAGTTGTGTTGGGCCGAGCGCCGAAGTGTTCCCTAATGTTTGCCGGCGACATGCCCCCGCCCATCGCGCACTTCGTTTCCCTTGAAATGGTCCACATGTCCGACAGGCTTCGAAGGTTCCGGTCTATCGCCAGGGTGAGGCATCGGTCCCTTGTAACCATGATCGGGATGGAAATGATTATTTACATGGCCGCGAAAATCAGCAGGCCCATGAAACCACGGTCCGGCGCCAATAAAAACACCACCCACAAACCATTCCGCGCCGTAATAACCGTAGGGAGCGCAGGCATAAGGAGGCACATCGTAATACCCATAAGGACAATCAGGCGCGACTCCAACAGCCACGCTTACCTGTGCTGCCGACTTAGAAGCGGTTACCGCCAAGCAAATTGCCATGATCGAAGCCACCGCAAAATACTTCAGGATACTCATACTTTCTCCTTTGATTTAGTAAACCGCGCGGCTGGTACAGGTGTTTTGAGCGGACAATCTTCAGGAGCAGGAAGTGGACAGCGCATTGAGGGTATCGAAATTCTTGTACTACGGGTATCAGAGGAATCCTGTAGTGGCATCGAGGCACGCCTGTCCGGGAACAAGCCCGAAGATGACGTCTGGATTTAACGGCAAGACTGATGACGCGCGATACCAAAGGTCCAGATCTTTGCCCTACTCCATATTCCGGGCTTGATCGACGGATGTTCTTTATACAAAGGGTTCATAATCTCAAGTACCATTTCGGCCATAACTTTTCCAACAGCGCGCCTGTAAGCTCTGAATTCTTCAGGCGAACATTTTCCATAACGGTGGCCACCGAGTCGTCGAGCCGTCCGAAGAAACCCGACCATCAAATCGGAAGCGTGCCGCGCGATTTCGAGATCGTGAATCATTCCACAGCTCCCTAAACAGTTCGAGAATGGAGCTTCCTGTTCGCCTCCGCTCTCCGCCTTTGCCTTTCGACGTCATCTCTCACAGCCGACTCTGCCGGCCGGAAGGAATCTCTGTTACTTTCGCAGAACGCTCCAGCAAGCATCGCTCCGGCCTCAAAACCCACCTCACTTAAAACGCACTTCCGCAGCAGGCGAAACAAGCGGCTCAGGAAATTTGTGCGCCGTATGAACGGGCGAGGGATAATTCACTTTCGATTTCCGTCCATCGCGCTGCAAGCGGGCACAAGCTTCCGCCCAGGTGGGCAACTCGCTGCCTTCCTGGTTCCAGTGCACCACCGCCGCTTCATCGCACCAATATTGCAGTTTGATCATGGCTTTCTTGTGAGGACCAGCCAGCATGTATTTCTTCATGGCCGCTTCCGACGTCCATAAGGTCGCAGTCCAAAATGTATTCCGCCGGTCGCGCAATAGCCTGGCGGCTAGATTGCCATCAGCCCTGGCGGCCTGCCGCGCTGAAATGAGCGCATACCAACCAAACATCGGAAGATAGCGCCGGGAACGCACGCGAAGCCGGGTGATCGAAACGAAAGTCATAAACTCAGAGTCTATTCAGGAAATATGGAAGCTCAAAACCCCCCGCGTCTCGGAGCCCCGGAAGTCCGAATAAAGTTTCCCACGTTCGAGGGAAGTTTTCATGGTTTGGATTTTTCCATGATCAAAAGACACTTACTAGGCTGGACCACAATCCTTTTTCTAACCGCCACAACAATTCCGGCAGGGCACGCGCAAGGCTGGGGGACAATCGAACAACCCGCATGGCATTCGTCACGCCTTGCTCGTCAGTGTCGACGGAATGCATGCAGCCGACTACCTGAACGGCTCCCGAGGCGTCACTGGAATAAACGACGGAGAACCATACTGCCCGCACCTGGCCGAACTCGGTGAAACGGCCGTGAACTATCTGGACACCAGCACGTCGCGGCCCTCCGATTCCTTCCCCGGCTTGCTGGCATTTGATGACCGGCGGGGCACCGCGCACCTTCAGCGCGTTCTACGACCTAGCCTATGAGCGGGTGCTAGCTCCTCGAACGATCGCCACAGGCAACGGGCTTTCGGCCGGAACATGTTCTGCGAACAAACCAAGCGGAACCTCGACGGAATATGACCAGGGCATCGACAAAAACCAGAGTTTTCTAAACGCCGACAGACTGACAGCGGCTGCTAATTTCGACATCCTCTTAAAACCGGACTGCCAGCTCACGCAGAGGTTATGTTCTCCAGATCGAGGGAAAAGAAAAAATAAGATTTGCCGTGGTTCGCGCCGATCCATTGTCCACCTATCTTCGAAAACTTAGACGTTCAGCTTGCCCCTGGTGTTCCACCAATCAGAACGCACTCGTTGAAATATTACCCCCCCCAAAATGCTTTCCTTGCGCCAATATCCGCAGGTTCGTATACTGGCCGACGCTATCCAGACGCCCAATGGCGCCTAGCCGGCCAAGGTCGACGCGCATCCTCGACCACCCATCATAGTCATTAAATTATCGTAAACGCCGGTTAACAAGCTTTGGCACTACTTGGAGGCAGTATGGCTGCGGTCACGCACGATGAATTAAACGTCTACAAATCCGCCGAAGCACGCTTTGAAATCGCCGCACAAAAACTGGGCCTGGAAGAGGGAATCTACCGCTACCTGAAATATCCGAGCAAGGAAATCACGGTCTATATCCCGATAGCGATGGACAACGGGCGAATTGAAGTCTTCGTTGGCTATCGCGTCCTGCACTCTTCGGTCCGAGGCCCAGGGAAAGGCGGAATCCGCTTCGCGCCAGACGTTTCGATCGACGAAGTCCGCGCCCTCGCGGCGTGGATGACGTGGAAATGCGCGGTCGTAAACATCCCGTTCGGCGGCGCCAAGGGCGGCGTCATCTGCGATCCCAGCAAGCTCTCCAGGACAGAACTCGAACGCATCACGCGTCGCTACACAGCAGAGTTAAGCGAATGGTTCGGCCCCGAGCGTGACGTCCCAGCGCCGGACATCGGCACCAACGAGCAAACGATGGCCTGGGTAATGGACACGTACTCAATGCACGTACGCCAGGCCACCACGGCGGTGGTAACAGGAAAGCCGCTCGAGCTGGGCGGCTCGCAAGGCCGCAAAGAAGCCACAGGCCGCGGCCTGATGATGTGCTGTAACAACGCGCTAGCCAAACTCAAGATGCAGCGCGAAGGCTGCCGCGTTATCATTCAAGGATTTGGCAACGTAGGCTCGCAAGCCGCGATCTTAATGCACGAAGCCGGCTACAAAATCATAGGAGTGGCCGATATCCACGGTGGCTTATACAACGATAAAGGTTTCGATGTCCCGAAACTGATCGATTGGGTCTACGGACAGCGAAAACGCCTCCCGGATTTCCCGGCCGGCGGCGAAAAACAAACAGCACAAGAAGTTCTCTTCCATTCCACAGACATCCTGGTTCCCGCGGCAACCGAAAATCAAATCACCTCCGAGAACGCGCACCGCGTCGATTGCAAAATTCTCTGCGAAGGCGCGAACGGTCCCACAACTTCGCATGCCGACAAAGTAATCGAGGAAAAAGGAATCTTCATAATCCCCGATATCCTGGGAAATGCAGGAGGCGTAACGGTCAGTTACTTCGAATGGGTGCAAGACCGCCAGGGCTTCTTCTGGCGGGAAAGTGAAGTCAACGACCGCCTGCAAGATGTGATGGACCACAGCTTCGAACAGGTGATAAGGTACGCCGAAACACACGGGGTAAACAACCGCATAGCGGCCTACATAGGCGCTATCGACCGGGTGGCAAGGGCACTGAAGCTACGTGGCATATACGCGTAGTTCGCAGAGCATAACAGTCGAGTGCCCGGAGGTAGTCGAGGAGGAACCGTGTTTCCTGATTCGATCTTGCCCGGAGCGCTGAAGAGCGAAGAAGAACATCGCCGCGACATGTGCGCAGTAGGCCGCTGGACCTACGAGCGAGGCTACGCGGCATCCACAGACGGAAATATTTCACTGCGTCTGGGCCCCGATAAGATCCTCACCTCACCCACAGGACTCTGCAAGGGAATGATGACCGCAGAAGACATGGTCATCACAGACTTGAACGGCAAGAAAATCTCAGGCGAGCGCAACCCTTCCTCAGAGCTTCTGATGCATCTGGCGATCTACAAACATCGCCCAGACGTGAACGCCGTGGTCCACGCGCATCCGCCGGTGGCCACAGGGTACGCGGCGGCAGGCATTCCGCTAAATAAAGCGCTCTTGTGCGAACTAATCCTGTCGCTAGGATGCGTCCCAGTAGCCCCGTACGGCACGCCGGGCACCGCAGAACTAGCCCAGTCAATCGAACCGTTCATCGATGGCTACGACGCAATCCTGCTGGCAAACCACGGAGTAGTAACATACGGCCACGATTTGATGACGGCATTCTTTCGCATGGAAACCACAGAGCATTCCGCGCGCGTAGCCTTGGTAACAGAAATGCTGGGCAAGCAAGTGCTGCTATCGAGCGGCGACGTGCAAAAACTAGTAGCAGCCCGCGCGCGTTACGGCCTGCAAACAACTCCAAATTTCGGCCCAGAATTCCCAGTAACCTCGGAAACAGCAGCAGAAAAAGAAAGAATCACCCTAACGCGCCGCGAACTAGAAGCATTAGTAGACGAAGCAGTAAAAAAAGACCGCGCCCTACATTAAAGGCGCAATAACCGCTCACGACGCTGAGCCGTGTCTCGTACCAAACAGTTCACGGAATTCGTTTTCTAGGCGGCGTCTCTTTCGATAATCATCTTAAACACACGACTGCACCCGCTCATGCGCATACCCCGCCGAATCTAAAGCCGACTTCAACTCCGCCACATGCTCAGGCCCACGGGTCTCCATAGTGATATCGATGGCCGTATCCCCCAACACTACGCCGTAGTAAGATCGATTGAACAAGGTCTCCACGATATTCACCTTTTGCTCAGCAATCACAGTAGAAAGCCGCACCAGGGCCCCAGGGTGATCCGGCAAATGAATCCGCAACCGCACAAGCCGTCCATCCTTAACCAACCCGCGTTCAATAATCCGCGCCAACAAAGTGACATCAATATTCCCAGCGGAAATCAAAACACCCAATTTCTTCCCGACATGCCCGGTCTTCTTATTCAAAACAGCAGCAGCGGCGACAGCCCCAGCGCCCTCGGCCAAGGTTTTTTCTTTCTCAAGTAACAACAAAATCGCGTTGGCAATCTCCTCCTCATCCACGGTAACAATTTCATCCACATACTTACGCACCAAGGGAAAGGTATGTACTCCTGCGGAGCGCACAGCAATACCATCAGCAATCGTCTTTTCAGCCGGCAAGGTAGTCACAGCGTTTTGCTGCAGCGCAACCTGCATCGAAGGTAATTTCGAAGTCTGCACGCCAATAATCCGAATCCGAGGATTCGTCTCCTTGACGGCGCAGGCCACGCCAGCAATCAACCCACCGCCACCAACAGGAATCACAAGCGCATCCAGGTCGCCCACTTGCTCGAGCATCTCAATCCCCAGCGAGCCCTGCCCGGCGATTACAGCCTCATCATCAAACGGATGAATAAACGTCAATCCTTGCTCACCGCACCGTCGCAAAGCCTCGTGACAAGCCTCGTCATAATTCGCTCCAAAAAGAATCACCTCAGCTCCATGACCACGCGTAGCCGACACTTTGACCAAAGGAGTAGTAAGCGGCATGCAAATCTGGGAAGCAATCCCGCCTTTGCTAGCGTGATAGGCCACAGCCTGCGCATGATTCCCAGCAGAAGCAGCCACAACGCCCCGCCGTCGCTCCTCGCCGGTGAGCAAAAGAATCTTGTTCAAGGCTCCACGTTCCTTGAACGACCCAGTCATCTGCAAATTTTCCAATTTCAGAAAAATCGAATTCCCAGTCAGTAGCGAAAACGTTTCCGAATGCACAAAGGGAGAGAGATAAATGGAACTCCGTACGCGTTCAGAAGCCTGCTGAATCGCCTTTAAAGTAACCATCGCGCTAGGCCCTCCGGCATTGGCCGAAAATATTTTGGTCGTCGCTATAATTCATCGTTTCCGTATGTGGTCGCGTCTCAATCTTTGATGGCCATGAATTTGTCGCGCCCGTAGTTTTGGCCCGTCTATAATTCGGCAGCCCATAAAAGCGAAAGGCCGTTGCCCTTTGCGGGGTAACGGCCTCTGCGTTTGCGAAAAAGGTTGGCGCCGGCCGTTAACCGCTCCCGATAATTCCCGCAATACCGGCAGCAAGTATCGATAGCAGACGAATAGGGTGTGGCGCAGCATGGTACAAAGGCCGCAAAGCGGGCATGCGCCCACTCAGCTGTTGAGGAAAAAACGCAGACCGAAGTTGTCCTTGGCGGCTCACTGGCAGAACAATGGATATCACGGCTCTAACACCGTGGCAAACGAAAACTTCTCAACGAGCCTCAAAACACCGCCCTCCGGAGCGCAGTTGCAGTTCCAGACAAAACACGCAACTTCATGCCGGAGTCAGGAGCACCGCCCGTCAATACAAGAACAATCGGCGAGCGACGCTTGCTCCCACGCGAACGCCACTCGCCGGAGACACTTTCACACCCAGATTCAATTGCCCGCCACACTCTCCTGAGCAATCGTGACGTAACGCGCCTTACCCCCAAAGTGAATCTCAATGATCTTACTGTCGCTAACCACAAACGAAGAACGATCCGCCTTACCCGCATCGTCCTTCCACTGCACCGGCGCCTGCGCCACCACTTTCCCGTGCAACATAAGTTTCACTTGCGACTCATCCGCCAAGACCTCATAGTCCCCGGCCTTCAATTGCTTGCCCGCAAGCGAGGTGGGGTTTACAAGGCTCATGGTCGTCTTAACGCCTGTTTTGGTGTCGTTCGCCGGTGTCACCTGCGCGCTGATGGCAACCATCAGCACCGTCGCCGCGAGAAGTGTTACTAGATGGTTTCTTAAACGCATTGACATTATCCTTTCCTCCTGGGATTGTGATCGCCCCTCGCACCTGCTTAGACGCGGGCATCCGCGCGACGAAAGCAATGTTGCGAAATTTTAATCACAATACTTCGGAGGAAAATAAAAACGCAATTACGCGCCGGAAACGAACACTGTCCGCAGCGAAAACGAACAGGGTAGGCGCGCTAATCAACAGGGTGCGCACGGAACCGAACACCGCACAGGCGAAACTGAACACTGTGCGCACCGCACCACTGCGCAAAAAAATCCCCAGGTCCGAATATTGGTACGCACCCGCGTCTCAAAATGTTTCGCCGTCGCTACAGAAAACGGCGAGCAGCGATGGAAGGCTCATCGACGGCCCGCCGCCACGTTTGACACACCCGCGCCGCTAATCAATAATCGCAGCACATGATCGGATCGCTCCGCGGCAAGCTGCAAGAAAAACGGCCAAACGTAGTATTGATAGAAGTCGGCGGCGTCGGCTATCAAGTCCTGATCCCGCTATCGACATACACAGGCCTGGGCGCGCTGCACGCCGAAGCGGCACTGTTAATTCACACCCACGTCCGCGAAGATCAGATCTCGCTCTACGGTTTCTTAACGTCGCGCGAAAAGCAATGCTTCGAACTCCTGATCTCAGCATCAGGCGTAGGCCCGTCGCTAGCGCTAAAAATCCTCTCAGGCATGGGCCTCGACGAGCTAGTCCCGGCAATCCGCAAAGGCGATCTAGCCCAACTCGTCCGCATCCCCGGCGTAGGCCGCAAAACAGCAGAGCGCATAGTAGTAGAACTGCGCGATAAAGCAGCAGCAATAGACGTCGCAGAAGCAGGAAAGCCAGCCACACGCTCGCAGCTGGAATCAGACGTGGCCTCAGCGCTGATAAATCTAGGCTACGATGAACGCGGGGTAGAAAACGCCATAACGAAATCCCGTGCAGCAGGCACAAATTTCGAATCGCTGCTCCGCGCATCCTTGCAACTACTAGGCGCGGCAGCCATGCAGAAATCAGCGCGCGCAGCTCACGCCGAATGAGACGGCTCACTATCGCGGGGGCCTCGATGCCGGCGCCGTGGAATCGTAGTGAATTTGAAGCCGCCAGTCTGGCGCAGTTCAGCCAGACCGGGCAGTGCAACGCTCGCCCGGCCCGATCAGGACGAGAACGCTGTAATGCGAACGGTGCGTGCGGAGCATGAGAATGGCCGAGCGTCTTGTGGAAGTGGCTTTAGCCACGACCTAAAGAATCCGCTGCATAACGGGGCTTGGCCCCCGAGGCTCCAGCGGAATGTTCATCACGCGGACACTTGGAAGTCTGCGGGACCTCAACCATTCGGCGGCCAGTTTCAGATAACCGGCCACATCAAGAAATTGCTGAGGCTCCATTGCCAGAAAAACTGAAAGACCCGCAACACCGCATAATCTCAGGCCGCGCGCTAGACGACGACGCCAGCATCGAAGCCAGCATCAGGCCGACAAAACTAACAGACTACATCGGCCAAAACCGTGTAAAGGAAAACCTGCAAATCGCAGTAGAAGCAGCCCGCAGCCGAGGCGAAGCGCTAGACCACGTCCTGCTCTACGGCCCCCCGGGCCTGGGCAAAACAACCCTAGCGCAAATCCTGGCCAACGAAATGGGCTCAGCGATAAAAGTCAGCTCCGGCCCGCTGCTAGAAAAAAAAGGCGACCTAACAGCAGTCCTAACGAGCCTGGAAACGCGCGATTTCTTCTTCCTGGACGAAATCCATCGCCTGCAACCCTCCATGGAAGAAATCCTCTACCCAGCAATGGAAGATTTCCGGGTCGACCTGATCATAGGCCAAGGCCCAGGCGCACGAGTCCACCCCTATCAGCTGAATAAGTTCACGCTCATAGGCGCGACAACAAGAGCAGGCCTGATCATGGCCCCGCTCCGCAGCCGATTCGGCATAGTCCACCGCCTGGAATTTTATTCCCCAGAAGACCTCCTGCAAATAGTCCAACGCTCGGCAAGAATCCTGGGTATCACCATGGACGAATCCGGCGCCAGCGAAATCGCGCGCCGCAGCCGCGGCACCCCGCGAGTGGCCAACCGCCTCCTGCGCCGAGTCCGCGACTACGCAGAAGTCCGCGCAGCAGGCCACATCGACATAAAAGTAGCCCGCGACGCGCTAGCCATGCTAGGGGTCGACGAGCACGGCCTGGACGAGGTCGACCGCAACCTGCTGCTCACGATCATCCAGAAATACGCAGGCGGCCCAGTGGGCCTAAGCACAATCGCAGCAAGCCTAAGCGAAGAAGAAGACGCAATCGAGGAGATATACGAACCATACCTGATGCAATTAGGCCTGTTAGACCGCACTCCGCGCGGCAGAGTAGCCACAGCCCTAGCCTACAAACATTTCAAACTAGACGAACCCCGCCGCCAATCCGGTCTTTTCCCATAGCAGAAAATCGCAGCGCTCGCCCAAGCAGGCGCAACCGGTTTAAATGTAGCGCACGGCCTTCAGTGCGGCAGTCTTTTGGTGTGACGTCACGCGCCAAATCCGCTGTAATTCAGGCGTCGGAGGTTCGTCTCCGCGATTTTCGCCACTAGCCTTTTGTCTATCCCCCACTTGCGAATACCAAGTGTCAGAGAATGGCTAAGTTTGACCCGCGAATCTCTTTGGACAATTCGCCGGTGATCTTCAGTTTTTGCCGGATTCAGGCATTCCGCGTTGCTAAAGCTCACCTGCACAAACACGTCGCCCTTCAAGCTAGAATGTGCCCCAGGACATGGCTAAGGTTTACCTCTCGCTGGGATCGAACCTCGGAGATCGCGCCCAAAATATCGCACGCTCGATCGAGGCGCTCGCCGCGCGCGGAATCCGCCTCATGAAGCAATCCTCGCTGTACGAAACAGAGCCGGTAGAATTGCGCGCGCAGGAATGGTTCCTGAATTCGGTGATCGAAGTGGAGACAAACAAAACACCGCAGGAATTAATGCACCAAGTGCTGGAAATCGAGCGCGGGATGGGACGCATCCGCACAGCGCCCAAAGGCCCGCGCATCATCGACATGGATATTCTGCTGTACGGCTTAAGGACAGTGCGCGAACCAAACCTGGAAATCCCTCATCCGCGGATGGCCGACCGCCGCTTCGTTCTGGTCCCTTTCGCCGAAATAGCACCAGACGCAGTTCATCCAACATACAAGAAAACGATCGCAGAACTACTAGCCGAAACCCCGGACAGCAGCGAGGTGCGCATGTGGTAAGCCTAACCCAGGAGACGGCACATGCCTAAGCGACAGCCTAAGCGCGGGCCGCCGTCAGGTTTAAATGTGGCGCCACGGCCTTTAGCGCGGCATTGACGAAACACCGCACCTGCAAAACCGCGTGGCGCCGCGTCACACAAGTGCGGCCGCAAAGCGCCGCTAACTCGTGCGCAAAACTTTCAGCCAGTGCAAAGTTAACGGCTTCGGCTCAAGCGCTTGCAATTCGATCTCAGCAATATGCCCTTCGCTACGTTCGCGCCAGCGATAAACACCAGGCTCGGTTTCCTCGCGCAGGTGCCCCGTAGCAGGACGCAAAAAATCGCGCGCATCAGTAAGCGAAACTTGCTCCTTCGCCGCAGGACGCGTCAGCGCCTCCACAGCATAACTGCGCAAAAGTTTCGCCCAATAAGCATCAAAAAGTTGCGATGAAGCAAAGATATCGCTCCAAGCAACTTCGCCACCATAAGCGACAATCACGCCGACGACATATTCCCCCTTAAGCCCCGAGGTTGCGCGCTCAAAGCGCTTCTGCACTTCCTGCGCGAAGTTCTCAACCGACGGACCAACAGCATTCGATTGATAAATACTCCGATAGCCTTCGGTGGGCGCAGCAGAAGCCATAACCTGCGACAACTCACGCGACGAAATCGCCGGAGGCGCAACTTCAAGGTTCGAAGCCATGCTTCGCTCCGCAACACGCGCAGCGGCATCGCCTCGCACGGCAGCCCAAACTTCACTCTGATCCTCTTGCACCGCGGCTTTCTCGCGCACAGTAGGATGAACCATGGTTTTAGCCGCAGAGAACTTCGCGTCGCCAGAAGTCCAGCGACTATGCTCCACGCAAAACACATCGAGTGGTAGCGGCTTCGCGCCAATGGGAACAAGCCGGTCTTTGGCGATAATGCGATCCTGCTTTCCACCAGAGACTACTTCGCCGGCGAGCAGCAGCAAAGGTTTCTTCCCACGGTTGATCAGCGCCAGCTGATTCACTTGCGCCCCGCTGGAAATATAAGGAGTCGGCTGCGCATCGCCATCGCGCGACCGCCGCATCGAGTCTCCCTGTTCCGTGACAACGGCATCGCCGGAAGCAAGCGCAGCATCAAGCGTTTCGAACGCATCAGTATCGGCATCCACCGAAGAGAGAACAGGAAATATGGTCAACGTTTCGTAGCTGACGGGTGCACCGATGTGCCAGTTAGTAGAAGCAGAAGCCTGCGAGCCAGAACCAGCGTTAACGGTAGAACCAGAATCGATAACCGATGGACCAGCTTCGACGGTCGGGCGCGGAGCCCAGTAGACCCAGAAAAGAGCAGCAGCCAGAGCGACGGCATTACCGAGACCAAATATCCAAATCCACTTCGCATTCGCGAACATGACGTTCTCCTAGTAAGCTCGCGGCGGCCAAACGAATTTGCGCGGCTTCACACAGAGAACGACCGGGCGGAGAATTCTTGCAGCCTTTGTAGCGGGTTCTAGAACCAGATCGGCGAACGGAGGGATCAAGACGAGCAAAGGGATGAAAACGAAGCGGCCAAAGGCGGAACGATGTTACCGCAGGTATGGTTATAAGTTATGGTGTGGTCGCAGCTCTCCCTCAAAGGTGTTCGCGGTCCTTGAGTTCCTTCTTGCGCTTCTTCTTGTCCGCTTCTTCTGTGCGTTCCCACTCGAGCATCTCTTCCTCGGACATCTGATAATCGTCGCGGGAAGCGAACATCAGATTCCGACGGTTGTTTCGCGAGCTCCGTCCGCCGCTCTGCCGATTGCTGCCAGAACCAAATCCACGCATGCTGCGAATGGGATCTGCAAGCGCTCCAGCTTGCACCAGCAGCTCACCGACTTTCTCCAGGAAGTCATGCAAATGGTACGGCTTGAGAATGTAGGGAAGCCCTTCACGCTCAAGGATCGGCTGCGCGTCCTTTACAGCGAGCATCGGAACCAGAAAGAGCACCCGAATCCCCTTGGGCTTGCTGGCATCGACAGATACGCCAACAGGCGCGTCAGCAACTCCCTGCGCCAAATCCTTCAGTATGCTGAAGAGAGGCCCGCGCACATCGGTCATCGCGACGTTCACGATCACCAAACTCCACTCACCGCTAGCCAATTCGAGCATGGCCGCCGACGCCAGCGGAACAATACGCACACGCCACCCCTCCGAATCGAGAATGTTCTTGAGCGCCCGCTGGCTGACGATGTCGTCGTCGACGATCAGAATTCCAATTTGCACTACTCAACTCCGGAAAGGCTTTCTTCGAGTATATCGGCCGGTCAGTGGTAAATCATTTGCGGGCTTTTCAGCGTTTCCAAGCGCAATGCTGCGCATTCGAGCAGGCGAAATAAAGGCGAAATATTTCACTTGACATAGCGAACAAAAGGCGAATATAGTGTCCCCCGTGCGGCGAGGCAATCAATGGCCACTTTCCCCATTCTTCGTGCGATACCAGCGACGCTCGAGCGTCCCCGGAAACGTGCGAAGCAGACCAGTCTCACCCTCTTCCCCACAGCCGCTCGCCACGGCACCTGTGAGTCCCCATGCGACGCTTCCGCGCCCCCTCCGGCACCAAGCCGGAGCACGAAGCCCGCTGCGGAACTGGTCGGCATTGCACGCCTCGCCGCTTCCTCCTCTCGCGCTGAAGCCAAACGCGGAACAGAGTATTTCCGGCTACCTGTCAAATCCATTCTGAATTATTGCGATTCGGAGCGCGTGCCGTTCCGTTGGACTGTGAATCCGTATCGCGGCTGCGAATTTGGCTGCCACTACTGCTACGCGCGCTACACCCACGAATACATGGAAATCGACGGGAACGAATTCGAATCGAAGATTTATGTAAAGCAGGATGCCGGTCCGTTGGCGCAACGCGATTTATCCAGCGAAAAAATCTGGGGTGAGCACATTGCCATTGGCACGGCGACGGATCCTTATCAACCCGCCGAGCGTGAGTATGGCGCCACACGTGCAATTCTGCAAAAAATTGCTGAGCGTGAGGGCCTGAACATTTCCATCACTACAAAATCGGATCAGGTGCTGCGTGATCTCGATGTGTTGAAGCGCATTTCTGAACGTTCCGCGCTCGCGGTGAACCTTAGCATCACTACCATACGCACTCGCCTCGCGCGTTTGCTCGAACCTCGTGCGCCGCGGCCTGATTTGCGCATGAACGCAGTCCGTACTCTTCGCGCCGCGGGGATTTCAGCCGGCGTGCTGGTGATGCCGATTATTCCCGGCATTACCGATCGCGTGGAGGATCTTGCTCTTGTGGCGCGAGCCGCACGAAGAGCGGACGCCCAATGGTTTGCCGGACGGGTTTTGTTCCTCACATCGGCATCGCTAAAACATTTCATGCCTTTCTTAGACAAGAAGTTTCCAAAGCTTTCCCGTCAGTATCGCGCATGGTACGGCAGGCATCATGATGCCCCAGACGACTACCGCAAGGAAATCAGAGCGCGCGTTGAGTATCTACGAGAGAAATACGGTTTGGGCCTGCGTCCGGATCGATCGGTGAATCGGGCATGGCGCTCTCCGCAATTACAACTCGGACTTGAGAACGAAGGCTAGCGGTGACAGCAAGGAGAGCTAAAGCGTCAGCAAATCACGCACGTAAACGTGATCCTGCCCAAGCCGCGCCGCCTTCCCCAACGGTGGTTAGGCAGACGAAGATTCCGCGTGGCATGAAGATGAAACACGTTTCCGCCCTTACGATGTTTCTTGCCGCCCTCTGCTTATTCGCGTACCTTGCAGGCCGCGTGGATATTTCGGCGGCCACGTCGGCACCTCAGGCCGCTAAAGCCGATACCAAGGAGCGTCCTATGTTTTTGGGTTTGCGAACCGCGAAATATGAAGTGCAGGACATGGCAAAGGCCAAAGAGTGGTACAACAAGGTCCTTGGCGTCCCACCCTATTTTGACCAGCCTGATTATTACGTGGGATATAGCGTTGGCGGCTACGACTTAGGCTTGGTACCGGCGTCAAAAGCCGAGACGAAACGCGTGCCTGCAGGAGTGGCTTACTGGGGAGTAGAGGACGCGCATGCTGCTTACAAACACCTAATCGAACTTGGTGCAACTCCAGTTGAAGAAATACAGGATGTCGGAGGCGGATTGCTAGCCGGCGAAGTGCGCGATCCCTTCGGCAACGTTCTCGGGATTATCTACAATCCGCAGTTCAAGCCCGGCGAGGCTAAGTAACGCGCAGCTTCCAGCTCCCGAACTCGCCTTGCCCTTACGGAGGGCTCTGCTCAGGTCTTACCTGATTTGTTTCGGAGACGGCTCTGCATTTGAGGTCGCGGGTTTTGAGTCGACGCTCTCAGATCACGGCATAATAATGCGCGATGCTTCGGCCCTCTTTTCGACCACCGCAGGAAAGCGTGCTTGTAGAAAACTGAGGAACGCGCGCGAACGGGGGCGGCCATTGGTCTCCTGTTTGCCGACTCGTAGCAGAAAAACCAGCAAATTGAAAATTTCGGATTCTTTGAGCGTCGGATACCCTCTGCGGTCTGCTTCCTGTTTGAGCAAGTTCTGAAAAAACTCAGCGAGCGCACCGTAAAGAGCGCGCGCGATTGGGTGATCTGGAGGATGCTCGTAGTAAATGCCCGTTCCCAGAGTACGATAAGTTTCCGCAAGGGTTTCGAGCGCGTTCAGAACGGCCACATCGTTCAGATCTTTGTTCTGTGATTGAAATGACAGGATTGTTGCTCCAACCCCGGCGATGATTGGCCAGCGCTCCTGGATAAATGAAATATCAAAAGTAGCCCGGGGATAGGGCAGCTCTTCGTGAGAAATCGGCGGCCGATGCTCGGTTTCGTAGCGGTGGGCGGTAATTAAGTAAGAACAATCTTGCGGACAATCAATGGTGACTTCGCGCTCGCGGCCGCAGCAGATCGCGCATATCTTTTGGCCCAAGGCGGGACAAAATCTTTTCGGAGGTCGTTTGTTGCATATCGGACAGCTCATTCATACTCCCGATTGGGTACTGACGTTTCCAGAGCGAAAGAAGTCATTGACGGGGAACGGCTGGCGCCCAAGCGACCAGTGCGATTGCATGGAAGGCAATTCGGCCTCAGGCGCTAACGGTGCGTTGCGCTTGGCATTGTTTCAGCAACGCGATGTTTTGGAGGATGGAATCGATGACGAAGTCATCCCCGAATTTCGAATTGATCATCAAGTTATACAGCGAACGGCATGGCCACTCTTTTCCGAAGTAGTGGCGGATGAACTCAGCGCGATCGCGGTCGATTTCTTGTACCAACTGCAGCGCTTCCTTGTGCGTTTTTCCTAACGTTTGAATACGGCTCACTTTTTCCTCTACGGGCGCATAAATGAAAACGTGAAACGCATCCGGGTGATTGCGAAGAATATACGGGGAGCCGCGGCCGACGATGACGCAATTTCCGCGCGAGGCTACATCCTCAATTACTTTGTGCAGCATGTCCACCATGCAGTCGGTATCGAAGACATGAGAGTCGCCTGTTGGCAAGGCCCGTTCGTAACTGCCGCGGGCATACACCTTAAAGAGGCGGTAAAGAAACGGATCCACGCGCTCATCGCAGCGGCGCGCAGCCATCGTATCAACGTTAGCGACGCGCGCAATTTCGGCGGTGAGCTGTTGGTCCCAAAGTTTCCAACCAAGGCGTTCAGCAAGTGTGCGCGCGATGATCGCGCCACCGCTGCCGTACTCTCTTTCGACGGTGATGATCTTGATGGGCATGGACGGCCCCCGTACGCGGTTAGTGTACCGCCATCGGGCCGCCCGGTTTGGTTTTCTTCATCAGAAAAACGAAGGGGACCATGGCTGCCACGGCGACGCCCAGCATCCAAAAGTTGTCTACGTAAGCCAGCATGGTCGCTTGTTGATTGAGGGTATTTGCGATTAATCCGTAGGCCTGGTGGGCCGCTTCGACCGGACTCGATCCGCGCGAGGTGAGCAAGTGCGTGGTGTTTGCAATCATGGTTTGAAATTGCGTGTTCCCATTATTCAATCGAGCCGTGAGATTTGCTTGGTGCACCTGCGCGCGGCGCGCAAGCATCGTGGTCACAAACGAAATTCCCACGCTGCCGCCGATATTTCGAGCAAGGTTAATCAGTCCGGAAGCCTGATTATTTTTGCCGGGTGGCAAGAACGCGTATGCAGCTGTGTTGATAGGCACAAAAAGGAACGCGAGTCCGAGGGCTTGAATGACGCGGGCGGTAGCCACGGTTCGAAAATCGATCGAAACGTCAAAATTCATCATGTGGAAGAGCGAAAACGAAACCATAGTGAGCCCAAATAAAAGTAGCCGTCTAGCGTCGGTGTGACCGAGCAAAAAGCCCACTATGGGCATACAACAGAGGATCGCAAATCCCCCAGGCATCAACGCCATACCAGCCCTTTGGGCTGTGTATCCCAGTAACTCCTGAGTAAATTGAGGCAACAGGACAGTGCTTGAGAGCAGTGCAAAGCCGACCATGAACATCAGCATATTGCCGATCGCGAAAGAGCGGTCCTTGAATAAATGTAAATCGATGATGGGATGATCATTGAACCACTCCCAGAAACAGACGGCGATTAGCGCCGCGACTGAGATTGTGGTCATGGCCACGATGAAATGTGATCCGAACCAGTCATCGCGCTGACCCTTGTCGAGGACTACTTGAAGGCAGCCCAGTCCCAGAGCTAGAAGGCCGAGACCGATGAAGTCGACTTTGAAGCCCGTTTTCTTTTCCCGCGACATGTAGGGGGGGTCGCTGATCAGCAGGTTAGTGAGCAGCAACGAAACAATGCCGACCGGAATATTGATAAAGAAAATCCAGCGCCAATTAAAGTTGTCGGTGATCCAACCGCCTAACGTGGGACCGATTGCGGGCGCGAGCACGACTGCCATGCCGTAAACCGCGAAAGCCATTCCTCGTTTTCTTGGCTCGAAGGTGTCCGCGAGGATCGCTTGCTCGCTCGGTTGTAGGCCGCCTCCGCCGGCGCCTTGCAGAACGCGGAAAATAATCAGCATAGTGAGGTTTGGTGCTAAGCCGCAGAGAAATGAGCTGACGGTGAAGAGCGCGACGCACGTCATGTAAAAACGCTTGCGACCGATTAAGTGCGAAAACCAGCCGCTCATCGGCAAAACGATTGCGTTCGAGACGAGGTATGAGGTGAGAACCCAGGTGCTTTCATCCTGACCCGCAGAGAGGCTCCCTGCAATGTGCGGCAGCGCGACGTTTGCCACGCTGGTATCGAGCACCTCCATGAAAGTGGCCAGCGTCACCGTAAGCGCGATAATCCACGGATTTATGACCGGGCGCGGACGCCAGGTGGAATCCGCCGTGATGGCCGCCGAACTCATTACTTTACGGTTACCTTGGGTTCGACCGACATTCCTAAGCGCAAATAATGATCGGAATCTTCGCCGGGATTGAGCACGATTTTTACGGGTATGCGCTGAACGACTTTGACGTAGTTGCCTGTGGCGTTTTCCGGAGGCAGCAGACTGGTGCGCGCGCCGCTGGATCCTGCGATGCTATCGACCTTGCCTTTATAGGTATGGTCATTCGCATCGACTTTTATTGCTACGGGTTGCCCCGGCTTCATGTACTTCAATTGTGTTTCCTTGAAGTTTGCTGTGACCCAGACTTCATTCAGCGGAACGATGGTGAAAAGCTGCTGGCCGGGCTGGACGTTCATTCCTACTTCCGCGTTTTTCGATACCACGCCGTCTATCGGAGCGATGATTTTTGTGTATTGAAGATTTAACTGCGCCTGTTCCAGGGCCGCTTCTCTTTGCTGAACGGCGGCGTCAGCCGAAATTGCTCGCGCGCGCGTGGACGCAACTTGCCGCGGCCCGGTCTGAGCGTAGCGCAAATTCGCATCGGCCTGGGCTAATCTACTCTTGGCCTGAGTCACCTGCTGCTGTGCTGCGGCGGCCGAGGCGCGCGCGGCCGCAACCGACGCATCACCGCTTCGAGCCGCGGCGACAGCCTGGTCATATATCTGCTTCGAGATTTCCTGCTTATCCACAAGTTCTTTGTAGCGCACCAGATCATTCTGCGCTTTCACGTTATTCGCTTCCGCTTCCGCAAGTTGAGCCTTCGCAGCATCATATTGCTCCTGTGCTGCCAAAATTCCGGCTCGCGCGTTTTCCACGTCCGCCTCCGTCACCGAGACCTGACTGGATGTATTCACCGAGGTAATCGGTACATTAATATTCAAGGCCTCGGCGGACGCTTGAGCGTCGGCGAGTTGGGCCCTCGCCTGGTCCACTGCCACCTGATAGTCGCGCGGATCGATTTCCGCCAGGACGGTTCCTTTCGCCACGTACTGGTTGTCATCCACATTTACTTTGTCGATGTAACCGGAAATTCGCGCGCTCAGCGGCATCAAGTGACCGTCCACCTCCGCGTCGTCGGTGCTTTCATATGTCGAAAAATATTCGTATGCAAAAAAGCCTCCGACGAGCACTACGATTAGTATGACCGCAATCACAATCGGTGCGTGCGGATGTGCTTCGAAAAAACTTTCGGCGCGTTGCGGAGGTGGCTCCGCTGTATGCCGTTCGCTGGGTTGCCGCGGTCTATCCTCGACAGCTGCAACAGCTGGATTCGCTACAGGGGCGGGTTCAGTCTCGGTGTTCCGCGGCATGGTTATTTTCCTTTAAAATACTCTTTAACGGTTTCTTCTCCCAGGCCCATCGCGCGAGCCAGGGAAATTTTTGCGTAGTTGAAGTTGTAGAGGCTTGAGATGTAACTGTCATTGGCCGTGGCCACCTGCTCCTGCGATTGCACTACCTCCACAGTGTCCGTTACGCCTGCGGCAAAGCGGTCCCGCGACTGGTCGAGCGTCTGTTGGGCAAGGACGATGTTGCTTTTTGCCACATCCACTTGTTGTGCGGAAGATTCGAGATTCAGAAAAGCCGTGCGCACGTCCGCGTCAATCTGCGCCCGCAGATTTTCCATTTTCTGGCGGCTCTGCTCCACTTGGGCGTCGGCGACGAGTTCGTCACCATGCACTTTGCCGCCTTGAAAAATTGGGATCGTGAGAGAACCGCGAACGTCGAAGACTCCGTGCGTGCCCAAGGTGGAGTAGGTTCCGGCGATCCCGTAGTCTGCACTGAATGAGAGGCTCGGATAATATTCCGCACGCGCGGCTTTCTTCGAATATTCAGCCGCTTCCAGCGTGGATTTCGCGGCTCGAAAATCGGAGCGCGACGCGTAAGCGCGCTGCAGCGCTTCTTCCTGGGTGAGTCCGCCGAATGGCTCGTAGGGCGATTTGTCAGTGAGTTCGAATTCCTGGCCCGGGGCCAATCCGATGACGCGCGCTAAGGTGAGTTTTTGAATTGCGAAATCGTTCTTCGCTTGAATTAGCTGTTGCTGCCGCGTTTTCAATTCCACTTCTGCGCGCAAACCGTCGATTGCCGGAGAGGTTCCGGCCTTAACCTGATCGGCCGCTTGATCGTAGAGAGCCTGCGCCGTGTTCACTTGCGCGGCGACCGTTTGGATGCGCGATTCGTCAGCAATCGCCAGCAAATAATTGTAGCCAACCGCGAGAACCACCAGATCCCGGGCATCTTTCGCGGTGTATTGCGTAGCCTTTACATTTCGCGAGGCGGCGCGATTATTGTTGATTGCCTTGAGATCGAGAATTGATTGCGTCACGTACCCACGCGCATCGTAATAGCCAAACGGACCGACGATCGACGGAATGTTGAATCCGGAACCGGCGGGAGTCTTGAAGTTAAAACCAAACTCGGCCAGATCCACTTGCGAACCATCCACGTAACTTGTAGTCGTGACATTAGGCAGTAATGCGCTTAATTGTTGCCAACGCTGGCCGCGCGCCGTCACAACGTCCTGGCCTGAAAGCAGCAGTCCCAGATTTGTTTTCAACCCGCGCGCAACCGCATTTTGCAGAGATATTTGCGCGACTCCTGGTTCCAGTTTTCCTGGCACGCTGCCTTGAAACTGACCTTGGCTTTGGGTCATGGGAGCTGCAGGCCCGTTATTTTGGCTGGATGAGTTCGAACCAGATGGAGATGACGGAGGTTGAGTTTGGTTAGTCACGGGACCGACAGGTATTTGCGCATGGAGCGGCGCGCCCGCGATCAGCGGAAAGAATGCGAGGACTAGCAATGTGGTGCTCCGTGCGGTCACACGTCCCTCCTGCCCGTATTGTATGGATGAAGCCAGGCATTGGCCGGACTCCGGAAAATCGTCGTACCTTGAATTTCTGACGAGAAGTGAAAGGTCATGCCTTGGATCTCCGAGGTTTGCGGTTCCTTCCGGCACCCTTAATTTCCAGATTGGGCCGAATCAGATCCCAAATTTCCTCGCAGGTCTTGCGAAGCGTGGAGTCCGGTTTTATAGACCAGCTCATAGTGGCTCCCATGAAGATTATCTGGGTCAGCCGGGCCAAATCGCTCGGTGGGATGTCAGCGCGTATCTCACCGCGTTCTTGCGCTAGCGAATAAATCTCTGAAAGGAGGCGTCGCGAAACATGCGCCCGTTTGATCAATTCCTCTCTGACCGAGGAACATGAAGCGTGCGCAGCAAAAATCGCACGAAGCAACGCAGCGCTCTTGTCGGATTGGCCCGCGGCGTCGCCGGCCAGTTCTCGCACCACATCAAGCACAGGGCCTTTCGTCGTGCGGGCTTTTTCCACAGCTCGTTGCACGGCCGCAGTGCGTTCGCCACCAAATTCCGCCAGGATATGTTCCTTGGTCGGGAAATAATTGAAGAACGTTCCTTTCCCAACATCGGCGGCTTCGGTGATGTCCTCGACCGTGGTCTCCAGAAAGCCGCGCTCGGCAAACAGTTCCAGCGCTGCGCGATATAAGCGGTCGCGAGTTTCGGTTCGGTGCCGTTCACGGCGGCCGGGGCGCGGAGATTCTGTCTTTCGGGTAGAAACAATTAATGTATGGGGTGACTTCACAAAAATTGCCCTAATAGTGACTATAAGCCAATGCCGACCATTGGTCAACTATCAGAAAATAAAGCCGGGAATAGAGTAAGGCGGTAGTGGAAGGGGAAAATGCGCCGGAAGGCTAGCCTTCCGGCGCAAGGTTTACGAATAAAGGGCTTACTTTGGAGCTCGCTTGGGGCTGTGCTGGTTTAGAGTATCAAGCAAAAGCTTCGCCGAAGCTGGAGGCGGCACAGCCGCCTTCAGGACGATGTCTTTCGCGGGAATTTTCTGCCCATAAATACGTTCGTTGGCGTCGTTGTCGGGACGCACGGTGGAACCGGCAAGCGAAATACCTGCAAAGAGCCCGCGTGCTCGCGAGTAGGTCAGCATTTCCGCGCGCAAGGTGACATCCGTATCCGCGGCCGCGTTACGGCCTACAGGACCGGCTGCAACCGACGCGTCGCCTCCCAGCTTGACTTTGCTGGACAGAATCGAGCTTGCACCACGATCATTCATCACCAGGATAACGAAGTCGGTAGCCTGACCCCCAGCTTGGAAACCGAAGCTGGCGCCTTCCAATGCCATCATCGTCGGCGGGCCCCAGTGACCGCGGAAATTTGCGCCTTTGCGACAGGTCATAACGCCGCGTCCGTAGCTAGCACCCACAATGAACGCCGCCTTGAGCACAGAGGGATACACGATCACGCAATACGCTTTGTCGATCAGGCCCTGCGGAATGTCGTCCGGAATATCCATGATTTCTTTCAGAACCTGGCCTGCGTTCTGAATCCGGTCTTCATCCGTAGTCTTGTCGTCGGCCCGAACGATGGTTGGGTTGACAAAAGTCGGCAGTCCTATCAGCACAGCAATCAGCAGGGCCGATACAAACTTTTTCATCAGATGTGCCCTCCTATGGGTGGCCGCTATGATATGGATTTAATCGCCAAATCGCAATGATTCTATCGTCAAGGAAAGTGACTGACTTCGGTTTGAGCTACCGTCCTATAATCGACACTGTGCCAGCCGTCCGGGTGGTAAAGAGTTTCATTCAACCTCTCAAGATTTTGCGGTTAATTGCGCGCCTGCGCGTTGGGAATGTGTGTGCGGCACTTTTATTCATGGGCTTTTGTTGTCTCGCCGTTCACTGTGTCTCCGCCCGGCAGCTTGCGCCTGCACCACAGCGACAGTCCGCGTCCTCCCCCGCCAACGCCCGTCCGGACGTTAAGCGGTTCCGTGTGCGTGTGGATGCTGCTTTGGCTGAGATTCACGCACGGAAAGCTTTTTGGGGCGTTCTCGTGGTGGATCGCGATACCGGCCAGACCTTGTACGAACTCAACGCGGACCACTTCTTCACTCCAGCATCGAACGCGAAAATCTTCACTTCATCGCTGGCGTTTGCGACCTTGGGCCCCTCATTCCAATTTCGCAGCACGCTTGAATCCGCGGGCCGGCTCGGGCCCGACGGTCATCTCGCCGGGGATATGGTGTTCGTCGGACGCGGCGACCCGGACATTTCCAATCGCAAATTTCCATACGCTGGCAAAGTAGAGCACGAAGGGCCAACGCAAAAAGTTCTGGAGCGGATGGCTGATGACGCGATCGCCAAAGGATTAAAGGAGATCGAGGGCGACATTATTGCCGACGATAGCTACTACCCCTACGACCCTTATCCGCCCGGCTGGAGCATTGGCGATCTTTTTTTCACCTTTGGCGCGCCTGTTGGGGCTGTCACGTTTAATGACAATTGTATTTCGGTAGAAATCCGTCCCGCTGATCACGCGGGCGATCCCGCAACGATCATCGTCGAACCAGCAGCGGCTTTGGAAACTTTTGCTCATGACATAAAAACGATTCCGGCCGACGGCAAACCGGAAATTGGCGTTGCACGGCAAGCTGGCCCGAACTTTCTCCTGGTGCGCGGCACAATTCCCGCCGGACACGCCCCGATCAAGCTCGACCTGGCGATGACCGATCCTGGCGAAATCACGGCTTTGACACTCAAGCAAATCTTTCAAGCAAAGGGCGTGCCGGTGACCGGGAATGTCCGCGTGCTTCACGCGCCTCCGCCCGAAATATATCCGGACGCGCCCGTGGTGGTTGGACCGGTCCCAGCGCCGCCCTTGCCCACGGTCATCGTTTTCGCAGAACATCTCTCTCCGCCACTATCTGAAATTGCGCGCGTAACCAATAAAGTGAGCCAAAACCTTCACGCGGAATTATTGCTGCGCGCGGTAGGGCGCCAGAAAAACGGTTTCGGCGTGACCGACGCGGGACTCTGGGTTGAGCAGGATTTTCTGAAGTCGGTCGGCGTCGCCGACGGCGATGTGGTTTTGACGGATGGTTCCGGTCTTTCACCGGACGATTTGGTGACACCTCGCGCCGTTGTGCAATTGCTGAGGTACGACGCGCAACAAGCCTGGGGTCCTGATTACATTTCTACGTTTCCGATTGCCGCGGTTGACGGCACATTGGAAAATCGGTTTAAAAACACCAGAGCCGCGGGGCAAATTCTGGCAAAAACAGGTGCGCTCGAGCACGTGCACGCAATGTCGGGCTTTGCCACCACGCAGCGGGGCGAGCGAGTGATTTTTGCTCTGTTTGGCAACCATAGTCCGGAGCGCGGCCGTGACGCTACAGTTGTAATCGATGCAATCGCGTCCGCCATGATTGAAACATTAGGTCCGCAAGCCCTGCCGCGGCCTGCGAAGAAAAAATAAAATCACGCCGCAAAATCTCTGGCAGGTTGCCGATGCTTGAGCGTTGCGCGCGGGCTGAATTCCCACAGGCAACCGGGCTACAATAAAGCGATCCGCGCATCGGGATCATGAGGTATTCGTGTCGCGTCCAGCTGAACAAGTTCTCGAGTTCGACCGGCTGAAAGAAATTGTGGGCGGTTACACAACCTGCGCGCCAGGCCGACGCGTCATCGAAGCGCTTGCCGCGCAGCTCGACGTGACCGCACTCAATGCGGAATTCGCCTTGATCGCTGAAGCAGCCGGGTATCTTCGCGGCGGGGCGGACTTTGGATTCGGTTCCCTCGCTGATCCGGAAGCGTGGCTTGCGCGTCTTGGGATACCCGCGTCCGTGCTCTCCATCGGCGAGTTGCTGGATGCGCGTTCGCTGATGCAAATTTGCAATTCCGTCCGCGAAACTTTTGAGCCAGAAACGAGCAAGTTGCCGCAACTCTCGGCGCGTGCCGCTTCACTGGCGGATTTTCGCCATCTCGTTAGCGCCATTCGCCGCGCAATTCTTCCAAATGGCGAAATCAGCGACGACGCATCGCCGCAGCTCAGACGCGTCCGCACCGGCATTGCGCAAGGGCGCGCGACGATTCGGCGTTCGCTTGAGAGCATTGTGCGCTCTCGTGGCCAATCCGCGGACGAAGATTACGTGACGCTACGCAGCGACCGTTTCGTGATTCCGGTGCGCGCGTCGGATCGCCGCAGCGTCCCTGGCGTGGTTCACGGCGCCAGTTCCACGGGTCAAACCGTTTTCGTCGAGCCGTTGGAAGCGATTGAATTGAACAACCGGCTGGTGCAGCTTTCTGAGGAAGAACTCGCGGAAATTTCGCGAGTTCTTGTGGAACTTACCGAGCGGTTGCGGGCCGAACGTGTTCTACTGCAGGCAGCCGCGGCACAAATTGCACATTTCGATTCGATTTTTGCACGGGCGCGATTCGCGCGCGAGATTGATTGCGTGATGCCCGCATTTCAGGAGGGCAATTTTCTGCGCCTGGATTCTGCCCGCAATCCAGTGCTCGAAGCCAAGCTACGGGCCGCGGGGCACAAAGCCGTTCCGCTATCGCTCGCCCTTGGCGGCGACGAGACGGTGATGGTTATCAGCGGGCCGAATACCGGAGGCAAAACTGTCGCGCTAAAATCCGTGGGACTTGCGGCATTATCCGCGCAATCAGGCATTCCCGTGGCCGCTGAGCGTGCCGCTATGCCGGTGTTCGACCAGGTGTTGGCCGACATCGGCGATGAACAGTCGATCGCTGCGGATTTGTCCACGTTTTCGGCGCACATCGTCAATTTGAAATCCATGCTCCAAACTGCAACGGATCGTTCACTGATTCTGGTGGATGAAATGGGAACGGGAACTGCTCCGGAAGAGGGCGCTGCCCTGGCTGTTGCGCTGCTCGAGGAATTTCGCGAGCGGCGTGCGTTGACGATTGCGACCACGCACCACGACCGGTTGAAATCCTATGCGTCGACCACACCAGGGATCGTAAATGCTGCCATGGAATTCGACGAAGAAAACTTGCGGCCTACATATCGGCTGCTTGTGGGTGTGCCGGGCACGTCTAGCGGCATCGAAATTGCGCGGCGGCTTGGCTTGCCTGCGCGCGTTGTGGAGCACGCCCGCGCCAATCAAACGCCCGAATCGCGCGAAGCTCGCGACTTGATCGCCTATCTTCATCGCAGCCGCGACGAGATGGAGCAGATCAAGCAGCAAGCGCGCGAGGAACTGCTGCAATTGGAAGCGGAGCGGCATTCGCTGCAGACAGAGTGGGTGGAGCGCCAGAAAAAGCGCATCGCTGAACTGGAGCGGAATTTTCAGGAAACTCAGAAGCGTCTCGAAGGTGAAATCGCGCGGCTCGCCGAGGAAATTCGCGATCGGACCCTTCGCGCCCAGGTGGAAAAGCAGTCCGGCAAGAGGCTCGCGAAAATCGGGTCGCAGGCTCGTGTTGAGGCGAATGCCGCGGTGCTGGAAACGCTTGCTGCCTCGCAAGCGGATTTAGGCGTCTCGACAGGTGCGCCGGCTAAAGCGGTGCCGCCGGAGCAACTTTCTGCTGGCGCACGCATCGTGGTAAAGAATTTCAAGCAGCCGGTGATTTTTCGGCGCCACGACGGGCGCACCGCCGAAATCGAGGCGGGGCCATTGCGAATGCGCGTACCACTGAGCGAAGTTGTCAGCATCGAAACCGACAAGTCAAAATCCGCGACGGCGGAGACCTCCGGCGGGCGGCGTCCTTACGGCATTACAGTGCACGCGCGCGCAAGCGAGGAACCCGCCGGCGAGGAAATTAATGTGATTGGTTGCACGGTGGAAGAAGCTACCCGCCGTGTGGACAAATTCATAGATGAAGCTGTTCTGGCTGGGAAGCCCGCGGTGCGTATTATTCATGGGCACGGGATGGGTGCTCTTCGCCGGGGCCTGGGCCGGTTCCTGACAGCGCACCCCTCGGTCGAAAGCATTCACCACGAAGCTGAAGACCGCGGTGGCGCTGCAATCACAATTGCAGAGTTAAGACCTTAAAGGATATCTTCATTTAACTTGCACCAGTAAGATGCTCGCGTATGGCTGAAGCTGGTTCTTTTGCGGATCGCGTAAAGCAGCAGGCGGACATTGTTCGCGTAATCGGCGAATACGTGCGTTTGAGGAAGACCGGGCAGAATTTCACGGGACTTTGCCCTTTTCACCAGGAGAAGAGTCCTTCGTTCGCCGTGCATCCGACCAAACAGATTTATCACTGCTTCGGCTGCGGGAAGGGCGGTGATGTTTTTCAATTTGTGATGGAACTGGAAAAGTCCACGTTTCCGGAAGCCGTGCGCACGGTCGCTGAGAAATGCGGGATTGCGATACCGAAACCGCGCGAACGTTCTCCCGAGGAACAGAAAGAAAATCAGCAGCGTTCGGCGCTCGTGGAAATGCATCGCGAAGCGTCCTCTTTTTTCGCGCGCCAGCTGCGCGAAAGCGCCGAAGGTAAGGTCGCGTACGCTTATCTTGAAGATCGCGGTTTGGATCGCGAGGCGATCAAGCGCTTCGGACTGGGATTCGCGCCTTCTGCAGGCGATACGCTATTTCGTTTCTTGAAGCAGAAGTATCCGGAAAAACTTCTCGAAGTTTCCGGAATCGTCTCACGCGAGCAGAGCGGCAACCGTTTCTATGACCGTTTCCGGCGTCGCATCATGTTCCCCATCGCGAACGAGGCCGGCAAAGTGATCGCCTTTGGCGGGCGGGCCATGGGTGATGACATGCCGAAGTACATGAATTCGCCCGAAACGCCGATATATTCAAAGAGTGGCGTTCTTTATCATCTCGATCGTGCCAAGGAGGCGTTGCGCCAGTCAGATTTCGCCGTTCTCGTGGAAGGCTATATGGACGCCATCGCGGTGGCGCGCGCGGGGATCGGCAATGTGGTAGCGAGCTGTGGGACTAGCCTCGCCGAACCACAGACGAAATTGCTCGCGCGTTTTACGCGGCGAATCGTAGTGAACTACGATCCGGATACCGCGGGGCAGGCTGCGACGGAACGGTCCTTGACGCTGCTGCTGGAAAAGGAATTCGATGTGCGCGTTCTTTCGCTGCCTGGTGGCGCCGATCCCGATAAATTTATCAAAGACCAGGGCGTCGAGGCCTATAAGAAACTGCTCATGCAAGCGCCGCCATATCTTGATTATCTGCTCGCACGCGCGCGTAACATGGATCGCAGCACCGCACAGGGAAAGGTTGCCGCGTTGAACTTCTTGATGCCCTACCTTCAGCGTTTGCCGAATCGTCTGCTGCGTTCGGAATGGGCCACGCGCATTGCGTCCGAATTGCGGGTAGACGAACCTGTGCTGCGAGCAACCTTCCGCCGCGCCGCCGACGAGCGCCGCAGCGAAGTGAAGCTCAAAGCTGAACTGCTGACGCCTGCGGTGCAACGCGCGGAGCGCCAATTGATTCGTATGCTCTTTGAAGCCGACGAATTTCGCGAGAAATTGGCGAGCGAGATCGCCTCTGGCGGCCTGCATCGCAACCTAGAGACGCGAAATATATTTGAAGCGCTTCTGGTAGCTGCTGCGACGGGCGAAAAGCCCAATGCGGCCTCTCTCGGCTCCTGCTTGCAAGAGAAAGACCGCCGCATGCTATTCGAAATCTTGTTCGAGGCATTGCCCGAAGCAACCTGGCAAGACGCCGAGAGCTGCCTGAACTTCCTGCGGAAGAGGCCGGTTGCGGAGGAACTGACGGAATTACAGAAACGGATCGAAGCCAACCCGCCGGCCGAGGAGATGAAGCAATTGGCTGTGCGCCGCATGGAACTTCTGCGGCTGCTTTCCCGCGAACGGGAAGCCGATAAATCGCTGCCGATTCAATAATTTGCCGGCCCAATTTGACGTACCTCAATGCTATATTGTATATTCGTAAGGTTTTGGATGAAACGTGCGGCACGTTTTGCGCATCATATAGATGCGTGGGGCAGGCGCGGGCGTGGTGGGAACGGGCGCGGAATCGGCGAGAGACTCGAAGTTTCGTCCTTATACATCCGTTTAAATGTAGCTAATTTGAAGTGCGCCGGGGTGTCTAACCGCGGCAGCTTTGCATTTTGCGATCCCGTTTTGCCCGTTGTCCGGACCTCTGCGAGGGAGGAAGTGTGACGGTAGCTCTTGAGGAAAAGTACGACCAGGTACGGCAACTCATCGCCATGGGCAAGGAACGTGGTTACCTGCTCTACGATGAAGTGAACGATATCCTGCCGCCCGAGGTTCACTCCTCGGAGGAAATTGACGATCTGCTCTCGACTTTCGAGCGCTATGGCATTGATGTGTATGAAGACCTTGCGAGCGCCAAGGCTGCGCTGGCTACTGCGGATGCCGATTCTGCGGAACCCACGAAGGAATTGGAAGTAGTCGCATCGGAAGACGGCGAGCTTGACCTGACGCCGGGTTCGCTTGAGAAGACCAACGATCCCGTGCGCATGTATTTGCGCGAAATGGGCACCGTGCCTTTGCTGACCCGCGAAGGCGAAGTAGCGATTGCCAAGCGCATCGAGCGCGGGCAACTGTTGGTGCTGAAAACGATTACGCGCGCTCCGCTGATTCTGAAGGAGCTTCTACAGGTTGGCGAAGATCTACGCAATGGGTCGCGTTCGATCAAGGAAATTGTTCAGTTCGACGACGAAGAACTCACCGAAGAAAAGATTGAAGCGAAGACCAAGGACACACTCAAGCAGATCGACCGAGTCGCTAAGCTTTATCTTCTCGCGCTGAAGCAGGCAGCGAAGCTCGGGAAGATGGCGAAGTCAAAAAAGCGTCCTTACCTGCGTGCGCGTTATGCCCTGGCTCGCACTCGTGTGGAAATGTCCAATCGCATGCGCGATCTGGATTTCAATCCGCTTGAGAAGAAGCGGCTGATCGAAAAAATCCGGCAGACTGTCGAGCGCGTGCACTTCCTGGAACGCGAAATAGTCAAACTCGACCGACGCGTGGAAGCTTCCAAGGCCGACGTTCAGGCTGAAGCTCGCAAGGATCTGAAGGCTCGCCGGCAGGAACTGGCCGAAATCGAATTGGCCAGCGAAGTGAGTCCCACGGAATTGAAGCGCGGGCTTCAGGTGATTCTTCGCGGGGAAGCCGAAGCCGAACAGGCCAAAAAAGAGTTAATCGAAGCCAACCTTCGTCTCGTCGTTTCCATTGCCAAGAAATATACCAACCGTGGTTTGCAGTTCCTCGACCTAATTCAGGAAGGCAACATCGGCTTGATGAAAGCCGTGGATAAGTTCGAATGGCGCCGCGGCTATAAGTTCTCTACGTATGCTACCTGGTGGATTCGCCAGGCGATTACTCGCGCTATCGCCGACCAGGCCCGCACCATCCGTATTCCGGTGCACATGATTGAGACCATCAATAAGCTTGTGCGTACGCAGCGGCAATTGGTGCAGGAACTTGGCCGCGAGCCCACTTCTGAGGAAATCGCCAAGCGCATGGATATTCCTGTCGCCAAGGTGCGCAAGATTTTGAAGATTGCGCAGGAGCCGATTTCGCTTGAAACTCCTATCGGCGAAGAAGAAGATTCGCATCTTGGGGACTTCATTGAGGATAAGGCCGTGGTCTCGCCGTCGGACGCGGTTATCAATCTCAGCTTAAAAGAACAAACTTCTTCAGTTTTGAAAACCCTCACGCCACGCGAGGAAAAGGTCATCAAGATGCGTTTTGGTCTCGATGATGGCAGCGAGCACACATTGGAAGAAGTCGGGCAGTCGTTCGCGGTTACGCGAGAGCGTATCCGGCAGATTGAGGCTAAGGCCCTGCGCAAGTTGCGTCATCCGTCGCGTTCGCGCAAACTGCGGGCCTTTCTCGAAGGCTCCGCCAACGATTACTAGTCAGTTGTCCCTGCTGATTCGAGTGTGGTTCACACCGCCGGGCGGATGTAAGACCCGCCCTTAGAGTTTCGCGCTAGCCAGCACTTCTGAGGAGACTCTTGCGTGAGCGCGGCTGGTCCTTCAATATTTCCTGCAGGCGATTCAGCGCTTCGAACCAGTAGGTTTTCATCTCCGCGCATTCTTTTGAGGTCGCAAGTTTCATGTGGTCAACCGCGGCCTGGCTCTTTCTTGAGCCCTTCGCGTAAAAGTTCACGCTCAGGCGGCTTTTCCCGCCGTCCCATTTTGCGCGCAGCGATTTATTTGAGGTCGCGGTGGTGATTTCCATCTCGGCGTCTGGCAGCCAGCGGTGGCGCAGCTTCTCATCAGTCCAAAATTGATAGAGTCTCGCGATTGCTACGTTCAACGTGCGGCTACCCGATGCCGCAAATTGGCCATCGCATTTTTGAAACTTCTCGCGTATTCCACGGGCGTGCTCGTAAGGGACCGCGACCATCTGGCACCACCACGGTCCCACTTTATGAGTTTTGGCGAGGTAAGCGGAGATCTCCTTATGGCGCCAGGTTTTCGCGCCGGCTTTATCCAAGATCGCGAACCATTGTACCCATGTTTTTCCGGTCCTCTCCTTTACCGCTTTGTCGCTCATGCGTTTCGCTTCTCGTGGCTTCTTCATTCAGGCCCCCCCGAAGTCTTGCATTATCCAGAGTGTTTGCGCGGCGGTGTGCTCATTTTTGCTGCTGTGCTGTTGCCCAGTTCACGGCGGAACCGTAGCGGTACACGAGCTCAGCCCCGCGGTCTGCGCCCAGGGTCAGCAATACAGCCAAGAGCATGAGTCCTAGTAACATCACTTTGCGCACCTGCACGGTGAAATTCTTGCGCATAAAGAATGCCAACATGCAAAGCGCGATTGCCAGGCTGGTGGCCGTGAGCATCAAGGTTTCGTGAATGCCGACGGCGCGTTGTGCATCTCCGGGTGGGACCGAATTTTGCGCCGCTAGTCCGGTCATTACCGTAACCGTCGCCGCCAGAGTGCCGAGGTACAGCAGCCGCGACGCAGTGCGCTGTAGCTCATCGTTTCCACGCCAAATGGCCAGGAGCTCAAACAGAAGAGCGGCGAGCCATAACACAATGGGGAAGTGAACAAACATTGGATGATAATTCAGAGCAGCTTTCATGCCGGGAAGCATCGAATTTCGCCTCCGTGCCCGGGTGCGGGCACTTGGAAGCGCATTATGGGCCAACTGGCTTCGATCGTAAACCGAAGTATAATGCGCGCGTCCGTCCGATCATTTCATCAGCCAATCGGCGCTGCGGTCCTAATGGCGGCGATCCTGGAACCGCGCTTGGGCTGACGGCACTACTGGAGCAATGACGCCGTGCCAGCGAAGAACGCATCGAAACCGCGACAGCCGGAGCGTGATTACTCACATCGTCTGCTGATCGATAAGCTCGGTGTGAAGCGGGGTCAGCGGATAGCGGTGCTCGGAGTCGAAAGCGTAGAATTTCTGAGAGATCTTGCTGCGCGCGTTCCCGACTATTCGCGCGGGCAGCGCATCGCAGCGGCCGACTTGATTTTCTTTTCCGCTGAGGCGGTGAAGGATCTGGCGACCTTGAAATCGCTAGCAAAATCCATGGACAGCAATGGTGCGATTTGGGTTGTATACCCCAAAGGCCAAAACCAAATTCGTGAGATTGATGTTATCGCCGCGGGCAAAGCTTCGGGACTGACTGACAATAAGGTGTGCCGATTCTCCGAGACTCATACCGCTTTGCGTTTTTGCATCCCCGTCGCGAAACGTTGATTTTTGTTTCGTTCTAAAGGAACTACACAGATCGAGTCGCGATTTCGTGAAGTGTGGCGCAGTACGCGACGTTGCGTTTGGGATTGTCCCGATCGTAAAAGATGGGGACGGGCATGCCCTCAAATAATTGTTTTCGTGTAGTCGAAGCCAGTGCCGCCATGTGTCTGGGCCTGGTAATCGCTGAATTCGTATCGGATCGACGAATCTCCGCGATTTTCCCATTGCCGCAGAACTTTGCCCATCGCCACCTGGCCGCTTTCGAGTAACTCGCATTCCCTTGACTGCGAACGCCAGGCGGAGAACGTAAACAGCAGCAGAAGGATGATGCCGCCGGTCATGCCCCAATCTTTCGTTGTAAAGGCCGCGGATGAATGCGTTCGGGCCCAATCACCGCAAAGATGCACGGCGAGAATCGTCGCGACGATAACAAACACCACCGTCATCACTGCCATGCTGATCCGTCCTCGTGTTGCCATGCGAATTTCGCGCGGCGGCGAAGTTTTTAGCAACGCTTGATCCTGCGCGCTTGGTTCAAACGCCACGTCCGATTTAAAGGCGGCGATTGACGTCGCACCCGCGTTCATTGTCTCGGCGGCCGGAGGGTTGGCCTGCGCTGTCGCAACCCGAAGCGCTTGCAGTTTTTTCAGCGAGCGTTTCATGACCACATAGTTCACCAGTATTCCGATCAGGGGAACGCAGAGCAAGATCGCAATCTGATACGGGTTGCGGAACCGCCAAAAACGAATCATGAAAAGGAAAAAGCCGGCCATCATCACCACGGCGATGGGCAACGTCCTTAAACTTGAACGAGTCTTGAAGAGGGCAGAGTCGCGGTTCCAGCCGCAATGAGGGCAATACCGCGTGCTGTCCGCGAGCACGGTTGCACCGTGGCAACGGGGGCAGGGTGGTGCAATCATGTGCAAATGGTATAGCATTTTTCTGCCGCGCCGTCCCCCTACGGCTATGATGCTTCCATGGCAACCAGTCTCGATGTCCGCGGCCTGACTGTCGAACTCCCCACGCAATCCGCATGGGTGCGACCGGTGAATGAGGTTTCGTTTACTCTGGCGCATGGCGAAACGCTCGGCATTGTGGGCGAATCCGGCTCGGGCAAGACCATGCTTTCGCTCGCACTGATGGGCATTGCTCCCCATGGTGCGCGGTATTTCGGCGAAGCCTGGTTGTATCGGCGCGCCGCCCACAATCATGGGGCTCGCGATGTCAATGCAGAGCCTGAATCCCATTTATCCCGAGAAAATTTGCTGGCATCGTCGCAAGATGCGCTGCGCGAAATCCGCGGACGCGAAATCGCCATGATCTTCCAGGAACCTATGACTGCGCTGAATCCAGTGTTGCGCATAGGCGCGCAAGTGGAAGAAGCGATCCGCGTGCACGAGCCCAAGACACCCGCAGACGAAATTCATCATCGCGCGATGGCGACTCTGAAGCGCGCAGCTTTGACCGATCCGGAACGGCGCGCGCATCAATATCCTCATCAGCTTTCGGGCGGACTGCGCCAGCGCGTGATGATCGCCATGGCATTGGCGGCTGGGCCGGGAGTGCTGATTGCTGACGAGCCAACCACAGCTCTCGACGTAACCGTGCAGAAGAAAATCCTCGAACTGCTCACGCACTTGCGGCGTGAGCTTCAGCTTTCCATGCTTTTCATCACGCACGACTTGGCAGTCGTGGCACAGGTGGCTGATCGCATTGCCGTGATGTATGCCGGGCGCATCGTGGAAGAAGGCCCGGTTGCGCAAGTTCTGCGAGCGCCGCGTCATCCTTATACCGAGGGGCTTTTGCGCGCTGCTCCGCGCCTGGCGCGCGAAAAACTCGTGCCGATTCCCGGCACAGTTCCGGCGCTCGATAGGCTGCCACCGGGATGCGCGTTTGCGCCTCGCTGTCCTCATCATGTTGCGGAATGCGACATCAAAGTTCCGGAATTGCGGACAGTAAACAAAGATCATGTTGCGAGGTGTATTCTCGTCATATGAAATCGGCGAGCAGTTCTGCAAATCAAGAAGGAAGCGATCAGGAACGGAAAGCGCGGGTTCGCGCTCGATTTACGAAGACTGCCGAAGTCTTCGGGGATTATGCCGTCGCTCAGCGCGTCGAGGCAGCTGAATTGCTCGCACGCATGGTTTCCGCAGGCCCTAACGACTTCGCCCTAGACCTTGCATCCGGACCTGGCACACTGGCCCTGCGCTTTGCAAAATATGTGCGCTGGATCTGCGCCCTCGACTTGACCCCGGCAATTTTGACGCGGGCGCGCCAAACCGCTGCGCAAGAAGGACTGCTGCAAAAATTTGGTTTTGCGTTAGGCGATGCGCAAGCGCTTCCTTTTGCCGACGCCTCGCTGGACATCGCCGTCACCAGTTATAGCCTGCATCATATTTCCGATCCTTGGCGCGTTGTTAACGAAATGGCGCGTGTGATCAAGCAGGCAGGCCGCGTGGGCTTGATTGATATTGTAGTTCCCGAAGATCCCACCGTTCGCGCTTTGAATCATCGTATTGAATATATTCGCGACTATTCGCACTCGCGTTCGCTCACGCATCGGGAAATCGAAGAAATGATGAGCGCGGCGGGCCTGCGGGTCATGGCGACGGAAGTTCGCGAGCATCCGCGAAAGTTCGACCACTGGATGCACGTCGCCGGATGGAAAGGCAGCGACCCTGAATACATGGAAGCGCGCGGACTCATGATTTCTTCGATCGCAGACGACAGTGCTAATTTTCATCCACGTTTTGAATCTTCCGAGCCTGCTGCCGAGCCCGAACTCTTTATGACCAACACCGGCATCTACATCGCCGCCGAGAAAATGTAGGAATGCCTCCCGAAGTTCTGCTCGAAGCCCGCAGCCTGCAAAAATCCTATTCCGTTTCTACAGGTGTGCTCACGGAGTCCAAGCGCCGGGCAGTTGCGGTCGACGATGTGAGTTTTTCGCTCAGCCGAGGCGAGACGCTTGGCATTGTCGGTGAATCCGGTTGTGGTAAGACGACTCTAGCCCGCATCTTGATGCGCCTTATCGAGCCGGATGCCGGCGGGATCACCTTCCGCGGCAAGGACTGGCTGGGCGCGGCCGGCGCGGAATTGCGCAGCCTTCGACGCGGCATGCAGATGGTGTTTCAGGATCCCATCGCGTCATTGAACCCGCGAATGCGCGTGGGGACCATCGTCGGCGAACCTCTCGCGATCCACGATCCGAAAATTTCCGGCGGCGAGCGGCGCGCGCGTAGCGCGGAAATTCTGGAAGTCGTCGGCTTGGGCGCCGATACGCTCACGCGTTACCCGCACGAATTTTCCGGCGGCCAGCGGCAGCGCATCGGAATCGCGCGTGCGCTGATATTGCGGCCCGAGCTGGTGATTGCGGATGAACCCGTTTCAGCGTTGGACGTTTCGGTGGGCGCGCAAATTCTGCAATTGCTGGCCCGATTGCAGCGAGAATTCTCGCTGACGCTCATTTTGATCTCTCACAGCTTGCCCGTCGTGGCCCAGCTCGCTTCGCGAGTCGCGGTAATGCAGTCTGGCAAAATCGTCGAACTGGGTGCTGCAAATCAAGTGCTGGAAGCGCCGCGGCACCCCTACACGCAAGCTCTTATCGCTTCCGTTCCTCAGATACCGGACTGACGAATGGTACCTGGATTTCAACTGGACTAATTCCTCCAGCCGAGTCGTCGTCGGCCTTTTCAGCCCTAAGGCAACTTATGAATCGATTGTCCGACATCCAAGTGGATTTTGCCGGTCATTCCCAGCCTTGCGGTTCTCTGACCTTCACTCACCGCCTAAGTGCCGCTGCCCTGGCCTTTATGGCTCGCAGGCGTTTCCATGCGACGGCACTGGCACGGACGGAAGCGCAGCGAGGTTTGCCTTCGCAAGGATGGCATTGGCAGCCGGAATCGCCTGGGCACTCAGATCACCCAGCGCTGACAGATTTTTGTTCAGTGCCGAGCAGGATTCATCGAGCGCGGCCTTTGCGGTCTCGCTCGGAGCCGCGTCGCCCGATTGAATGAAGAACGAGGTGCGGGCCAGGTCGCGATTAACAGGTCCAACGCCGGGTTCTTCAAAGCTTCCTTCCTGAATTGCCTCCGCTTTCTTGTCTAAATCTTTCAGTGCGTCCGCCGCTGCTTTGGTCTGCGGACTAACGGCGGCTGCTTGTGCCGCATTTGCTTCGGCGACATTGGCGCCATTCGGCAGCGGAGGCGCGCTGGTTTGTGACCTAGCGCCCGCAAGTTTTGCCACCTGGGCGTCTTTGGCCTTTTCTTCTTCGGTTTTTTCCTTGGCCTTGGCTTGCGCAACGGCGTTATCGGGAGCGCCCGGTTCTTTACCTGCCGACGGTTTTTCTTCCGGCAGCGGTCCGAGCGTCTTCAGGCGCTCGACGATGGCAGCGCGCAGCGCCGCTAATGCCTTAAAGCTCGCAGCGCTGGCAGCAAGGCCAGAAACGATTTGCTTCGACGCTATAAGCTGTGCCTCGAGATCGGCCTGCGAGACGTGAACACGCGGGTCCAGGGTAATCGATAGCGGTTGCTTCATCACTGAGCCATTGCCGATAAGCGTCAGCTGGTATTGCCCGGGAACGGCAATCGGGCCGAGAGTCTGTTCACGCGGCGTGTCAGCGGGCAGCGCGTGATCGGAAAGCGTGTACTCGATGTAATCAAGCATGCCGCCGTAGTAGCTGAAATTCAGAGCTTCCGGAGGATCGTAATGCAAATCCCACACGAAACGATTTATGCCCAGATCTGTCGAAAGCTGTGGCTGCGAACCGAACCAATAGTCCGGAACATTCTTCGGCGTCGCATCTGCTTTGGGCGGCAAGCTGGTGAATCGACGAACCAATTTTCCCTGGGGGTCGCGAATTTCCAGCGTCAGCGGATTGCTGGGTTTCGCATCCAGGTAGTAATCAATGATCGCGCCGTCCGGAGGATTTTTCGCCGTCGGTTCTTCAGGGGGCAGCGGAGTTTCCTGATCGTTGTCATAGCGCACGCGAATGGCCGGCTCGGGCTTCAAAAGATACGCGTGGACGGTCAGGATTTCCGGGCCGGCTTCGCGCAGAGGCAGCAGGTCATCGAGAATCCAGAGGCCGCGGCCATAAGTTGCAGCGACGAGGTCGTTACCATGCACGGCAAGATCGCGTACGTCCGACGCGGGAAAATTGAGTTGCAACGACTGCCAGTGATCGCCATCGTCAAATGAAACATAGAGGGCGTTCGCCGTGCCGGCATAAAGCATTCCCTTCCGTACGGGATCCTCTCGCACAATTCGAGCGACCCAATTGGGATCAAGGCCGCCGACGATCTTCTGCCAGGTTCTTCCGCTGTCGCGCGTGCGAAAAATATAGGGATGTGGGTCCTGGCGACCTTCGAGCACTACGTACGCAGTGCCGACGTCGTAAGGCGAGGCTTCGATCGCGATGATTTCACTGTGTGCAGGAAGGTCGGGTGGCGTGACATCGAGCCAGTTTTGCGCAGCATCACGCGTCGCACGCACCAAACCATTTGAGGTGCCAGCCCACATCACATCGGCGCTCACCGGCGAAGGAGTGAGCACGGTAAGAGCGCTGCCCCGTGGTCGCTGCGCAAATTCAAAATCATCCTTACCGCCTGCATCGCGGTCTTCGAGCTCGGCCGCGATTTCATCGCCGCCGAGCGGCGAGTGTCCGTTCGCCAATCGTGCAGATTGTGGTGCAGGGAGGCCCGCAGGCGCGGCGATTTGCGAGTCAGGCTGGTCGGCCGGGGTCGCAGTCCCGGCAGGGGTGGTAAGGTCAGGACTGATCTGCGTCCAGCTCTGCCCGCCATTCGTGGTTTTCAGTATGTATTGCGCGCCGAGATATAGCGTATGCGAATCTTGTGGCGAAAAAACAAGCGGCGGCATCTGCGACATGCGGTCATTGGTGCGGCGCACGAAGACATGCACGATTTGCCCGGTAATTTTATCGAATCTCAGCACGCTGCCATACCAGCCGCCGGAATAGATGATGTTGGGATTCGCGGGATCAGGCGCGATGTAACAAAATTCGAATCCGCCTACCGAGAACCAATCGCGGAAACTGATTTCGCCGTAGTCGCTGCGATTGGGAAGTGCGATCGTGCCGCTATCCTGCTGCGGCGCGTAAGAAATATAGGGAAACTGATTGTCGGTGATGACGTGGTAAAGCTGGCCGGTGGGCTGATTGTACCAACTACTCCAGGTGCGGCCGCCGTCGACGCTGATCGTCGCTCCCTGATCCACGCCGAGAATCATGCGCTTCGAATCGTGCGGATCGATCCACAGGACGTGGTAGTCGTCGCCGCCCGGCGCCCCTTTATAGGCGATGAAATTCTGGCCGCCATCCGTCGAACGATAGGTGGTCGTCTGCATCACGTAGACGAGGTCCGCATTGTTCGGATCCACGTACACGCGGCAGATGTACAGATTGCCGTTAATGCGCGGGTCTTTCGTGATTTGCCGCCAAGTCGCGCCGCCGTCGTCTGAGCGAAAAAGCCCAGGCTCCATGATGGCGAAGACGCGCTGGCCTTTTGTCCCGGGCGCGACGGCGAGTCCCACGCGACCGTGTGGCTCAAGGGGCAGGCCCGAGTCGGAGACCGGCTTCCAGGTGGCGCCTTCGTCGGTGGATTTGTAGATCCAGGAATCCTGCTTTCTGCCTTCGGGCGGCCCAGAGCGGAAATCGAACGGAGTCCACAGCGCGGCATAAAGAATACGAGGATCGTTCGGGTCCGCGGCCATATTGGAAACGCCGGCCATGTCGTCCTGGTACAGTGTTTTCGCCCAGGTCTTGCCGCCATCAGTGGTTTTGTACACGCCACGATTTTCGCCGGGTTTGGAGACGCCAAGGATAGGATGTCCCAGAACGCCGACGAGAATAATGTTCGGATTGCGTGGATCGATGATCACCGTGCTGATGTACTTCGAGTCTTTCAGCCCGATGTTGATCCAGGTGGCGCCCGCGTCCGTGGATCTGTAAACGCCGTTGCCGTCGGTCTGTTCACCGGTGCCGACGATGACGATACTCGGATTCGACGGCGCAACAGCGACGTCCCCTATGGATGCCACGTGCTCCTGGTCGAAAATCGGAGTCCAAACCGTGCCACTGCTGGTGGTCTTCCAGACGCCGCCGCCGGGAGTTCCCATGTAGTACGTGGTTGGGTCACCGGGGATGCCCGCCACAGCGGAGACGCGTCCTGCGCGGTAAGGTCCAATCAAGCGCCAGCGTAGTGCGGAGTAAAGACTGGGATCGATGTTTGCCGCCGAGCCCGGCTGTGCCGCTGAAGCCGAACTTTGCGGGCTGTGTGGTTGCTGGGCCGCTACCTCGGTGGCATTGCGGGCAAGAATGAAGATAACTGCTAGCAGCAAAGCTCGAAGTCGAAGCAAATTGACCCTCCGCAAATCGTAAAGTGTATCACCCTTGGTGAATTTACCCTTTTGTGTGGAGTCGTTAGACGCGAGGACGTGTTGTTTATGAGTGGCCATTTTGAGCCGGGAGCCAGCGTGCACGCTCTCGTGCGGCTGTCAGCATAGCTCTTGATGCTAGTGGAGGCCCGACCAATCGTCGGCGAGCAGGATGGAATTGCTGGGGTTCGCCGGATCGTATTTCACGCTGGCCACTTGCCCGGCAGCGATGCGGCTCAGATGCGACGCTTCCTCCATCCCGGTGATATCCTGCGCGGTTTCGTAAGTGACACCGGAAATCGAGTACGTATAGTAAAGCAGCTTCTGCAGCCCATTCGACGACACTGGCCGCTTTTGAAACAAGCCCGGCTTCTTCGCGCCATCATCACGGCCTTCCACTACCTGGTGATCGACAACTTCCAGGACTTGCCCTTCCACGATACGGCCCACCTTATTGAGGTAAGCGCGACGTTGCCGTTCGATGTCACTGGCGTCTTCGGTTTCCGGCGCAGCCACATCACGATACTGGCAATCGCCAGGGCCGCAAGTCCCGCCAGTGGAAGCCACTCGTGCCAATCGCTTAGGAGCTCTTTCAACGCCTGCCCTTGCATCCGTCGGTTTGAAATTATTCAAGGACGGATCATCGCAAAAATAGAGTTAATTCTTAAAACGGATGCCTCGGCTTTGCAACTGAAGACGGACGATCATACCCCGCGCTCCAGGCCACGCTTCCCTTCGTTTAGTCTTGCGCGGTGATGACTGGATTTCTGAGCGTGCCGATGCCTGTGATACTCACTTCCACAACGTCGCCGGCAGCAAGGGGCCCTACGCCGGCGGGCGTGCCGGTTGCGACTACGTCCCCCGGTTCAAGGGTCATCACCTGCGCGATGTGGCGGATTATAGCATCAACGGTAAACATCATTTGCGAGGTGTGTCCAGACTGTTTCCTGATTCCGCTAACAAAAGTTTCTACGGTAACGCCGGTGGGATCGAGCTCTGTTTCGAGAACTGGACCGATAGGGGAGAAAGTATCGAATCCCTTTGCGCGTGTAAACTGTACGTCCAATTTCTGCAAGTCACGCGCGGTGACGTCGTTCAGGCAGGTAAATCCCAGAATGTATGAGGTGGAATCTTCATCCGCGCGTAAATTCCGGCAGCGGCGGCACATAATGGCCGCTAGCTCGCCTTCATATTCCACGCGCTGCGAAAGCGGCGGCAGCACGATCACCTCCTCTGAAGCGATCACCGACGATGGCGGTTTGAAAAAAATCAGAGGCTGCTTGGGAACCTCGTTGCCCAGCTCTTTGGCATGTTCGGAATAATTGCGGCCGACACATACAATCTTGCTAGGCACTGAGGGTGGCAGCAGCTTTACCTCGCCAAGCGCAAAGGTTTTGCCGGTCGGATTGCGCGGGCCCCCAGACTTCGCCTTGAATTTCGATGACACGATCGCGTTCAATGATCCCGGAGCGCGCGGCGGGATGGACTTCCCGGGCGGAGCGGGTGATATCTCGCGTGTCAAATTGCAGCGGCTGGAAGCGGCAGAGTTTCATGGATGGTGCTGGGGCGGATAAAAATCGGATCGCCGGCGGCGCGGGATAATGGGATGCTTTCGGGCATGCAAGGCCATCTCACCCACCCAGGAACCCACTGCGCAGACTCCGTAGACAATCATTCCTTCCACCATCAACACAAACGGCGTTGCACACGGCTTGAAACAGGCTATGGAAGAAATAGCCGGCGATATCGTACGCGATGACAAATATCGACCAACCGATCATCGCCGATGCGAACATTTTCGCCGGGCGCTTGAGGAAGCGCAGAATTGGAACAAGCATGAAGATGACGAAGAGCCCATAGGAAGCTGCGTTGCGTTCCAGAGCGCGGTTATCGAGCCAGGGCAAGCGGTTCGCAGCGATCAGCGCTCCGGTCATCACTATGACCAGCAATGCTCCAGTATAAAGGCCGGTGCGCAAGGTCGGGCTCGTGACTTTCAGCTGGTTGTGCGCGCGGGCCGCAGACGGGACCGCCGTTGTGATTGGTTCAGTCATAATTTAAATCAAAACCTGCGTGCCGAGATGCCTTCCGAGAGCTGACCAGCCATATGCAGTGCGGGAGCGTGTTTCCGTTTTCCTCTCGGGTGTCCGCGTTTCTTTCAAGCTACTTCGATGCGCCGAGCAACATTCACTGTCCAAGAAGATCCGACGCAGTTCTTATTGCGCGGGTTGCTCGGCCAATTCGCCCGACACGGCAGCACTCGCAACGCTTTCATTTCCCGCTCGATCCACCGCAGTAACAGTATAGAAATAACGTCGGCCCGGCCCCACGTTCATATCCCTAAATGCAGGAGTAAGCAACAACTGCGGGTTCAGCTTGCTTCCAGGAGCGCCTTGCTGCTCAGTTCTATAGACGTTGTACCCCGCGATGTCGGTTTCCCCACTGATCGACCAGGAAAGATCAAGATAACCCGGCTGGCTGTTCTGCGCGGGAACCGGCACGACGATTAATCCTTGCGGAGCCGCCGGCGGAAAAATATCGCGTGGCGTAACACTGACAACATTGGAATCGGCTGATTCCACCTGAACATCCCGATATTGCGCCACGCTGCGCACCGAATACATATAAGTCTT
>CAWJGI010000037.1:0-90889 GCA_963842255.1 uncultured Acidobacteriota bacterium | reverse complement strand
TAACTGTAAATGCCTTGGCCTACGCGATTGCCGGGCATCTCTCGCATCACATAGCAATCCTGCACGAACGTTATTTGTAAGCTCGCATCCCTAACTCGGCCTCTCGATTTTGATCCCACAGCCAATGAAACCCGCCCCTTTCGGATGATTTGCATCGTGTTGAGATAAAAATCAGTTCGCACTTGCAGTTTCACAGGCTCAGGACTAATATGCCGTTCCCCAGCGACAGAAGTTGTGAGTACCTCACCGGACACAGGCGCGCCAATTCGCATTTGGCGCCGGGTCTAATGTGGGACTACATTTAAAGACCAGTGGTTCATACCCATTTGTGCAACGTTTGTAGTTGAGTTCGGCGTGACCCGGATCGAGGAGGGTAAATGTGGGGAGACAAGAAACCGGAGGCTCCCGGGAAGAAGGGGTCCCGCAGCAGCCGCAACCGTCTCAGCAAGTGCACGCAGCTAAACCAACTGTACCGAGTGCAAACGCACCGGCTTATCCTGGGGAGGCAAAAACGATGGCACCGAATGATCCGACGTATCCGAACACAAGTTCGGGCAACACGGCACGGCTGGGTTCGAGCCTGCATGTAAAGGGCGAGATCACCGGGAATGAAGACCTCCTGATTGATGGCACGGTCGAGGGATTGGTTCAGCTGGAAGACCGCAAGCTGACTGTGGGAGCGAGCGCGAAGGTAACGGCGGATGTGATTGCCCGCGAAGTGGTAGTTTACGGCAATGTGAAGGGCAATCTGCGCGCGCGCGACCGGATTGAGATCAAGAAGGACGGGTCGGTGGTCGGGGATTTGACCACGGCGCGAATTTCGATCGAGGATGGAGCGTACTTTAAGGGCTCGATCGAGATTGACAAGACGGGCGATGCGGCCGATGAGAGCAGCAAGGCGTTTTCGCGGGCGAATCGCGGCGCGGCGGCGACGACCACTTCGTAGGCTGGGTTCTGAGTTTTTGCAAGGTGGCGGGCCGCCTCGAGTGGCCCGCCGCTGAGTTCGTTGTTTTGCGTTTCCTCGAATTTTTCCTTTCGCTTTTCTTCAAACTAGTCTTCGTTGACATAAATGGCGACGTACTTTAGACTCATTCTTTGTCCTTAGAGGAAAGGTGTGACTGCAGAGATGCCGACGTATATTCCAAGAGGCCGCGAGGCCGAAGAGTTGATGGTAGGGAAGAACTGGTTCGTGATTGACGCCGAAGGAGTGGTGCTGGGGCGGCTGGCGACGCGTATTGCGCGATTGCTGATTGGGAAGGATAAGCCGACGTACACGCCGCATCTGGATTGCGGAGATCATGTGGTGGTGGTGAACGCGGAGAAGGTGAAGTTGACCGGCAACAAGATCGATCAGAAGTTGTATCGTCATCACAGCGGCTGGCCGGGCGGATTGAAGGAAGTGCCGATCCGCACGTTGCTGCAACGCCGGCCGGAAGAGGTTGTGCGCGAAGCGGTGCTGGGAATGCTGCCGAAGAACAAGCTGCGCGCGCGTCGAGCAAAGAAGCTGCGTGTTTATGCCGGAAGTGAAGGCCTCGCCCGCCACACCGGACAAAAGCCTCAGCCACTCTCGCTGTAACCTCGTGACACACGGGAACCAAAATATTTGACCGTTCCGCGGATTGATCCGCAGGGCCTTGGCTAGGTTCGGACTCTGAAGTTCAGTGTCGCGGTCTAACGATGCTCCGTTTATGCCTCGGAGTGGCGCCCGTGAAGCCGGAGGCTAAATTTTAGGAGGAACTTTGAGTTCAGGTGCGAGTTCGCTGGAAGGTAACGGCAAAACAATTTTATGGCACGGGGCGCCGGCGGGAATCGATCGCGCGCGTGTACATCAAGCAAGGCGCGGCGCGATTCACGGTGAACGGCCGTCCGGTGGATGAATATTTCCGCAACGTGGCGTGGAACACGGCGGCAGTGGAGCCGCTGAAGTTCACGCAGATGCTGGACCAGGTGGAAGTGAAGTGCATTGTGAAGGGCGGCGGCGTGGGCGGACAATCGGGAGCGGTGCGCATGGGGCTTTCGCGCGCGCTTTCGAGGTTGAACCCGGAATTGCGGCCGGCGTTGCGCAAGAATGGATTTTCTGACGCGCGATCCGCGCATGAAGGAACGCAAGAAGTACGGACAGAAGGGCGCGCGACGTAGATTCCAGTTCAGCAAGCGGTAGTTTGCTTCGGGGCAGGTCTAGCCCGCCCCGCGGGCCAGTTCAGTTTTTGGTTGGGCACGAACTAGCAGTCGAGGAATCGCTGCTTGATTAATTCACGGCCGGGAAGGGACCGGCAAAAAAGGATGCTGCCCTAGCGTCACGCGAGTCGGGGGAAAGCATCCCTTCACAAAGGAGGAACTTTGGGAGTCGAAATCACCATGAAAGAGCTGCTGGAGGCTGGAGTTCACTTCGGTCACCAGACGCGGCGCTGGAACCCGAAAATGAAGGAATACATTTTCGGCGAACGCAATGGAATCCACATTATTGATCTGCAAAAGACCTTGAAAATGTTCCGCGACGCCGCGCGTTACGTTGCCGAGCTGGCGGGACAAGGCAAACGAATTCTTTTTCTGGGCACGAAGCGCCAGGCGCAGGAAGCCATTGCCGAAGAGGCGAATCGCTGCGGCATGTTCTACGTGAACCACCGCTGGCTCGGCGGCACCATGACCAACTGGGTGACGCTGCAGAAGTCCATCAAGCGATTGAAGCTGCTGAAGGGCATGGTCGAAGACGGCCGCATGGCGCAGTTTTCGAAGAAAGAAGCGGCCCGCCTGGAACGCGAACTGAAGCACCTGCAGCAGAATTTTGCCGGCGTGGAAAACATGACCACGCTACCGGACGCGATGTTCGTAATCGATCCGAACGCGGAATTGATCGCGGTACACGAAGCCCGGCGCATGGGCATTCCGGTCGTTGCGATTGTAGACACCAATTGCGACCCGGACCTGGTCGATTGGGTAATTCCGGGCAACGATGACGCGCTGCGCGCCATTCGCCTGTTTACTTCGAAAATTTCCGATGCTGTAATCGTCGGGCATCAATCCTTCGAGCAGACTCAGATTGCCGACCAGAAATCGGTTGAAGGCACGGGCGAAGAAGGCATCGATTACGTCGACACCAGCGCCTACGAAGTGTACGAAAAGCAGGAAGGCGATTTCGTCGAAGGCGAGCCGGGCGATCTGGTAGCGAGCGAGGAAGCAGCCACTGCGCCGTCCCAACCGAAGACGAAACACATCAGACCAGATAGGCGGAGCGGAAACATACTCTCCAGCTTAGCGATCTTCAATTCAAGCGTGCGGCTAGATCGGCCGGCCGAATCGGCGGTAAATCCCGAATTTGATTTTAAAGGAATTGAGTACATCTATGGCAACAGCAGATGGAAAACCAAATGTATCCGCGCAGCAAGTAAAAGAATTGCGCGAGCGCACCGGTGTGGGTTTTTCGGCGTGTCGCGAAGCTCTGGTTGAGACCGGCGGCGATATTGAAAAAGCGATTGATATACTGCGTAAGAAGGGACAAGCCACAGCCGCCAAGAAAGCGCAACGCGCCACGTCCGAGGGCTTAGTGAGTTCTTACATTCACGCGGGCGGCAAAATTGGCGTGCTCGTAGAAGTGAACTGCGAAAGCGATTTCGTGGCGCGAACGGGTGACTTTCACAAGCTGTGCCACGACGTGGCTATGCATATCGCCGCGCTCGACCCGCGCTTCTTGCGGCGCGAGGAAGTAACCCAAGAAACACTCGACCGCGAACGGGAAATCTACAAAGAGCAGGCTAAGGCTACGGGAAAACCGGAAGCCGTGATCGAAAAGATAGTCAGCGGCAAGATGGAAAAGTTTTACGAAGAGAATTGTTTGTACGAGCAGCACTTCATCAAAGACGAGAGCATGACGGTGAAGGAGCTGATCGACCATACCATCGCAAAGATAGGTGAAAATATCGCGGTCAGCCGTTTTTCGCGATTCAAAGTGGGTGAGATGGATGGACGCTCAGGCGATGCCGAGGCTGCTGCACCCGCTGGAGCCGTGCCGATTGCATAATCGGCAGCCATCATAGGGTTATTTAGTTTTGTGTGATTTGAAATCCGCCACCTTTCCTGGCGGATTTTTTGTGCGCAGCGGGCGCCAAACTGACCGGCGTGCGAAACGCATTCGGTATCGTCAGGTGAGGTTGCCGGGAATCTCTGCTAAAATGCACGCGGCCGGGGGCGGCCATCGACAATGGCCAAAGTGGCGCCGACAAAAGTGCAGACGGCAGCGCGTGCAGGCGCTGCGGCTAGTGTTGAAACCGAACGCAAACCGGTTTTCGACAGATTGGTGCTTAAGCTCTCGGGAGAATCGCTTTCCGGCCCGCAGGATTCCGGCATTCACGCCGAGACCATCCAGGGCATCGCTCATGAAGTGAAGGAAATTCGCAGCCTCGGTGTGGAGGTGGCGATTGTGGTTGGCGGGGGAAATTTCTTCCGCGGGACGCGGCAGAAGGAACTCAACATCGATCGCGCCACCGGCGATTACATGGGCATGCTGGCAACGGTGATCAACGGCCTTGCGTTGGTGGATGCGCTGGAAAAAGCGGGATGCCACACGCGCCTCTTGAGCGCGATAGAGATGCACCAGGTGGCTGAGCCTTTCATCCGGCGCCGCGCAACGCGCCACCTGGAAAAAGGACGCGTAGTGATTTTTGCGGCAGGCACCGGCAACCCCTATTTCTCCACCGACACAGCGGCAGCGTTGCGTGCCATGGAAATCAAAGCCCAGGTGATTTTGAAAGCGACGCGAGTCGATGGCGTGTATGACGCGGACCCCGAGAAAGTGAAGGGCGCGAAGCGAATCGCCCGGATCACATATCTGGATGTGCTGCAACAAGGCCTGCTGGTGATGGACTCGACCGCCATTTCGCTTTGCATGGACAATAAGATGCCAATCGTGGTGTTCAACATGAATGTACCGGGAAACCTGAAGCGCGTGGTGCTGGGCGAACAGGTTGGCTCGGTCGTGACCGCGGCATGAAATTTATACATCGGAGGCAATTTTTCGATGAGCACGATTGCCACAAGCAAGGACGCTCTGGCGCAGGCCAAGACGCGCATGGAAAAGGCGGTGGAGGATTTCCGCAAGGAACTGGGGAGCGTTCGCACCGGGCGCGCGAATGTCGCGCTGCTGGATCATATTCGCGTCGATTATCACGGTACGCCGATGCCCATCAATCAGCTGGCTACTTTGAATGTGCCGGACGCGTCCAGCATTGTAATTGCGCCATGGGATCCGGCTTCAGTGCCGCTGATCGATAAGGCCATTCGCACCACCGATCTGGGATTGAATCCCACCAACGATGGCAAAGTGGTGCGCGTTCCAATTCCGGCGCTGACCGAAGACCGCCGCAAGGATCTGGTGAAGCACATTCATAAGGTGCTAGAGAATCACCGCACGGCCATTCGCAATATCCGGCGCGATATCAAAGAAGGCGTGGAGAAGCTGGAGAAAGAAAAGAAGATCAGCGAGGACGAAAAGAAGCGCTCGCTGGAAGAGCTCGAAAAGGTAACGCACTCCGAGACCAAAAAGATTGAGGATTTATCCGCCGCCAAAGAAAAGGAAGTGCTCGAAATCAAGTAGCCGCCAGCGATCCTCCGCGGCAAGCCTTGTCCAGAATCCCTGCCCGGTTCAGGCCTGATCGTTGATTCGCTTGATTGCACTTCGGCATGTCGTGATCTGGCGGGTTCTCGGATTTGCCAAAAGACGCCGGTCTTGCCGCTAACTCGGGGAATTAGTTCACGGTGCGGACGTCTTCGGGCAGGATCAGCGTGAAAGTGCAATTTCCGCTGACGGCCGAGCAGGCGAGGGTGCCGCGGCGGACTAACTTTACCGGCGACGCATCTGGAAACATCGGCCCAAATTCCAACGCGCGCAGTTTATCGACCATGGGACGCAGATCCTGACCGCCACTGATGAACTTCACCGCATCAACTTTGGGATTCTTCGCAGCCGGCGACAGCAATACATAGAAATCGGCCTGGGCGTTTTCATTCAGCAGTCGTCCCGCCTGGAATGTGCGAGCTTTTGCAAGCCTGGCCTTTGCTTCGCCGGTGAGGTCATCGGTTTTCGCGTTGTCGCCGGATAGCGCGACGAGCCGCTTGCGCGTCTCCGGCACGGCATGGGCTGCAACCATGGCCTCGGCATACAAAAGCGCCGCTCGGTCTTTGTCTCCGCGCTTCTCATACAGTTGACCCAAATGATCGGCGACTTCGCCGTGCTGGTTCAGCAACCAGGAAGCGCGAAAGAAACGCTCGGCCTTATCAAGATCACCTTTTTCAAAGTAAACCAGGCCCAGCGTATCCCAGTAATCACTCATGCTAGATACCAAACCCAGGTCGGTGATTGATAGACGTGCAAGGTCGACGTTGCGGAGACTGGCGGCTGTGGTGGAAACCGCCGATTCGGCATATTGTGCCGCTTTATCCAGTTCGATGCTGTGCTGAGCTAGGTTGTAGGCGACATTATTCCAAACCACAGGGGTTTGAGCGAGTTCGATCCCTTTCTCGAATGCTTCGAGCGCTTTGTCTTTTTGCCCCGAATTTAAAAATGCTCGACCCAAGCTCACCTGCAGCTCTGCGTTTCCCGGTGCCAGCACATTAGCTTTATCCAGCTCCGGCACAGCCTCGGCATATTCCTGCTGTTCCAGAAACAACGCTCCGAGTGCTGCATGCGCGATCGGGTCCAGCGGATTCAGTTCGAGCTGCTTGTGAAACGCAGCGGCGGCTTCGACTGATTTTTGCAATTGCTGCAAGGTAAGGCCGAGATAGTCGTAGACATGCTCGTCATATGGATTTACTTCCACTTGCTTGCGAAAAGCGCTGAGTGCGTCGCTGAATTGGCCGAGACGCAAGTGTGCCAGACCGAGATCGTTCCATCCTTGCTTGCTTTTCGGATCGAGTTCGTTGGCCCGTTCGAGCAGCGGAATGGCTTGCTGCGGATTGCCGGAATTGAGCGCTGCGAGGCCCGCTTCGAGCAGCTCGGCGGATGTTGCAGTCGCCGGAATCGCCGGCGCGCTGCCAGCGGATTTGTCCACGACCAGAATCTGCGTTTCGTCGGACTCTACTGCATGGATGAACGCGAGATAATCGCTCAACCGCGAAGCGGGCAGATCGCGCATTTTGAAATTCAGATTGCGTTCGGCGGTCAGCACGTGATCGGCGAAATGGTATGCGGATTTGAACTCAGCGTAATCGCGATCCACGGAAATGGCCACCGGGGGATGAGCGACGTAATCCCGGGGCAGAGTGAGTTTCAAATTCATGGTGACGTCGAGCGGGCTGCCCAGATGAATCGGATTACCGGAATCGGGCGCGGCATCGGGCAGGCCTATGGCGAGGAGCGGCACGCCGATTTTTGACGTCTTGCTGGACCAATCCAGGTAATTCAGCTGCGAGAATTCCAGATCCAGTTCGAATGGCTTGACGGTATCGAGCGGATCGCTCGGTTTTACGCTGCTCACGGTGCCCTTGATGCCGTCAAGCGTTGCGATGGTTTGGCCCAGTTCTTTCCACTCCGTTTGCGGAGTGCGGTGAAACGCAACTCGCAGCGCGAATTCGTTGTCGCCGCGCAGAAAATAGCGCAGCTGGGCAGTGAGCTTTCCCAGATCGCTGACCTGCGCCGTGATTTCGACCCGCTGCGTCGAAAGGAACGGTGGATCGATGGGCGTTTCAACAATCTTGCCGTTACCGTCGGTCCGCACCAGCAGGGCCGATTTATCGCGCAGGCGCGGTGTGAGCAGGCGAAACGGCGCAACCTCGGAAGTCGAATCCATCCAAATGAGTTCGTTGCCCAGCGGCACTGCGGTAATCATGTGATCGAATTGAGCGGGCGAGGGAACCGAGCTGTCGAGAGCGCGCGTCAGTGGAATCAGGACCGCGTCGGACGGAAGATCCGCAGCGGCAAGCATCGCGGCGAGCAGGGTGTGCTTGTCTTTGCAATCGCCGTATTGATTTTTGAACACTTCGTCGGCCGAATGCGGCTGGTAGCGTCCCAGTCCGAACGAGAGACTGACGTATCGGATGTTTTGCGCGACGTAGGTATAGAGCACCTGCATTTTGTCCAGCTCTGTGAGGTGGCCTGCAATCAGTTGCTGCGTCTTGGCGCGAATTTCGGCACCGGGTTCGGCCCGGCCTCGTTCGAGATTTGCGTACCATGCCGCGACCTCGTCCCAGCTTCTGAACGTCGTGAGTTGCACGTCCGGTGTTTTTGCAGGCGCCGTACCCGCCTTCTTTGCCTGGTCGTCTTTCGGCGAATGCGATAGGCTCGCGTGTTTCCAGCGGTAAATCGTGCGGCCATTGGCATCGTATTTCGAAAAGGGAGAATTTTCGTCGTCGATGCCTCCGCCATGCGGCAAGAGTTTTACCTTGCGGATTTCTTCGCCGGTGACGTTTGAGTATTCCGGAGAATTTACAATGAGCCCGCGTCCTTGCGGAATGCTTACATCCAAGCGTTCCTCGAGAGCGATAGCGTCTTCGAGGAAATTGTGCTCGTACCAGAATTGATTCGGCGCCAGCGGCTTGACGATGCGTGTTACGATTTCGTATTCGATGGTATCGCCTGAGTGCAGTGACGGCACGGTAATGTGTTTTTCTTTATAGTCGGTGTATGCGGGAGCGTCACGCTCGACCTCGCCACTGATTTCTTTTACCGCCTCGAGGCCCGCGTTCACTACCGAGCCATCCGCTTTGTGCACGCGCATGGTGCGCACGTCCATTTGCTCGTTGGCCGAGTTGTAGCCAAAGACTAATTCGCCGAGTTGCCTGACTCCTGCGTCGCTTTGCACTCGGACACGCACGAAAAGATCGCGTTCGCCGGTGCCGTCATTTTCAAATCTCACTTTGGTGAAATACTGCTCGATGACGATGGGTTCCTGCGCGTAGCCCGCGGCCGGGGGGTTTTGAGTTGCGGGGGGTGAGCTGGAGGTATGCGCTTCAGCTCTCCGCGGCTCGGGCGATGCGGAATTCTGCCGCGCGGCAGCACCCAGGGCAAATCCGAAGACACAGAGAACCACCGCGAAAAAGCGTTTCATTTCTGCTCCGGATCGAAATTAGGACCGAATTAGTGTAGGGGTGTTCGCAATTTGGGTAAAGCGCCGCCGACTAGGCCGGTGAGTATTTGCGAAATGTCGTCAAGGGCACAGCGGCGCGACAGGTGCACGAAATCAAAGGTTGGGCGCATCGAGGCTTAGGACCTGGCTTCGATGCCAGGTTTCGCTGGAGGTTTATTTCGAAGGTTGAGCCCCATCGTGCACCGTAAACAACCTATAATCTGTGAGTTGGATGGCTTCAAAAACCCGGTTTCAGGGCTAAAGCCCTCCAGGCCCGTTTTGCGCGGTGGGCAGCTGAGTACCAAAACGGGATCAAACAAGCGCGGTCGACTGCTGCCGCGGATGATTCCTTGATCGGGACGATCGAAGGCAAGGGACGAGCCAAACGAGCAAGTTTATTCTTGAATTGAATCGAGTTGACAAGATGTGTTGATTCTCCTATACTTCGGCGGTTGTCTGAGGGCCATCGGGTCCAGTGGTGATTAGGGAAGTCTTTCGTATCCCGGAACAAAGATGGACGGAACGGGGTAGGAAAGAGCGGCCGAAATGGGGCGCCAGCCCCGCAAAGCCGTGTGAGCCTCTCCGCAGATTAGTAGAAGATGCAGTTCACCGCTCGGGGTGAAGTAGCGTTTTCGCGGAGTACCTGTAATTCCTTCGGGTTTGGCGACCTTTTCTGTTCATTCACTCGCGGAATTTTGCGCGGGTTAATTTGCCTTGCGCGGAATTTTGTGCGGGGATTTTTCTTTAACGCGATTTACGGACGAAGTTTCGACTAATTTCGATTCACTTTTCGCATCATTTTTGAATGGGGGAAAGCGTGCCGACGTTTTCACAGCTCGTGCGTCAAGGCCGGGACAAAATCCGGATGAAGACGAAATCGCCTGCGCTCGAGGGATGTCCTGAAAAGCGCGGAGTGTGCGTACGTGTTTACACGCAGACTCCGAAGAAGCCGAACTCGGCACTGCGTAAGGTGGCGCGCGCGCGTTTGACCAACAGCGCTGAGGTGACCACCTATATTCCTGGCATTGGCCACAATTTGCAGGAGCACTCAATCGTGCTGGTGCGCGGCGGCCGCGTAAAGGATCTGCCTGGCGTGCGCTACCACATTATTCGCGGCACTTTGGATGCAGCAGGCGTTGAAAATCGAAAACAAGCGCGCTCGAAATACGGCGCCAAGCGGCCAAAAGCCGCGCAGAAGTAGGAGAGAAGGATACATGCCACGCAAAGGTTGGGTTCTACGCCGTAAGATTCCGGGCGATCCGGTTTACGGCAGCGATCTCGTGCAGAAGTTTATTTCCAGCATGATGTATGACGGCAAGCGCGCGACCGCGCAGGCCATCTTCTATAACGCCATGGACCAGGTGGCGAAGAAGGCCAACGATGACGCCTTCAAGCTGTTCAAGAAGGCTATCGAAAATTGCAAGCCGGTGCTGGAAGTGAAGACGCGGCGCGTCGGCGGCGCGAACTACCAGGTTCCGGTGGAAGTGAATCCGTTCCGGAAACAGTCGCTTGCGATCCACTGGCTGGTGCTCTATTCGCGCACGCGCAGCGGCAAGACCATGACGGACAAGCTGGCTGAAGAAATTCTGGATGCGGCGAATGGCCGCGGTGGAGCAGTGAAAAAGAAGGAGGACGTGCACCGCATGGCGGAAGCCAACAAGGCTTTCGCGCATTATCGCTGGTAGCACCCCGGCAAGATTCAAGTGGCGCGACAGGTACAACTCGATCAGACCCGCAATATCGGGATCATGGCGCATATTGACGCGGGAAAAACCACGTCGACCGAGCGGATCCTTTTCTATACGGGTGTGACTTATAAGATCGGCGAAGTCCATGAAGGGACGACCGTCATGGACTGGATGGAGCAGGAGCGCGAGCGCGGGATTACCATCACCTCCGCGGCGACGACGGCTTCCTGGACACGTTTTGGCAAGAAATACCGCATCAACATCATTGATACGCCGGGCCACGTCGATTTCACTGTGGAAGTCGAGCGTTCCTTGCGCGTGCTGGATGGCGCAGTAGCGATTTTTGACGCTGTCGCGGGCGTGCAGCCGCAATCCGAAACTGTGTGGCGCCAGGCGGACAAGTATCGCGTGCCGCGTATTGCGTTCATCAACAAGATGGATCGCATCGGCGCTGATTTCGATCATTCGATTCGCTCGATGCGCCAGAGACTTTCTGCTCACCCTGTGCCGCTACAATTTCCCATCGGACGAGAAGAGAATTTCCTCGGGGTGATTGATTTTATCGAAGAGCGCGCGATTGTGTGGAAGGATGAAACGTTGGGGGCTGAGTACGAAACGATTGCGCTCGAAAAACTCTGGGATGCCGAATATCTGAAGGCGCATCCGGCGCTGGAAACTGCCGTGAAGGCTTCCGCGCTTACGCCTGAATTCTACAAAGAGCATCGCGAGAAAGTTGTCGAATACATCGCCGAGCACGACGACGCCATTCTGGCCAAGTATCTTGAGCAGCATAAGCTCGAGCCTGCGGAATTGCGCGCATCAATCCGCCGTTCCACGATTGCGTTGAAGCTTGTTCCGGTTCTGGCTGGCTCGGCATTTAAGAACAAGGGCGTTCAGCCGCTGCTCGATGCGGTTATCGATTATCTGCCCTCTCCGGCTGATGTGCCCCCGGTCGAGGGCACTGATCCGAATAATGAGGAACCCATTTTGCGGCGTGCGGCCGACGATCAGCCGTTTGCTGCGTTGGCATTCAAGATTATGACCGATCCGTTTGTCGGTCATGTGACGTATATCCGCGTTTATTCCGGCGTGCTGAAGGCGGGGCAGAACGTTTATAACTCGACTCGAAAGAGTCGCGAGCGAATTGGGCGCTTGCTGCGCATGCACGCGAATAAGCGCGAGGAAATTGAGTCGATTGAAGCCGGCGATATTGCGGCCTGTGTCGGTTTGAAAAATGTGACTACCGGCGACACCTTGTGCGATGAGGACAAGCCGGTCGTTCTGGAGAACATTGATTTTCCGGCACCGGTTATTTCCGTGGCAATCGAGCCGAAGACCAAGGCCGACCAGGAAAAAATGGGCAGCGCTTTGGGAAAATTGGCGCAGGAGGATCCCACCTTCCGCGTGCACACGGATCACGATACCAATCAGACTCTGATTTCGGGAATGGGCGAACTGCATCTGGAAATTATTGTGGACCGTATGATGCGCGAGTTTGGCGTGCAGGCCAATGTGGGCCGCCCGCAAGTCGCGTACCGCGAAACGATTTTGAAATCGGCGGAAGGCGAAGGAAAGTACATCAAGCAAACCGGCGGCCGCGGACAATATGGGCACGCGGTGCTGACTGTGCACCCACTTGCGAATTCGAATCACGAAGACATGCACGAGATGTCGACAGACGAGATCGACGAGCTTGCCAAGCAAGTTGCCGGCGGCAAGGGCGGCAAGTGGCATTTTGACAAGGAACACCGCTTGCTGTTCGTTGACAAAGTTGTGGGCGGCGCGATTCCCAAGGAATTCATCGCGCCGATCGAAGCGGGTGTGCGCGAAGCCATGGAAACGGGCGTTCTGGCCGGATACGAAATGGTGGATGCCGCGGTGGTGCTTACCGATGGCAGCTTCCACGACGTGGACAGCTCGGAAATGGCATTCAAAATTGCGGGCTCCATGGCGTTCAAAGATGCCTGCAAGCGAGCCAGTCCGAAATTGCTCGAGCCCATCATGCGCGTCGAAGTCGTAGTTCCGGAAGAATACATGGGCACGGTAATTTCCGATTTGAATTCACGGCGCGGGCAGATGCAGGGAAGAGAATCGCGAGGCGGGACTGAAATCATCAATGTGCGCGTGCCGCTGGCGGCGATGTTCGGCTATGCCACGGAAGTCCGCAGTCGCACGCAGGGCCGCGGAAGCTTTACCATGCACTTTTCGCATTACGAGCAAGTGCCGGGGAACATCGCGGACGAAATTATTGGCGGAGCTAACGGGGATAAACTGAAGAAGTAAGCAGGACCAGCGATTTGGCAATTAGAACAGTTCGATTCGAGGAGCTGAAAGAGAAATGGCGAAAGAGAAGTTCGAGCGTAATAAGCCGCATGTGAATATCGGGACGATTGGGCACATCGATCACGGCAAGACCACCACGACCGCGGCAATCACAAAAGTCTTATCGAAGAACAATCCCAAGGTTTCCTTCCGTGCGTTCGACACGATTGATAACGCGCCGGAAGAGCGCGAGCGCGGAATTACGATCGCAGTGTCGCACGTGGAGTACGAGACGGCGAACCGGCACTATGCGCACATCGATTGCCCGGGGCACGCGGATTATGTGAAGAACATGATCACCGGAGCGGCGCAGATGGACGGCGCGATTCTGGTTGTTGCCGCAACCGATGGTCCGATGCCCCAGACACGGGAGCATATTTTGCTGGCGCGGCAGGTGGGGGTGCCTTACATCTGCGTGTTTTTGAACAAGTGCGACATGGTGGACGATCCGGAGTTGCTCGAGCTTGTAGAGCTGGAAGTTCGAGAGCTGCTGAAGAGCTATCAGTATCCTGGCGATGATTTGCCGGTGATTCGCGGATCGGCTCTGAAGGCGCTGGAAGGCGATGCCAAGTGGGAGAAGTCGATCGTCGAGCTGATGGAAGCGGTGGACAAGAGCATTCCGCAGCCAGTGCGGGACATCGATAAGCCGTTCGCCATGCCGATTGAAGATATTTTTTCGATTTCCGGTCGCGGCACCGTGGTGACGGGCCGAATCGAGCGCGGCAAGGTAAAGGTCAGCGAGGAAGTTGAGATTGTAGGTTTCCGTCCGACGATGAAGAAGACGGTGACGGGAATCGAGATGTTCCGCAAATTGCTGGATGAGGGCATGGCGGGGGATAACGTTGGATTGCTGCTGCGCGGCACGGAAAAAGATGAAGTGGAGCGCGGACAGGTGCTGGCAAAGCCGGGATCGATCACACCGCACACCAAGTTCAAGGCTGAGGCGTATGTGTTGACCAAGGAAGAGGGCGGGCGTCACACACCGTTCTTTACTGGATACCGGCCGCAGTTTTACTTCCGCACGACCGACGTGACCGGCGACGTGAAGCTGCCGCAGGGAGTGGAGATGGTGATGCCCGGCGACAACATTTCCTGCGAGATCACTTTGATCACGCCGGTGGCTTTGGAGAAGGGGTTGCGCTTTGCGATCCGCGAAGGCGGACATACCGTCGGGGCCGGCGCAGTTGCCGAGATCATCGAGTAAATATGGCAAACGGCGAAAAAATTCGGATTCGTTTGAAGGCTTACGATCACCGTATTCTCGATCAGTCGACCAAGGAAATTGTAGACACGGCAAAGCGCACCGGCGCGGATGTGGCCGGGCCGATTCCGTTGCCTACCGTGATCAACCGCTGGACCGTGCTGCGTTCACCGCACGTGGACAAGAAATCGCGCGAGCAGTTTGAAATGCGCACGCACAAGAGGCTGATCGACATTCTGGAGCCGACGCCCGATACCGTCGATGCGCTGATGAAGCTCGATCTGCCTCCTGGCGTTGATGTCGAGATCAAGGCGTTTGGACGGGAACACACGGCCAAGTAACGGCGGCATTCGAAAATAAGCGGGCGGAAGGAAAGAGCGAACAAAAATGGCGGTCAACGGCATACTCGGAATCAAGCTGGGGATGACCCAGGTTTTCGCGGACGACGGCACGGCCGTGCCCTGCACCGTATTGCAGGCTGGGCCGTGCGTGGTAGTGCAGCGCCGGACTAAGGACAAGGACGGCTACGAGGCCGTGCAGCTGGGCCTGGTGGAATTCATCAAGCCCCAGCGTGTTAATAAGGCGCGCACCGGGCATTTCAAGAAGGCCAACGTGGCACCGCTGCGTTATCTGAAAGAGATTCGCATCGACGATTCCAAGGACGAAACCAAGTCCGGCGATCGCGTGCTGGTCGAGAACTTTAAAGTCGGCGAAGTTGTGGACGTCACCGGAGTCAGCAAGGGCAAGGGATTTCAGGGCGGCGTGAAGCGCTGGCACTATCGCGGCGGTGACGCCAGCCATGGTTCGATGTTCCATCGCGCGCCTGGCGGCATCGGAGCGAGCTCATTCCCTTCACGCGTGTGGAAGGGGCAGCACTTTCCCGGGCATATGGGGAATGAACGCAAGACGTCGAAGAACTTGCGCGTGGTGAAAATAGATTCCGAAGAGAACTTGCTGCTGGTGCGCGGTGCAGTGCCGGGACCTTCGGGCAGTTACATTTTTATTCGCAAGGCTAAGGCTGATCTGTAAGGGCTCGCGCCACATTTCGCGCGGCGCCAACGAATTTGCAAAGGCCAAAACGGCCGGTAAAGAGACAAAAAATGCCTGTTGTGGACGTCATGAGTTTGGAAGGCAAGAAAGTCGGCCAGATCGAATTGGCCGATGATGTGTTCGCCGCCAAGGTGAACCAGAACTTGTTGCACGAAGCCGTGCGGCACAAGCTGGCGGGCGAGCGCGCCGGGACGCACAAGACCAAGGACAAGAGCGAAGTTTCCGGTTCGGGCCGGAAGCTTTGGAAGCAGAAGGGAACGGGACGCGCGCGTGTGGGCTCGATTCGTTCGCCGCTCTGGCGCCACGGCGGTACCGTGCACGGTCCTACGCCGCGCAGCTACGATTACGCGCTGCCCAAGAAAATGATTCTGGGCGCGCTGCGCTCGGCGCTTTCCGCCAAAGTCGCGGAACAGAAATTGACGGTGGTCGATGGTTGGAAACTCGATTCGCACAAGACGAAAGCATTTCGCCAGGCGCTGGGCAAATTGAACGGCGAAACGAACTCGTTCTTGCTGGTGGAAAGCGGCGCGAATTTGAATCTGGAACGCGCCAGCCGCAACTTAGCCGGCGTAACTTTGGTGCCGCCGACGGCTCTTGAACCTTATGATTTGCTGCGTCACGAGCATGTGATGCTGTCGCGCGAAGCGGTCGCCAAGCTGAGCCGCGCTCTTTCGGCGACCAGAACCGAACCGCCGGTTCAGATCGAGGCCGTGCCGCAAGCAAAATCGCATGCGGAAGCTGAAGCGAGCGCGGAAAAGAAGGCTTCGGCAAAGCACACAGCGAAAGCTCACTCTGAACACAAGACCGCGGGTGCGCACAAGGCAACGCAGAAGCCGGCGGCGAAGAAAAAAGCGAAGTCCAAAGCCAAGCCCAAGGCGAAGAAGGAATAACGATGGACAACAAGTTTTATCAAGTTATCCGGCGCCCGATCATCACTGAAAAGGGCCTGGGCGTCAAGGAAACGCAGCACACAGTGGTCTTTGAAGTCGCAAAAGATGCCACCAAGACGGAAATCAAGGAAGCGGTGCAGCGCGTTTTCAAGGTGAAGGTGGATCAAGTGCGCACTGCGATTTTCCACGGCAAGTTCCGCCGCCGCGGCCGCGCCGAAGGCTTTCGCAGCGACTGGAAGAAAGCCTACGTTCGGCTGGCGGAAGGCGAAAAGATGATCGAGTACGCGGAGAATATTTAGTTTCCGCGCGGATTGGATCGAGGCGGTCGTCGGTTAGGGGATTTCAGGCAGGACGCAAACGGGCGAGTAGCCAAGTTCGAGGCACTAATGGCACTGAAAACATTTAAACCGTACACACCATCAAGACGCTTTTTGACCATGCTCGATAAGAGCGAGATCACCAAGCAGACGCCGGAGAAATCGCTGGTGGAATCGAAGAAGCGCACCGGCGGACGCAACGCGCAGGGCGAAATCACGTCCTGGCACCGCGGAGGCGGTCATGCACGCAAGTACCGCTCGATTGATTTCCGGCGCGAGAAGACCGGAATCCCGGCGAAGGTTGCGGCCATCGAATATGATCCCAACCGTTCCGCGCGAATCGCCTTGCTGCATTACGCCGACGGCGAGAAGCGTTACATTCTTCAGCCGGTGGGACTTGAAGTAGGTATGACCGTGCAGAACGGCGAAGGTGCTGACATCCTGCCCGGAAACGCGCTGACTATCCGGCACATTCCTCCCGGCACCATGGTGCATAACCTGGAGCTGTATCCCGGGAAGGGCGGGCAAGTGGTTCGTTCGGCAGGCGGCTCCGCGCAGCTTCTGAGCAAGGAAGGCGATTTCGCGCTGGTAAAGCTGCCTTCCGGCGAAGTGCGAAAGTTCAGCGTGGATTGCATGGCCACGATTGGCCAACTGGGTAATGTGGATCATGAAAATGTGACCTACGGCAAGGCCGGGCGCACGCGCTGGCATGGCAAGCGTCCCACGGTGCGCGGTGTGGCGATGAACCCTGTCGATCACCCCCACGGCGGTGGTGAGGGCCGCGTTAAGGGCAATCACCCGCAAACGCCTTGGGGATTTCCAACTCTCGGAGCGAAGACGCGAAAAAAGCGTCCCAGCGACCGGATGATTGTAGAACGGCGTAAGTAGCAGCGAAGAACCAGATAGAAAGAAGGAGCAACCTTCGTTTTCTTAGGACGGAAACGAAGGGGTACGAGCAAGGCATGAACCCGGCGCGGCGGGAATTTAGGAGTCCTATGATGACAGCCACACGAACGTCTCGGCGCTCAGCCAGGCGCGCGACGCGCGGGCGGAAAGCAGCTCCGCGACGTGCCGCAAAGCCTGTGGTGAAAACAGCTTCGAAACTCGTGCCCCCGCCCCAGATTCCGTTCCGGCTTTGCCGGTCGGGTTGGGCCGTAATTGTGGAAAAGATTCCCAACGCGCAAGGGACGCGGTTTGTTTGTCCCTTCTGCCCGCTGTCGCACCGCGTGCCCGGGCCGGTGCGGGGATTCAAAAGGGTTCGCCGCGCGCAGTGGGTAAAGCTGCGACGCGTGGAGGAATAGGAAAACCGATGCCGCGATCGCTGAAGAAGGGGCCGTTCGTTGACGGCCACCTGCAGAAAAAGGTGGAAGCGCTGAACGCGCGCAACGAAAAGAAAGTTTTAAAGACCTGGTCGCGGCGTTCGACGATTTTGCCGGACATGATCGGCCACACCCTGGCGGTGCACAACGGCAAGAAGTTCATTCCCGTGTACATCACCGAGCAGATGGTGGGACACAAGCTGGGCGAGTTCGCTCCGACCCGGACGTTCAAAGGCCACGCGGTGAAAGCGGCGCTTGAGAGGGCAGCTGCGGCAGCAGGGGTGCCGGCGGCAGGAGCAGCTCCGGCTGGCGCCACCGGCGGCGGAGCAGCGGCGCCCAAGGCCTAAAGGACAAGATACGCACATGGCAACTCCACATCACGCAGCAGTTCAAGCTTCGCCGCAGATTGAAGGCATCGCCAAAGCGCGCTACACCCGCGTGTCGCCGCAAAAGGCGCGGCTGGTGATCGATCTGATTCGCGGGCGGCGCGCGGAGGAAGCGCTGCACACGCTGCAATTCACGAAAAAGCGCGTGGCCAAGGAAATCGAAAAAACGTTGCGCAGCGCCATCGCAAATGCCGAGCGCAAGGCGGAAGATTCCGGCGAATCGCTGGACGTCGACGAACTTTTTGTGACGCGCTGCTACGTGAATGAGGGACCACGCTGGAAGCGTATGCGTCCGGCGCCGATGGGCCGCGGTTTTCGCTATCAGAAGCGCACCAGCCATATCGTGGTGGAAGTTGCCGAGCATCATCGCGCGGCGGCCGATCGCATGGCAGCCGCAGCAGCAGAAGCGCGAGCGTCTAAGGGCGTGAAGGGCGCGGTGCGCAAGGCGCGCAAGGCTCTTGAACAACGCAGCAAGCAAGGGCAGAAAAAGAAGAAGTAAGAGGCAGGAGGACAGTTTGGGTCAGAAAACACATCCCTACGGTTTTCGGCTGGGCTACAACAAACCCTGGAAGTCGCGCTGGTTCGCCAAGAAAGATTACGCCGACTTGCTGTTTGAAGACGTGCAGCTGCGCAAGCAGTTGAAGGAGAAGCTCAAGTCCGCGGGCATCAGCGGAATTGACGTCGAGCGCGCCGCAAACAAGCTGGTGGTGCGGATTTATACCGCGCGGCCTGGAATCATTATCGGGCGCAAGGGCTCTGAAATCGACAAGCTGAAGCAGGATGTGCAGAAGCGCACCAAGCGTGAAGTGCATATTGATATTCAGGAAGTTCACCGGCCGGAGCTCGATGCTCACCTGGTTGCGGAATCGATCGCGCTGCAACTGGAAAAGCGCGTGGCATTCCGGCGGGCGATGCGTAAGGCTGTCGATTCGGCGCTGCGTTTTGGATGCAAGGGCATCAAGGTGCGCGTGGCGGGGCGTTTGAACGGCGCTGAAATCGCGAGAAAAGAGTGGTATTTGCAGGGTCGCTTGCCGCTGCAAACCCTGCGCGCGGACATCGATTTCGGCACGGCCGAAGCAAACACGACCTACGGCGTGATCGGTGTGAAGTGCTGGATTTACCAGGGTGAAAAGATTCCTCAGCGCGCGACCAAAGTCGAAAAAGCGCCGGCAGCGTAAAAAGAGCTTAGAAACAGAGCTTAAGGACACGGACGAACTTTATGTTGATGCCCAAGAAGGTAAAGTACCGCAAGCAGCAGCGCGGACGGCGCACCGGCAAGGCCTGGCGCGGCGGAGCGCTGGCGTTTGGCGAGTACGGATTGAAAGCGCTCGAGCCGGCCTGGATCACCGACCGGCAGATTGAAGCATCGCGCGTGGCCATAACCCGGTTCATCAAGCGCGGCGGAAAATTGTGGATCCGGATTTTCCCGGACAAGCCTTACACCAAGAAGCCGGCTGAAACGCGAATGGGTAAAGGTAAAGGTCCACCGGAGAAATGGGTGGCGGTGGTGAAGCCCGGGCGGGTGATGTTCGAAATGTCGGGCGTCGACCTGGCAGCGGCAACCGAAGCCATGCAACTGGCGGCGCATAAACTGCCCATCAAGACCAAGTTCGTCACCCGGGCGGAGGAACTGTAATGGCGGAACGCAACACCAGCCGTATCGAAAAATTGCGCGATATGAGCAAAGCCGAGCTTGAAACGCAGCAAGGCGAGCTGGCCGAGCAGATTTTCCGTCTGCGCTTTCAGCTTTCAACCGGGCAGTCCGAAGGCTTGAAAAAGCTGCGGGAAGCAAAGCGCGATTTCGCGCGAGTGAAAACGTTGTTGCGCGAAAGCGAATTGAGGAAGGCGTAATGGCAAATGAAGCGGCAGTAGCGACGAGCCGGCCGGCGCAGAAGCGCGGGGTGCGGCAGCAACTCACCGGGATCGTCACCTCCACTAAGATGCAGAAGACGATCGTGGTGAAGGTCACGCGCGCGGTGCAGCATCCGCTTTACCAGCGGGTCGTGCGCCACACCAAGAAATATTACGCGCACGACGAAACGGGCGAGGCGCGCGTAGGTGATGCGGTTCAGATTGTTTCCACCCGGCCGCTTTCGAAGTTGAAGCGGTGGCGGCTGAAGGAAGTATTGCAGCGCTCGACGCGCGTGGCCTAGAGCCGAAGCGGACGCGGCGCGCGGCCACATGGCCAGCGCGACGCAACACAGGGAGCACGACGATGGTACAGATGCGAACATGGCTGACGGTGGCCGATAATTCCGGCGCCCGCCAGCTGACCTGCATCCTGCCGGTTGGCGGAGATGCGGGGTTGACGGCCGGGCTTGGCGATGTGATTACCGCAGCGGTAAAAGAAGCGCAGCCCGACAGCCAGGTGAAGAAAGGAAAAGTGGTGAAAGCAGTGATTGTGCGCACCAGAAAAGAGCAGCGGCGCAAGGATGGCACCTACATCCGCTTCGACGATAACGCCGCGGTGCTGATCAACGATGCGAACGAGCCGATCGGGACGCGCGTTTTCGGGCCGGTGGCCCGCGAATTGCGCGACAAGAAGTTTACCAAGATCATCTCGCTCGCTCCGGAAGTGTGGTAACGATGAGAAAAATAATGGAAAAGCAGGGGGCATTCGGCATTCGGCACGGCGACACGGTGAAGATCATGGCAGGGCGCTCCAAGGGCAAGACTGGGAAGGTGCTTTCGGTGAATCCCTGGAAGCTGACGGTGACGGTCGAGCACGCCAATCTCATCAAAAAGCACACGCGGCCGAATCCGTCGAAGAACATCAAGGGCGGCATCCTCGAAAAAGAAGGCCCGGTGCATGTTTCAAACGTGATGCTGGTTTGCCCGGGATGCGGCAAGCATGCCCGGGCGGGACATACTACGCTGCCGGACGGGACTAAAGTTCGAAGCTGCCGGCGCTGCAATTCGACGTTTGAGAACTAGCGAGTTCAGGGGCAAGAGAGAGAAATGATCACGCGTTTGCATGAAAAATACCGGAACGAAGCGGTGCCGGCGCTTTCCAAGCGCTTCGGTTTCAAGAACACCATGGCCGTGCCGCGGGTGAAGAAAATCACGGTGAATATCGGCCTGGGCGAAGCCAGCGCCAACGTGAAGCTGCTGGACACTGCCGCTGTGGAACTCGGTCAGATCACCGGACAGAAGCCGGTGATCACGCGGGCCAAGAAGTCGATTGCGAATTTCAAGATTCGCAAAGGCATGCCCATCGGCTGCATGGTCACGCTGCGCGGCGAGCGGATGTACGAATTTCTTGACCGGCTGTCGGCAATCGTTCTCCCCCGCGTGCGCGACTTCAAGGGCTTGCCGCCGAACTCTTTCGACGGGCGCGGCAATTACACCCTGGGCCTCAAGGATCAGCTGGTTTTTCCGGAGATCGATTACACGCGCGTGGACAAGATCAAGGGCATGAACATCACGATTACCACTACCGCCCGCAACGACGAAGAAGGACGCGAGCTGCTGAAGCAGCTTGGAGTGCCGTTCCGCGCATAAGCGCGAAACCTAAAGGAGAGAAAGCCAGCATGGGACGCACTGCGCAATTCGCGAAGCAGAGGAAGAAGCCGAAGTTCAAGATCCGTTTTCGCAACCGCTGCCGCATCTGCGGACGCCCGCGCGCTTTCCTCCGCAAGTTTGAGATGTGCCGTATTTGCTTCCGCGGCTTCGCGCTCAAGGGTGAAATTCCAGGAGTGACCAAGGCCAGCTGGTAGTTTTGCAGATTAAGGACAACGACGAATGACCACTGATCCGATTGCCGATTTATTGACGCGAGTTCGCAACGCGTCGCGAGCCAAGCACTCGCGCGTGGATTTGCCCTCTTCAAAGCTGAAAGTGGAGCTGGCGCGCATTTTGAAGGACGAGGGTTACCTGGCGAATTACAAAGTTGTGGAAGAGCAGAAGACCAAGAAGACGCTGCGCCTGTTTTTGCGCTACACCCCGGATCGCCGCAGTGTGATCACGAATTTGAAGCGCGTTTCGCGTCCCGGCTCGCGACGATATGTCGGAAAGACGGACATTCGCCAGGTCGTGGGCGGGATGGGTATTTCGATCGTGTCCACGCCCAAAGGTTTGATGACCGGGCAATCGGCGCGCAAGGCCGGAATCGGCGGCGAAATCATGTGCGAGGTCTGGTAGGCCATGTCGCGAATCGGAAACAAAATCATCCCGGTACCGTCTGGCGTGAAGATTCAGATCAAGGAAGATGCCATCGAGGTGCAGGGACCGAAGGGCAAGATGCACGTAGGCGTGCCGCGTGGAATTCGTTTCGAGCAAAAGGACGGCACGCTTGTGGCCAAGCGCGAATCCGAAGATCAGCGCGCTCTGCACGGCCTGGCGCGCGCACTGGTGGCGAATGCAGTGACCGGCGTGACAACTGGTTTCAAGAAGGATCTGGATATTGTGGGCGTCGGCTACCGCGCGGAAGTAAAGGGCAAGAACGTGGTATTCGCGCTGGGTTATTCGCATCCAGTCGAGTTCCCGATTCCCGAAGGAATCACGGTCACAGTCGAGAAGCAGACCCATATGGTGGTTTCGGGCGCGGACAAGAATCAAGTAGGCCAGGTAGCCGCGAACATGCGCGCGCTGCGTCCGCCCGACCCCTACAAGCAGAAGGGCGTGCGCATTACCGGCGAGCGGCTGAAGAAGAAGGCAGGCAAGGCTGGCGCGAAGTCGGCGGCCGCTTAGGCCGGGAGGAGAGCGAACGTGGCAGCACCGGTTCACAGATTATCGCGGGAGGCACACCGCCGCCGCATTCATGTGCGGACGCGCAAGACGCTGGCCGGGACGGCAGACCGTCCGCGGCTGTGCGTGCATCGCTCGTCCAAGCATATTCGCGCGCAGGTGGTGGACGATCAAACCAATCGCACCATCGTTTCCGCCAGCTCGCTCGACGGGGAAGTGCGTAAGACCATCAAGGGCGGCGGTAACATCGCTGCGGCAAAAGTAGTGGGCAAAATAATCGCGGAACGCGCCAAGGAAAAAGGCGTGGAAAACGTGGTTTACGACCGTGGTGGATATCAATATCACGGGCGCGTGAAGGCGCTCGCGGAAGCGGCCCGGGAGGCGGGCCTGAAGTTCTGAAAATTATGTCGAAACAAGAGCTCAAAGACTCGCTGGCTGTTCGCCGCCCGGTCGAAACCAATCAGGCGAACCTGAAAGATCAAGTGGTTTCGATTAACCGTTGCACGAAAGTCGTGAAGGGTGGCAAGAACCTTAGCTTCTCGGCGCTGGTGGTGGTGGGTGATCAGGGCGGGCATGCCGGTTTCGGCATGGGCAAGGCTCGCGAAGTGCCCATGGCAATTCGCAAGGCTATCGAAGCGGCCAAGAAGAATATGATTCGGTTGAATGTGAAGGGCTCGACCATCCCGCACCAGGTGCTGGGGCGCTACGGCTCGGGCCAGGTGCTGCTGAAGCCGGCGCCAGAAGGCACTGGAATCATCGCTGGCGGCGCGGTTCGCGCGGTGATGGAGGTTGCTGGGATTCAGAATGTGCTGACCAAGTCGCTCGGCACCTCGAACCCGCACAATGTGATCAAGGCAACCTTTGACGCGCTGATGCACTTGAAAGATGCGGCTAAGGTGGCGGAAGGCCGCGGGAAAATGGCGGAGGAAGCGGCGGTATCGTAGGAATTCAATTCCGCTCAACGACTATGAAAACGACCGAGAAAAAGACGGGAACGCTGAAAATTAAATGGGTGCGCAGCTTTATTGGCTGCCCGCGCAGCATGCGGCAGACGGTTCGCGGGCTGGGATTCCGCAGAATGCAGCAAACCCTGGAAGTGCAGGATACTCCATCGATCCGGGGCATGATCGCGCGTGTGCACCATCTTGTAGTGATTGAGGGCTGAGAATGACCGAGAAACCGACACTTTCGAATTTGCAGCCGCCGCGGGGCTCGCGCCACCGTAAGGTGCGCGTGGGACGCGGTATGGGCTCGAAGATGGGCAAGACTTCGGGCGCAGGCAACAAGGGACAGCAATCCCGCCGGGGCTACTCGCGGCGTCCGGGGTTTGAAGGCGGACAGATGCCGTTGCATCGCCGTTTGCCGAAGCGCGGATTTTCGGCGCCTAATTCGACAACCTACGCGGTGATCAACGTGGAGACTTTGAACGCGTTCAGCGCGGGCGATACTGTCTCGCCGGAACTGCTGCAGAGCCTGGGCGTGCTGCGCGTGAAGCGCGAAGGTTTGAAGATTCTGGGCGATGGCGAATTGAAAGTCGCATTGACGGTGCAGGCGCACGCGTTCAGCAAATCGGCGGAGGAAAAAATCAAGGCCGCCGGAGGCAAGGTCGAAGTCCTGTAATGAACAAGCTGGTCCTGGCAATTCGGAACATTTTCAGCACGCCCGATCTGCGCAATCGTGTGCTGTTTACGCTGGCGTTGCTGGCCGTGTACCGATTGGGCGGGCACATTCCGACGCCTGGAATTAATACCGAGTTGCTGCAACAGCTTTTCCAGCAGGGGCAGGGTTCGGTTCTCGGACTGATCGACCTGTTCAGCGGCGGCAACCTGCGCCGGCTGACGATTTTTGCCCTGGGAATCATGCCGTATATCACGGCGTCGATTATTTTGCAGTTGATGGTGGTTGTGTGGCCTTACCTTGAACGTTTGCAGAAAGAAGGCGAACTGGGTCGCCGCAAGATCACGCAGTACACGCGCTACTTGACGATCATTCTGAGCTTGTTCCAGTCCTTCACGATCGCCGAGACGCTGACGCGACAGAGCATGGGCCAGACGCCGCTGGTTTATCATCCCGGACCGCGGTTTATTTTGATGACCATGCTGACCCTGACGACAGGTTCGGCATTCATCATGTGGCTCGGGGAGCAGATCAGCGAGCGGGGGATCGGCAATGGGATGTCGCTGATTATTTTCGCGGGAATTGTCGTGGGTTTGCCGAATGCCGTGCACGACCTGTATCTGAAGGCCACCACCCAGGAGTGGGGCCCGCTGACGCCCATCGCAATCATATTCTTGTTTATTCTGATGCTGGCGGTGGTGGCGTTCATCGTGTTTGTGGAAGGCGGCCAGCGGCGAATTCCGGTGCAGTACGCGAAGCGCGTGATGGGCCGCAAGGTAATGGGCGGGCAGATGACATATCTGCCGCTGCGGGTAAATTCCGGCGGCGTGATTCCGCCGATTTTTGCGAGTTCGCTGCTCACATTTCCGCAAACGCTGGCGCTGTTCTTTCAGAACAAGTCCACGGCATTTGGGAAGTTCGCGAACATGATCAAGTGGGGCGAGCCGCTCTACACCCTGATTTATGTGACGCTGATCATATTTTTCGCGTTCTTCTATGTGGGAATTATTTTTAATCCCACCGAGCTTGCGGACAATATGCGCAAGTACGGAGGTTTCGTCCCCGGCATTCGTCCGGGGCGCAATACTTCCGAGTACATCAATCGCATCTTGACGCGGCTGACGTTTGTCGGCGGCGTTTATCTGGCGATCGTCTGCCTGCTGCCGGAATGGATGATTTCCGGTATCCATTTGCAGCATTTGTGGCTGGTGGGTGATTGGTTTGATACCCACATGTGGCACTTCATATTGTATGGCTTGAATGTGCAGTTTTATTTTGGCGGCACCTCGCTGCTCATTGTCGTCGGAGTGGCCATGGATACAGTGCAGCAACTCGAAGCGCAGCTGGTGATGAGGAATTACGACGGTTTCGTGCGCAAAGGCCGAGTCCGTGGCCGTCGCAATTAACGAAAGCCTTTCGGCGGTGAGGATGGCGCTCAAACGGGCGTTAATTTTCTTAGGGCCGCCGGGAGCTGGAAAGGGCACCCAGGCCAAGCGCATGGCCAAGCAGCTGGGTGTTCCGCATCTTTCCACCGGCGATATGCTGCGCGACGCGGTGGCGAGAAAGACCGAAGCCGGTCGCCAGGCAGAGCCGATCATGGAACGCGGCGACCTGGTGCCGGATAAGATCGTGCTGGGGATGGTCGAAGAGCGCCTGGCGCAAAAAGATACTGCCAACGGATTTATCTTCGACGGTTTTCCCAGGACGCTGCCGCAGGCCGGGGAACTGAATGCAATTCTTCAGCGACGCGGGTTGGGGTTGCCGTTGGTAGTTGAGTTCCGTGTAAGCCCGGAAACCCTGGTCAAGCGCGTGGCGGGACGCTGGACGTGCACTGTTGGCGGCGAGACCTACAACGTTTTCGAGCGCCCGCCGAAAGTGCCGGGCGTTTGCGACAACGATGGTGGCCGGCTGGTGCAGCGCTCGGACGATCAGCCGGAAATTGTGCGAGAACGTTTCGCGGCGTACGAACGGCAGACCAAACCGCTGGCTGATTATTACCGGACGCATGGCGTGCTGGAAGTGCTGGATGGCGACGCCGATGTGGATGAAGTAACCCGCGCGCTGAACAAGAATCTTAACGTGCGCGGAAGGGCACGATGGTCATCTGTAAATCGCCTGCTGAGTTGGAAAAGATGTACCGGGCGGGACAGATCGTGTGGACCGCGCTGGCTGAAATGCGCACCATGATCCGACCGGGCATCTCGACGAAAGAACTGGACGAATTCGCCGAGGGTTACACGACGAAGCAGGGAGCGCGGCCTGCATTCAAGGGATACCGGGGATATCCGGGCTCGGTGTGCACCTCGATCAATCAGGAAGTGGTGCACGGGATTCCTTCGCCGGCGCGGAAGCTGAAAGAGGGCGATATCCTCTCGATGGATTTTGGCGTCGAATTGGATGGATATTTTGGCGACGCTGCACTGACGGTTCCGGTAGGCACGATTACGCCTGAGCGCGAGAAGCTTTTGCGGGTGACGCGCGAGTCGCTCGAACATGCGATCGATAAGGTGCGGCCGGGTAATCGGCTTGGAGATGTCTCAGCAGCCGTGCAGCAGTGGGTGGAAAAGAACGGCTACTCGGTCGTACGAGAGTTCGTGGGACACGGCATCGGCACCAAGATGCATGAAGACCCGCAGCTTCCGAACTACGGCACGCCCGGGCAAGGCGCGAGGCTGCAAGAGGGCATGGTGTTGGCGATCGAGCCCATGGTGAATACCGGCGGCCCAGGCGTGCGGGTTTTAGAAGATGAGTGGACGGCAGTAACCGTGGACGGCAGCGACTCGGCGCATTTCGAACATACCGTCGCGGTGACCAAGAACGGCCCGTGGATTCTTACCCGGCCGAAAGAGGCGGCGGGACCCGTTTGGTAAATTGGTCGAGTTGCATGGGAAGCTTGCGTCGAGAGTTTGATGGGGCAGCAGACAGGAGCGAATGAAACCAAGGCCAGAGAAGGAAAAGAAGAAACCCGGCGAAGGTAGCGGGAAGGAGGACGCCATCGAGGTGATGGCCACCGTGATTGAGCCGCTTCCCAATGCCATGTTTCGCGTGGAGCTGGAAAATAAACATCAGGTGCTGGCTCATATTTCCGGGAAGATGCGCAAGAATTTCATTCGTATTCTGTCGGGAGACCGCGTGGCCGTAGAGCTTTCGCCGTATGACTTGACGCGCGGCAGGATTGTGTACCGGTACAAGTAGGAAGTAACCGCCCGCGCAATTTGGCAGTTAAACAGAACGAGCGTAACGGAGAAGAAATGAAGGTTCGGGCATCAGTAAAGAAAATCTGCATGAAGTGCAAGATCGTTCATCGCCGCGGCGTGGTTCGCGTGATTTGTTCGAACGCCAAGCACCGCCAGCGCCAGGGGTAAGGGGAAAACTTTATGGCTCGCATCGCAGGTGTGGATTTGCCGCCGAACAAGCGGCTGTGGATTGGCTTGACCTCGATCTACGGCATCGGGCAGGCGCGCGCGAAGGCCCTGGCCGAGAGAGCCAAGGTCGATTCGACCAAGAAGATTAAGGACCTGACTGAAGATGAAGTGACGCACCTGCGTGCCGCGATTGAATCGGAAGGCGGCATCGAAGGCGATCTGCGCAAGGAAACGCAGATGAACATCCGGCGCCTGATTGAAATTCAGGCCTATCGCGGACTGCGTCACCGGCGCAATCTTCCGGTTCGAGGGCAACGCACGCATACCAACGCGCGTACTCGCAAAGGTCCGCGGAAGGGCGCCGTGGCTGCAAAGAAGATCGCGCCGCGCAAGTAGCGCCGAGAGAAACTGAAGGCTTAAGAATCACAGGAGAGAGACGAGCGTGGCAAAAGAACCGAAAGATGCAGCGGCAGCACCGGGAGGCGCGCCCGCAGCAGCGGCGAAAACCTCCAAACGCAAGAAAGAATTTCGCAAGAAGCGCGAGAAGCGCGTGGTGCCGCATGGCGTGGTGTGCATCCAGGCGACGTTCAACAATACGATCGTGACGCTGACCGATCCGGATGGCCGCGCGGTGAGCTGGTCTTCGGCGGGTTCAGTGGGTTTTAAAGGTTCGCGCAAGGGCACACCGTACGCGGCGCAGCAGGCCGCTGCGACCGCAGCGGGCGTGGCGCGCGATCAATATGGGATGAAATCAGTGGAAGTACGAGTCAAGGGACCGGGCGCTGGACGCGAATCAGCAGTTCGCGCGCTAGCTTCCTCAGGCTTGCACATCAATGCGATTAAGGACGTGACGCCGGTCCCGCATAACGGCTGCCGTCCGCCCAAGCGCCGCCGCGTATAGGCAGCGGCAGACGGCTGCAACAGTTTCGCAGTTGAAATAAAGGAGAAGGACTTGGCAAGACATCGTGAAGCAGTCTGCCGCCTGTGCCGGAGAGAAGGGCAAAAACTTTTCTTGAAGGGCCTGCGGTGTTTTACAGAAAAGTGCGCCATCGAAAAGCGCAATTTCGTTCCTGGGCAGCACGGGCAAGCCCGGCGGGCGAAGATGGTCGGCTACGGCGTACAGTTGCGCGAAAAACAGAAGGTGAAGCGCACTTACGGCCTGCTCGAGCGGCAATTCCGCAATTATTTCGAGAAGGCTGTACGCACCAAGGGGCCGACGGGCTCGAACCTGGTGGTCATGCTGGAGCGCCGTCTCGATAACGTGATCTACCGGATGGGCCTGGCGGGCTCCCGCTCGCAGGCACGCCAGCTGGTATTGCACGGGCACATTCGCATCAAGGGGCAGAAGGTGAATATCCCCAGCTACCTGGTGAATGTGGGCGACGAAATTACGCTCAAGGACAATATGCACGAGAACGCGATGATCCTCGAAGCGCGGAATCTGGCGAAGAGCCAGGGCGTCGCTCCATGGCTCGATATCGACCCGGCGAATTTCAAGGCGCGCGTCGTGGCGCTGCCGCGTCGCGAAGACGTGCAGACCCCGCCGATGAACGAGCAGCTCATCGTCGAACTTTATTCCAAGTAGTTTGAGGAATTTATCAACGTTTGTAGGTCAGTAGGTCCGCCGCGGGCGGGCCAGGAGGAATGTCGAGATGTGGAAGGGCTTTCAGAAACCAAAGCGGTTGGCAGCAGAACCAGAAACATTGACGGACAAGTACGGGAAATTCTCGGCGCAGCCTTTTGAGCGCGGCTGGGGAACCACGGTAGGGAATTCGCTGCGGCGCGCGTTGTTGAGCTCGATTGAAGGTGCGGCGATCACGGCCGTGAAAATTGAAGGCGTGCTGCACGAATTTTCACCGATTCCGGGCGTGGTGGAAGACGCGACGGACATCATTCTGAACCTCAAGCAGGTTCCGTTGAAGCTGAATACAGACCAGCCGAAGACGATTACGCTGGTGGTGGATACACCCGGGCCGGTGACCTCCGCGAAGATCGAAGAAGATGCGGATATCGCTGTGCTGGATAAAAACGTTTACATTGCGACGGTCAGCGAAGGCGGCAAGTTCGAACTCGAACTGCGCGTCAAGAACGGCCGCGGTTACGTGGCTGCTGACCGCAACTTCGACGAGGATCTGCCGATCGGCTACATTCCGATTGATTCAGTTCACTCGCCGGTGCGCAAAGTGAACTACGCTGTGGAGGCAGCTCGTTTGGGACAGATGACCGACTACGAAAAGCTCACACTCGAAGTCTGGACCAACGCCGCCATCACCCCGCAGGATGCAATCGGCCTGGCCTCGAAGCTGGTGAAGGATCACATGAGCATCTTCATCAACTTCGAAGAGACGCCCGACCTGCCCGAAGAAGTGATCGAAAACTACAGTGACCCGCGCCTGGAATACCTGGACCGGTCCGTCGAAGAGCTGGAGCTTTCGGTTCGCTCCTACAATTGCTTGAAGAACGCCAATATTCAGAACTTGCGCGAACTGGTGCAGAAGACTGAATCCGAAATGCTGAAGACCAAGAATTTCGGGCGCAAGTCGCTGAATGAAATCAAGGACATCCTGCACAAGATGGGCTTGAGCCTGGGCATGAAGTTCGACGAGCACGGCCGCATTATCTGGCCGCCGCTGCCGAGCCAGACCGCGCCCCCGCCTTCCGAGGGGGATGCAACGGCTCTGTAATCGTGCGGGCTGACAGGCCCGCGGGAATGCTAGCCAAGGCACGCAACTATGAGACACCTTAAATCAGGTTCGAAACTGGGGAAGCAGCCGGCGCATCGTCGCGCCGTGCTGCGCAACCTGGTGACGAACCTCATCGAAAAAGAGCGCATTCACACCACGATTCTTCGCGCTAAGGCCACACGGCGTTTGGCGGAGAAGATGATTACGCTGGGAAAGCGCGATTCGCTGCATGCGCGGCGGCAGGCGGCTTCGTTCTTGATGACGCCCGTCGCCACCGAAAAACTCTTCAGCGATCTGGCTCCGCGCTTTGCCGATCGTCCCGGCGGCTACACCCGAATCATCCGCGCCGGCTGGCGGCTTGGCGATGGAGCTGACCTGGCCATCCTGGAGTTCATCGGCTCGGAACTGAAAAAGAAGGATAAGAAGCAGCGCCGGAAACAGGACGTGGAAACGCCGAAAGAAGAGAAAGAAGTAGTGGCGGCGAAGTAGTTTCAAAATTAGCGAGTGAATTGGAAAGGCCCGCACCGAATCCGATGCGGGCCTTTTTTTATTTTTGCGGGATTATGCCGGAGTCAGCAGAACGGTGACTATACCTGATCTGCCTTGCAATCTTGCGAGCCGGGCGCCGCTCCCCAAAGAGGGAGCAAGGACCGGGCCGCGCTTTCACGAGTTTTCGATTCTCTTTGTTTTATCGCGACGCCTTCCGTGTCCTGGTGCTGCGCAAGAGCCCAGATGAGGTCGCGCGCATGAACGGCTGGCGCTTTCACACCGATGAAGTTCATCTGAACAGTGGCGGCCAACCTGGTGCAAGAATTCCTCGACAGATGAGGGTTTTGTCTTTACTGTTTAAATCCCAACCAGGATTTGTAGATTGCCTTCTGCTCGGCGCTCGGATGGTCGCCGGCTTCAACGAACATTCGCGTTTCCGAGAAAGATGCAATCCTGGTTTTTCGGAAACTTGCTTTTACCAGTCGAGGCGCTGATGGAACAAAACCTGAACGATACGATGTCGCTGCTCGCTCGCACTCCTGCTGCTCTGGATGCGCTTCTGCGTGATCTGCCGCAGGCTTGGACGATGCGCAATGAGGGTGAGAAGACCTGGAGCGTCTTCGAGGTGGTGGGCCATCTCCTTCACGGCGAACGGACGGATTGGATGCCGCGCGTAAAGAGGATAATCGAATCCGGCGAGAGTCAGCCGTTTGAGAAATTCGATCGCTGGGGGCACGAGCAAGAGATTCAAGGCAAGTCGCTTGGTGAACTGCTGAGGGAATTCGCGCGTTTGCGATTGGAAAATCTCGACGATCTGCGCGCGCTTAATCTGCGGCCGGAGGATCTCGAGCGGCGGGGGAAGCACCCGGCTCTCGGAGTCGTCACTTTATCGGAGTTGCTTGCGACTTGGGCTGCTCACGATTTAACCCACCTGCACCAGATCTCAAGGATCATGGCCTATCAATACCGCGATGTCGTTGGTCCGTGGCGTGCGTACCTGGGAGTGCTGCGGTGTGCTGGTCACAGCGCTCCTTGATGAAATTCTGCAGCGCCGTGCACGGTGGCGCCGCTCCGTCGTGTGCCTGGACGCTACTCTTGCTTGATTCCCAACCACGAATTGTAAATTGCCTTCTGCTCGTCCGTCGGGTGTTCCATCGGCTTTAGCGCGTAGGTCAGATATGGGTTGGCCACCAGCGCTACCGGAAATTCTTTAAACTCGCCTAAACGAAGAACTGTGATTCGAACGATATCGCCCGGTTTGTGCGCTGCAATTTCTTTCTCGTATGCTTCAGAGTCCAGCGCATGGCTATCGAGTGCGTAGATGATGTCGTCGCGGTCGAGGCCGGCATTTTCGGCGGGACTGCCCGGAATAATGTTGTGAATCTTGGCGTGGCCGTCATCGCCCTTTGTCGTGTCGATGCCCGACCAGGGTTGGCCAGCTTCCACCTTCTTTTCTACCGTGATTCCGGCGTAGGCGAAGTAATGCACGTAGGGGATTGGTTCCTTTCCCGAGATGTACTTGTTGAAAATGTCGCTCAGGTCCGTGCCGGCAATTTCCGATGCGGCCTTAATCGCGTCGTCCGGCTCGAAGCCGGGTTTCGGCAAGGCGTAGCGGAAATAGAGCAGGCGCATCCAGTCGTCAAGTGACTTTTGGTTTTTGGTGTTCTGACGGATTGCGAAATCCAGGATGTGTCCCATCACCTGGCCCCCGTCATAATAGGAATACCAGGTGTTCGCCAGATTGTTGGCTTGCACAATCACGCCCTGGCGTGGGAACCAGGTGTCCCAGCTGGTGTCTTCGATGCTGCGTTCGGAACGTCCCGGCTCCTGTTCAAATTTGGTGATGAGCCGGCCGATATAGTCCAGATATTGTTGCGGCGTGATCAGGCCGGCGCGCTCCAGCGCCAGAGAACCGTAATAACTCGTCAAACCCTCGGAAATCCACAGCGACGGCGTGTGAACCATCTGCGAGTAATCAAACGGGCCAAGCGGGCGCGGACGCAGGCGCTTCACATTCCAGGCGTGAAAAAATTCATGAGCGGCGACAAAAAGCTTCAGATCATATTGATTGCCGAAGAGCCGCGCTGGCGCGGTGGAATCCCAATCGGCGGGGTAATCGATTTGCGTGGAATTCAGATGTTCGAGGCCGCCTGCGCTTTTCGGCCACACGTGGAAAATGAAATAGTAATCCGCAAAAGGAGCGGCCTGGCTGCTGTTTCCCGCCGCCACTGGTTGGAACATCGGAACGATTTCCGCAACGGCCTTCTGTAAGTCGTCCACAAACTTGGTGAAATCTTTCTTGCCCATCCCATCGTGGACGATCACGTGATATTTCGTGCCCAGCACTTCGAAATCTTTTTCAGCGAAGTCTGAGATCTCGACAGGACAATCGGCAAACGTATCATAATTTACCGCACGAAAGCTGCTGTCCGAGGTGTGTTCCATCCCCGTGGCCACGTGCCAGCCTTTGGGAACCGCGATGGAAAGAGCAGCTGGCCGGTCTTTCCCGCCAACTAGGTACATCCACAGCGAGGGGCCGCCAATGAACGCGTGGCGATCGTTGTACTGCGCGATGCTGTTCTGCAGTGTGTTAGCAAAAACTTGATATTCAACTGATACAGCTGTGGCCCCGGCTAGGTCGATCTTCCAGGTCTGGCTGTCCGTTTTTCGCCACGCCAGTTCGCGTCCGTCCGCGGTGTGTGCACGAAAATGCTGCACGTTTGCAGCGTAATTTTCGATGTAATACGAACCAGGAGCCCAATCCGGCATCGCAAATTCCACCGAAGCGCCGGAGAGAGAGTCGGCCTGGATGGTAACGTCCAGCAGGTGCGTTTGCGGGCGTTCAAACTTCAACTCGTAAGCGATAGGGTCAGCAGCAGAAGTTGCAAAGGGAAATGCGGCAACACAAAGGGCGACAAGAAGCAGAAGAAAACGCGATGTGCGGCGCGGCATGGGCATGTCCTTTCCGATGCTGCTGGATTAATGCATTTCGGTCGAACTAGAGACGGCCGCAGGCTTATCTTGGTTTCGCAGCCCTCGATCTTTACGGAGAAGCAGCCAAAGCCATGCGATTATCTGCCCGGCTGCCCCTCCGCAGGTATCGATCACTACATCGCTCACTGCCGCCGTACGTCCGGGGACGAACGATTGATGGAATTCATCGAGCGAAGCGTATCCAGCAACGATTAAAATCACCGCGAGCGCCCATCGCAAATGGATTTCTTTTCTGCCGGCGCAAATGCCGCGCAGGATGAGCAGGCTCAGAATGCAATACTCGGTAACGTGCGCACATTTGCGGATGACGTGGTGCAAGAATTGCAAAGTTTCGGGCGAGGCATGCGGCAGAAAGAAATGCAATACCGGAATGATAATGCGGATGGTATTTTCCGCCGTGAAAGCACCGGTAGAGAAAGTGGAAATCACGACGGCCCAAATGAGAGCCGGCCACCAATACTTGAGCGAGCGCATCTCTAACGGGCCCACCTGACGTAAACAGGTAACAATGAGAGACGGAGTGTCAAGAGGCAGGCCTATTCCAGCCGGTAATTCGGGGCTTCTCGCGTGATGATCACATCGTGAACGTGGCTTTCGCGCAGACCCGCCGAGGAAATGCGGATGAATTTGCTGTGTTCTTGAAGCTCGGTGAGATTTGCCGCGCCGCAGTAACCCATGCCGCTGCGCAGGCCACCGACCAGTTGATCCACAAGACCCGAGAGAGGCCCTTTATAGGGCACCTGTCCCTCAATGCCTTCTGGCACGGATTTGCCGCGCGCCGCGCCTTCTTGTGCATAGCGGTCGGCCGAGCCCGCTTCCATTGCGCCGAGCGATCCCATGCCGCGGTACGATTTGAAGGTGCGCCCCTGATACAAAATCGTTTCGCCCGGCGATTCTTCGGTGCCGGCGAAAAGGCCGCCGATCATAACGGAGTTGGCACCTGCGGCGATAGCCTTGGTGATGTCGCCCGAAAATTTTATGCCGCCGTCGGCGATTAACGGAACGCCGCTGCCTTTTGCCGCGCGTGAAACTTCGATGATCGCTGTAATCTGTGGCACGCCGGCGCCGGTGACCACTCGCGTGGTGCAGATCGAACCCGGACCGATGCCGATTTTCAGCCCGTCAATGCCGAGAGAAATCAAATCGCGCGCCCCTTCGGCCGTTGCCACGTTTCCAGCAACCACCTGGATATCGGGAAATTTCTGCTTCACCGCGCGAATTGCATCCATCACGCGCGTGCTGTGGCCGTGAGCCGTGTCGATTGCCAGCACGTCCACTTTTTCGCGCGCCATTTCCTGGGCGCGTTCCAGAAAATCGCCCGTCGCGCCGATGGCAGCGCCCACGCGCAGGCGGCCATGATCGTCCTTGGTTGCGTTCGGGAATTCGATTTTCTTCTGAATGTCTTTTACCGTGATCAGGCCTTTGAGATTGAAATCCGCATCTACGACTAGGAGCTTTTCAATTCGATGGCGCTGCAGGATGCGCTCGGATTCTTCGAGCGTGGTTCCGACTGGCACGGTGACCAGATTGTCCTTGGTCATCACCGCGTTAACAGGCTGATCGACATTGCGCTCAAAGCGCAGATCGCGATTGGTCAAAATACCAACCAGGCGCGGGCCGCGCGTTACTGGCAGGCCCGACACCTTGTATTTGTTCATGATCTCGAGCGCCTCCCGCACGGAAAGCTCGGGCGAGATGGTCACCGGATCGACGATCATTCCGCTTTCAGAGCGCTTGACGCGGTCTACTTCTTCGGCCTGCCGGTCGATCGTCATGTTGCGGTGGATAAAGCCAATCCCGCCTTGCCGCGCAATCGCTATGGCCAGCCTTGCATCCGTGACCGTGTCCATGGCTGCTGCGACGATGGGAATTTCCAGCGAAATTTTTCGCGAAAGGCAGGTGCGCGTGTCCGCCTGCTGCGGCAAAATCGACGACTTCCCCGGCAGTAGCAGCACGTCGTCAAACGTCAGCGCCTCGGGGATGGGTCCTTCCATCATCTTTTCTCCTGTAATTGCCAAAAAACCGTATAAAACAACAAAGCCCAGCATCAATCGCTGGGCGTAGCAACATTCAGTTGTAGCAGCACACCTTCATTATGGAAATTTCATTTTATGTGCATTCGTGAATGAAATCAAGTTGTGCGGCGAGCGCAAAATTCAGCTATTGCTCAAATGCAACGATTCAGTTACCACTTTTAACGTGCAAGCCGGAGAAATTCAGATCAAGAGGTTGGCGCCGTCTGATGCTGCCGCCTACCGCGAGATTCGTCTTGAGGCCCTAGGCCTCAATCCCGAAGCGTTTGGCAGCACGTTCGAGGCTGAAAGTGCTCGCCCGCTCGAGCACTTTGCTGAGCGCCTTACCAGCTCAACCGTCTTTGCCGCTTACCGCAATTCAGAATGGCTAGGCATGGCTGGCTTCATGCGCAGGCAGGGCCTAAAAGATGAACACAAGGGCTTCTTGTGGGGCATGTACGTTCGAGCTGACGCAAGGGAGGCTGGCGTCGGCAGACGACTGGCGGAAGCTGTGATCGATTTTGCGCGGAAGCAGGTCGAACTGATCCAACTGACTGTAGTTAGTGAGAATGATGTGGCGCGACGGCTTTACGCCAGCCTGGGCTTCGTCGAATACGGCATCGAACGCAAAGCATTGAAGCAAAACGGCCGATATTACGACGAAATACTCATGGCTAAGGATCTGACGCCGGCTGCAGATATAAACTCGATGAAAAGCGGCAGGTGATTGCGCCAAATCTGCAGACTGCCTAAAATGTAAGCGGTGAAAGAATTCATTCCACTCGGCATGCTGCGCAATCCTCACGCGATGACCATCGCGGCGAATTTCTGGCCGCGGACTGTGCCGATGCTGAGCAAGAGCGTGTCGCGCCTCTTTGATACTGAGCCAGGCACCCAGGTGCGCGGCGAATGTCATTGGCAACAGAATCCGCGCGAACATCCCACCCTGGTTTTGCTGCACGGACTGGAAGGGTCCTGCGACTCGAGCTACATGCGTGGAACGGGCGAAAAAGCATGGGTCGCGGGATTCAATGTGGTGCGATTGAATCAGCGGAATTGCGGCGGCACCGAGCAATTGAGTTCCACGCTTTATCATTCCGGATTGAGCTGCGACATTCACGCTGTGGTGCTCGAACTGATCGATCGCGATGGATTGCCCGAAATTTTCGCCGCAGGCTTTTCGATGGGCGGCAACCTGGTACTGAAGATGGCGGGGGAGATGGCGGCTCGAGCGCCAGCCGAGCTTCGTGCGCGTGATCGCCGTGAATCCCGCACTCGATCTCGCCTCTTGTGCGGATGCGCTCTGCCGCGCCGAGGAATTTGCTTTACGAACATCATTTTGTGACGCGACTGAAACGCCGCATGCGTTACAAAGCCAGTCTGTATCCGGAACTCTATCCGCTGCAGCGGCGATGCCGGAGTTTCGGAGGATCCGAAGTGTAAGGAACTTTGACGATGTGGTGACGGCGCGCTATTGCGGCTTCGAGGATGCCAACGACTATTACGCGAAGTCGAGCGCTTTGCGCGTGCTTCCGAGATTCGTGTACCGACTCTGATCATTACCGCGAAGGACGATCCGTTCGTGCCGTTCGGGCCGTTTCAAAATCCCGCCATTCAGGACAATCCGAGCATCACGTTAATTGCAACGGAGCATGGCGGGCACTGCGCCTTTATTTCGCAGGAAAATGGCGGCGAGCGTTTTTGGGCGGAGGCAAGAATCGTGGAGTTCTGCATCCACCGGTCGCATCTCGGCCGCAGCCGAGAAAGCTAAAATGTGAACGCCCTGGTAGCGCGGGAAGAATCAGCTCGTTAGTCTGGGGTCTCGACGCTTGCGCATGGAGTGCGGGAGCTCGCCGGCCGTGGCGGCTCGGCTGCTTTTAGCGATCTGATAGCAATCGCGAAGAGCGGCGACAAGTTGCCGCACTTTAAAAAAATGATCAGGCGATTGGATTTTCGAGCGAAGGTTGGAATCCCCGCGTCAGAAGCTGCGCTTCGCCTGATTCCGAAATCACCATGTCGTCTTCGCAGCGCAAGCCGTAATCTCCCACCACATAAATTCCGGGCTCATTCGAAAACGTCATGCCAGGTCTGAAAATGGTGCGGTTTCCGCGCACTAAGTAAGGCGATTCGTGGCCGTCCATGCCAATTCCGTGTCCCAGGCGATGCGAGAAATACTTGTAGCCGGGGCCCAATCCAGCGTCGGTGATTACTTTGCGCGCGGCATCGTCCACCGAGCCGCATTCGCGCCCGGCAAGCGCAGCAGCGAGGGCTGCATTTTGTGCGGCGCGAACAACCTCGAAGGCATGTTGAAGCTTTTCGGGTGGCTTGCCCAGCACGCCCATGCGCGTTACATCCGACTGATAACCTTCAACGGACGTTCCATCGTCAATCATCACTCCCACGCCTTCGCGCAGGATTTGTTCTTCACGCGATCCGTGGGGGAGTGCAGACGACGGTCCGAAAAATACGGACGCTTCGCCTTCCAAGCCCATGCGAGCATAACCTCGCAGGACCAGGTCCGCGACTTCGCCTTGAGTCATGCCTTCGCGCAGGGACGCAAATGTGGCCTTATACACGTCAAAAGTTGCGGAGCACGCCAGCCGCATCAGTCCCAATTCGTGTTCGCTTTTTTGCGCGCGGCAGCCGACGGTAATAGGATCGCCGCTGAGGTAATCTAGCGAAGCGGCGGCGTGATGCAGCCCGTCGTAGAAAACATAACGGGTTGTTTCTTCAATGCCCATTTGTCCCGTCCGAATCCCGAGTTCTGCAAGCCATTTCCCGATGATGGCGTAAGGATTTTCATCCTCCTGCCAGACACGAAGCTCGATGGGCCAGCGCATCAGTTCGCGCAAGCGCCCTTCCTCAAATGCGGGGCCAACGAGCAGCGGATCGCCTTGTCGCGGAATAAGCAAAGCAAGAATGCGTTCGCTAGGCCACCAACGAATGCCGGTGTAATAAGCGAGCGTCGTTCCGGGAGTGACATAAAGAGCTTCGAAGCGCGGTTTGGCGTCCGTCATCAATTGCTGTGCGCGCGCGATCCGCGTTTGAAATTCTTCCGCGCGTATGGGCTTTACTCGATCGCCGAGAGGCTTCAGCGAGTCGAACGCAGGTGGAAGAGGCCGCGGTGATTGTGTTGCAGGCTCTTGAGCCGTCGCTCTACCTCCGAACATTAATGCCTGTGACGCGACGCCTCCGAAGGCGATGGAAGCGCGCTTGAACACATCACGACGTGAAATTTTCAAACGCTCTCCGATGGGAAATTAGTGGAAGTGCGAAATGAGCACGGCGTCAGTAACCGCCCGGCCACGAGCATAGACGATTTGCTTGCCGTCCGGCGATAAGGCATAAGCGCCCCATTGGAAATCCGGCCCTAAATTCATCACCTGTTTTGCCGGCGCGGGCGCGCCTCCCTGCGGTGCAATAGGCTGAGCCCAGAGCGTCACCGTGCCATCATTGACGGTCGGGTACAGAACTGCGCGGCTATCCTTGGTCCAGGCAAGTTTCTGCCCGCCGTCGCCGTTCAGCGCCGCTACAGCTTCTGGGGTCAAATCGTAGACGCTGCGAATGCTCACCATTCATGCCAATAACCGCCAGCCTGGCGCGCTTGGCTGGGATCGGGCTCGTAGGTAACCGCCATAGAACTACGGTCGGGCGAGACGATAGGCCGAAACATTTCCGCTTTTACGATTTCTGTTGGAGTTCCGCCATCAATCCCCACCCTCATCAGGCGCGCTGTAATCATCCGAAACATCCACATACACCACAAACTGACCGTCTGGCGAACAATTCGGCTGTGCCGCTATTTTGCCGCTGCTAAGCTGCGTGAGATTCGATCCATCCATGTCCGCACGCCACACGGCGCTGCTATTCTGGCCGCGGCTCATGCTGAAGACGAAATGCTTGCCATCCCCACAGCTGGAAAGCCAATTGGGAGTCACCTCGCCGGACGTAAGGTCACGCACATTCGAGCCGTCGGGATTGGCGGTCGCCAGCTGAATGGATCCGGATGTGTAATACGTGTAGATGAGCTTGTCGTCCGGCGTCCAGATCAATCCGGAAATACCATCGGCGCGGCTGATGCCGCTGGTGATCTCGCGTGGCGGGGAAAAAGAAGTGGAAGTGCCGAAATTCGCGACCCACAGATTTCCGGTGAGAGTGACCTGAACGGTTGCGAGAGCCGAACCGTCGGATGTGATGCTGTCTCCACTGTAGAAATTCAGATCGTTGGTGACGCGTCGAACTTCGGCATCCGGATAGCTCAACTCAAAAAGCTGCGCGTTCAACGACGTCCTCGCTACCCGTGCGTTGAACAGAATAGCCGATCCGTCGGGAAGCCACGCCATCTCGTCTGGATTGATCCAGTTCTGCGAGCCAACGCGTTTCTTGGATTTGGAGTCGACTCCCACAGCTTGAACAGCATATTTATCGTACTCACCCGTGGCGTTGTCGGCCACCGCAATTTGCTTGCCATCGGGAGACCATGCTGGACCCTCACTGGAAAAGTGAGCTGGGTTTGTCAACACCGCCAGCTCTTGTTCTCCGGTTCCGTCTGTACTGGCCAACATCAAATTGGACGTCCTTGCCTTGCTGACCTGCCTCACAAACACAAACCGTTTGCCGTCAGGTGAAAAGCTGATCGGGCTGTCAACATCGACGATGATTTGTCGCGGCGCACCGCCCAAAGAAGGTGCTTGAAAAAGCGTTCCCACACCGACGGATTCATCGCGCTTCACAAAATACAGGTAGTTGCCATCAGGCGAAAAAGTGAGACCTTCGATCTCGCCCGGTGATCCCAGTTCAACCTGTGCCGTGCTTCCCGTAGCCAGTTGGCGAATCCAAATTCCGTGGGTACCTTTTTCGTCGGCGACATATGCCACCCACTTGCCATCGGATGAAATGGTTGCTGAGTGGATATTTCCAGTCGATGTGAGCGGTGAAATTGTCATCTGCGAAAACGAAGAAGCTTCCTCGTGGTGGTGTCGGAATCGGTCGTGAAACGCCATCGCCAGAATCGCGCCGACGATCAAGAAAGCAGCGGCTGCCCCAATCCACACTCCCATGTGCGTTTTTCGCCGTGCCGGCTCGACCACAAATCCATGCCCGGCCTGTCCTGACGTCGGAACGGGAGTTTTTGACGAAAAGGCCGCTTGCCCGGCAGGGGTGCCGGAAGGTGGCGGCCCCGAAGAACCGGCCGCGGCCCAATTGGATGATGATCCGGTAGCAGCGCGTCCAGAATCGGTATCTCGTCTCAGCCGCTTCAAATCGCCACGAAGTTCGGCCGCGGTCTGGTAGCGATAATCCGGATCTTTCTCGATAGCCTTGACGATTAGGTCTTCGAGCTTGGCCGGAACATTTGGATTGAGCGATGAAGGCGAAGCGGGTGTTCGATTCAGAATCGCATCGAAGACCATCGCGGAAGTATGACCTTGGAAAGCCGATTGTCCCGTCGCCATTTCATACAGCACAGCGCCGAGGCTGAACAGATCCGTTCGCGCGTCCAGTTCCTCGCCCCGAGCTTGTTCGGGTGACATGTAGGCGATCGTACCGATCGCTGAGCCCGGGCTAGTCAGCAGAAGGTTTTTGTCGGTGAGGGGCAGGGTAAGGGAATTGCCGGCACCGACTGCTCCCACCCGTCGCGCGGCAGTCTGTTTCGCCAAACCAAAATCCAGGATTTTTGCCTGACCGCGCGCCGTAACAAAAATATTCGCTGGTTTGATGTCGCGATGAATGATTCCACGAGCGTGGGCGGCGTCCAGCGCGTCGGCGATTTGCGCGCCGAATTCAAGGACGGAATCGACCGGAAGGGGACGGTCGTCGATACGCTCGCGCAACGTCTGGCCTTCGAGGACTTCCATTACAAGATACGGCTGGCCAATGTGCTCGCCGACATCATAAATGGTGCAAATGCCAGGATGGTTCAAAGAGGATGCGGCACGCGCTTCGCGCTGGAAGCGTTCAAGCGAGGCAGGGTCGCGTGTGAGCTCCGCCGAGAGAAATTTGACTGCGACCTGGCGCCTGAGGCGCGTATCTTCGGCGCGGAATACCTCGCCCATGCCTCCGCTGCCCAGAGGCTCCAGGATTCGATAGTGGGAGATTGTTTCGCCTATCATTTTTATTCGCTTTGTATTCGCGCGACGATGATCACGCATTTCATCGTAAACAACTGGAGTCCAGGGCGCAAGGAAGGAAACACTTGTGATTCAAGTATTCGGCGTACTTTCGCCCCCCAATTTCTGCAACTTTTCGAGAGCCTTTGGGTTTGATTTGCAGCAGAAAACAGGGGCTCCAGCCCCGCGCCAATATCAGCCCTTCATAAGGAGAAAACGAATGGGGAATCCTAAAGGTATGGGTGTGTTCGCAATGCTTTTTGCCGCGCTGGTACTGTCAAGTTGCGGCGGCGGAGGCGGTTCGACAGGCACGACCGCACCGCAGAACCAAGCCTCGATTTACACCGTGGGAACTGACGCTTCTCTTCCGAGCATAGTCTCCTGTGTTGTGACTGTCAGCGGAATTACCTTGAATAATGGCAGTGCCGACGTGAGCGTCCTCTCGCAGCCGCAGACCGTCGATTTCGCGCAACTCAGCGGCTTGCATCAGTTACTTGATCTCACAGCGGTACCCACGGGAACCTACACCTCGGCGACGATCACCATCGCTTCACCCATGATCGGATACATCGACACGAGCGTGAATCCTCCTACCGTTAGCACAATCAATGGAACTTTGACCAAATCTGCCGTGACGGTAAATCTGGCGCAGCCCGTGATGGTATCGAACGCGGACCTGTTCGGCCTGCGCATGGAATTCGATCTGCGGCAATCCTTGCAGACGGACTCTAGCGGCCAGGTTAACGGGATGGTGAATCCAGTTTTTGAGGTTGCGCTGCTCGATTCCACCGATTCGCAGGTATCCATCGACGATTTTCCGGCGGGCGTTGTTGGCGTGACCGGCGGGAATACGTTCACCGTTCAGGGACCGAAGGGCCGTCAATGGACGGTGGTGACCAACAGCGACACTGTTTTTGACGATCCCAGCACGCCGATCAGTTCGTATACCACGAGCACGATTGTTGAGGTCTCTGGCACCCTGGACCCGGTGACGCACAACATCGATGCAACCGAAGTCCAAGTTGTTTCGATGGACAATTTCTATATGGCCGGTTTGCTTACCAGCGTCCGTCCAGCGACAGGTCCTGCGACGCAGGCGGATTTGTACGTGCGCACGTTGCTGCCTGCTGTCAATGGCGTATCGGATGGTCAGATTTTCACTTTCAACCTAAATGGTTCGGAACGCTACATGATCGGAAACATCACTCTTCCGTTGACGACTCTGTTGTTCAATAACTCGGAGTTGGCAGCGGGGCAACGCGTCGGAATCGGCGGCGCGCTGCTGACGACAAACGGAACCGACACGCTGACGGTTCACCGAGTGGTGCTGAAGCGTCAGGGTCAAGCTGGCACGTGGGTCCCTGGGAGCACTACGGTGCGAAACGGCAACGCAGGCAGTTTCCAGTTGAATGACAAATGGACGGCCGGCGTGTTGCTGCCAAACCCGCTGACCGTGCTGACCACCAACTTTACCAACTTCATCAACTTGAGTGGCTTGTCCGCGTTGCAAGGGACGTCGGCCATCTCGATTCGCGTCGTTGGATTTGTGATCGTCGATCAGGCGACAGGCCAGCCGGTGTTGGTGGCGCGTTCGGTAGAACAGCTTGCATCATAACGATTGATACAAGTCATACCCGTGGTCGAGGTTCTCGGCGATGGCGCCCACTGTCCCGCTCAAGCGGGACAGTGGCATTTTTCTTTGACCGGAAGTTCGCTGATTAAATGCGAAAGCCCGGTGAAGCGTTAACTTGCTGCGCGCCGGTTTGCACGCTTCGCGCGCGACCCGCCGGATGCCGGCGCGCCTGCCGATTTGGCGCTCATAGGGCGATGACGAGCGGCACCACCCGATTTCGCCAGGCTCTCCTTGAGTGCGGTCATCATGTCAATCACAGGAGCCCGCTTCGGGTGAGGGCTAGCCTTCACTTCTTGGCCCTTTTCCTTGGCAGCGATTAGCGCGCGCAGCCGGTCCTCGAACTCATCGTGGTATTTCTTCAGGTCGAACTCCTCGGTAAGATTGTCCACCAGTTGTTCGGCCAGTTTTATTTCCGCAGCGGAGAGCTTGATGCCTTCGGTCTTGCCGTAGCCCGGGGCTTCGCGAATTTCATTGGCGAAGTACATGGTGTGAATGGCGATGCCGTGATCGTATGGCCTCAAGAAGACCGTGTATTCGCGCTGGTGCATCGTGATTTTCGCAATACCGACCTTGTGCGCATCTTCCAGCGTCTTGACCAGCAGCTGATATGCCTTTTTGCCGGCTTCCTCAGCAACTACAAAATAGGATGAATCGAAGAAAAGCGGATCGATCTCCGACATGTTGACGAAGGCCAGAATTTCCATGGCGCGCCCCGATTCAGGCGTGATTTTTTCTATTTCTTCCTTGGTGATGAGCACGTAGTGCCCGTCTTCGGTCTCGTAGCCTTTGATCACCTCAGAGCGATCCACCATGCGGTTACAGTGCGGGCAAAAAAGCGGCTGCTTAAGCCGCGTATGGCAAACGCTGTGCAGTTGATGAAGACTCACGCGCGAAGGGCGTGCCGCCGGGTACAAGCGAACCGGGAATGAAACCAGACCGAATGAGACAAATCCGCGCCAGGCAGACGATGGCATAGGGGAACCCTCCGGAGGACCTGCCTTAACTCTATCGAGAATACGCACGGAGAGACTATCCAGTCAACGCTGTAGGCTGCTTAGTGCTGGTAAGAAGCGAGAGGCTCAATGCGAGTCGCGATCACCTCTTTGCCGCGCACTCGGATCTCAATTGCGATGGGCGGCCGTATGGCGCCTCCCTTTACGATCGCGCCGCGAATGACGCCGTTTGGCCCCGAGCCGTACTCGCTGAGATCGAACACTGCGTGGCTACATGGGTCGGTAAGCATGGGGTGTGTTGCTGTGAACTGATAATCTGCTGCCAGCACGCGCGGATCGTTCACGTATTGCAATTCGCAAGTGCCGTAAGGCTCGCGCATGGAGACTCCCCAGTAGACGCCTCCGGGAAGCTTTACAACCATGGCCGGAACGTCCTCGGAGTTTAGCGGGACGCGGAATATGAAGCGCTTTGACGACCAGGGTTTCTCAAGTTCGGATGTAGTTGCAACCGGTCCAGGCGCCTTCGGAATGACTGGAACCGCGGGCGGCGCCTTCTTTGGCGCAAGCTCTGAGGCTGCGGCCACAGTAGCGGGTTGCGCCGGGTAGGACGCGCCCGGGCGCTTCCTTAGATAGACACCTAGCGAGACAAGCACAATCAGGGTGGCTACGACTGCGAGCCATAAGCGCGGGGAAATGGCGTTCAAAGGCCGGGCGTTATTGACAGGCGCTGTCTGAGGTAACGCGATGCGCGGCGGCTGCGGAGGTCGCTTTTTCCGCGCTGGATTTCCGGTGACTCCCGGTATCGTGGGTTCTTCCGGTTTAAAAGGGTCGAGTTCTTTGACTTTTTCAGACATGCTGGGTCATGTCAGCGCACAAATTGCTGAATCTTAAGCTTGAGTTGCCCGGCAGTATTTTGCAAGCGAGTCTATGCCGTAGAGGTAAACGGCGATGAGCCGAACAGTCCCTGGAGTTAAATGGCAAAAATGGCCTGAATGTTTCCGGAATCGCAGGTGCGGTTTATGCCAGACGCTGGGCGTGCAGAGAATTGCGTGCGACATATTCGTGGAGATTCGCGAGGATCAGGAGTAATTCGAGCATGCGATCGCGTTGTTCGGGTTCCGGTTGATCGGCGCTTTCTTCCAGATTCTTCACCGTGGCCAGCGCGTCAGACAGCAACCACTCCAAACTTTCTTTGCTGATCGGCGAGCCTTGGCGGCAAGTTGCCAAGGCGTTATCGGTTCGAATGAAGGCTTCATCGAGAAAGTGATCGAGGCATAGCCGTGCGGCGGACAGTGCGGAGGGAGCCGGTTTCGCACATCCGGGACGCCGGCAATTAGCGAGTACCGAGCCTTGCATCGCGCACCCCTATCCCCGGGTCACAACCACCCCGAAGTGGCACAGAGAGTAGCGCACACCTTTTTCAGATGCAAGTTGCTTGGGGTATCGAGTACAGCACGGCAACAAGGCGCCAGCAAACGCCGTCGTGACGGGAGTAGACGTACCCAGTCGCGAGAAGCAAATGACCCACAACGTACAGGGTCAGGCTGATTCGCCGTGACACTTCTTGTATTTTTTCCCGGAACCGCAGGGGCAGGGATCGTTGCGGCCTACCTTTGCGGCGGCGCGCACGGGCTTTGGAGCTTCAACCGGCGCTGACCCGGCTTGAAATTGCATCTGTTGCTGCTGGCGTCTTTGCCTGCGCTCGATTTCTTCCGGTGAAAACTGCGAAAGACCGCGCGGCGTCGGGGGCCTTTGGCTAGAAGTGGATGTGCTGGTAGAGGTGACTGTCGATGCAGAGGCAGTCGCTGTAACCGGCTGCTCGGCCGGTCGAACCAAAAAGAGGAACCGCACGGCTTCGGTATCAATGCGATTCATCAGATCATCGAAAAGAATAAACGCTTCCTTTTTGAACTCGACGAGCGGATCCTTTTGGCCGTATCCGCGCAGCCCTATGCCTTCCTTCAAATGATCGAGCGTCAGTAGGTGATCTTTCCACTGGCCGTCGACTACATCGAGCAGGATGTGGCGTTCAAGCCAGCGCAGCGTCTGCGCCCCGAACATCTTTTCCTTCTCTTCATAGCGCGCACGGACTTTTTCAATCAGCACGTCAGCGATGGTTTCATGGTTCAGCGTAGCGAAATCCATGCCCACTGCCTTCGGATCGAAGCCAAACTGATTCAACACTTCATTGAGAACTGCGTGACATTCCACTGGTCCGGATGCTGCTCGCGTGGACAGTAGGTTTCCACCAGCTTCGTTCGCTATGGCGTCGGCACGCTCCAGCACAAATTCTTTCTGATCGCGCCCTTCCAGAAACGAGCGGCGCAAGTTGTAGATGGTTTCGCGCTGCTTGTTCATCACGTCGTCGTATTCCAGCAGGTGTTTGCGCGCTTCGAAATTCTGTGCTTCCACCGCCTTCTGCGCGTTCTCGATGCGCTTGCTGATGAGACGTGACTCAATCGGAACACCTTCGGTCATACCCAGGCGAAACATCAGGTTTTTCACACGTTCGCCGCCGAAAATGCGCAGCAGATCGTCTTCAAGCGAAAGGAAGAATCGCGAAGACCCGGGTCGCCTTGCCGGCCGGCGCGGCCTCGCAACTGATTGTCGATACGGCGTGCTTCGTGGCGTTCCGTGCCGAGGATGTGCAGGCCGCCCATCGCGACCACTTCATCATGTTCCGCTTTGCACTGCTCAGCGAATTGATCGTAGATCGGTTTCCACTGCTCCAGGGGAACCTGAAAGATCTTGCCCTCAATCTGGAAAAGCACCATCGCGGGGCTGCTCCCGCCATTTGAAGGCACTTCCGCGCCACCATTTGCGGCTGCAGTTGCAGAATCGGCCTGGGCCGGAGTTTCAGTGCCTGGCGAAGCTCCAATGACCGAGCTGGCGGGTGCGTAAGGAAGCGCGAGCTTATTTTTGAGGCAATAATCGCGCGTCATCGCTTCGGGATTGCCGCCAAGCAGGATGTCCGTGCCGCGACCGGCCATGTTCGTGGACACGGTGACGGCGCCCTTGCGTCCCGCCTGCGAGATAATGATGGCCTCGCGCTCGTGCTGCTTGGCGTTCAACACCTGGTGCGGGATCCGGCTTTTTTCAGGAGCGCCGCGATTTTTTCGGATTTTTCGATGGAGATGCTGCCGACCAGCACCGGCTGTCCGCTTTCGTAATACTGGCGGACGCCGCCGCTCGCGTGCCGTCTTCTTGAAGAATGCCATTCACGGCTGCTTCAAACTTTTCCGCTTCGGTGCGGTATACGACATCGGGATTTTCGATGCGAATCAGCGCCTTGTTCGTAGGTATGGCAACCACTTCCAACTTATAAATTTTGTCGAATTCAGGAGCTTCAGTGTCGGCGGTTCCAGTCATGCCGGAAAGCTTTTTATACATACGAAAATAATTCTGGAAGGTGATAGTCGCCAGTGTCTGATTTTCGCGCTCGATCTTTACGTTTTCCTTTGCCTCCACGGCCTGATGCAAGCCATCGGACCAGCGTCTGCCTGGCATTTGGCGGCCGGTAAATTCATCAACGATCACCACTCCGCCGTCTTTCACCACGTAATCCACGTCTTTCTGGAACAGGGTATGCGCGCGCAAGGCCTGATAGACGTGGTGAATGATATCCATATGCGCGGGATCGTACAGATTGCCGAGGTTCAGAAGCTGCTCGCATTTTGAAACGCCTTCTTCGGTAAGCGTCGCGGTACGATGCTTTTCGTCGAGCGTGTAATCGATATCCAGGATCAGCTTGGGAATCATTTTGTCGATGCGGTAATACTTGTCCGTGGATTCCTCGGCAGGCCCGGAAATAATCAGAGGAGTACGCGCTTCGTCGATCAGGATGGAGTCGACTTCGTCCACAATCGCAAAATGATGCCCGCGCTGCACACACTGCGCCAGATCGTACTTCATGTTGTCGCGAAGATAGTCGAAGCCAAACTCGTTGTTAGTACCGTAGGTAATATCGGCGGCATAGGCAGCACGGCGCTGGACATCATCGAGGTCGTGGACTATGACGCCAACCGAAAGCCCCAGCATCTTGTAAATCGGACCCATCCACTCCGCGTCGCGGCGGGCCAGATAATCGTTCACCGTAACGATATGCACGCCTTTAGCGGTGAGCGCGTTCAGATAGGCGGGCAAAGTGGCAACCAGAGTCTTGCCTTCACCCGTCTTCATTTCCGCAATTTTGCCTTGATGCAAAACCGCGCCACCTATCAATTGAACGTCGAAATGCCGCATCCCGATGGTGCGGCGTCCCGCTTCGCGCGCGACGGCAAAGGCTGGAACCAGGAAAGGCTGCAAAACCTCCTGCAAACGCTGCTTATAATTGGGATCGTCGCGCTCGAGACCTTCGATGGCGGCCTGCACTTCGGCCTTCAGTTGCGGGGTCTTCGCTGAAAGCTGCGCGTCGGACAATTGCCGCAGTTCGGGCTCAAGAGCATTGACAGCTTCAACGAGAGGCTGCAAGGCTTTGACGTCGCGCTCGTGCTTGGTCCCGATGAAGCGCGCTACGACGCTATTTATGACCTTCTCAACGTCCATATTCTAAGATTAGACGCACGCGACCCGACAAAAAGGGGACGAACGTGAGTATGTCTCCCGTAAATAGGGAACTTCGACCTGCAGGAATGACGGCTGCGAGGTTCGCGCATCTCCCTCTTTAGCATTGTAGCCGCTTACGCGATTTCCTGCAAAGCGGACCGCCGCTGCGGATTTCTCCGCTCACAATGTCGGCAGCACAGATGTGATTACGCGGATGTTGCACGTCGGTGAGTGGAGCAGTGGCATGGAGTGTCAGCGATTGACTTTCAGCGCGATCGGATGTTTGGGCTGGTAAAGTCCCATTTCGCCTCCGCCTGGAATTTTGATTGCAGTCGCCGAGCCCACTGTTCCTCTTTCACGGGGCGCGCGAATTGCACATTTTTGGCTTTCAGCTCATTCATGGTTTTGTGAATGTCATCGCACATCAAATAAAGCTCGTGATGCGGAAGGTCACCGGTGGGATGAATAGCGAGTTCGGCGGGAGGCAGGGCGAAGATCAACCAGCCGTGTCCAGCATCCACCGAATCTAGTTTGAGCACGTCCTTGAAAAAGCCGCGAACATTATCTGCATCCTCGGCATAGAAAAGCGCGTGTACCCCATTTATCACTTACGTTTCTCCCTTGCGGCTGACCGCCGTGAAAATGGCAAAGTGTCGAATCGATTGAACGAGCCAATTGCATGCTAGTGGTTCTATCACCTCGCGCGCAACAGCCGGTATTCGCAATTCCTATAAGTTGCAGTTACCTTGCTGTGGCGCGCCTGGCAGTCTATGATTTACCGTAGCATTGTGGCTGAAGCCCTTTTGATTGCCGCTTTCGCCGAAAGGATTTAAATGCCTCCTGCACCCGGACAAGGACCTGCTGTCGATAAGAAAGCGCCCATCGCGGGCGTAAAGAACCTGGTAGCCGTCGCCAGCGGCAAGGGTGGAGTAGGGAAGACGACAGTGGCCGTAAATTTGGCAATTGCTCTGAAGCGGCTTGGCTCAACGGTGGGTTTGCTCGACGCCGATGTTTATGGACCCAACGTGCCGGTGATGCTGGGCACGAATGAACAGCCGCGCGCGGTGGACGAGAAGACCATCATCCCGGTGGAAGCCTACGGCGTGAAAATGATTTCGATGGGCCTGCTCAATCCCGGCGATAAACCGCTGGTATGGCGCGGACCAATGTTGCACAGCGTCATGCAGCAGTTTCTGCGCAGCGTCAGGTGGGGCGAGCTTGACTATTTGATTATCGACTTGCCGCCGGGAACCGGAGACGTGCAGCTCTCGTTGATTCAAAGCGTCTCGGTGACCGGCGCAGTGGTCGTTACAACACCCTCCATCGTGGCCTTGGCGGATGTGCGTAAGGCTATCGAAATGTTCCGTCAGGTAAATGTCGAAATTCTCGGAGTGGTCGAGAACATGAGCTACTTCAATTGCCCGCACTGCAGCGGTCGCATTGACGTGTTTGGCCATGGCGAGGGCCAGCACATGGCCAAGGCGTTCGGCGTGCCGTTCCTGGGCGAGATTGAAATCGATCCTCAAATCCGTATCGGTGGTGACACAGGCAAACCCGTTGCGTCGCTCGGTGAAGATGCGCCCGGCAGTAACAGCGTGTACCGAGTGGCGCGCAACGTTGCCGCGCGGCTGGACGTTGTGAATTCCTCCGCTGGAGCGCCGGTGGTGCAGATTCTGTGACCACGGCGCCGCTGCAAATTACTTCAGGAGCTTGTCTTTGATCCGCAGCTATCGCGGGCGCGCGCCTCAGATCGCTCCGAGCGCTTATATCGACCCGCAATCGGTAATCATTGGCGATGTGGTGATCGGTGACGATTCGAGCGTGTGGCCTTGCGCGGTCATACGTGGTGACGTGCATTACATTCGTATCGGGGCACGCACAAACATTCAGGATGGGTCCGTGCTGCACGTGATGCGCGATACCAATCCGTTGGTTCTAGGTGACGATGTTACTGTCGGCCACAGCGTCACGCTGCACGGCTGCACCATCGAATCGCGCTGCTTGATTGGCATGGGCAGCGTCATTCTGAATGGTGCGCTGATCGGCACAGGCTCAATCATTGCGGCGGGGACGCTGGTGCCCGAGCGCACCGTCGTTGCTCCCCATAGCTTAATGATGGGTCAACCAGGGAAGTTGCGCCGCAGACTGGCCGCGGCAGATCTCGAATCAATTGACGCCTACGCGCAACGCTATGTCGAGTACAAAGAAACATATCGCGCCGAAGCAGCTGATGAGAAAAGCAGTGGCGAATGACTGGAAAATAGGCGCCATGGCGCGGCGCTAGCGATTGCTTCGAACATAGCGGAAGGGCAAGCTCGCTGTGCGGGACGGGCGATTTTCTGTGTTTCCTATTCTCTCGGGCCTGGCGGTTCTTGCGGAAATGAGAGACGCAAGCCCTCCTGTGTGCCGCGCTAGACTATTGTAAGTCTGCCGATACAGCGAAAGTTTTGCGAGGACTTAAGTGAACTTCAGAAAATGCTCACGGCAGTAAAACGCAAGCTATCAACAGTCTAGTCACCAGCCACTCGCTTTATGACCAGAACAAAATGACCGAACGAAAACAATTCCGAGCCGTCAAAGGCACAAGAGACATCCTTCCACCTGATTCCGCCCTGTGGAATTGGTTCGAGCATACCGCACGGCAGGTCTTCGAATCCTACAATTTCCGCGAAATACGCCTTCCGATTTTCGAACAGACAGGTTTATTCGCCCGGTCGGTAGGCGCAGATACCGACATTGTTTCGAAAGAAATGTTTACCTTCCGTCTCTCGGAGGGTTTTCAGGGTTCGACGAAGACTGACGAAGGTACGCCGGTGCTCGGCGAGCAGGTATCGCTGCGTCCGGAAGCAACAGCCAGCACGATGCGGGCATACATCGAACACGGGATGCATACGTTGCCGGGAAATGTGAAGCTGTATTGCATCGGGCCAATGTTCCGCCGCGAGCGCCCGCAAAAGGGACGCTACCGTCAGTTCTACCAGGTCAACGCGGAAGTGCTGGGCCAGTCGGATGCGCCCGCAATTGACACCGAATTGATCGCAATGCTGATGACGTTTTTCGAGCGCGTGGGATTGACGCGCACGACGCTGTACATCAATTCCATTGGCGATAAGAACTGCCGCCCGCAATACCTGGAATTGCTGCGTGTAGAGCTGCGCAAGGTGAAGGATCGGCTCGGACCGGACAGCCAGCGACGCATCGAAACCAACCCGCTGCGGGTGCTCGATTCTAAATTGCCGAACGAGCAGGACATTATCGAGAAGCTGCCGCGCCTATCCGATCATCTCTGTGTGGAGTGCCGGGAGCACTTCGCAAAGTTGAAAGAAGAGCTGAAGCTGCGCGGAATTGCGTACGAAGAAAACTGGCGGCTAGTACGCGGCCTCGATTACTACACGCGCACAACATTCGAAGTCATCGCCGAAGGCTTGGGCTCGCAGAACGCGGTGTGCGGAGGCGGTCGTTATGATGGATTAGTCGAATTATTGGGTGGGCCACCGACGAAGGGCATCGGTTTCGCCATCGGCAGCGACCGCGCGATCTTATCGATCCAGGAATCGGGGCATCTGCCGAAAATGCCGGGACTGGACGTTTTTGTCGCATGGATGGGCCAGCCCGCCTATCCCGCAGCGGTGGCGATCGCGAGGAAGCTGCGCGACGCGGGCCTTTCCGTCGAGCTCCCAGGCGAAGAAATGAAATTCAAGAAATCGCTGAACTTGGCCGACAAACTCGGCGCCCGCTACGCCCTGATGATTGGCAGTGACGAGGTCGCCTCGGGCACCTTCACACTGAAGAAGCTCAGCGACGGTAAACAGGATAAGTATTCCGAATATGACCTGCTAGAATATCTGGAATCCGAACGAAGAGGCAGCAGCGATTGACCCGGACTAGCACTAGCATGAGCATAGGGCCTTACGCTCGCGCCGCCGCAGCTTACAAGCGATTGGCGACCTGTTCTCGCGATATCAACAAATCGGAAGGAACCTCGCTTTGCTCGATGCTCTTGGAAACTTGAAACGAACCGGTTATTCCGGCGATCTGCGCGCAAGCGATGCCGACAAAGACGTCGTGCTTATGGGCTGGGTGCATCGCCGTCGCGATCTGGGCCAATTAATTTTCATCGATCTGCGCGACCGCGCCGGCATTGCTCAGATTGTGTTCAACAAGGAGCTTCAGCCCGAAGCCCACAAGAAGGCCGAAGAATTGCGTTCGGAATTTGTGATCGCGGTCGAAGGGAAAGTGATCCGCAGGCAGAAGTCTAATCCCGAACTCGCGTCCGGCGAAGTGGAAGTGATGGCCACGCGTCTGCACATATTGAATAATTCGAAAACGCCGCCGTTCCAAATCGAAGACGAAGTGAACGCAAGCGAAGAAACGCGTCTGCGCCACCGTTACCTCGACCTGCGACGGCCGCGACCACACCGCAATGTCGAATTGCGCCATCGAATTCTCTTCGCGATGCGCAAAACTCTCGACGAGCTTGGCTTCTTCGAAATCGAAACACCGATGTTGACGCGCTCGACGCCAGAAGGCGCCCGCGATTACCTGGTGCCCAGCCGCGTGCATCATGGCCAGTTTTACGCGCTGCCGCAGTCGCCGCAAATTTTCAAGCAGATTTTGATGATTTCCGGCATGGACCGCTATTTCCAGATCGTCCGCTGTTTTCGCGACGAGGATTTGCGCGCCGACCGCCAGCCGGAATTCACGCAGCTCGACCTGGAGATGTCATTTCCGCGCCAGCAGGATATTTTTGAGGTTATCGAGGGCGTGATCATCCGCGCGCTCGAAGTTGTCGGAGTGCAGGTGAAGGCGCCATTTCGTCATCTCGATTACCAGGAAGCGCTGCGTCGTTATGGTTCGGACAAGCCCGACCTGCGCTTCGGAATGGAACTTCACAACGTTACCGAATTCTTCGAGCTCGGGCGCGCGCCCATGCGCTTCGAAGGCCATGTCCAAGCCTTAGTCGCGCCGGGCGCAGCGGCCTGGTCGCGAAAGCAGCTTGACGAACTCAGCGAAATTGGAAAATCAGCGGGGGCGCGCGGCGTTTACACCGTGAAGGTGACCGGAGAGGGGGTCAGCTCGCCGCTTGAAAAGACTCTTGGCGTCGAAAACCTGAAGAAACTTGCCGAGGCGGTTGGTGCAAAAGCGGGCGATTTAGTCGTAGCGGTCGCAGCCAAAGAACAAATTCCGCACAGTGATACGTCCCTGAACGTAGCCGGCCAGGTTCGCCTTTATCTTGGCGACAAACTCAATCTGATTGATCGCAGCAAATGGGAATTCGCGTGGATTACGGGTTTCGCGCTGTTCGAATGGAGCGAAAGCGACAAGCGATGGGTCAGCGCGCAACATCCGTTCACCGGCATTTTCGAAGAAGACCTCGACAAGCTGGAGACTGCGCCATGGGAATGCCGTTCGAAAGGCTACGACCTTGTACTCAATGGTGTTGAACTCGGTTCAGGAAGCATCAGAATTCATCGCCAGGATGTGCAGGCGCGCATGTTCAAGGCCCTGGGTTTGAGCGATGAGCAAGCCCGCCAACGCTTCGGATTTTTTCTCGATGCGCTTACATATGGCACGCCTCCGCACGGTGGCATTGCGCTGGGACTCGATCGAGTCGTGATGCTGCTAGCTGGTGAAAAATCAATTCGCGAAGTGATCGCATTCCCCAAGACCACTGCCGCTCAGGATTTGATGGCCGATTCGCCTTCCGAGGTGAGCGTTGATCAGCTGAACGATTTGGGGATCGCGATAAAAGAGCCAGTGGTGGACACAGCGTCAAAGAAGGGCGCATGATTTCTGATCGGCTGCTGCTGGCCATACCAATTGCCGCGCTTGTCGGCGTGTTTCTTCTGGTGCGCAGCATGCGCAGGCTGGGCCTGCGCGCGCAATTCCTGGTTTTGCTGGGACTGGGCGTGTTGATCGGTTTCATTTTTATGATCATGGTGCAGATGACGCGATTCCCGCAGTGGTTGGGTGTGTCGCTTGTCGTGGTGGTCTTCATCGCCAGCTTGTTTGGCACGCGTATCTTTTTGCGCAGCATGGCCCAGGAAGAAAAAAAGACAGAAGACCAAGCTCGCGCCGATCTGCAAAATCCGCCTGATTCCGCGTTTCCGACCTCGCATGCAACGAGACATTTTCCGTGAGCCGTATTCGTATCCTTGCCGAAAATGTAGCCAATAAAATTGCGGCAGGCGAGGTGGTCGAGCGGCCGGCTTCCGTGGTGAAGGAGCTCCTCGAGAACGCGCTGGACGCGGGCGCGCGCTTGATTCGTATCGAAACCGAATCAGGCGGCAAGCGCATGATCCGTGTGGTCGACGATGGTTGCGGGATGAATCGCGATGATGCGCTGCTCGCGTTCGAACGCCACGCGACCTCGAAGCTGCGTTCCGCCGAGGATTTGCTTTCGATCGCCACGCTTGGATTTCGCGGTGAAGCCCTGCCGTCGATTGCAGCGATCTCGCGGCTGGTGCTGGAAACGCGCGACGCCGAAGACAACGAAGGCACTCGTGTCGAATTGGCCGGTGGAAAGCTCATCAGCGTGAAACCCGCCGGCGTTCCGGTGGGAACCTCCATCAGCGTTGGCGACATTTTCTATGCCGTGCCAGCCAGGCGAAAATTCCTGAAATCGGAGACCACTGAACTCGGACACATCGCATCGCTGGTCACGCACTATGCGCTGGCGCATCCCGACCGCCAGTTCCTGCTGAAGACGCCGTCGCAAGACATTATGAATTGCGCTCCGGTAGAAAAGCTGGCGGACCGCGTGTACCAGATTTTTGGCCGTCAGGCGCTCGACGAGTTGATGGAAATTCCGGCGACCGAAGCGCCTGTCGGTGGCGCCATTAACGAGCCGCCGCTCGAGGTTGGCGAACGCGGCGCCACGCTGCGCGTCAGCGGATTTACATCGCGCCCGGAAGTTCAGCGCAGCAATCGCAACGGCATCTACATTTTTGTGAACCGTCGCTTGGTCCGCGACCGTTTGCTGCTGCATGCGATCAATGATGCCTACCGCAACATTGTTCCGCCCGGAGTCTTTCCGGTCGTTCTACTCTTCCTGGATATGCCCTACGAAGAAGTAGACGTAAACGTGCACCCGGCGAAAATCGAAGTGCGTTTCCGCCATCCTCAATTTATCCATGACTTCACGCGCGACGCGCTGCGCCAGGCGCTTTCCTTCGCGCGCCCGATTCCTGGTTTTCCGGCTTCGCGAGCCGCTGTGGCTAGCGCTTCAGCTGCGGCGATGGGATCGCCTAATGGCAGCGAACTTCGTGCCGCCGGATTGCCATCTCTCGATCCGGGTATAAGCAGGTCGGAGGCGATTGCCGGCGCGCCGCCGGGACCGCCGCACGCTGTGATTCCCACTTCGTTTGGCGATGTGAGCGGAGTCGCCGGGAGATTTGAATTAACAGGCGCCCCCGACCGCCCGATTTCGCAGCGTTTCGAATTCGATTCATCCGGCGCGAGCGATTTTTCTGTGAGCGTGCGGGTCAAGCCGCCTGGTGCCGGCTTGGGTGCGGACGTCAGTAACGATGCGCCTCCGGGAACGCTGCCGAGCAGTGAAGACATTGCCGACCTGAAGCCTCTGGGCCAAGTGAGCAGCAGCTTCATCGTCGCGGTGAATAGCGAAGGACTGTGGATCATCGACCAACACGTGGCGCACGAGCGCGTTCTGTTCGAACAGCACCTGCGCGCGCGCCGCGAAGGCGAACTCGGCGGCCAGCGGATGCTGGTGCCGCTGATCGTAGAGCTGAACCCGCGGCAGCTGGCGATTTTCGAGCAGATCGCCGAAGAATTGCGCGCTAACGGATTCGAAGCCGAGGTGATGGGCGCGCGAAGCGTGGCCATTCAGGCCGCGCCGGCTGGAATCACCAGCGGGGACGCCGAGAAGCTCCTATACGAAATCCTGGACGGAATCGCGCGCGAGAATCAGTCGATTTCAATCGATTCGCTGCAGGCAAAAATCGCTGCCTCCACTTCGTGTCATGCGGCCATTAAGGTGAACACTCCGCTGGACACCACCAAAATGGAGTGGCTGCTGGCGAGCTGGCCAAGACCGAATACCCGATGAGCTGTCCGCACGGCCGTCCAGTAGTGCTGCGCTATTCCGTGCGCGAAATTGAAAAGGCTTTTAAGCGAATATAGAAGTAAAGAATCCGGCTGCGAGACTTTTCTTGAAAAAACTAATCATCGCGATTGACGGCCCGGTTGGCTCGGGGAAAAGCACGCTGGCACGCCGCGTCGCTGAGCTGCTGGGGTACATCTACATCGACACCGGGGCGATGTATCGCGCGCTTGCGCTCAAGGCGGTGCGACGACGGACTGGCGCTTGATAGCAACGATGAAAATTTGGTCGCGCTGGCCGCGCGAAACGCGCATTGACCTTCGAGCGGCGCACGGCTCACAGCAGGTATTTCTCGACCGCGACGACGTCACCACCGCGATTCGCACGCCGGAGGTATCGCAGGCGGCCTCGAAAGATCGCCGTAAATCCCGGCGTGCGACACGTGCTGGTGGCCGAACAGCGGCGCGCCGGCGACCAGGGTGGCGTGGTGATGGAAGGCCGGGACATCGGCAGCGTGGTCTTTCCCGATGCGCAGCTTAAGGTATTTCTCACCGCGTCGCCGGAAACGCGTGCCGAGCGACGCTGGCGTGAGCACCAGCAGAAGGGCGATGCGATCGATCTGAAGCGCACGCTCGAAGAGATACATGAACGCGACCGGCGCGACTTGCAGCGCGCCCGACATCACCGCTGGTGCGCGCTTCAGATGCAGTGGTGGTCGACAGCACAGCGATGGAAGCGGAAGAAGTGGCGCGGCTGGTCGTGATGCTAGCCAAGGATAAGATCAACACCAACACAAAAACGGAGCATCTCCATCAGGCCGGCTCTAATTCCTGACCAGCGCTCCCTGACAGGACTTACTGACGCCCAAGTCGACCGATTCCAAATAAAGTGGCGCAATCTCGTCTTCGTCGATCCCCAGCCTTCTTGAGCCAGCTGCCATCTCTTCCGAGCAGCCTTTTTCATACTGCAATGCCAACTCCAAGGGTTCTGCTTCCCGCTGCAGGCGGTTCGATAAATTGCGGGAAGGGGTTAGGAGTCCTGCGCGCTGCGAAAAACTTGCCGCGCTTACGCCGGGACTGGACATCGATGCCAGGAATTCGCCGTTCGTCTTCGTTTTCGAGAGGCGGCCCAGCAGCAGTTCCATGGCTTCGACGGTGGAAAGAGGGCTGAGCACCTTGCGCAGCACCCAGATGCGATTCAGTTCATCCGCAGGCAGCAGCAATTCGTCCTTGCGCGTTCCCGAACGGTTGATGTCAATCGTCGGGAAGACGCGCTTATCCACCAGCCGGCGATCCAGATTGATTTCCATGTTGCCGGTGCCCTTGAACTCTTCGAAAATCACGTCGTCCATGCGGCTGCCGGTATCAATCAGCGCGGTGGCGATGATGGTGAGCGATCCGCCCTCTTCCACATTACGCGCGGCGGCAAAGAAGCGCCGCGGACGCTGCAATGCGTTCGCATCAATACCGCCAGACAGGACTTTGCCCGAAGGCGGCGTGACCGCGTTGTAGGCGCGGCCAAGACGCGTGAGCGAGTCGAGCAGAATCACCACGTCGCGCTTGTGTTCCACCAGGCGCTTGGCCTTTTCCAGCACCATTTCGGCCACTTGAATGTGACGTTGCGGCGGCTCGTCGAACGTAGAGCTGATGACTTCGCCCTTCACCGTCCGCTGCATGTCCGTCACTTCTTCCGGCCGCTCGTCAATCAGCAGCACGATCAATGCGACTTCCGGATGATTGGTGGTGATGGAATTGGCGATGGACTGCAGCATCATCGTCTTGCCGGTGCGCGGTGGCGCCACGATCAACCCGCGCTGCCCCTTGCCGATGGGGCAGAGCATGTCCAGCACGCGCCCGGTGAGATTTTCCTTGGTGGTCTCCAGGCGTATGCGATCCTGCGGGTACAGCGGCGTCAGGTTGTCGAAGAAAATCTTGTTGCGCGCGACTTCCGGATCTTCGAAGTTAACCGCCTCCACCTTGATCAGCGCGAAGTAGCGCTCGCCATCCTTCGGCGGCCGCACCTGGCCGGAAACCGTGTCGCCGGTGCGCAGATCGAATTTGCGGATTTGCGACGGCGAAACGTAGATATCGTCCGGTCCCGGCAAATAGTTGTATTCCGGCGCGCGCAGGAAGCCGAAGCCGTCCGGCAGGCATTCCAGCACTCCTTCGGAGAAGATCAACCCGTTCTTTTCCGTCTGGGCGCGGAGGATCTGGAAGATCAACTCCTGCTTGCGCATGCCCGACGCGCCGGGAATGTTCAACTCCTTGGCGATCTTCGCCAGGTCGGTAATATTCTTGTCTTTCAGTTCTGCAAGGCTAATGCTCATCGATTTCGTTCCTTCTCAAGCCTGGTTTTCAGGCAGATTGATTTCTGAATGGTCTACGGGCGGGCGCAAAATCGAACCTGCCGTACTCTTCTGCAACTATTACAAACGGGAAAACCTACAGACAATCGGAAACCTCTGGCCGCGGACCAAGCCTGCTGATCAATATGTGGAAGGACCAGAGGGTTTCAATTGGTTAGTTCGTTGTCCTGCGCGACATCCGCGCCGAACTTGGGTTCGACTCCTGCAACCGGTGGGTGGCCGGGAATCGGCAGCGGATGCTCCAGCGCAATCTGCAGCACATCGTCCATGGACTCGACAAAGTGAATGGACATCTGCGCTGGATGTCCGGCGGGATATCCGCCAGATCTTTTTCATTGTCCTTCGGCAGAATAATGGTGCGCAGGCCAAGGCGATGCGCCGCCAGCAGCTTTTCCTTCACGCCGCCGATGGGCAGAACCTTGCCGCGCAAGGTGATTTCGCCGGTCATGGCGATATCGCAGCGCACCGGAATCAGGGTCAGCGCGCTGACGATCGAAGTGCAGATCGTGATCCCGGCCGACGGACCGTCCTTCGGTATCGCGCCTTCCGGCACGTGCATGTGAATGTCGATGTGCCGGTAGAAATCCTTGGGCAGGCTAAACAGATGGCTGCGCGAACGAACGTAGCTCATCGCGGCCTGCGCCGATTCCTGCATCACGTCGCCGAGTTTGCCGGTCAGAGTCAGCCGGCCCCTTGCCCTGCATCAACGTGGCTTCGGTGGAGAGCACTTCGCCGCCCACTTCCGTCCAGGCGAGGCCGGTGGTGAGGCCGATTTCGTTCTTCTTCTCGGCCAGGAAATCGCGATACTTCAGGATGCCGAGATAATCGTTCAGGTTCGCCGGAGTGACTTCCACCGCGACGTTCTTGCCTTCGGTGACGACCTTGCGGGCGACTTTTCGCGAAATGTTGGCCAGCTCGCGGTTCAGGTTGCGCACGCCGGCTTCGCGCGTGTAATGGCGAATCGTGCTCTTGATGGCGTCATCGCTGAACTTCAGCTGATCCTTCGCCAGGCCCGTGGCTTCGAGCTGCTTCGGAATCAGGTAGCGCGTGGCGATCTGATACTTTTCCTGCTCGGTGTAGCCCGGGATGCGCAGCACTTCCATGCGATCCTGCAGCGGCTGCGGAATCGTGTGCAGCACGTTGGCCGTGCACACGAACATGACCTTCGAAAGATCGTATTCGACGTCCAGATAGTGGTCGGTGAAGGCGTGATTCAGTTCCGGGTCCAGCACTTCCATCAGCGCCGCCGACGGATCGCCTCGGAAATCCATGGACATCTTGTCCACTTCATCCAGCACGAACACAGGATTGGTGGTTCCGGCCTTGCGCATCATCTGAATGATCTGGCCGGGCAGGGCACCGATATAGGTGCGGCGGTGGCCGCGAATTTCAGCCTCGTCGCGCACGCCGCCTAGGGAAACGCGCACGAATTTACGTCCCGTGGCGCGGCCGATGGACATCGCGAGCGAAGTCTTGCCCACTCCTGGAGGCCCGAGGAAGCAGAGAATCGAACCCTTGGGGTTCTTCACCAGCTGGCGAACCGCGAGATATTCCAGAATGCGGTCCTTGATCTTTTCCAGGCCGTAATGATCTTCGGAGAGAATCTGCTCGGCGCGTCTTGATGTCGCGAATTTCTTTGGAGCGCTTCTTCCAGGGCACCGCCAGCAGCCAGTCCAGATAATTCCGCGAGACCGTGGATTCGGCGGACATCGGCGGCATCATTTCCAGCCGCTTCAATTCCTGCATGGCCTTTTCCTGCGGCCCTTCGGGCATGCCGGAAGTCTCGATTTTCTTCTTCAGCTGCTCGATTTCGTTGGCTTCGCCGCGGCCCAGTTCCTTCTGAATGGCCTTCAGCTTTTCGTTGAGGTAATACTCTTTCTGGGCGCGTTCCATCTGGCGCTTCACGCGCGTATTGATGGAGCGATCCACGTTCAGCTTTTCGATTTCGACTTCCAGAATGTCCGCGATGCGGTTCAAGCGCTCCAGCGGCTCGAAAAGCTCCAGCAATTCCTGCTTTTCTTCGACGGGAATCTGCAGGTTCGCGGAGATTGCATCGGAAAGCTTTCCGGCATCTTCCACGCGCACGGCCGCGATCATCGTGTCGTAATTCAGGCTCTGCGAGAGCTTCACGTACTGCTCGAAAAGCCCGGTAACGCGCTCGGAAGCCTGCTGCAGCTGCGGGGAAGGCTCGGTCTTGGAAGTGACCACGCGGATCGAAGCTCGGAAAAAGCCTTCGTCGCTGGTGATCTGCACGATCTTGGCGCGCTCGGTGCCTTCCACCAGCACTTTGATATTGCCGTCCGGCAGCTTCACGCTCTGCACGATATTCGCGAGCGTTCCGACCTGGTAGATTTCCTCCGGCTTGGGATCGTCCACCGACGCATCGTGCTGCGTCACCAGAAAAATCTTCTTGTCGCCCGCCAGCGCGTCTTCCAGCGCGCGCACCGACGCTTCGCGTCCCACGATGAACGGGTGCATCATCTCCGGGAAAATCACCATTTCCCGGACCGGCATCATCGGCACGCGTTTGATTTCGGATTTTTCCCGATTGAACATCGAGTCCCCTTATTGACTCCTGAAAGTAGGGCTCCTTAGTTCGAAAATCCAGAGCCAGACCGAATTGAAATGAACTCCTGAAGCTAGCCCGCTTTTTCCAGCAAGCTCCAATTGATTTCGCGTCCCTTCACCATGTCCGCCGTAACCACGAAGTCGCGCAAGCTTTCGCTGCGCCGGCAGGTGGTACATCATCTCCAGCATCAGATCTTCCAGAATCATGCGCAGGCCGCGCGCGCCCACTTTGCGCTGCAGCGCCAATTCCGCCACGGTGTCCAGTGCGTCGTCCGTGAACCGCAGCCGCACATTCTCAAACTCAAAGAGCCGCTGATATTGCCGCACCAGCGCGTTCTTCGGTTCGGTCGAGAATTCGCACCAGCGCCGATTTATCCAGATCGCTCAGCACGCCCACCACCGGCAAGCGCCCGACAAATTCCGGAATCAAGCCGTAACGAATCAGGTCAGTAGGCTGCGCCTGCTCCAGCATTTCGATATTGCGCCGCGAGGTGGTGGTTACCTGCGCATCGGCCTGGAAGCCCAGCGATTTATGACCCACGCGCCGTTCGATAATCTTTTCAAGCCCCACGAAAGCCCCGCCGCAGATGAACAGGATATTGGTCGTATCTACCGGCGTAAATTCCTGGTGCGGGTGCTTGCGTCCGCCCTGCGGCGGCACGTTGGCGACAGTGCCTTCCAGAATCTTCAGCAGCGCCTGCTGCACGCCTTCGCCGGAAACGTCGCGAGTAATCGAAGGGTTTTCGTCCTTCTTCGAGATCTTGTCAATCTCGTCGATATATATGATGCCTTGCTGCGCCTTTTGGACGTCTCCATCAGCGGCCTGCAACAGTTTCAAAATGATATTTTCGACGTCCTCGCCGACGTAACCCGCTTCGGTCAGGGTCGTCGCGTCCACGATCGCGAACGGCACATCCAGCATGCGCGACAGCGTCTGCGCCATCAGCGTCTTGCCGGTGCCCGTGGGACCGACCAGCAGAATATTCGACTTCGCCAACTCAACGTCGCCCGGCTGCTTGTTCAGGAAAATGCGCTTGTAGTGGTTGTAAACCGCGACCGCCAATTTCTTCTTGGTCTTATCCTGCCCGATGACGTAGCCGTCAAGAAACGCTTTGATCTCTGGCGGACGCGGCAGCCGGCGATTCGCCGGGCTGGACTGCTCGCGCTTCTCGTCTTCGAGAATCTGCTGGCAGACGCCCACGCACTCGTTGCAAATATACGAGCGCGGATATTCCGATGGAGAACTGATCAGCTTCTCCACCTGCTCCTGCGTTTTATGGCAGAAGGAACAGCGTAACGGCTCTTCTGGTGTGAACCGTTTCACTGATTAGGCTCCCTCGATCGGATTTCACTACACCCCTGACAAATCAGTTCCTCATTGTAAAACGGAATGAAGGCGAGCGGCAGGAAATCATCGGTTTCGATACTAACCCTTTGGAACGCAACTACCTGTGCTTCGTAATGATTTCATCCACGATGCCGTAAGCCTTGGCCTGTTCAGCCGTCATAATGAAATCACGCTCGACGTCTCGCTCAATCTTTTCGAGCGGTTGGCCCGTGTGACCGGCCAGCAGCTTATTGAGCGCTTCCCGCGTCCGGATGATCTCTTTCGCGTGGATATCAATGTCCGTGGCCTGGCCCGATAGGCCGGACATCCATGGCTGGTGAATCAAAACGCGGGAATTCGGCAGCGCGTAGCGCTTTTTAGGCGTGCCCGAGGCCAGCAACACGGCGGCAATCGACGCGGACTGCCCGATACAGTAGGTCACCACGTCCGGTCGGACGAACTGCATGGTGTCGTAAATTGCCATTCCGGCCGAAATCGACCCGCCCGGCGAGTTGATATACACCGAAATGTCCTTTTCAGGGTCTTCTGAGGCCAAGAACAGCAGCTGGGCCGTCACCAGGTTAGCCACATGGTCGTCAATCGGCGTACCGATGAAGATAATGTGGTCTTTAAGTAGCCGGGAATAAATGTCATAGGCCCGCTCGCCGCGGTTTGTCTGTTCGACGACCATCGGAACGAGCGTTGTGGCACGCGGAGTCGCGTCGTCAGTATATTTCATTGGAATTTTCTTTGCGCGCTGAGGAACCCGAACCAGGTATTACGCTTCACGTTTGGCTGTCGTCTCGATTCGGGTATTGCGGTAGAGCCACTCGATTGTTTTGTCACTGCGCAATTTCGATTTCATCCTATCGAGCGCTCCCTGCTTTGTCAAGCGAGCCCGCAACGCAGTTGCTGATTCGCCACTGCGTTCCGCCAGCGTACTAATCTCTTTTTCGACGTCTTGGTCGGTTGCTTCGATTTTTTCTGCATCGGCGATACGGTCGATCAGCAGTTCGGCCTTCACGTCGTCCACGGCACGGTCCTGCTGCCGCTTGCGCATCGAGACCCAGTCAACGTTTACCGCCTGGGGGTCTACGCCTTGAACGGCAAGGGAACGCACCGTACGCTCGAGCCGGACGTCCATTTGATGCTCGACAAGGGCTTCCGGAACCGGAAAATCGTGTTTTTTGACCAGCGCTTCCAGAATTTTCTCGCGAGCCTGCGCGGATTGCTGTTCTTCCTTCGCCGCTTCCAGGTTTTCCAGAATTTTCTTGCGCAATTCGACTACGGTGGTGATGCCGGGCAAGGATCCCGCTGCGTCCTTGGCGAACTCGTCATTCACTTCGGGCAGTTTCTTTTCCTTGATCGCCTGGACATCTACGGTGTAGTCGTAAGTCTTACCCGCCAGTTTCTGATCGGGATAATCGTCAGGGTACTTCGAGGAGAATTTCTTGGTTTCGCCGGGGTTGGCACCGCGCAAGTTTTCAGTAAAGCTCTCCAGCGTTTCCTCTGCGCCGATGTGGCACATAATATTGTCGGCTTCGACAGGCTCGCCCCCACCTTCAGGCATGCCCGCAAGCTTGATCAGAACGAAGTCGCCATCTTGCGCCGGGCGGCCTTCGACAGGTACAAAGGTGGCGGCGCGATCGCGCATCTGCTCGATAACTTTGTGGACCTGCGCTTCACCAGCTTCTACAGCATCCACCTGAACGTCCAAGTTTTTGTAATCGCCGAGTTCAAATTCCGGAAGCACTTCGAATATGGCGCGAAACTTGAGCGGTTCACCTTCCTTGAATTCAACCTTATCGACCTCGGGCCGGGTCACCGGCACAAGCTTTTTCTCGTCGAGGGCCTTCTCCAGGTATTCGGGAACCAGCGACTGCAGCACTTCGCCCTGGATATCGTCAGCGAAGCGCCTGCGAATCAAAGTTACTGGTGCTTTGCCCGGACGAAATCCGGGAATTCGCGCCACCCGCGCAAGATCACGCGCTACCTTCTCGGTAGCTTTCGATACATTCTCGGCCGGAATCTCCAGCTCGATCTCACGTTTGCAAGTAGTCTCTGTCATGGGATGTCTTCAGGGGAGCAGTGCGGTACACCCTGGTTCCAGTCTGCCTTTTCACCGGTTCAAATGCCGCGAGAGGATGGCAGGGAAGTGCGGCAAAAAGCAGCCGCAAAAGAAATTTAAGTATAAAGAAAGTATAAGCGCGCGTCAACGATGAACCGGCGCAGCTTACAGAGCGGGGAAAAGTGATACCCATCGGAAACGAGTTCACGATCCAACTGTAGAACGCACACCTGATGATCAACGAATTCCTACCATGGTGGGGGACCCGCTTATCGAGCCTATGACCAAGCCTGGGAATCCCGTTGCGACCGAAAAGGTGTCTTTTTACCGTGTGTTGGGCATTTGACGGGCATTTGACGGCAGGGCCGGGGTGCGAGGTGGACGGGCTCGGGCTGATAGTCAGGATCAACGACGCCCCATTTGCGAAGGCACCGACGGCAAGGACCGTCACCGTGTGATCCTCGTGCCGTAGCAGCAGGGTGAGAGCGGCGACTATTGCAGACACCAAGAAATCTCGCCGCAGCCTTTCATAGGATTCTTTGCCGAAACGCCTCACATACTCCCAGTAATAGGGGATCGCTTCAGTGTGCTCATGCGGATGTTGTATCTGCGTCGAGATTACTATCGCGTGACGAGTAAATCATCGCCCACACTTAACGCCACCGCGCCGACGGATGTATCACTTTTCCCCGTTCTGTAAGCTACCCCGTCAACGATGAACCGGGGTTCTCTAGGTACCGCACGAAAGACCACGCAGCAGTGCGAACACGGACGTTTATTGGAATTTCGGCATCGTTGACGGTAAGAAATCGAAACCGTCCTTTTAATAACGCGCGTGGGGACTCATCGACGGCATTGAGATTGACGGCTACACTGTGATTCTTCGTGGCGTAGGCTATGGACCAAACGTTCGTCATAGGAGCTTGCATGGCTTCAATCACTGGCTTTGGCGGTGCATTTGTCCGAGCAAATGATCCAGAAGGTTTGTATAGATGGTACGAGCGGCATCTCGGTCTAATGAGGTCCCAAGGGTCTTTCGCGTTTCCCGCCTCGACGCAACGCGCTCAGGTCGTCCTCGCCTTCTTCGGACGAGATGATGAGTATTTTCCTTCGGCACAGAAAGCGATGATCAACCTCCAAGTGGATGACCTCGATGGAGTGCTGGACCGTTTGACAGACCAAGGTGTGACGGTCGATCCCAAACGCGAAAGCTACGACTTTGGAAGGTTTGGCTGGTTCACCGACCCAGAGGGAAATCGTGTCGAGCTTTGGCAGCCTCTCGCAACTGATTAACGCCGATCCAGATTGGTCCCCTGGACGGATTATCGGAAGTTGGATCGTGGCGCCGATGAGCATGCTCTTTAGCAGCTACGGGCCACCTCGGGGGGTGTCGTTAAAGCTTAACTGCCCTTCCGTATGGTGTAGTGTTTCGCAAGGTCGTCCACAGCGATGCGATCCGGGACGATTACGAAGTTGGCCTTGCCGAGGTTGTTCGTCACTATAAACTCGGGGTAACATTGATTCAAGCGTTTTGATTATTTCTGCTGTTTGCCGCTAATAGGACTTTCGAGCGGCAGTTTCGCCCTGGCCTATCCCCTATCCGGTCAACGATGGCTCACTGGAGCCTCTCACGCTTGAGCAAAACTTCGGAGCCCTTCGTGCGCGGCGAACTTTTCAGATACCAGCCAACACGCGCTATACTTCCCGCAGGGAGCTGCCGATGAGTCAGGACCAGCACAACATCGAACGACTGAAGCAAGAACATGCAGCAGTATCGAAGAAATTGGAGTCGCTGCGGGAAGAAGCCAAGAGGCTCGGCCATGAATTTGAAGAGAAATTTAAGCCCGAGATACTGGAAGCTGAAGTGGAATTGACCCGCCTGAGCGCTCTACTTGGCAGCATCGGCCTGTAAACACATTGAAATTGTAAGGTCAGTCACTCGGATGGTTCGACCTCTCAACAGCTCTTTGGCGCCGAATCGATGATCTGGAGCTAAAGAAAGCTCCGCAGTATTACGAATAGACAGCATCGGACTGGTCATTGTGATTGTAGGGGTGATTGTTGTGGCGTTTGCGCGCAGGCACAAGGCGCCAGAAGTGCAGTCGCCGGCGAGCATTGTGTATAGCGTCAAAGACTCTCTAGCGGTAGTTTACTGCGCCGATGGGCTTTCACTTCACCTTGCGACGGCACACTGCGATTATCGTAGCTGTTAGCAGCAACAAAATCCCCATGACGATCAGAGTGTGCATTTAATTTTTCCGACTGCTACTTAGAAAGCAGAATCCACACGAACAGTAGCGAGGTAAGTGGCGTATAGCAATACGCGGTAAGCTGTAGCTGTTAGCGGCCCTCCGTGCCAACATCTCTGAGACAAGTCTAGTACCCTTAATTAATGAGCAGTAGGGCGAGAAAGAAGAAGACTGGGATGAACGGAATTTCTCTTGGTGTTGATGTTGGTGTTTCCCGTGGGGCTTTGGCTGCCGCGGAACGGAGCGAAGGCGAGCGTAGCGAGCTGCAGCGGAGTGCAGCGGCAGCCAAAGCGGGCGCCGATTCGGAGGCGGCTTCGCGGCCGGATCCGGAGGTAGTAGCCAAAGCAAAGCGGCGTACCTATACCGCTGAATACAAGCAACGCATCTTGCTGGAGGCCGAAGCGGCTGCTGCGACGCGAGGTGGCCTGGGCGCTCTTCTCCGCCGCGAAGGCCTGTACTCGTCTCTGCTGACCTATTGGCGGCGAGAGCGGGCCAAAGGAGTCTTCCAGGCCCTGACTCCGCAGAAGCGCGGACCGAAGTCCAAGCGCAATCCCCTGGAAGAGGAAGTCCAAAAACTCCTCCGCCAGAATGCGCGCTTGACCGAAGATCTGCGTAAAGCGCAGATCATCATCGATGTTCAAAAAAAAGTGGCTGCGCTGTTGGGGAAACCGATTCCGGAGCCAGACCCAGAGGACCAATCCTGATGACGGCGGTCACCGAACTGGCGGTGGACGTGGGCACCAGCGCCGCTTGCCAGGCTCTCACTCTACCTCGTGCTTCTTACTACCGGGATCGCCGTAAGATCGGTTCCCCTACGGTGACCGCGTCGCGGCCTTCGCCGGCACGTGCACTGGCTCCGGCCGAACGGGAAGCGGTTTTATCTCGTTTGCACGAAGAACGCTTTCAAGATCGCTCGCCAGCCGCTATTTATGCGACCTTGCTCGATGAAGGGGACTATCACTGTTCGATTCGAACCATGTATCGCTTACTGGAACAGCGCGGCGAATCCCGCGAGCGTCGGGATCAGTTGCTTCATCCGCCTTACAAAAAGCCCGAGCTGATGGCCACCGCCCCCAATCAATTGTGGAGCTGGGATATCACCAAGCTGCTGGGTCCTGCGAAATGGACGTACTTCTACCTGTACGTGATCCTCGATGTCTTCAGCCGTTACGCCACCGGCTGGATGGTCGCTTATCGCGAAAGCTCCGAACTGGCCAAGCGACTGATCGAGGAAAGCTGCAAAAAACAACGCATCCAGCCAGGCCAGCTCACGCTCCATGCCGATCGTGGCACGTCGATGAGGTCCAAGCCGGTAGCTTTCTTACTGGCCGATTTGGGTGTCACAAAAACGCATAGTCGGCCGCACCTCTCTGACGACAATCCTTACTCCGAGAGCCAATTCCGAACCATGAAATATCGGCCGGAGTTCCCGGATCGCTTTGGGTGCATCCAGGACAGTCGTGCTTTCTGTCAGAGTTTTTTTCGGTGGTACAACGAAGAGCACCGTCACTCCGGCATAGGCTTGTTGACGCCAGCGACGGTTCACTATGGCCAAGCGGAAAACATCTTGCGGCAACGCCAGGATGTGCTCGCTGTTGCCTACCAACGTCACCCGGAGCGCTTCGTAGGAAGCGCTCCCAAACCGCCGGCTCTTCCCAGCCAAGTCTGGATTAACAAGCCGGTTTCCACTCCGGAACCGCTGCCTGTGGGAGGAGGCCGATGATACAGCAGTGAAGACATTACAGCGCAGATGAGAAGGCCAAGATTTTCTAGGAGGCGATCAGCTGCCAGCGGCGATCTACTTTGGAAAAGCGAAATGCGCTTGAGGAGAGACAAAAGGGGGGATGCTGTAGGTCGATCGGGTCGGGAATCGTCGCTCTCAGGCGTTCCTGGCGCGAAATTTTTCTGTGAAAAACCAGGGATAGGCACAAAGATGAAAAACTCACTAAATTTCGTGAGCACCTGTCTCAAAGTCGTTGACACGCGCCGCGGCGAACTTGAGCTGTCATGCCGCGATGGCTATTGGCACGATGCTCGGCGGATGGCGCATCGTGAAAACCGTCGAATCGCGAATAACGCCGCATCTGCAGCCTATGGGTGGTTTCTCTGCTGAACTCGCTGCGGCTGCGACGATCGGACTCGCGACCTTTGCTGCTGTGCCCATTTCCACCATGCATGCGATCGGCGGAGCGGTTGCTGGGGTGGGCCGCGACGCGTGGCTGGCACGCGGTACGTTGGATTTGGGGTAAGAGAATTGCTGTTAACCGAATACCTTTGACTAGAGCGAAAAGAGAGGCTCTAACACATTTCGTGCCTTAGATGACTCGTCATCATCGAGCACTAATTCTCAGTCACATTTGCTGCATTTCATCTCGGCCTCGCTCTTACCTCACCAAAGGCGTTCTAAACGTATCACTACAATGAGAACCACGATTGCTACTACTATGGCCAAGTTTGTCTCCTGTTCTTGCCTTCGCGCTTATTCACTTTTCGACGCTTTGGAGTTCCACAGGTGGGCGCGCGCGCTCCTGACGCTTGGTTGCGGATTGGACCACGGCCTTCACTGCTTGTGCTGCTTCGTGGATGCACAGTATTTCAGTTTCGTTGAAATCATGGACGCCTTTGCAAATATCTTCAAACGCACTTCTGTCCGAATCGCTGATTGCGGGCATTAAATTCCTCCTCAACTGAGTCTCCGCCAGTAAAAGTGAGGTGCCCCCCATCCTTCGGACCAAAAGAAAGCGTGTTTAAGGTGGACCGCTGCCTCTCGAAAAAATGAGTCCTGTGATGGAACCGCCGCCGTCGGGCCTTGTGGGAACTGTGGAAAGCGTTTTGTGCTTTCCAAGCCGCTGTGGGAATCCGCGTTCTGAGCGGATTTCCATCAGCGGCGTCAGTTTCCACAAGGCCTCTGCTTCTTTCTTTTTTGCTCCTTTTTTCTTTCTTTGTGCCTATCCCCAGTTTTCCACAGAAAAATTCCGCGCCAGGATGCCTTAGGAACGACGCAAGCTCGTTCGCTCGACCGCTAGCATCCCCCCGATTTTGCCTCCTCGGCCTGCCTTCCGCTTTCCGAAGTAGATCGCCGCCGGCGTCTGATAGCCCAAGGCTTGATGCGGACGTTCGTGATTGTAAAAACCAAAATAGCTTTTCAAGTTGGAAACTGCCTCCAGCACATCTATGTAATCCTTCAGATAAACCTCTTCGTATTTCACCGTCCGCCATAAACGTTCGATGAAAATGTTGTCGCTCACTCGCCCACGCCCGTCCATGCTGATGACGATGCCGCGAGTCTCCAGCCGCCTGGTGAAATCTTCGCTGGTGAACTGCGATCCTTGATCCGTGTTGAAAATATCGGGCTGTCCCGATTGTAAGGCCCAATCGAGAGCCGCCAGGCAGAAGGACGTGTCCAAGGAAACCGATACTTCCCAAGCCAGTACATACCGGCTGAACCAGTCCATGACCGCAGCCAGATATAGGAACCCTTGCCGTAGCCGAATGTAGGTTATGTCGCTGGACCAAACTTGGTTCGGCCGATCGATTCTCAGCCCGCGCAGCCGATACGGATAGATGCGATGTCCTGGCCCGGGAACCGACAGCCGTGGCTTCCGGTAGATCGCCTCCAGTCCCATCTGCCGCATCAGCCGGCGTACCCGCTTCGGATTGACCGCGTAGCCTTGCTCGCCGAGCCACCAGGTCATCTTTCGAATCCCGTAAAACGGCGTCCGTGTGTATTGCTCGTCGATGAACCGCATCAGTCTCAAATTCTCGGCCGTCTCCGGTTCCGCTTCGTAATACCACCCCGACCGCGAAATCCCCGTCAAGCGGCACTGCTGCCGTATGCTCAGTTCTGGGTTCTCTGAGATCCATCCTCGCCTCTGCTCTAACGCGATAGGCCGGACTTTTTTTTGAGCCAGTCCAGCTCCACCTGCAACTGTCCAATCTGCTGGTACAACTCCGCCTTCAACTCCTCCTCGCTCGTGTCCGACTGCGATCGCCGATCTGCAAACAGTGCCGGCGCTCCTTGAATCGCTTGCCGCTTCCAGTTCATCACTTGGCTGGGATGCACCCCGTAATGCGAAGCGATTTCCTGAATGGTCTTCTGCTCCTTGATCGCCTCCAGCGCGATTCGTGCTTTCATTTCCGCGCTGAAGCTCCGCCGTTGCCTCGATTTCATTCCTGCTCCGTTTCCGAGGCCGCGATTTTACACCTTATTGAGTGGTCCGAATTTTGGGGAGCACCTCAAAGACCTCGGTAGAACTGGGAAGCAGATCGGGAAATCGGCTCTTTAGCGGGGATCTGCTGATTGTTTTGTGGCGATTACCGCTTTCGTATTGAGGTCAACCACATACAATTCGTTATGAGTGTGGAGTGAAAGTTCTTGAAGTTTGCCGATTGCATTTTGGGATCCGTCTACAGTGGCTCGCCAGATAGAATCGCCTTCCGGTAACCTTTCAAATATGTCTAAGGTTTGGTCCATATCACCTCCGTCCTACTTCAGCGTATTGGACGGACCCACAGAGACGGAAGTTTCATGAGTGACGCAACATTGAGAAAAATATTATTTCGAGATTATGGAACTTCTTGACCGGGTTTCCCTGGCAGCGGCAGTTCGAGGCTCGACTAAACCCATCTGTTTCCTTTTAGCCCGTAAGGATTTCGAGGCGCGACCTGTATTGATCGAGCGGACCATGTCCTTTAACCAGGAATTGTGGACACTTGATTCAAACCGTCTTAGCCTCCACAACGTATGGGAATTCGCGCTTTGAACATCGCGTCTATGGTTCTCGGACTCTTGTTCATGGTTATGTCAGTGCGTTTGCTTCTGCACCATCAATATGAATTCTTTAGTCGTGGTAGAGGAGGAGGGGTCTGGATTTCAACCTTTTTTCCTTCCTCCCGGCCATCAGGGAAGCGATCAAGGCGGCGCTGGGTGTCACACTGTTTGGTCGGTCCATTCCGTGGGTGATTCCGTAGGCATCACCATTACACGACCGGTGGCTAGCCAGCCCTGCGAGATTTCTTTTCTCTTTGGTTAGTTTTTGGAGCCGCACGGAAAAGCGTTTTCTGCGACGCCCCTTCTGAGAGGCTCTTCTTCAACGCCGCCATCAAATCCACTACCGGCTCGTGTTTGGCTTTTGGCACGACGGTAAGCTTTTGGCCGTGGGCCTTTGCTTCAATGAGTTTTTCTAATTCCTGCTGATATGCATCTGAATATTGTTCGGGATCGAAGGGTGCCGCAAGGCTTTCGATAAGTTGCATTGCCAACTTCGATTCTTCTGGTTTGACTTCGCCTTTGGGAATGGACACTTCCGACACGGCCCTCACCTCGTTCTTATAAAACATGGTGTGGAGAGTAAAACCGTTCTCGCGTGCACGAATAATTACGATGTTTTCGCGGCCATGCATCGTGACCTTGGCGATGCCGGCATAACCGGTTTTTCGCATGGCGTCCAGCAACAGAGTGTAAGCTCGCACCCCTGCCTCCGCTGGCTCCGCATAGTAAGAGGCGTCGAAGTAAACGGGATCGATCTCTTCCGCCTTTACGAAGTTCAAGATCTCCATGCTTTGCGCGGACTCTGGCTCGATTTCGTCTAACTCCTCCTTGCTGAATAATAGATATTGATCTTTTTCGTATTCGTATCCCTTAATGACTTCCGACCGGTCGACAAATTTATCGCACGATGGGCAGAACAGAGGCTGCTTCAGGCGGGTGTGACACACGGAATGAATTTGATTGAAGCTGATTCGTTCGGTCCGTGCAGCGGGCGACAGTTGAATCGGAATTGAGATAAGTCCGAATGTGAGGTAACCCTTCCACGTAGCAGGCATTTTGCCCTCCGGATAAGCGAGGGATTATAACCGTTGTCGGGCAGTTCCTATATTGAGTTCTCGTGGTATTGGACTGTGGTTAACGCAAAGAAAAGGCGAAGCAACAACTCTGTGATAACAACACCACTATCAGGAATTGTTGCGGCGGAGCCGGAAGATGATGAACGCCGTCCGCGTCAGGACAAGCGCAACGCGATAAGTTCCGCAGGAAGATTGGCACCTCCGGTGGGGACCACAATGTATTGCTTTCCATTCAGCATGTAGGTCATTGGTGCCCCTGTCACGTTGCGCGGTATAACCAGCTTTCCTGTCGTCTTGTCGTAGGCGCTAAGCTTTGGATCTCTGATCTCGAAGTCCGGCACTCTCGCGACGCCGCCACCTACACCACCCGCGATGCATGCCACCGTCTTGCCCGATAACAAGCAGCGTCTTCGTGAGAAGCAGGTAAACCTCGCCCTGGCCGCCCCAGGGAACGAAGACCAAGCTGTTTTAACAGGGGATTGCTCTGCGCCAAATCCCCCGCTGGCGCCATCCACCGATGCTCGCCCGTGTTCAGATCGATCGCAGTGATGCGAGGTAGCTTTCACTTGGATGTTTATTTGGATGCATCACGCCGTCTGGGAGACCCCGCCGCGGTTCCAAGGGCGGAATCCCTTACGCTCTTTTTATAAGCCTCGTTATCCCGACTAGAATAACCGCGCCTATGAACGCAACGATGATGGACGCGAGTATCCCGCCATTCGGCCAAATTCCTAGCTGCTCAAATATCCACCCGCCCAATAAACCGCCGACAAGCCCCAAGATAATATCTACTACCACGCCATACCCGCCGCCCTTCATAACCACGCCCGCAAGCCATCCCGCAATCAGTCCAACAATAATCCATGTCAGGAAGCTCATCGTAGTCCCTCCTTGAAGGAACGCCGGCCTGAAGGTACACCGTGTAGTGTGAAAATTCTAGCGCGTCCTGGGAACCTCCTAGAGCGTACCGCGTATTGTTATAAACCGCTTGCCTCGCTACCGTTCGCACGAATTCTTCTTTTTAGTCTCTTCGGCGACGTAGCACTTCTCGAGGCGGTGGCCGATTGCCCCTCCGCATTGCCCACACTTATATCGCTTCCGATTTCGAATCGCTGGCAGGGCTTGTTTTTGTGTACCTTCTAGGTCAGCTCGTGTCTGCACGTGCAAGAATGCGACTCGAAGCCAAGACGCTCGGAACGCGGATGCCGGTATTCCGCGACGCGCCGTACTTGTCGAAATGGCCTTGAAGCACTGCGGTCTCTCTGCGCCCGATTCAGACCGACTCGGAGTGTGGGCGACACAGTTGGAGATAGCACAAGAGATCAGTCATCGTATCTATCCTCCGTTGCTAACACTTTTCACTGACGAGAACTTAGGAGAGAAAGCGCACACCGCTGAATGCGCGCTACATCTTCTTTCGAAATCTTAATATTGCCGCGGCTTGTGAAGCGATTCTTTTCATTCTAGCCGCTTCGTACAATCTTGTGAGTAATGTCCGTTCGATCGGCCCATGGGTTGTTTTGCCAACAATCCTGGGGCTGTTGTTCGCACTGACCGCGGCCGTTCTCGCAGGGAAGCAATCCACTTGGCAATTAACCACGTGCGCGAGGTGTTTGAATCGGCTGATCACTTCTATGTATTGCGATCAGTATGATTAATTTTCTGATCGTCTGCCGAAACGCGCGTTGACTGCATCGCAACCAATTCGTCAGATTTTCATGAAGAATCACCAATGGAGATGTCCGAATTTTGCGCAATTTGCCGATTAAATTGGCAAAAAGTCCAATGAAATCGCCTACACTCAATGTTTTCAAGATTTTCTGCGGAAGAAGGGACTCGAACCCCTACGGCCTTTCGGCCACCAGCTCCTAAGGCTGGCGCGTCTGCCAATTCCGCCACTTCCGCGTAACCCTACACTACCATCGGCAAGAAGCCCTTTTCAAACGACGATCACGCCGAGATGTTCGATTCAAGACAGCGAATAAGGCAAGTCCCGCCCGCGGAAAGGCGGGAGAACCGCTCGCGCTCGTGGCGCCGGCACAATTTGTTTTTGACGTCATTCTTCGATGCGAAGAACCTCTCTTGGTTTCTTGCTCTGGTTGGTTGAGCAAGCTGAGTGAGATTGTTCGGGCCGCTAAAGCTTTGCTCAAGAATGACGACGCAGTGCCGTCGAAATTTGAATCGCTCAGGGCGTGATCCAATTTGAGAGTAGTCCCCAATTGCTCTTGCCGCGCGAACGCTGTTTTGCTAGTCTCCGCCACACAAGCTAGCCGCTTAGAACCAAGTTCTTGGGAGGAATTGCATGCCTCATTGCCCACGATGCGGGACCGTAGTCGCAGAGAACGCCGGTTTTTGTCCCAATTGCGGTGCAGCTCAGCCATCGACGACTTCGGCTCCGGCCGTCCCTCCGGCAACGCCGAGCGTCACGCCGTCAGGCACTTCGGGCATGAGTGAAAATGTGGCTGCTCTCCTTAGCTATGTGCTCGGGTGGGTAACCGGCCTGATCTTCTTTCTGATCGACAAGCGGCCTTTTGTGCGATTCCACGCGGCACAATCCATTGTCGTATTTGGCGGTCTCACCATCATTCGGATCGCGGTTGGGATGCTTTTGATGGGGAGTGGAATGGGGTTCGGTTTGTTGGTCTTAATCTCGCTTCTGGGCGTCGTTTTGTGGATTTTGCTGATGGTGAAAGCCTACCAGGGTGAAAGATACCGTGTCCCCATAGCCGCCGATCTTGCCGAACAGATGTTCGGCAAATCATAGCTAAGCGGCGTAGGGCGCTGCTTGCAGCGACCGGTTTTCCCTTTATCGGGCGATCGATCGGGGGAGCATGACTTGTGCCGCACGAGTCCAGCCAACTAAGCCCCGCAAAGGGCTAATCTGTCGATTCGTACGGAGCTTGTCGGGTCCTTAGCTGTTGACTTTGACGCACTGAACGTCCATCTTTATTGGCTTTCCCGCGTGCGGTTTTAGGCGGGCTCAGGAGATGGGCTTGAAAGTCCGGGTTTGCTTCCACGATAAGTGCTTCGATGGCGCCTCCTCCGCCGCGATTTTCTCCCGGTTCTACAAGGAGCGCATCCACGCCGATGCCGAGTTCATGTATACCGGCATGACCCATAAAGCCTCGCATCCCTTCGAAGACGGAATATTTGATGGCGACGAAAACGCTATTGTGGATTTTAAATATTCCAGTTCGCCCGAGCTTACCTGGTGGTTCGACCATCATCAGAGCGCATTCTTGAAGACGGAAGACGCCGAAAATTTCCGGCGGGATCATTCGGGCAAGAAGTTTTACGATCCCACCTATAAATCCTGTACCAAGTTTCTCGCCACGATCGCCACGGAGAAATTCGGATTCGATGCCCAGCCGCTCGCAAACCTAATTTATTGGGGCGACATCATCGATGGCGCGCAATTCGCTTCACCCGAAGCCGCCGTGGGGCTCACCGAACCTGCGACGCAGCTTGCTCTGGTGATCGAAGCGGCCCCGGAACCGGACCTGGTGCCGAAGATAATTCCGTTTCTGGCGCACCTCTCTCTGGCAGAAATGATCCAATTGCCAATCGTGCAGAAACACCTCCCCGGTTTGTTGGAACGCCATCGCAAGTCCGTCGACATATTTCGCGAACGCGCCGATTTTCGCGACGGCGTCATCTATTTCGACGTCAGCGATCTGGACCTCGAGGGCTACAACAAATTTGTCCCGTACTATTTATTCCCCGATGCGCTGTATTCCGTCGGCGTCAGCGCATCACCTACGCGCTCGAAAGTTTCAGTCGGAACCAATCCGTGGAAGGAAGCCTCCGCGGACGTGAATCTCGCTTCCCTGTGCGAAAAGTATGGCGGGGGAGGTCACGCCAGGGTCGCAGCCATCTCGTTCGGCCCCGGCGATCTGGTCCGCGCTCGCCAAGCAGCACAAGAAATCGCAGCCACACTCCGCCATCACCCGTAGCTCGAACCGGTGGCCATAGGGAGATTTTGTAGCGGCCGCGATGTCCCGCAGTCGCGGCAGGGTGAGACATTGACAGGCGAACGGTGTTCCGTCTGAGTTCACAAAAAGCCAAGTCGGGCACTCAAGCCTTCGGACCACGAGCAAGTGCACTCATTTTTCAGAGAACTTTGCTAGCAAAACCGTAGAAAAACTGGCTGCCAGAAAGTACCTAGCCTGAGCACAAAGCATTTTTGTTGGACTCGCTGAATTTGAGTGGTTCGATGCAAACAGTTGGAGAATGAAGGAGTTGTGTTAGATTAGTTGAGTCGGTTTCAGGGCCGGTAGCTCAATGGTAGAGCAGCTGCCTCTTAAGCAGCGGGTTGGAGGTTCGAGTCCTCCCCGGCTCACCAACTAACTGAAAACAAAGAACAAGTCAGTTGACAGAAACGGAATTGGTAACAACGGGTAACAACTCGGAAGCAATTTCTCCGAGAGCTGCCCGAAAATCATCTCTGTCTGCGTGGTCATAAACGCGCTCTGTCGTATCAATCGTTGAATGGCCCAACACTTCTGACCGCACTTTTGCGGACCATCCGTTTTTTCTCAGAGTCGTATTTAGCGTATGGCGAAAGTCGTGCCACCCGCCGATTGGAATTCCGAGTTGCTTCACGGCTGGCCGAACATATCGCTTTAGGCCGTTACCTGGATTTACCGGAGTTGAGGTTTGCGAGCGAAAGACCCAGTCCCCGCCTTCTAGTGCTTTCATACGCGTTAACAGCACTTGAGGGATCGGTAGGTCCCTGCCTGAGCTCTCTGTTTTAAGCGAGCCTACTTTTCTATCGTAGACGCGCCTAGAAACGTTCAGCACGTCGCCGTCAAAGTCAGTCCACTTGATCGCAATCGCTTCACCGATACGCAACCCGGTGACCGCCAAAAACAACACTAGGGTCGAATACGGCTCCTCCAATTTGTTCGCGATAGCGATAACTTGCTCCGGCTTCAAGACTGTGCGGACAACTCGTTTTCCCCATCCGTACCAGCTAGAGCCGATTTTCTTCACGTAGCCGCGTTGATATCGCCTGAGTCCCATAGTGCTCCTTGGTCTCAAGCGGTTTCCCAACGACTGTTTACTCTGAAATTGTCTCAGTAGCAACTTGGAATCGAATCGAAGGAGGCGGCCGACCCGTACCGACGGCAACTCTCCGATGTGACGACGAACCCAAGTTTCCGAAACCCCCAGAAAACGGGCGGTTTCTTGCACGTCTAGAAGTATTCGATCCGTTGAAGGTTCGGTAGTTTGAAGGGCACTGCGCAGCAGTGATCTTCGTACTATTTCACCATTTACATGTTCACTCACGGCCTCGCTTTTTTCGCGTGACATTGTGGGCGTTCAGGGCCCGCGAATTAGCCCTGTTGCCGCGTCGTTATCGACGCACGTCCATATCGTCGTGCTGGGTGCCGTGGGCTCGACGTTTCACGGTCGGGTCCGCAGGCATTCAAAAATGGCCTCAAATCAGTCACCGACAATCCCCCTTCCGTGGGTCGGTGCCTAAGGTTTATTTCTTCTGCAGGAGTGCAGCGTGCGTGTGAAGAATGGTCGGACGAACGCCGGGTTTGGACGCCGCGGCCACCGGTTTGCTGGCGGATGTGAGGTCAACTTCAAAAGGATTTTTCAACTGTTTTATCTCCTTTCAGATCAATGTCAGACTCGACTTCATTCCCCCAAGAATCCCAGCCCGAAACTTTCTGCCGGGCGAAAAGCTCTATTCGCGGCAGATTTCCCATGAGAGTCACGATGCGTTCGCGCACCTCGTTCGGTTTTTCGCTATGTTGCATGACCGGGTGATGCACTACTTGCGGAACCGACGCGGAGACTCGCTTCGGCTTTCCCTTCACGCCAAGCAAAACAATCTCGGCGTTCGCCCTCGTCCAGTTCCCCATTCCGAAAAAAATCTGCATTCGTTTTTTTATTGCTTTTGACCCATACAAAAGAAGCGGTCTTATAGCTGAATCCCCAAGCCTTCATAACTTGAAGCGCGTCGGGCAGCATCGGGAACGTGGCCCACATAAACAGCACGCAATTGTCATCAGCGAGATCGGCTACCGGTAATGCGCAAACGTCTTCCGTTCCCAAGACAGGGTACTTGTAACAAGCCCCGCGCTTTCCCGCTGATGCCTTGTCGTGGTAACGCCAAGGCGGATCCGCATAGATGACCTGGTATTTATTCAAACCGTTCCTCCGAAAAAGTTAGGCGTAGAATTTCCGGAGACGTATGCTGTTTAAACTGTGAATCCGCGTTAAAAGCCATCTTTCGCTCCAGGTTGCTGACTGCCTTCGAAAGCATGGCTTTGCAACCAGTCGTCAACATCGCCAACGAGATAACGCACTAACCGCCCCAATTTTAGAAAACGGGGTCCCTTGCCTTCTCGCCTCCACTTCCGCAGCACTGCAACCGAGACGCTGGCCCTGCGGGCCAATTCGGATTCCGTCATAGCTGCTGCCGATCCATCCTCACGCATGTTCAGTCCTCCTGCGGTATTCACGTTTTATTGCTTGTGGTTGCCGCCAATGCCAAGAATGAAGGCGGAGCATCACTGTGCTACTCTTAGCTTGACCGTTCGGAGTCATGACCGTCGTCACTGAGAAAAGCTCCCGTGACTTCCTGCGCGATTGCATGGGCTACTCGGAGAAAGCGCTGGGGGTCCAATTCCAGGGGTCGCAGCGCAGAGATAATAAAGTCGACGCACGTCTTGATGTAATCATCGTCGGTCCATTCGGCGTCGCGCACCGACGGCGCGGCGGGTGCTGCTAAGGCCTTCGTTTCTTCATCGGGCTTCGTTTTGTTGCGATACTTGGCTGCCGGGTTAAGACCGTCTTCTTTCATCAGCCGCCGCATATGGCGCTGCGAATAGCCCAGAACGTCGCTGCAGAATTGTTTCCAGGTGGAGCAGCCCAGGATGGTCTTGGAAGTTTTCTGTGTTTTAAGCGATTCGAAACGCGCATGCAGGTCAATCGCGAGTGGCAACCATTTCTCCAGTTGTGGACGGAATCCCATAAAACCATCCCGGACCTTCCTTGCCAGTGTTTCGCTGTCGAGCGAGGCGGTCATTTTGTCCCCCTCAATAATCGTGAGGGAGCTAATGGCTTCCGTTGCGTGTGGCTCACCGTTAAGCTCTTTGGGAGTGGCACCTGCAATTTGCGTAATGACCTTATTCCCCGTTTGACTTTCATTTCCGTTCTCCTTTATCGGCCCTGTTGGTGCGTATGATTTAAGGTCCAACTTCGGAGCGCAGGTTATTAGAGAACAAAAGACGTAACAATTGCGGGGGCTGACAATTTTCTGGCAGGTGGCGTAACCTTACGCGAACGGTCCTTGTGTGGACGTGCGGCTAGGACTGGTTTCTACGGCAGTGTTGAATGGTCTATTTCGATTTTTTCGTCGCTCGAAACTTAATCGATGTCAAGTTTTGCTCACTCCACCGGTAATCGCTGCTCTCCCATCCGAATGCCGCGTCCGTAGCGTTGAGAAGGTCAGCGACTTGTTTGTAGTGGCAGTCTCCGGTCTTTTCTTCCACATATCTAATTAGGCGAATGATGTTTTCATTGCGCGGGCTGCGTGCAGAACGAAATGGATGCACCAGTTCTTTCTTCCACGCGTCGGCGTAATTACGCAGGACCCGAGGCAGGCCCGTCCATTCCTCGAAATCGGAATACATCATGCGAGTTCCAAATGGCCATTTGGCACGCTCAATTTCCGAAGCCAGCTTCCTACTGTTGTCCGATAATTGTTTTGCTTGGCGACGCTTCTTTCGCGGCCATTGTATGGGTTCGTCAGACGAAATCCCTATTGTGCGAAGCAAATCGTACAGTTCGTCCCGCTTTGCCCCTAGTTCCTCCAATTCATCAAAGGCATCTTTCGCGTATCGGTCTTTAAGTGACTGGAGGATGTCTTCTAGACTGGGTAGTCCCGACCTGAACCGAGCGTGGTCACCGTATTCGTGACCTCGCTGTACAAATTTCGACTGAGTCTTGTAATACGGGATTCTTCCAGCGCTGCCGGTCGCCATGCCCGGCAGGATTCTATATCGGACCTGCGAACCAGTACAGGAATCCTGCGCAACTTCCATTGGGCTAGCCGCTGGTTTTGTGGACCTCCGCCGCGGATTCTCGGACACACAATCGACACCATTTGGTTACGAGCACTAAATTCTTTTTCTGGAAACACTATCGGCACCACTTGCTGGCGAGCATCAAATCCTCAATCGTGCTTCTCGCCAATCTGCGAAAGCTGGCGGCGACTGCGGACCGCTCGCCGTGTTTAAGCGCGTTTCTTGCGACCCGCGCCTTTCCCTTTGCGGTTTTTGGTCCTGTGCTTTTTGTCCACGGGTGATTTTTTTGGATGGCCGCTTTGAGGGCGTTGAGCCCCGCCTGGGACAGCCGATAAACTCTCGTCATTGATTACGGCTCCCTTCAAAAACCTAGTTTGTTCGTTGCTGTCTTCCTTTGGTGGTAGCTCCAGTTTCACGATGTTCTGGACAAGGTGTTGTCCGCCGACGTTCGCCTGGCCAATTGAGATTTTTGAATCCGTTTTTTTATCTAAGCGCCCATCTCCGAAAGCGGGCAATTGACGGTTTTCATCGATCGCACGCATGAGTTGCAGAAATGTAGCCGTCGCTCGCTCACATGCTTGCAGGTGAACGGCAAGAGACCGGGGGTCCGTCTGGACAGCAGCTCTCTGGGTTAGCCACGCTGCTCGGCCATGGGCGAGCAGCGCGAGTGTATGCGCCAACTGCAGAAGGGAATTCCCACCCTTGGCTTGGAGGAAGTTACCAGCGCCGACACCCGCCGTATCCAGGAGACCGTTACCCATAGCCTCAGATAAGCCAAAGTATGCATGTAAGGCGAGGAAGTGCGGGTGAAGTTTCTCCATAACCGACTTTTGGGATACCTCTGGAGCCGAGGTCACGGGGGACGCGGCCTGAAGGGAAGTATTATGATGAACCAGGGTTGTCGCTGAGGGTTCCGGGCGTGGTTCGAGCTGGCTTTCGGTCTTTTTCATACCAAGCTTAGGTTTCTTGATTTTGTTCACAGGTCCCTCCAGTTCCCGCTGATGCATTTCAGCGCATGTGCTAAGACGAAACTCATTCGACCGCTCCTTTAATTTCAATGAGATACAAGCCGCTTATGAGTTTCATGAGTTTCCTCCAGCCGCTTCCCGCACACAGTAAAAATCAATCCAGCAACTTCCAACGCGATCGAAGCCCTATCGCAACATAACATCCCTGACATTGGTGTCTCAGTAGAAGGGCGGGATAATGAAATATTGGTCGTCACTGCACAGAAACTTTTCGATGGTTACCGGTATCAAGAAAATCGTAAAGCTCTCGAGCCCTCTCTGTGTTCGCTCGATTTTAAAAGTGTACGCATGGTTAGCCCCTCAAACGGCGAAAAATATGACTTCGAATTAGATTGTTCGCTGAGTCACTAGAAAAACGGCACAAAAGCGGCTATCTGAGACAAATTTGTCAGCCTACTCGATGTCGCCCTCCGGCAACGTCACGCGCAATAGCGAAGCCCGTGTATCCTTATGGGTCAATGTGCTGCACTCTCTGTGGCAACATTGGGCCTCCGCTGGCGATGAACCCAGCAGCGCTTCTCCTGATTCTGTCGATAGCAACCTTGGGCATACTGCTGATAATCTACATGGTATGGTTCAAAGGAAAGCGATGCCAAAAATGCGGAAAAAGGACTTTAATTCCCCTTAGTGCCCCATGGGCCGAGTCACATCGCGTATCGGCTTTCAGGGGCCGGCCATGCGGCCATAATGTCCCCCTCGTTCCGTGATACAGTCCAGTGTTTTGCGGGATTCCTCGGATAGAAGAAAACAAATTCGCTTAGTTGCTGTTCAGCGAATGCCGACCCGGAGATCGAGATGTGCCCGTCGTTCGGCTTGGCACACCATTCAATTTTGGCTGATCAGCACGAAGATCGTTAGCAAGACGCTTTCGGACGAGATGATTAGTCCGAGAGTGCCGCACGTGAACGGGTCGAACGGATGCACTTACGGAAGCAGGTTGAGGTTTATGGCGCTCCAGGCCAGGATCAGAAGGACCTGCAATAATAAGAACGCGGTGCTCCCAATTAATTTTACGGTTGCGTCGCTGACCTGCTCCGTCGGGGTGCGGCGATTGAGGGCTTCTTCCTCCATCTTGGTGATCGCTTCGATATTGAATTGCGTGGGATGGATGGGTGCTGACCGAAGGGAGGCTGGTCAACTGTTGCTAAATCTCCATTACACTCATTGACCCAGAGTCGGCCAATTCTCAATGAGCGATAAGGCCTGGTTACAACAGTTAGAAATCTCCGGGTACCCAAACCGGGCGCACTTTTCAAACCAAGCCGCGATCAATGGAGAACCTTCTGTGTTTTGCGTATCTATTTACCCTGATCCTTGAGCAGTACCACGTCACTGGTTTGGCTCCCGCAGGCCAGGGCCGTGCGCTTGCCGTCCGGGGACCACGCAAATCGAAAGATCTGGCCAGACTTGAAATCTGTCAGTTGCCGAGGAGGACCGCCATCAACCGGCTGGCTCCACAGGTTTGAGACGCCGTTACGGGTATCGACGTAGGTCAACTCCCGTCCGTCTCGGGTCCACAAGACTTGAGCGTACGTCTCCGGCTGGCGTGGCGCTGGCAACATTGAAAGTCTTGACCGATGAGCCGCCTTGGAACGGGAATGATAAGCAGTCTCGGCTTGCCCGGCTCAGGTTCGTCGCTGGTTGCGATCCATTTGCCGTCGGGCGAAACGTCCGGCAGCCCCGGCGGATGATCGTTCAGCGCTTCCGCTTCACCACCGTCGACCGGCACCTTCCAGAGCGTAGGAGCACTACCGGATCGCAGCGATGCAAAAACCATCCACTTCCCATCCGGCGAACAAGAGGGATAAAAGTCCTCATCGAATGTGGTCAGCTGTTTTGCATGATTGCCGTCGGCATCAAACCGCCAGATACCGGGACGAGCCGTCACGGTTAAAAAATATCGACCACTGGCACAGGCTCGAATGTCCGTGAACCCTCCGAAGTCTCCGCCTTTAGTGATTTGTTTCGGATGGCTGCCGTCGGCATCCACGGCCCAGACCTGCGGGCTGCCGCTGGCTAAGGACGAATAGGCGAGGCGGTCATTCGAGAGCCATGTGAGGCCGGCAAATCCTTCCTGTTTGCCTCGCCCGGAAGTGATCTGCTGCGACCAGCTCGTTTGGCCGCGGGGCAGAACGCAGAGGTTCGAGAGCAAGTCATTCTGTACGACAGCTAGCGTGTGCGCATCGGCGGTCAAGCTCAGGCTGGAATAAGCATCCAGATCATTTGTGATCTTGCTCAGCTGACCGCCTGGATAGGAGAGTTGCCAAAGCTGAGGAGTGGAAGTCGGCGTAGCGCCCGCCACCAGAACCAGCCCGCTGGAATCCGGCAGCCATGTGACTTCGGCGACGAAGAGCGAACTGGCACCCTCCATCGGCACCGGCGTCTCCGACCCTCCCGCCACGGGCAGCACAACCACCCCGTATTGGTTCGTCTTGGTGTCGAACACGGTTACGGCCAGGAGCTGGCCATCGGGAGACCAGGCTATGCTCGCACCATAAAACAGGGGTGGGCGTCGCGTGGCCAACTTCCGTTCAGCGCTGCCGTCAGAGCCGATAACCACCACCGAGTTTTCTCCGCCAGCACCAGCGTGTACGAATGCCATTTGCTTGTCGTCCGGAGAAAGAGTTACGCCGCTGTTGAACACGTTCGTTGCCAGCTTTTGCGGCTCTCCCCCCAAACTGGGTACGCGATAGACGTCACCGCTGGACAGGGAGCTTAGCCGTCGAACGTAGTAAACGTAGCTGCTGTCGTGGGAGAAGGTAAGGCCGAGGAGCACCCCGCCTTCCGGCTGCGAGATTCGAATATCGGTGTGGGTTGCCACCTGACGTAACCACAGGCTCTGCTGCGCCAGACTTCCGGAGGCGTAAGCCAGGTATTTGCCATCTGGAGAGATAGCTGCCCTTTGCACGTTGCCGACTTCAGTAAAACGCTCCATGCGCATTTCCTGGAACGGAGCAGCGGGCTTTTTTTGAAGCAGCAGCTTGTAGAGCGCCACGGCAGTAATCGCCAGCAACGCGGCGGTCACAACGATCCAGAGGCGACGCGTCGTGGCTGGAGCCGCCGTCATCGGCTCACTGCCAGCCACCGGTCTTGAAGAAATCGCGGAACTTTCCCCGGCCGCCACCTCAGCCGTCAGGGCCTCTCTTCGTACTCGCCCCGAACTTGTGTCGCGGTTCAACCGCTTCAAATCCGCGCCTAGTTCCGCCGCACTCTGATAACGCAAATCGCGGTCCTTTTCCAAAGCCTTGTGAATGATGCGCTCCAACTCCGCCGGCAAGTCTGGGTTCAGCCGCACCACCGGAACGGGATCGCACTCCAAAATCGAATTGACGATCATCCCCGAGCTCTCGCCTCGAAACGGCAGCATTCCCGTCGCCATCTCATAGAACACCGTGCCAAGAGAAAAAAGATCCGTGCGCGGATCAAGATCTTTCGCCTGGATTTGCTCTGGCGACATGTAAGCCACCGTGCCTACCACCATTCCCGGACTGGTCAGGTACGCATCGCCCAGCGTCTGGGTTTGCGCCTCATCACTGATGGCTCCAGAACCCAGGCTTGCGGCCGCAACCTTGGCCAACCCGAAATCCAGAACTTTGGCGTGCCCGCGCTCCGTGACAAAAATGTTGGCGGGCTTGATGTCACGATGCACAATCCCCTTGCGGTGTGCGGCATCGAGTGCGTCAGCAATCTCGATCCCCAGCGATAGCACGGTTGCCAGGTCGAGTGCCTTGCTGCCGATCCGATTGCTCAGCGTCACGCCCTCGAGATACTCCATGGCAATGAACGAGTGTTCCTCGTGCCTGCCAATTTCGTAGATGGTGCAGATGTTGGGATGGTTCAGCGCAGAAGCAGCCCGCGCCTCGCGACGGAATCGCTCCAACGCCTGTGGGTCTTTCGCGAGGCCATCCGGCAGGAATTTCAGAGCGATGAAGCGGCCAAGCTCGGTGTCCTCCGCCTTGTAAACCACACCCATGCCGCCTCCGCCGAGTTTTTCTACGATGCGGTAGTGGGAAATGGTGCGGTTAATTAAGGATGATGAGTCCGGCATGTGGCGCTCATCTTAGGTTGGGCCTGAGGGCAAGTCAACGTGCGGAGATAGCGGATGTCAAAGCTCGATTAAAGTGTCCCTGTTCTTACCTCGATTAAAATGGCCCCTTTTTAGATTTTGCTTTTAATGCTTGGTTGTTCGTCGAGCTTGTCCGAAGCGAAGCCCTGCGGAGCCCGTAGGGCGGAGTGCTTAGGGCGCAGCGTAGGGCAAGCTCGACGAACAAAGGACCGCTCGCTAGCGCATTCTCTGAAGACGGCCCTTTTCCGGAGAAAAGTTTCGCGTCAGGAACGGCTAGGAGCCACGATTCTCAACTCGGTCGACTCATAGCATCCCCCGTTTGCGCACGTCACCGGCGTCACGGCCGCTCACCGTTTCTCGCGCCGCTGTCTGCTCCACCGCTCCTAGAGTTGCTTTTCGCCACGGGTGGTCCGCCGCGGGCACCCACTTCCGCTTCGGCGTTGGCAGTCTCAACTTCTGCGTGGATTTGACTGCAGGCTCGCACGGTTTCGCTGGCGCCGGGATCTCGCGCCAACCCAACTCCCGGCCCCGATATTCGATGGTGATATCACCGTGCCGCCCTTCGCACACCAGCACCTGGCTACGAGCCGGTGCGTAATGCCGACTCTGCCGCTGCAGTTGAAAAAACCGGTTCTCATACCGCACCACCCAATCGTTGTAGATCGTGCGCGGGCTCTCCAATCGGAAAATCTGATCCAATTCGGCCGCCCGCGACGCTAGCCGGTGATAGTCCTCTGGCTTGGCCGGCGGCCGCGCAAACCTCCGATTGTGTTCCGGTAAATACTCGTTCTCCAGGAACACGTTCACTTGCTGATGACTGCTGATTTCCTTCCGCCGCAGTTTCTTCACCAGCCGATCCTGATGCGTCCCGTGTATCCGTTCGACTCTGCCTTTCGCTTGCGGCGAATTCGCGGCGATGATCTCGATCCCCAACTTCGCGCACATCCGCCCAAATTGCGTTATGGGTTCTTCTCCGCGCAGCCGCTCTTTCGCATTCGCGCGGCGCTTGTAGAGATTTTTCCAGTCCACATACAACGCCAGCGGCACGCCATAGAGTTCCATCCAGGCGCGCAACGTATCGACCACCGCCCAGATGCTTTCTTCCTCACCCATGCGCGCCAACGTTCGGTTCGTGGCGTCATCAACCATGTCGATCAAGCAGCCCTCTGGCCCGCGCTCCTCCAGCCAAGGATGAAAGCTCCCGTCCATCTGCACCATCTCTCCAAAGTGCTCCTTGCGCTCGCGCCTGCGACGGTGCCGCCAGCCCTTCCGCTCCCGGCTCCACAGCCCCTCCGCCAGCATCCACCGTCGCAGCGTCTCCGCATCGATTTTCAGTCTGTCTTCGCAAGCCAAATGCTCCGCTGCCAAAGTCGGCCCGAAACGCTCGCCCACCGGCCCACCGTACTTCTCCCGCACCAACTGCAGCACCTTCTTGCGGAACTTCGGATCATGAGCATGATGCGAGGGCCGTCCCGCGCTGCGATGCTTCAGACCGGCCGCGCCCTCACCCCGATATCGCTTCCACAACCGTTTCGCCTGCCGATAGCTAACACGCATCAATCGGCTTGCGTCTGCGATCCGCAACTGCTTGCTCCGCACACGCGCCAGAACTTCCACTCGTCGCAACTCCCTCTTGCTCATCTCTGTCCGCCCCAATCTGACCTCCTTCCGGAGGTCTACTTTAGGGGGACATTTTTATCGAGGAGAAAAGGGGACATTATCATCGAGGCGCAACACGTGCGGAGATAGCGGAGATAGTCGGTTTGCTCTCCATACTATTCAGATTCCGTCAGCGATGGTGATATTCACGTTGCGCCACTACTGTCCGGTTAAAGGTTGAACAGAATCAGTTGGTTGGCGTCCTCGAGGAAATTTGCCTTCAAGTCGAACGTCTGAAGTGCCTGCAGAATGGGCGTTTTCTCGAAAAGGGTTACACTCAAAACCTGTAGAATTTGATACAGGGTGGCATCCAGCTCTAACCGTTTTCTGGCGATGGCAACCAACACGTAAGCCGACACGGCGATCCAGATCTGAGTCTTCACCGCGTTCTCGCTGGTGCCGTAGAACGCTTTAATTCTGAGGTGTTGCTTGATCCATTTAAAGAACAACTCCACGGCCCACCTCGACTTGTAAATTTGAGTGATGGTATGTGCGGGAAGCATGAAGTTGTTGGTCAGGAACTTGAATCGTTTCTGAGTCTCCCCATCTCGATAGCTGATGCGGCGCAGCGCATCCGGGTAAACGGAAGCCGATCCAAAGCTCGTCAGGATGACCGTATGATCGGAACGAACGCCGGTGCTCTTATCCACCTTGTGTGAGTAGCGGCGTTGCAGCAATACATTGGATTTGGTACGCACTACGAAAAAGGCTGAGCTGAGCGTAAACACGAAGAGACGTTCAAAATCGACATAGCCGCGATCCATGACGTAGAACGCGCCGGCCTCGGGCATGATCTCATCAAGAATCTTCACGTCGTGCACTTTACCGTCGGTAATGCGGATAAACGTGGGGATATTGCCATGCAGGTCTAACAAGGTGTGCATCTTGACCGCTGCTTTGTACTTTCGGAATCTCGCCCACGGGAACAAGGACAGGCACAGGTCGATGGTCGTAGAGTCCAACGCATACAAGCTCTGGTCCAAATCGATACCGATGGGATCGTTCGCATAGAGCGGGCGAGCGAGGGCGATCAAGACCTGCGCAAAGTCGGCGTAGATGCGCCAGTCGCGTGATTCATTCGCATCGGCCAACGTCGAGCGTGCCACCTTGCCGCGGAACCCCATGTGGTAGAGTTTGCCACTGACAGAACGCAGGCAGGCTTCGATGTCGCGAAGACTCTCTCGGTAGGTCAACTGAGCGAACGCCATCGCGAGATACTGATCCCAGCAGGACAGATTTTTCAGATAGCGACCACCACCGTAGCGGGCTACGCACTTTTGAAACTCTTGGTGGGGAAGGAACTCGATCAGTTGGGAGAACACGGTGCGTCCAGTATTCATCCCACATTGTCACTGCTCCCGGAGAGTCCGCCAAGCCCCGCTTTTAACGCCTTTGCACTTCAAATCGTTTTTAGTCCAAAACGCATCTATCGCACTGACTCGACAATACTTGCACGCCCATCGCCCGGGATTCTCCGGACAGTAGTATTGTCAACATATCTGTTACACTATGTAACAGGATGAAAACTTATTCGACGCTCAAGGTGGCCCGGATACTTGGAATTAGCCGAATGAGTCTTCAGCGATACATCTCGGCGGGCAAGATAAGCGCACCGAAATCACGTCGGGTTGGGGGCGTGCTCGTTCGTCCTTGGACGAGTTCGGACGTAAGACGTGTCCGCAGAGAACTTCCCGGTATCAGGAATGGAAGGAAGAAGCGAACAAGGAGTACGAAGTGAAGCGAGTCGCACTGTATTGCCGAGTTTCAACCGGCGACCAACACCTCGAAACACAGCTCTACGACCTGCGTGAGATGGCGAAGCAGCGCGGATACGAGATTGTGCGCGAGTACACCGACATAATCTCTGGTGCGAAGTCGAAGCGACCGGGACTCGACCAGCTATTGGCAGATGCTCGGCGGCACCGCTTTGATATCGTGCTCGTTGCGGCGTTCGATAGAGTGGCGAGAAGCGTGCGGCACTTTCTGGAGGTGCTCGACGAACTGGCTCATCTCAACATCGAGTTTGTTAGCTTGCGCGAGAATATAGACACGGGAGGTCCGCTGGGTAGGGCGATAATCGTGATTGTTGGAGCGATTGCCGAACTTGAAAAAAGCCTAATCGTCGAGAGAGTTCGAGCCGGAATGCGCAGAGCGAAACTGGAAGGGCGGCGAATCGGTCGTGCGCCGCTGGATATCGACCGGACCCAAGTTGTTGCAGACCGTGTTTCCGGAATGTCGTTAACGCAAGTCGCCAAGAAACACCGGGTCTCCAGGGCCACCGTGTGCCGCTTGGTCAA
>CAWJGI010000036.1:0-49117 GCA_963842255.1 uncultured Acidobacteriota bacterium | reverse complement strand
TTTCGCTACTCTGAATTGGCCCCTTTCGATCGTTTGATTTGGCCCCACCCTACTGAAACTCATATACCGTGTACTCTGCTTCGGGCTCAGTCGCCCCAAGGGAGACCGGGTGAACAGGAGAGCCAAGGTGGAGCTATTCGAACAGATACGACGCGAGTACGAGCATGGTGGGGGAACGATCCGAGGAATCGCCAAGAAGCTAGGGATTCACCGGCGCATCGTGCGTGAGGCAGTGCTCCGTGCTGTTCCCGTGGAGCGAAAGATACCTGTGCGCGAGAGACCGAAACTGGAACCAGTGAAGGCTTTTGTGGAGGCGATTCTGGAAGCGGACCGCAAGGCACCACGAAAGCAACGGCACACCGCCCATCGAATCTGGTGCCGGATGCGAGCGGAGATGCCTGGGGTGCAGATCGGCGAGTCGACGCTTCGTGGCTACGTGCGCGAGCGAAAGATAGAACTGAGACGGCTGGAGTCAGGAAGTGTTCATTCCGCAGCTGTGCCGCTGGGTCAAGAAGCGCAGGTGGGACTGGTATGAAGCGTATGCGGACATTGGCGAAGAAAGGCAGAAGGCCTACCTGTTTTGCATGCGGAGCATGGCCAGTGGCGGAGCTTTCCATTGCGCCTTCCCGCATGCGAGCCAGCAGGCCTTTCTGGAAGCTCATGAGCGGGCGTTTGCTTATTTTGGCGGGGTGTTCAAGATTCTTCGCTATGACAACCTGCGCTCTGCGGTGAAAAGGATTCTGCGAGGGCACCAGCGCGAGGAGACCACGCGATTCATCGCCTTCCGATCCGACGGCATTTCGAGTCCGAGTTCTGTACGCCGGCCGAAGGTCACGAGAAGGGTGGCGTGGAAGGAGAAGGCGGATACTTTCGCCGGAACCATCTGGTGCCGGTGCCGAACGTGGCCAGTTGGGAAGAACTCGATGTGTTGTTGCTGGGATCCTCCAAGGAAGATGAGCAACGGATCATTGGTGAGCGGATGCAGACCGTTGGCGCGGGAATGAGTCTGGAGCTGGAGCATTTAAAGGGGCTCAAGGAATGCTTTGATCCGGCCGCGGTGCACTTTCCCCATGTGAACACCAGCGGTTGCGTGAAGGTGCTGACCAACTTCTATTCGGTTCCGCTGCCGGTGGGTCTGGAAGTGCAGGCCAAGGTGCACTCCGCCTACGTGGAGATCTGGCATCAGGGAGAGTGTGTGGCACGGCACGAACGCTGCTTCCAGCGGCAACAGAAAGTACTCAACTTGGAGCATTACCTGGATGCACTGACGAAGAAGCCCGGGGCATTTGCGGGTTCGACAGCGCTGGAGCAGTGGCGGGCCCAGGGGCGCTGGCCGGCCAGCTTCGATCACTTCTGGGAGGCACTGAAGCGACGAAGAGGCAAGCAGGATGGGACCAGAGCCATGATCGAGGTGCTGCTGCTGGGGCGCCAGCATGGATATCCACGACTGAAAGAAGCGCTGGAAAAAGCTCTGGATCTGAGTTGTTTCGATGCCGAGGCCGTACGCTTGTTGCTCGCCACCGATCCATCCGGGAAGCGCACAGCCGTTGCAGCAGTCGAGATTGGCGCGTTGCGAGCGTATGACCGACCGCAACCCACGACGAGGAACTACGACCAGTTGCTGGCGAACTGCCCGTCGAACGGGGTGATTCAATGAACGCCCCCGTGCAACAGGCCACCATCCGGCAGTATGCCAAGCAACTGCAGCTGCGAACGATCGGCGGGCAGTTGCAGAGGTGGCCGAGCAGGCGATCCGCCAGAAGCAAAGTCATCTCAGTTATCTGGAAGCGCTACTCGGGGCCGAAGTGGAAGAGCGAGACCGCAATGCGGTCGCACGGCGGATTAAGGAGAGCGCATTTCCCTAGGTGAAGACACTCGAAGAGTTCGCCTTCTCCGCTGCGCCGCACATTCCCGCATCGCTGGTACGGAACCTGGCCAGGGCGGCTACTTGAGTCGGAGCGAACCCATCATTTTTCTGGGCGAAGCAGGAACGGGCAAGACGCACTTGGCGACGGGACTGGCAGTGGAGGCCTGCCGTCAGAGAAAGCCGGTGCGTTTCACGACGGCGGCGCAACTGGTCAACGAACTCAGCGAAGCGAAGAATAAGAGCGAACTGAATCGCGTGACCAATCGCTGGACGCGGTACGAGCTGATCGTGATTGACGAGATGGCCTATGTGGCGATGCCCGAAGCAGCCGCCGAGTTGTTGTTCCAGATCATCGCTGGAAGAGCGGAAAGAGCCGCAGTGATCGTCACAACGAATCTGCCGTTTTCCGAGTGGACCACCATGTTTCCGAACGCACGATTATGCAAGGCGATGCTGGACCGGCTGACCGACCAGGCCCACATTATCGAGACGGGCACGGAGTCGTATCGTTTCCGCAGAACGCTGGAAAAGAAAAAAGGTGGCAAGGGATGAAGGAAGGAGACAAAAACCGGGGATGTTGCGGGTCGATCGAGTGGGCGATCGTTGTTCCTAGACGATCCTGGCGCGATATTTTTCTGTGGAAAACTGGAGACAGGCACAAAGAAAGAAAAAAGGAGCAAAAAAGAAAGAAAACGGAGGCCTGTGGAAGCTGACGCCGCCATGGAAATCCGCAAAGAACGCGGATTCCCACAGCGGCTTGGAAAGCACCAAGCGCTTTCCACAGTTCCCACAAGGCCCGGCGGCGGTTCCCTATAAGGACTTAATTCACCAGCAAGGTGGGGCCAAATCAAACGATCGAAAGGGGCCAAATCAAGTTGACAGAACCATAGCAGTCCGAACACAACTACCAGGCCAACAGGGTGCCCAGTGAGGAGGCCGACTCCATAATGCCCAAACGGGACGACTTCAGTTGGGTCAGGCTCGGGACGGTTGGGCTTTCGCATGTGCCCATTCCCAAGTTCCACCGACCATTACTTCAATCGTTATATATCGACTGATTCAAGACAGCTATTACCGCTGTCGCCATGACGTGTTGCGCCACGATAGTAATGTCCCCTTTTCTCCAAAATAGGAATGTCCCCTAATACGACCTCCGAAAGGAGGTCAGATTGGGGCGGACGGAGATGAGCAGCGAGGAGTTGAGAAGGGTGGAAGTGCTGGCGCGTGTGCGGAGCAAGCAGCTGAGGATTGTCGATGCAAGCAAGCTCTTGCATGTGAGCTACCGGCAAGCGAAGCGGTTGTGGAGACGATATCACGACGAGGGAGCGGCAGGTCTGAAGCATCGCCACGCAGGTCGGCCCTCGAACCATACTCATGGCTCGAAATTTCGCAACCAGGTACTGCAGTTGGTGCGGGAGAAGTATAGCGGCCCGGTAGGCGAGCGCTTTGGTCCGACTTTGGCGGCCGAGCACCTGGATTCCGAAGACGGACTCCAGGTGAATGCCGAAACGCTACGACAGTGGATGCTGGCGGCGGGCCTGTGGAGCCGGGCGCGCAAGAGGCGGCAGCACCGTCGCCGGCGCGAGCGCAAGGAGCACTTTGGAGAACTGGTGCAGATGGACGGGAGCTTTCATCTCTGGTTGGAGGGACGCGGACCAGAGGGTTGCTTGATCGACATGGCCGATGACGCCACGAACAAAACGTTGGCGCGCATGGGTGAGGAAGAAACAATCTGGGCCGTGGCGGATACGTTGCGCGAGTGGATCGAGCGCTATGGGGTGCCGCTGGCGTTGTATGTGGACTGGAAAAATCTGTACAAGCGGCCAGCGACAGTGAAGGAACAGCTGCACGGAGAAGAGCCGATCACGCAATTTGGACGCATGTGCGCGAAGTTAGGGATCGAGATTATTGCTGCGAATTCGCCCCAAGCGAAGGGCCGAATCGAAAGGATCCATGGGACCCATCAAGATCGGCTGGTGAAGAAACTGCGGCGAAAGGAAATCAGCAGTCATCAGCAAGTGAACGTGTTCCTGGAGAATGAGTATTTGCCGGAACACAATCGGAGGTTTGCCCGGCCGCCAGCCCGGCCGGAGGACTATCACCGGCGAGCGCCGCGTGTGGCCGAATTGGACAGGATTTTCCGATTGGAAAGCCCGCGCACGATCTACAACGATTGGGTCGTGCGGTATGACAACCGGTTTTTCCAACTGCAGCGGCAGAGCCGGAATTACGCACCAGCGCATAGCCAGGTATTGGTGTGCGAGGGGCGACACGGGAAGATCACGATCGAATATCGGGGACGCGAGTTGGAGTGGAGGGAGATTCCGGCGCCAGCGAAACCGTGTGTGCTCGCCGTCAAACCCGCAAGCCAAGTGGTCAAGAAGCTGAGGATGTCAACGAAGCGGAAGCGGGTACCAGCGGCGGACCACCCATGGCGAAAGGCTGCTCGTCGAGCGGCGGAGCAGAAAGCGGCGCGCGAAGCAGTGAGCAGCCATGACGCACAGTGAAGTGCGAAAAAGGGGATGCTATGGGTAGACCGAGTTGGGAATCGTCGCTCCTGGACGTTCTTGACGCAAGATTTTTCCCCGGGAAAGCGTCGTCATCAGAAAATGCGCTAGCGAGCGGCCCTCCGGCCGTTGAGCTTGCCCTACGCTGCGCCCTAAGCGCTCCGCCCTACGGGCTCCGCAGGGCTTCGCTTCGGGCAAGCTCAACGAACAGCGAACAACCACACAGGAAAAATAAAACCCAAAAAAGGGACATTTCTATCTTGGTAAGAAGGGGGACATTTCTATTTTGGGTTGACAGGCGCGATACGAAACGTTGACGGGCCGGATGGGCGATGCGATAATCGGCGTCTTTGTTCGACCCTAGAAGTGTGTTCAGGCGATGCGAGGGGCTGGCCTGGACCTAAGCTAAACGAAACCAACGGGGCAAACGCATCCGGTACCTTTCCTAACCATGGATATCCTCCACCAGCTCGCGGACCTGTTTCTTCAAGCTGTGCCCACGGTCATCATCGTTTTCCTATTCTATTTGTTCATGCGCTGGGCTTTTTTCACGCCCATTCAGGAAGCTATGGCCGAGCGCGAGGAGAAAATCGAGGGAGCGCGGCGCGAAGCAACGGCCGTCGAGGCGGAAGCGCGGCAGGATCTGGAACGTTACCATGAGACGCTGCGTAAAGCGCGGCTGCAGGTTTACGCCGAGCAGGAAGCAGAGCGCCAAGCCATCCTGGAAGAAAATGCAAAGAATTTGAAGGCCATGCGTTCGCTGGCGCAAAAAGAAGTGGTGGAAGCGAAGAAGAAAATCGAAGCTGAGGTGGCGGCCGCGCGGACGGAAGTGGAAGGTCAAACGCCGCAGCTGGCCGGCGAAATCGTTCGCAGCATTCTGGAAATTCCTTCTCCGCCGCAAGGAGGGGCGCGCTGATGCCGCAAGGTTCGCGAGGATTGTGGCGCGCTCTGGGATGTGTGGGCGCCTTTATTCTGCTCGCTGCAGCTCCTGTGCTGGCGCAGGAAGGTGAATCGACACCCGCGGATTCCGCCGTTGGCTGGGTTTTTCGGTGGCTGAATTTCGTGCTCGTTTTCGGTGCGATCGCCTGGGCCATCGCAAAGTACGGCGCGCCTTATTTCCGCCAGCACGCTGACGAAATTTCGCAGAAGATTGCGGAAGGCGCCCGTGCTGGCGAAGCCGCCGAACGACAGAGGCGCGAAATGCAAGCGAAACTGGCCGGGCTCGACGATGAAGTGATGCGCATACGCGCCGCCGCCAAACTCGATGCCGATGCGGAAGCGCAGCGTTTGCGCGATCTCGCTCATGAGGAGGCTCAAAAGATCGAGCGGGCGGCGCGCGAAGAGATCGCGGCCGCGGAGCGCTACGCCAGGATGGAATTGAAGCTGCTTGGAGCGCGTTTAGCCCTCGATCGCGCCGAAACACTGGTGCGCGAGGGAATTACGCCGCAGGCGGAAGAAGCGCTGTTCAAGGAGTTTGTGGTGGAGCTTCGCGGGAGCCTCAATTGAGCGCGGTAGCGGAACGGTACGCAGCTGCTCTGGCGGACGTCGCGCTCGAGCACAGGAGCGCCAGTGCAGTGCGCAAAGATCTGGCGGCATTCGTCGACACTTTCTTCGCTTCCGCGGATTTGCGAAACGCGTTGGAAACTCCAGCCTTGGACCAGAAGCTGAAGGATAGAATCATCGCCGAAATTGCGCAGAAGATGAAGTTGAATGACGCTGTGCGCAATTTCATTATGCTGATCGTACGGAATCGGCGCACGCACCTGCTTCGCGATATCCTGCCGGTATTTTATGAAGAATTGAACCGGCGGCAGAATATTCTGGAGATGGTAGTAACCTCAGCGCGGAAATTGCCCGACAGGGACAGAACGCAGTTGATGGAAGTGTTCAAGAACGGCAGGCCGGGGATGAAGATCGAGGCTACCTTTGGTGAAGACGAAGCTTTGCTGGGCGGTGTGGTGGTGCGCGCGGGATCGACGGTGTATGACGGGTCGGTGCGCGAACGTTTGAATCGATTGCGCGAGCGGCTGGAGACGGAATAGCGTCTGGGGTGTGAATAAAAGCGCTGCACCAATCGCTGCATGAATCAGTGCTCGAAATACTGGAGCTGGTGAATGGCCAATATCAAAGCGGACGAAATTACCAAAATACTGCGCGAGCAGATCGAAAACTACCAGCAGACGCTGGCGGTCGAGGAAGTCGGCTCCGTCATTTCGGTGGGCGACGGCATCGCGCGTATCCACGGCCTGGACAATTGCATGGCCGGGGAAATGATCGAGTTCCCGCACGATGTGTTTGGAATCGCCTTGAACCTGGAAGAAGACCAGGTCGGCGCGGTGCTGCTCGGCGATTACACCGAAATCAAAGAAGGCGACATCGTCAAGCGAACGGGCAAGATCATGTCCGTGCCGGTGGGCGATGCGATGATCGGGCGCGTCGTGGATGCGCTGGGCAATCCCATTGACGACAAAGGCCCGATTCAATCGAAACAGCGCAACCCGCTCGAGCGTCTGGCGCCGGGCGTTGTTGACCGCCAGCCGGTGCGCGAGCCGATTCAGACCGGCATCAAGTCCATTGACGCGATGATTCCCATTGGCCGCGGGCAGCGCGAACTGATCATCGGCGACCGCCAGACCGGTAAGACCGCGATCATTATCGACACGATTTTGAACCAGCGCGGCGGCGATTTGATTTGCATTTACTGCGCCATCGGGCAGAAACGGTCGACTGTGGCGCAGGTCATCAAGACGCTGACCGATTTCGGCGCGATGGAGCACACCATCGTCGTCGCGGCCACCGCTTCTGAATCCGCTTCCATGCAATACATCGCGCCATTTACGGCGTGCGCGATCGGCGAATATTTCCGCGACACCAAGCGGCACGCGATTTGTTTTTACGATGACCTTTCCAAGCACGCGCAGTCCTACCGCGAGATTTCGCTGCTGCTGCGGCGCCCTCCCGGGCGCGAAGCCTATCCGGGAGACGTTTTCTTTCTGCATTCGCGATTGCTCGAACGCGCCGCGAAATTGAATGACGAACTCGGCGCCGGTTCGCTGACCGCGTTGCCCGTAATCGAAACGCAGGCCGGCGACATTTCCGCGTACATTCCGACGAACGTGATTTCGATCACCGACGGCCAGATATTCCTGGAAGCCGACCTTTTCAATAGCGGCATTCGCCCCGCGGTGAACGCGGGCATTTCCGTCAGCCGCGTCGGCGGCAACGCGCAAATCAAGGCCATGCGCCAGGTGTCCGGCACTTTGCGCCTGGACCTCGCGCAATATCGCGACCTGGCGGCCTTCGCGCAATTCGGCACCGAGCAACTCGACAAGGCTACGCAGGCGCAACTCGCGCGCGGCCAGCGCTTGATGGAAATTTTGAAGCAGGATCAGTACCAGCCGCTGCCCGTCGAAAATCAGGTGCTGATTATTTTTGCTGCCTCCAACAAGTATCTCGACGATCTGCCGGTCTACGAGTGCCGCCGCTTCGAAACAGGAGCTGTATCCATTCATCGAGACGAATTACAACGGCCTGCTGAAATCGCTGCGCGAGAAGAAAGCGTTCGACGATGCCATCCGGGCCGAAGCGAAGAAAGCGCTGGACGAATTCAAAGAGCAGTTCCAGGCGCAACCAAAGCCGCGAAAGACGAGGCCAAGGAAGAGACCAGCAAGAAGATCAGGCAAGTGTCAACGCAGAAAAAGCTGCTGCGCAGGACAAGCCGAAAGATGGGAATCAGGACACGGATAAGCACAAGCATCTGGTGCGCCAGTGTCCGTCAAACCAGCCGCAGCAAACTCCCGAGAAGGTGAACGCGCCCGCAAAGTAATCCCGTCTCATGCCCACACTTCTCGACTATCGGCGCCGCATTCGCTCGGTGAAGAGCACCAAGCAGATCACGCGCGCCATGAAATTCGTCGCCGCGGCGAAACTGCGCCGCGCGCAGGAAGGCGTCTTTGCGGCGCGGCCCTACGCCAAGGAAATTCTGCGCGTGCTGCGCTCCGCGGCGGCGCGCATGGAATCTCCGGCGCATCCGCTGTTGCAGCGGCGGCCGGAAGAAAAAATCCTGGTGATGGTGCTTGACCGGCGACCGCAGCCTCTGCCGGCGCGTTTAATTCCAATGTGCTGCGCCACGCCATGGATTTCATCCGCGAACATCACGCGCAGAAGCTCGAATTGATCGTCGTCGGCAAAAAAGGCCGCGACACGCTGCGCAAGCGCGGCTATTCAGCTTCGTCGGCGAATGGACGGACGTCTCCGCGCACGTGGAATTTTCCAAGGCCAAGGAAATTGCCGCGCGCGTTGCCGAACTATACATCAGCGGCGAAGTGGACGCGGTGTACGCGATCTACAACGAATTCAAGAACGTGATGGTGCAGAATCTGCGCGCCGAAAAATTGCTGCCCGTTGATCCGGAAGTGGTGAAGGAATCGCGCGGAAAGCGAAAAGGAAGTGATCGCGAAAGCACGCCGGACCCGGCGGCTCGTTGCCCACCGAGCCCGGCCCGCGACGGCAAAGGTCTGCGTGGTGGATTACATCTACGAACAGCCCGTCGAAGAAATTTTCAACGGCCTGGTCCCGCGCTACCTGGAAGCCGAAATTTTCCGCATCCTGCTGGAATCCGCCGCCGCCGAGCACGCCGCGCGCATGACGGCGATGGATGCCGCAACGCGCAATGCGTCCGAGCTGATCGACAAGCTGACGCTGCAGATGAACAACATTCGCCAGGCGGCGATTACGAAGGAAATGATCGAAATTGTAAGCGGCGCAGCGTCGGCGCTCCTGATCGACTCGATAGGCGAATTACGATTCGCGGTTACGAGACCCGGATTGGAGAACATTATGGCTACCAGAGAACAAAAGACCGGTCACGTCGTCGAAGTGATCGGCCCGGTGGTGGACGTCCAATTTGAAGAAGGACACCTTCCCTTCATTCACAACGCGGTGCGCATCACCAGCGAAGGGTTACAACAATCCCGAGCCGCTCGACATCATCGCCGAAGTGGCGCAGCACCTGGGCGAAGGCCGCGTGCGCTGCGTGGCGATGAAGCCGACCGAAGGACTGGTGCGCGGCATGAAAGCGCTGGACCTTGGCGAGCCCATTACCGTGCCGGTGGGCCGCGGCGTGCTGGGACGCGTGCTCAACGTGCTCGGCGAGCCGGTGGACAAGCTCGGCCCGGTCAAATACGAAAAGCGCTACCCGATTCACCGTCCGGCTCCGGCGCTCGACGATCAATCCACCACTCTCGAAATGTTCGAGACGGGCATCAAAGTTGTGGACCTGACCGAGCCTTACCTGAAGGGCGGCAAAATCGGACTGTTCGGCGGCGCGGGCGTCGGCAAGACCGTGCTGATTCAGGAATTGATTCACAACGTCGCGATGAAACACGGCGGCGTTTCGGTTTTTGCGGGCGTCGGTGAACGCACCCGCGAAGGCAACGACCTGTGGCTGGAAATGCAGGAATCGGGCGTAGTGGTGCCGGGAAATTCCGAAAAATCGCGCTGCGCTTTGATCTATGGGCAGATGACCGAACCGCCCGGCGCGCGCCTGCGCGTCGGCCTGACCGGCCTGACCGTCGCCGAATATTTCCGCGACGAAGAAAAACTGGACGTGCTGCTCTTCATTGACAACATTTTCCGGTTCGTGCAAGCCGGCTCGGAAGTGTCTGCGCTGCTGGGACGCATGCCCTCCGCCGTCGGCTATCAGCCGAACCTGAACACCGAAATCGGCGAACTGCAGGAGCGCATCACGTCCACCAAAAATGGCTCGATCACTTCGGTGCAGGCGATTTACGTGCCGGCGGACGACTACACCGACCCAGCGCCAGCCGCGACGTTCGCGCACCTGGACGCGACTACCAACTCTGAGCCGGCAGATCGTCGAACGCGGAATTTATCCCGCCGTCGATCCGCTGGCCAGCTTCTCGCGCATTCTGGATCCGCGCATCGTTGGGCAGGAACACTACAACGTGGCGCGCTCCGTGAAGTCCGTTCTGCAACGCTACAAGGAATTGCAGGACATCATCGCGATTCTGGGAATCGAAGAACTTTCCGACGAGGACAAGCAAACCGTGACGCGCGCGCGCAAAATCGAAAAATTCCTCTCGCAGCCGATGTTCGTGGCCGAGCAGTTCACCGGCCTGGAAGGCAAGTACGTGAAGATCGAAGACACCGTGCGCGGCTTCAAGGAAATCGTCGAAGGCAAGCACGACGATTTGCCCGAGCAGGCTTTCTACATGGTCGGCACGATCGAAGAAGTGCGCGAAAAGGCGGAGAAGATGGCGGCTGGAGCTGCAGCCTAACTGGTAGCGCACATAAAGTCGAAACGAAATCGATGGCGACAACTGGAAAAATCGAGTTGCAAGTGGTGACGCCCGAGCGCCACGTCTTGAGCGAAGACGTCGACTCGCTCGAGATGCCGGCAAGAGACGGCTACCTCGGTGTTCTGCCGGGGCACGCGCCGTTGATTACCGAGTTAGGCGTGGGCATTCTGACGTATCACAAAGGCGGCGAAACGCGCTTACTCACCGTAATGTACGGCTACTGCGAAGTACTGCCAGACCGCGTGATCGTGCTGGCGGAAATGGCCGAACGCGCCGAGGAAATTGACGTCGCTCGCGCGCACGCCGCGCTGGAGCGGGCTAAGTCCGATACCCCGAAGGCGGGTTCCACCGAAGCCGATTGGGAGCAGGCGAACGCCGCCATACGGCGCGCTGAGACTCGTTTGCAGGCCGCCACCAAAAGTGGCTCCGGCGGTTCTCTTACCGGCGGCTCCCGCGAGATGCAGCACGCCGCATAGTGCTTTTCAAGTTATTTCAGCTTGCGCACACTTGAATCCGCACACTATTCGTTGCATCAAATTGGTGTGGTAGAAAAGAATTCAGATACCGCGGAAATGACCGAAATAACCGTTTATTCGAACACCTGGTGCTGTGATTGCCGCCGGGCAAAATGCTTTCTGCGCGAGCGCGGCATCCCCTTCCGCGAGGTCAATATTGACGACGACGCAGCGGCCGAAGCCATCGTACTGCAGGTGAATAACGGCAAGCGCAAAGTGCCGACGATCGGCATCGAAGGGCGCTTTTTTTCGTTAAGCCCGTTCGATCCCCACAAACTCGCCGACGAACTGAAAATCCCGCTGAATCGTAAGTAATTCACAACCAGACTGGCTGCGGCCGAACCCTCGCGGTATTAAATGAGTCCGACACCGCGAGTCATCACTCCTGCTACTTGAAGATCGGGCGTCAACACGACGAGGTCCGCATCGGCCCCTACAGCCAAGATCCCTTTTTTTCCGGCTACGCCCAGACGGCGCGCTGGGAGGATCGTCGCCATGCGCACTGCATCCGTTAGAGGAACTCCGATTTCGACAACAAAGCGCAGGGCGCGATCGATGGTGAGCGTGCTGCCCGCGAGTTTTCCTTCTGAGTTTCGGCAGACTCCGTCCTTCACTGTCACTTCAAAATTTCCCAGACGGTAGCTTCCGTCGCGCATTCCGGTTGCGGCGGTGCCGTCGCTCACTAGCAAAACCGTGTCAAAACCTTTCGTGCCTAGCAAAATTTGAATGGCGGGTCCGGCAACGTGAATGCCATCGGCGATGATTTCCGCCGTTACATCTGTGTCAGTCAACACTGCGCTGATGATTCCAGGATCGCGATGAGTGAAGGGGCGCATGGCGTTGTAGACGTGGACTGCGTGGCGTGCCCCAGCGCGAATGGCTGCGCGCGCCTGGGCATAATCCGCATCGGTGTGCCCGATGCCGACTACTACGCCATCGGCTACCGCTGCCGCAATCAAGGCGAGCGCGCCGGGGAGTTCCGGCGCGATGGTTACAATGCGCAGATAACCGCCAGCTGCAGCTCGAAATTTTTCGAAGATTTCAACTGAGGGCTGGACGATCGATCCAACGGGATGAACGCCGCGGCGCCTGGGATTGATGAATGGGCCTTCCAGATGGATGCCGAGAATTTCGGCGCCGAAGCGGGTGTTCTCCGTGGCATTTGCCGAACTTTTTTCGTGATCACGAATATATTGGGCAATGCCCGCTAGGCTGCGACAAGTATCTTCAATGGGAGCAGTGACCGTGGTGGCGACGATGGAGGTGGTGCCGAAGCGTGAGACCGTGCTGGTAATTTTGTCAAGCGCCGCTTCGCTCGCCTCCATCGCATCATGACCCCCTGCGCCGTGGATATGCACGTCCACGAAGCCAGGAATCACGGTCATGCCTGAGGCAACGTAATCCTTCGCGCCCGGCGGAATGTGGACTTCGTCGCGATGGCCGATGCCGGTGATCACCCCGGATTCGACCACGATAACGCAATCGGTGAACTCTTCCTGCGGCGTCAGAATGCGGCTGGCGTAAATCACGGTGGCCGACATAGCAAAACTATGCTACTCGAACTGCGCCGTAAAACCAGCGCGAGCCTTGCATCCATTTCCTAGTCCGCTACAATCAGGGCGCAGCTAAAAAATGGAGGATGGGATGTCCTACGACAAGAGGTACGTGGCCCAGAAGAGGCAGAGGCGCCGCCGCAAGACGGCCAAGGCGAAAGTGAAGCTCTATGAGCAAGGGAAGCTGCCTCACGATAAATTGCCTGCGCTGGCTAAGAAGTTTTTGAGCCGGAAGAACCGGGCGTTGAGGAAGGCCGAGTAAGAGGAGAGCTGCGCAAGAGAAAAGCGCCACAGCGCGCGCCGCCCTAAAGCCAACAGAGGCTCTTCGCCGGGCTCAACAATGACGCCACTACTTTTCCTTCAGCGTCCGTGCGTGGCTGCGGAAGAGGAAGTTTATCTTGCTACTTTCAATTGCTCGGCGCCCTTGTAGGCCGCATCGACGGTTTGCATTGAGCCGGCGGCAGTGATTGGCACAGTTGCACCTTACCTAACAGTTTCCATCGCAAAAAAAAGGGGCGTTCAGTGAACGCCCCTCACCTGCTACTTCGCGTTTGTTGCAGGACCTTAATTACCGCCGGATGCCGCCTGTGCGTGTGCTGCATTGGCCTTTGGCACGCTCAGGTACCCACTGATTTTGTCCTTGCCCACCTGGTTTACGACGAACTCCAGAGGAGCACGTGCGCCGCTTTGGAAGAAGTACAACGGCTCATTGGCCGTCAGGTTCTTCTTATCGTGGCGCTGGTCGTCAACAAAGATAGTGACGCCGAACTGGCTCTTCTTGGTGTTGGTTCCGTGAAGTTCGACCATCAAGTTGCCGACTTTCTCGCGTGAATTCCTCTTGTCGATGGTGAATTCGTAATAATCGCGCTCACCGAGACGGCGCAGTTCTTCCACTTCGTCATGGTTGCGGGCGATCAAGGTGCCGAATTCACCGCGGGCCATCTGCAGATTGTTCTTCTCGGTGTCGAGGTCGGTCTTCACACCATTGACGTCGTTGCCGAGTTTGTTGACGTCGTCCATGTTGGCCTTGGTCGCCAGCTGGGCGTTGGTCTGATTCTGCATCTCGGACAATTCCTTGGCGTCATCTTCCTTAATCTTTTTGGCTTGCGCGCGGGCCCTCGATAGCTCACCTTCAGTGAGCTTCATCTTATCGGTCACGACGCTGAGCTCGCCCTCAAGCTGTGCATTCGTGTCCTCGGCCTTTGCCAAACGCTGGCTGATCACGTCATTATTCTGCTTGGCTTGCTGCGTTTGTTCGGCCAGAGACTGCTCTAACTGCTTGGAGCGCGTTGAGGCGGTCCAACCGGCGCCCAGAGCCACCAGCGAGACAACCGCCAGAGCAACCACGACGATCCCGACCCATCGGGGTGCGGTGGCTTCGTCCGCGATCACTACGTCATGCCGTTCTTCACTCATTTTCTTTCTCCTCCGAGAATCCCTTGCGAAGGGTGAGAAAGGCACGCAGAGAACCAAACTTGAGGGCGCTCTTACCGAGGTGTAATCTCAAGAAAATGGGGGAGTTGAGGGGCAGGCCCGGAAAATGCATTGGGACAAATATGGTATTGCGCTCTGCAATTTTTACGCGCCTTTAACAATTCTGCGTAGTGGAAGTAACCATGCACCACGTTCTGGAATTTAGGCGCATAGGTACTGGTGTGAACAGCTTGCCCACGTGGACGGTTTGACATCAACTTGGTGCGGGCCTCGCTATCGCGTTATGGTCATCGCCCGCAGTGCTGCGATGCGGTCCGAGAGCGGAGGATGGGTGCTGAAAAGATTGGAAAACATCTCGCGGGCGCTGAGCGGCTGAACAATCATGAGTGCGGAGGTGGTGGGCGGAACGTCCATCGGAATTCGCTTGTTGTATGCCCCCAATTTTTCGAGGGCGCTGATTAAGCCGTTGGGATAGCCGACCATCTGCGCGCCGGAGGCATCAGCCTGATATTCGCGTTGGCGCGAAATTCCAAGTTGCAGCAGTAAAGCTGCGAGTGGCGCGAGAAACAGCATCAACAGTCCGACGATTCCGCTGCCTCGATTGCGATCGTCGCTGCCGCCCCCGAACCAGAATCCCATGCGGGCGACCCAGGTAATCGCGCCGGCGATGGTGGCCGCGATTGACGATGTCAGAATGTCGTAATTGCGGACGTGCGAAAGCTCGTGGGCGATCACGCCTTCAAGTTCATCGTCGCTCATCAGCTCGAGCAGGCCCTGGGTCACCGCAACGGATGCGTGGCTGGGATTGCGGCCGGTAGCAAACGCGTTGGGCGCCGGCTGTGGAATCAAATACAGCTTAGGCATCGGCAGGCGCGCTTTCGCCGCGAGACGCTCCATTACCGTATAGAGGCGCGGAGCTTCTTCCCGGCTAATTGGCACAGCGCCGCTCGATGCCAGCGCTATTTTATCCGAGAAGAAATACGCGCCGCCGTTCATGATGACGGCGAAGAATAGCGCGAGCGTCAGCCCACGTTGTCCGCCAAGGGCTTCGCCAACGAATAACAGCAGCAGCGTTAACGCTGTTAGTAAAAACGCGGTCTTAAGGGTTTTCATTTTCTTTGAGCCTTGCCGCCCAATACTCCCACTTAAATTATTACGCGGCGCCTGCCTTCTTTGTTTCAGGCGTAAACTTCATTTCGTCGGTTTTGGCATCGACCTCGACGCGCAGCGTATTGCCGGGATGGACTTCGCCATCGAGCAGTTTCAACGCCAAGGGATCCTGGATCAGGCGCTGGATGGCGCGTTTCATCGGGCGCGCTCCATATGCCGGATCGTAACCCTCGCGGAAGAGCAACGCTTTCGCCGCTGGAGTTAGATGTAGCGTGATCTGACGTTCGCCGAGGCGCTTTACCAGATGGTGCAACTGCAAGTCGATGATGTGTTCGATCTGATCCTTGCCCAACGGACTGAACAGCACGATATCATCAACACGGTTGAGGAATTCCGGCCGGAATACTTCGCGCAAGGCGGCCATGGCGTCTTCTCGCGCTCTTTTCGGATCTTTTTCAATCAAATCGAAAATGGCTGCTGAGCCTAGGTTCGAAGTCATGATGATCACCGTGTTGCGAAAATCCACAGTGCGGCCCTTTCCATCTGTGAGACGGCCTTCATCCAGAATCTGTAGCAGCACGTTGAACACATCCGGGTGGGCCTTCTCGATTTCGTCCAATAAAACCACGGAATAGGGACGGCGACGGACCTGTTCGGTCAGCTGGCCGCCTTCTTCGTAGCCGACATAGCCCGGAGGCGCGCCAATCATGCGCGCCACGGAATGTTTTTCCATGTATTCGGACATATCCAGCCGAATAATGGCACGCTGGTCGTCAAACAAGAACTCTGCAACCGCGCGCGCGAGTTCCGTCTTGCCGACACCCGTTGGTCCCATGAATAGAAACGAGCCAATCGGACGATTCGGATCGCTCAAGCCCGAACGGCTTCGGCGAATGGCATTGGCGACGGCTTGCAGCGCCACATCCTGGCCTACGACGCGTGCGCGCAAGCGCTCTTCCATGTGCACCAGTTTCTGCACTTCACCCTCGAGCAAGCGCCCGGCGGGAATGCCTGTCCATTTGCTGACGATTTTAGCGATTTCTTCCTCGCCGACTTCTTCTTTCAGCATGGGATGATCTTTTTGCAGTTCAGCGAGCTTGTCCTGCGCGGCCTTCAATTCCTTTTCGCCGGCGGCAAGCTTCCCATAGCGTATTTCCGCGACGCGTGAAAGGTCGCCGGCGCGCTCGTAGCGCTGTTCTTCTGCTTTGAGGCGCTCGATTTCTTCCTTTTGCTTGCGAATGCGCGCAATGGCATCTTTCTCAGTTTGCCAACGCGCTTTCAGCGTGTTGGATTGCTCGCGTAGAGTGCTGAGCTCTTTTTCGATCTGTTTTACGCGGTCTTTAGAATGCGCGTCCGATTCTTTACGCAGAGCCTGGCGCTCGATTTCAAGTTGCATAATGCGCCGCTCGATTTCGTCAATTTCCGTCGGAAGGGAATCGATCTCCATGCGCAGACCCGCGGCGGCTTCATCGATCAAGTCGATGGCTTTATCCGGCAGAAAGCGGTCGGTAATGTAGCGCTGGGAAAGAATCGCCGCCGCGACAATGGCGGAGTCTTTGATCCGCACGCCGTGATGGACTTCGTAGCGGTCTTTCAAGCCCCGCAAGATCGCAATGGTGTCCTCGACGGAGGGCTCGCCAACGTAAACCGGCTGGAAGCGCCGCTCAAGCGCGGGGTCTTTTTCAATGTATTTGCGATATTCATTGAGGGTAGTGGCGCCAATAGCACGCAATTCACCGCGCGCAAGAGCGGGCTTGAGCATGTTCGAAGCATCCATCGAGCCTTCCGCGGCACCCGCGCCGACCAAAGTATGCAGCTCGTCGATGAACAGAATTATCTGGCCTTCGGATTCGGTGACTTCTTTCAGCAGCGCTTTCAGGCGGTCTTCGAATTCGCCGCGATATTTCGCGCCTGCAACCAGAGCCGCCAGATCGAGGGCCACAATGCGTTTGGTCTTCAACACCTCAGGGACGTCGCCCGCGACAATGCGGCCCGCGAGCCCTTCCACAATCGCGGTCTTGCCAACTCCGGGCTCGCCAATCAGCACAGGATTATTCTTCGTGCGCCGCGCAAGAATCTGCATCACACGCCGGATTTCTTCGTCGCGGCCGATTACGGGATCGAGTTTTCCGCGGCGTGCCTGCTCAGTAAGGTCGCGCGCATATTGATCTAAGGCGCGGTAAGTGCCTTCAGGATTCTGCGAAGTCACGCGATGGCTGCCGCGAATGGTGGTCATCGCCTGAAGAATGGCGTCGTGGCTGGCACCCTGGCGGACCATCAGCTGTCCAGCCGGATCCTTATCCGCAGTAGAGATGCCCAGCAGAATATGTTCGGTGGAAACGTATTCGTCCTTCAGGCGCTGCGCTTCGTCGAAGGCGCGCTCAAGGACCTGATTGGTTGCGGGGCTCAGATATTGTTGCGCTGCGCCGGAAACCTTCGGTAAGCGCTCGATCTGCCTGTCGAGGTCGGCGGCCAAACGCGTCGGAGACACTCCGAGCTTCTCGAGCAGCGGGGGTACAACACCGTCGCCTTGAGCGACGAGCGCCCATAGCAAATGCGCCGGCTCAATCTGCTGCTGCCCCGAGCGCGCGCCCATTTCCTGCGCAGCCTGCAAAGCTTCTTGGGCTTTTACTGTTAATTTATCTAAGCGTACCATGATGCGATTTTCTCACTTTCAAGTGTAGACACAAAGGGGCTGGCGGAACCCGCTACCCAGCCCCCACGTGTTACGAACTCGTTCCGCTTGACCCTTAGTCGCGGTTGCCGTTTGTGACGTTGATCTTTACCTGCTTCGGCTTTGACTCAGCACGCTTCGGCAGTTCGACGGTCAATACGCCGTTCTTGTAGTCAGCCTTGATCGCTTCCGTATTGACGCTGTTCGGCAATCCGAAGCTCCTGCTGAATGAGCCGTAGGTGCGTTCGATCCGCAGATAGTTATCTTCTTTCACCTGGTTCTCGAATTTCCGCTCGCCGCGGATGGTGAGCATGTTGTTCTCAACCCGAATGTCCAGGTCCTTTTGATTGATGTCCGGCAAATCGGCCTTGAGCACCAGTTCGTTCTCGGTCTCGTAGATGTCGACAGCCGGAGCCCAGGTTGTCAGCGCAGAGTTATCACCGCGATTGGGCATGCTGGATTCAAACAACCGGTTCATCTGCTCCTGAAGAGTCGAGATATTCCGGAAAGGATCCCAGCGAGTAATAGTGTTCATTGTTTCCGTCTCCTATGGTGTGTTGCGCCAGTTAGCGCAACAGCATAATAAAATATGCGTGTGTTATTGTCAAGTGTTTATTGAATCGCTCGGCGGGCTCCAACTAATCACCAAAACTATTGTAACACTCTGGCAATAATACACTTAAGGTAGTGAGTTTCCGGCATTGTTAGCAAAATGGGATGGTCCAAAGCCTGGGTTCGGCGCTCCACGATGGCGACGGTTCGGCGGGAGTCATTGGCGGCTTCTGCAATCAGTTGCAGAAACAGCGGTTCACTGAGGTGGTACGAGCAGGAGCAGCTCACTAGATACCCTCCGCGTTCGAGGATTCTCAGCGCACGCAGGTTAATTTCCTTATAACCGCGTTGCGCCGCAGGCAGGCTATCGCGGTTCTTGGCGAACGCTGGCGGGTCAAGAATGACCATTTGAAAGCGGCGCCCCACCTGATCATATTCCTTGAGCAAGTCGAAAGTATTCGCCCCGCGAAACGAGACGTTCGCGATCGAATTCAGTTGCTGATTGCGTCGCGCCGTTTCGATCGCGGCCGCACTCATGTCAACTCCTTCCACATGGGTGCAGTTTCCGGCGACAGTCAGCGCGAATCCTCCGTGGTAGCTGAAGCAATCCAGGACCTCGCCAGACGCGAAACGCCGCGCCGTCCAGTGATTTTCGCGTTGGTCGAGAAAAGCGCCTGTTTTCTGCCCGTGCGTGAGATCGTATACGAAAGTGATTCCGTTCTCTTTCACCGCGACCTCTCGGGGAACTTCGCCATGCAGTACACCAGCCCTACGCTCCAGGCCTTCGAGCAAGCGAACTTTGGGATCGTTGCGCTCTAAAATTCCCTTGGGCGAGAAAAGTTCCACGAGCAATTTGACAATCAACTGCTTTTGGCGCTCCGAACCCTGGCTGAGCGTCTGCAAAACCAAATAATCGCCATAACGGTCGATCACGATCGACGGCAATCCATCCGACTCTCCGTAGACCAGGCGATAGCTTTCGCTGTTTTCAACCACGGTTTGGCGATACGCGGCGGCTTGCCGCAGACGCTCGGCAAAAAATGAGCGTTCTACCGGAACATCTTCTTGCGTCAACAGGCGGATGGCGATCTGAGATTTGTCGCTGTAAAACCCGCGGCCATGAAAACGCCCGCGCTCATCATTCACGCGGACCACAGCGCCGGCGTCCGCTTGTGCCGAGCGGATATCGCTTTTGTAGATCCATGGATGGCCGAGACGAAGCCGCTCCAATCCTCGCGAACTGACGACTACGATGGGTTCCGCCACGATTCCCGCCCGGTGAAAGGTTCGAAAGACTGATCCGCTACAATGGATCGGTGATGTGCGCGACCATCCGCTGTTTGCAAACGCGTGGCGCCTGAATTCGCATCTTCTCTTAACATAGTCGCACAAGGCCGTGCCAGCATTTCAGTTACAGGCAGGTTCTGATTTGCCGACGGCCGAGGGCGGCCGGGCTGGTCCTGAATTAACGACCGAAGCAGATTCCTCGGAGCTATGGCCCTTCCCTTCGCCACATCACTCAGGGCAGACGCAACGACAATTGTTTTTCTGTTTGCGACCGGCGGGTATTTAGATTCAGGTTATAAGATCCATGCACCAGGACTTTAGCGTTCACGGAAGCTAAGACAGGTTGCATACAAATGAAGCTGAGTGAAATCGATTTTGAGCTGCCACCGGAACGGATTGCACAGCGTCCGCTGGAGCAGCGCGATGCTTCGCGGCTGCTATTGCTCGACCGCGCGTCAGGTGCGTGGGAAGACCGGCAATTCCGCGAACTGCCGGAAATCTTGCGTGGCAACGAGCTGATGATTGTCAACAATGCGCGAGTTCTGCCGGCGCGTTTGTTTGGCATGCGGACGGGAATCCCCGCGGAAGCGCCGGGAGGGCAAAACCCGGAGCGCGCGAAACATCTGCAGGCTCGGATCGAAGTTCTGCTCGTGCGGCAATTGGGCGCCGATAGGTGGGAAACGCTGGTACGTCCCGGGAGAAAAATTCCGGTCGGCGGACGAATTGTTTTCGGCGAGGGCTCGCTCCACGCGGTCGTGGAATCCCGCGGCCAGTATGGATCGCGCGTTCTGCGTTTCCATTCGACGAATGGTTTCGATAAAGCACTCTCTCATCTAGGACACATCCCTTTGCCACCGTATATCAAGCGCCCAGACGATCCGCAAGACCGCGAACGATATCAAACAGTTTATGCCAAGCAGGGAACCGCTGTGGCAGCGCCGACCGCCGGACTGCATTTCACTACCGAGATCCTGAAGAGCGTGCGAGATCGCGGCGTAGAAATCGCGGAAGTGACTTTGGACGTTGGATTGGGCACATTCGAACCCGTTCGCACCGAGCGCCTCGAAGATCACGAGATTCACGCCGGAAACGTATGAAATTCCGCCCCAAACAGTTGAGGCGATCGACCGCGCCAAGCGGGAAAATCGCCCAATCCTCGCGATCGGCACCACCGTGGTGAGGGCGCTTGAAGACGCCGCGGAAAAAGCAGCGCGCCACGGCGCCGCTATGAATTTCGGCCGGGACGAAGCGCAAATTTTTCTGTATCCCGGCAAGCCCATTCGCGTCGTGGATCAACTGCTTACAAATTTTCACTTGCCCAAATCGAGTTTATTGGCTCTGATTGCGACGCTGGCGGGTCGCGAGAGTGTGCTGCGCGCCTATCAGCATGCTGTGCAGGCGAATTACCGGTTTTACAGTTACGGCGATTGCATGCTGATACGCTGATCTGCCCTGCCAGTTGAACCCGGCAATAGGTATAAATTTGTCGAGCGATTTCGTGCAACAGGTGGCATGTTCGTCTATAATTCGCATCCCGCCCAATAGGGCGCTTGAATGCGCTACCTGATCCTAAGCGACATCCATGCAAATGTTACCGCGCTGGACGCGGCTCTGGCCGCTGCCAAGAGCCGCTGGGAAAAAGCTGTTTGTCTCGGCGATATCGTGGGCTACGGTCCCGATCCCAATGAGGCCGTCGATCGTATCCGGGAACTTGGCGCGATCACCATTCGAGGGAATCACGACAGGGCCGGCTCGGGTCTTGCAAGCGCGGATGATTTCAATCCTGTTGCGCGCGCTGTGGCCATGTGGACGCGGGAGCAGTTGCGTCCTGAGAATCGCGAGTGGCTGGAAAAATTGCCGACAGGTCCGCTTACCGTGGATGGATTTGTGATCGTTCACGGCGCCTACAAGGACGAAGACGAATATGTATTCGCGCCAGCCCAGGCGCTCGACAGCCTGCTCGACGCGCCTGCGTCAGTTACGTTTTTCGGGCACACGCATCTCCAGGGCGGCTTCACTTTGCGCGACGAACAGGTAGGCGTACTGCATCTGAAACCCACCGCTGGAAATCTTTTTGCCAATTTGAATATCGAGGACGGCACAACGTACCTGCTCAATCCGGGATCGGTAGGCCAGCCCCGCGATGGAGATATCCGTGCTGCTTTTGTAATCGCGGATTTGCCTAACAGCTGCGTGGAATTCTGGCGTGTGCCGTACGATATCGAAGCGGTGCAGAAGCGAATGGGTGAAGGACACCTGCCTGAGCCCTTGATACTTCGCCTGGCGTTCGGGCGCTAATAACTGCCTGGCGGAATACTCCCATGGAACCCGGTGAAAGCTCCTACAGCGATGAAAGACGGCGATTCCCGGCAGCCTTTGTAGCGGGACTGATCGTCGTTGCAATACTGTTCGGCGGCTTTGCGCTGCTAACCCGCAACATGCGCACCTCGAAGCGAACCGCGGTGAAATTGCCATTTGGTCCCGCCGAACAAGCCCGGGCCGAGAGAATCCACTTCACAAACATCCAGCTCGCGCACGCCACCAATTTTCTGAACCAGGACTTCACCTACGTCGGCGGCACCATTGAAAATAATGGCGTGCAGACCATCCGCGCCCTGGAAGTGACGATCGAATTTCGCGACAACCTCAACCAGGTAATTCTGCACGAACCGGAAATCTTGATCGCGCCAGGAGCCGAACCATTGCAAGCAGGCCAGCGTCGTGATTTCCAAGTCACCCTCGAACATCTTTCCACAAGTTGGAACCAGCAATATCCATCGATACGCACAACCGGCCTAATACTGGAATAGCCTTTTAAGGATTCAATGCAGCGCCGCAGCCTTCTTGCCCTGAGGCACCAAAGAGCGCGGCAACCATCGCATGGTGCTGGAAGTGCAGCGATTCGGTCGCGTCCAGCCGGGCCGTCAGCAGTATGGTTATTTCGCCGGCGTCAAGATTGATCCCAGGCCGCCGCTTGTGTGGCTAGTAGTCCCGGGTCTGCGTTTTCATTCCGCGACGGATACTTTGCGGAAATATCTCTCGTCCCAAATTCGAGGTTACGCGGATGGGCCTTTCCGAGAATTGGCGCAAAGGACTGCAAATTATTTTCCGACAGTAAATAGAATTACTTCAGGATAATTCACTCCGAAAAAAAAATTAGGGAAGCGGCCTGGGTTGAACCAGCACCACTTCCCGGGGTGTGTCCTAGAAGTAATTATAGAATTAGACGTGAACTGGGGGAAAAGGTTGCATGGAATTGCGATTTCAAAAAATTCCGAAACGCGTTAGTAAAACAAATACTTACGCCACTTTTCATCACGATGCCCGATGAGCCGCATCAACTGTCGTGATGTGTGCAGCGTAAATGGACGTGGACGGCGTTGTAGCTTGATTCCTGCTTCTTCGGGAGTTCGGTCGCCCTTGCGATTGTTGCAGGCGTAGCAGCAGGCTACGAGGTTCTCCCAAGTCGAGCGGCCGCCGCGCGAGCGCGGCATCACGTGGTCGAGCGTCAGTTCCGATGCAGGAAAAGCACAAGCACAGAACTGGCAGGTATTCCGGTCGCGCAGCAAAATATTCTTGCGCGAAAGCGCACGGCTCTGCTGCGGTATGTGACGGTAGCTCAACAACCGAATCACGGAAGGCACCTGAATGGCCTTTTGCGTCGAGTGCACTTCGGTGTGGTTGGTTTCCTCAGCTTGGGCCACGCCCTTCAGCATCAGTACCAGCGCACGGCGAACGGCGGTGACGTTAATCGGTTCGAAGGTTGCGTTTAGGACCAGCACGGGGGCCTGCATTACCGAGGGCCGGCTGGCTGATGAGTTGGACGGTTGCTTGGACGCAACGACCTCGGGCGCGACGCCGCTCAGCCCAATGTTGGGCCGGGGTCTTAAGCCTAGCTTATGCCGCTTTTCCATGTGCGCCGCCTTTGCGTCGCTTGCCGGCCTTCCTCAGGTACTGGAGATGCTCGCCACTTTCAGGTTTGAATGAGCTGATCTGGCTTGATCCGGTTTCTGTTTCCAGATGCCGTGAGGCCAGGAACTACCGCGCGCAAGCCTCATTCCCAGAACGGAACTGGCCCCGGTGCGCTTGAAAGCCTTGGACATGAGTCTAACGTGGCGCCAGTGGTCATTACATCATCTACCAGTAGATCGCGAAGCTTGTCAACCCGCGGGCCTTTCCTAGTGGCCTAGGTGCCACCTACCGATTCCCAGGGTTCCCTGCGCGAGAGAACCAGACGTGCTGGACAAGGCTTCGTTGGCATGAGGAGGTAGCGCCGCTGTCTTAGATGCAATCGCCTCGCCAAAGGGCGCCTAATCAGCTCCGCTTGATTATAACCGCGTTCGCGCTGGCGGTCAGGATGCTGCCGGTCAGGATGCAAAGGAACCTGCACCACCACGTCCGCACGGAATTCTTAGGCTTCGTCCGCGATCACTTCGGCGAGGCGGGCCGCGAACCAATCGCCCAGGCAGATGACTTCTTCATATTTCAACAGCAGGATTACCTGGCAGAGCGCGTTATGATCTTCGCGCAGAGGCGCCAGCGGCCGTCGGCGGGTCCTGTCAATTCGAGCACCCTTCAATTTGTGCCTTACCACTACCCGCCATGAGGGCTTGCTGTTTATTCTCGAGGCGAGGCCCGCGCCAAAACAAGCCAGCGGAGGATAATGCGCGATCAGCTGCAAGCTTACAGAAGGCCTTGTTCCGTCTTTTCCTGGCAGGTGATGCAGTAGCGCGTCCACGGCACTGCCTCAAGCCGCTTCTGCTGCAGTTCCTGGTGGCAGGAATTGCATTCACCGAAGGTGCTGTCCTTGATGCGGCCCAGCGCTTCGTCTACCAATTGCAGCAATGAACGGTCATTGTGCGTCTGGCCAAAGAGGAATTCCTTGGTGTAGGAATTCGCGGCCTTGTCGGCGAGATCGACTGTGGGATCTTCATCCGCTTCGCGGCCTTCCTGCTCGGTGCGAGCGATTCCGCGCACCAGTTCTTCACGGCGCGTTTGCAATTTCTTCTTATAATATTCCAAGCGTTTCTTATCCATCGTTAGGTCCCTAGGCGAGGCCAAAAGCCTCACTCAAATCCTGCGAGTTTACCGACTCAAAATATGATTGTCAATGCGACGCTCACCGGGTTGCGGAGAAATCAATTACAAAAAATCCGCCCGGCGGAGCCGCCCGCGGCGAAAATGAACCCGCCTTCAGAGAAGAAATTGATGCTGGTTGATATGAAAAGGATTCCGGCTATTGATTTAGGTCTTTTGAATCGAGAAGAGGGTGAAAGCGATTTGTCCACCAAAGGTGGGCTATAAAGTTAACAGTGCACTACAATTCTGGTCGTCGCAGCACAAGCTGGCCCAACCTGGGGTCAAAACAGAAATCCTTAACTCCCCCCTCGGACTCAAGCAGGATGACGACCGCATGTCCATAGGAGCTCGTTAGCGGCGCTGTAAACGCATCGCTGTAGCTGTGACGTCTGCGTATTTCAGCCCGCTGCCGGTGTTGAAAAGCACGACGCGATCGCTCGGCTTGAGTGAACCCGTTGCGATCAGATGATCGTAGGCGGCGGTGGCCGCAGCACCCTCTGGCGAAAGAAAAATTCCTTCGTTCTTGGCCCAGTCTTTCAGCGACGCTAAGATTTGTCCGTCCGAAAGAGCTAGCGCCGCGCCGCCGGATTGGCGCAAGATTTCCAGCATAATCGCGTCACCGTACGGCTTAGGAACGCGCAAGCCTGAAGCGAATGTGCACGCGGTCTCCCACATGTCGCTGGCGTTCTCTCCTCTCTCGAAAGCCCGTGCTACCGGCGCGCAGCCTGAGGATTGCACTGCGATCATTCGTGGGCGCTTGCCCGGACGCACCCAGCCGAGTTCCTCCAATTCTGCAAAGGCCTTCCACATTCCGATCAGACCCACTCCCCCGCCTGTCGGATAAAACACTGCATCGGGATACTCCCAACCGAGTTGCTCGGTGAGCTCGTAGCCCATGGTCTTCTTGCCCTCGACGCGAAATGGTTCCCTCAGTGTGGAGACGTCGAACCATCCTTCGCGATCTTTGCGTTCTGCGACCAGGCGGCCGCAGTCTGAAATCAGGCCATCGACCAAGGTTACATGAGCGCCGTAGGCTACGGCCTCAACATAATTTGCAAAAGGGACGTCGCGCGGCATGAAAATATGCGCTTCGATCCCCGCGGCGGCTGCATAGGCAGCGAGCGCACCTGCGGCGTTGCCGGCTGAAGGCACGGCAAGTTTGCGCAGGCCATAATGACGCGCCATGGTTACGGCTAGCGCCAGGCCGCGCGCTTTGAATGAGCCGGTGGGGTTTGCCCCCTCTTCTTTCAAGAACACATTGGGATGACGGCGACTTCGCAGCATGGGAGTCCAGCCTTCGCCCAGGGTTACTGGTTCAACGGCCGGTAGTACGCAGCGATAACGCCACATGCCCGGCCACGGGGAATTCGCGGCATCTTTCGCGATCCTGTCTCGCGTCGGTTCGCTGTGCAGCGTACGAAAGTCGTAACGAACGTAGAGCGCGCCCTTGCACTGTGGGCACAAAGTCTGCGGTGTTTCAGCCGAAATTGTCGCTTTGCATCGCGAACATTCTAGATGTTTGATCTCTGGCATGGTTGGGACCATAGCAGAACGGTCGGAGTGCTAACAAGATTCGAGAAGCAGGATTCGAACACGCTGGTGATCGTTTCGTGATACAAAGCGCGTAATGATAACGCGAACAAACGCTCCGGCATGACCGACAATAGCCTCGACTTGCTCAACTCTGATGCAGATCAGCGGACACCAGGCGCGATGCGCATTATCGCGGGCCTAGGCGTGCTGTTTTTCCTCGCTGGCGCCTTGATGGCGATTTTTCTGGCAGCGCATTTCTGGTTGGCCGCACTGCGATGGACTGGTATTGCCACAATCGTCGCAGCGGGATGGCGCAGGTCGTCACTCACCTATTGGATTTTCTTCGCGATGCTGCTCGGCGGAGAAATTGGTCTCGACCGGCCGCATTTCGCCGAACATCTGCGGGTCTTCAGCGATATTTTTCTTCGCTTGATTAAGGTGATTGTCGCGCCTTTGATTCTTGGGACCTTGATCACCGGCATTGCGGGCCACGGCAATTTGCGCGGCGTAGGACGCATTGGCGTCAAGAGCTTGATTTATTTTGAAGTGGTGACCACTCTGGCCCTTTTCATCGGGCTCGGCGCCATCAACCTCAGCCGCGCGGGTGAAGGTTTAGCGATGCCGGCTGCGCTGGAAACAGCTGCCACGCAGAATGCGGCGCCGTTGCGCTGGGATGATTTTCTTCTGCACATTTTCCCCGAAAATCTCGCGAAGTCCGTGGCCGAAAATCAGATCCTGCAGGTCGCCGTGTTTGCGGTGCTTTTTGGAATGGCCCTTGCGCGCATACCCGAAGCGAAACGCGCGCCCATACTGAAATTTTGCGAATCGCTTACGGAGACCATGTTCTCGTTCACGAATATGGTCATGTATTACGCGCCCATTGGTGTGGGCGCCGCTATGGCCTATACCGTGGCGCACGTTGGAATTGGCGTGTTGCTTCCGCTTGGGAAGCTTCTGCTTACTGGATATGCAGCGCTTTTATTTTTCCTGCTGTTGGTATTGTTGCCCATCGCTTGCTTGGCCAAATTGCCCATCGCGCGTTTCGTGCAAGGCGGTCGCCGAGCCTGCCACGATTGCGTTTGCAACCAGCACGTCTGAAGCGGCTTTGCCCCGCGCGATGGAATGCATGGAGGCGTTTGGAGTGCCGCGACGGATCGTCGCCTTTGTGATTCCTGCTGGGTACAGCTTCAATCTCGATGGATCGTCGCTGTACCTGGCGCTCGCATCTGTTTTTGTGGCGCAGGCGGCGGGCGTTGCTATGCCTTTCGGCGAACAGCTCTTTATGGTGTTTACATTGATGCTTACGAGCAAGGGCGTGGCGGGGGTGCCGCGCGCTGTGCTGGTGGTGTTGCTAGCTACGGTGGGGATTTTTCATCTGCCCACCGAGCCGATTTTTATCATTCTCGGGATTGATGCGCTGATGGATATGGCGCGCACCGCTGTCAACGTAATTGGCAATTGCCTGGCTTCGGCTGTAATAGCGCGATGGGAAGGGGAATTCGGCGCAGCGCAAACGACAGAGATTTGAGAATCGTCCTTACGCAATTCGAGGCCAGCGTGCGGGCAGCACCAAAACCTTTGCCAGCGAGGCGGAATTTTAACGTGGTCGGCAACTGGGGCACAGCCAGCAGCGTCCCTAGGACACCTGTCTTGAGATCGTGGTTTGCTTGACGGGGAAGAGAAAATGGATACCAACGGCAGAAAGCGCTAGGACGACGAACACAAACGCGCTGCCCTCTGGTCCGACCGTGCCCCCGGTCAGCCATGTCGGCCCGTGAAACGAAGAATTTAGCAAGTGACCCTGCGCCAAGGATCCGCTATCCGGCACGGAATACAGATAGGTCTCGCCCCAATCCCAACCTGCATGCATGCCAATTGGAAACCAGATATTGCCGGTACGACTCAAGGCGAAGGCGGCTAGCAAGCCGAAAGATCCGGCCATCAAGCCACCAAACCATGCTTCGCCGAAGTTCCGCAAATGGATCGCTCCGAAAATAAGCGAAAGAACAATTGCCGCGGGCCAGAAGCCTATGCCTGAACCAAGTGTAAATTGCATGTAGCCGCGGAACGAAAATTCCTCGAAAAGAGCGACCAAGACAAAACCGATTGCGTAGAGCACCCCATATTTCACAGCTTCGCTGCCTATGACTGCGAATCCCTGAATCGAGAATCCATGGAACGTGGCGATCGTGACCATCAGCAAAGACAACATCACCAGCCCGTAGGGAACGCCTTGCCAAAAGCGTTTCCCGAAAGCCTGACTCGGAGGCAGGTAGTAATCCGTGAAACTACGTTTTTCTATCAAGGACATCAGGAAGGCAGCGATGAGCACAGCAAGGAACGTGAGCCCTTCGTCGAAGACCAGGCCTGAGACGGTCATTTCATTTTTGGGCAGCGCGTGGTGCCAGGCGCTCACCGCGGGAATGTGATGAAATATGAACCCGAAGCCCTGTGCGATTCCTACGATGAAAGCCAGGAAGATCAGGAGTCGCCAGCCAGCGCGAATTCCGTTTGGGCCCACGAAAATGTTGCCTATTGTCGATCGTTTTGCGTGTTCGGGGACGAACTCAATACCTGATGAAGCCGCCGTGCCCTGGTCAGCATCTATTGGCATGTAGATTCTCCTGACTTATAGATACTATACGGGACCGGTCCCGCTTTAGTTTCAAAATGATGCCGCTGCTACGCCGAATGCAGGCGCGGCGTCCGAAGCCCGCTAGATCACACATAGATTACACACACTCGGGTTGCGGCCGGGCAGCGCAGACTGCTAAAATCTTCGGTTTGGAAGTCAGGACGAACCACGAACCTAAGCCGCGATCCTAAAAAACCCTTCCATGAACGGAACTGTTTGACGTTGCATCGAGATGCAGGGGGAGGACTGGTTTGGCCAAATATGATGTCGTAATTATCGGCAGCGGACCGGGCGGATATGTGGCCGCGATTCGCGCCGCGCAGTGGGGGTTGAAGACCGCCGTCGTGGAGAAAGATCCGTTTCTCGGCGGCACCTGCCTGCATGTGGGCTGCATTCCCACCAAAGTATTTTTGCACCATGCCGATATTTACGATCATTTCAAGCGCGCCGAGGAATTCGGCTTTTCGGTTGAAAATGTGAAAATCAATTGGCCCGCCATACTCGCGCGCAAGGATAAGATCGTCAAGAAGCACGCGGGTGGCATCGGAGCGCTCTTCAAGAAGAACAAAGTGGAATCGATCACTGGCTGGGGCAAGATTGCCGGAGCGGGGCGCGTCTCGGTGGAAAAAGATGGCAAGACCACCGACCTCGAGACGACCAACATTTTGCTCGCGACAGGATCGGAAGCGCGTTCTCTGCCGGGCGTTGAAATCGACGGCCAGACGATTTTGACCAACCGCGAAATTCTGGGTTTGCAGCAAATTCCCAAGTCGATGATTGTGGTGGGTTGTGGCGCTGTAGGCGTTGAGTTCGCCTCGATTTTTCGCACGTTCGGCTCCGAAGTGACGCTGCTGGAAGCGGTGACGCGCGTCGTTCCGCTGGAAGACGAAGAAATATCCGCCGAGCTTCACAAAGCCCTGGTGAAAAAGGGGATGAAGATCGAGCTGGAAGCGAAAGTCGAATCTGTCAAGAAAGATGCGAATGGAGCGTCCGTCACTTATAAAAACAAGGCTGGCGACTCGCTGACCATCAACGCCGAAAAAGTTCTGATCGCAGTAGGGCGCCGCCCGCTAACAGAAAATATCGGCCTGGAGAAAACTAAAGCCAAAACAGAGCGCGGCTTCATCCACGCCAACGCGTTTCTTGAGACGGACGAGCCTCACCTCTACGCGATTGGCGATATCGTAGCGGGACAACCGCAATTAGCCCACGCAGCGTCGATGGAAGGAATCATCGCAGTCGGCCGCATAGCCGGGAAGGACGTGCAGCCGTTCGATCGCAAGCGTTGTCCCAACGCCACCTACTGCGAGCCGCAGATTGGTTCGATCGGGCTGACGGAAAAGCAGGCGCGCGAAGCGGGGCTCAGCGTAAAGATAGGGAAATTTCCGTTCCTGGGAAATAGCAAGGCGACGATTTTGGGGCAGCATGAAGGATTCATCAAAGTTGTGGCGGAGGAAAAATACGGCGAAATCCTCGGAGTTCATGCAATAGGTCCGCTGGCAACCGAGATCATCGCTGAGCCGGTCGCGGCGTTGGGACTTGAGGCGACTCTTGATGATATGGCGGCTACTATCCATGCCCATCCGACGGTGTGGGAAGCGATGGGCGACGCGTTTAATTCGGTGCGAGGTTTGACCATCAACTTCTGAAGCTGCAGGCGTGATCTAATCTAATTCGAATTAAGCAAACACATGAATCGCGATGGGAAAATTTGCTGGGTGGTGAATCTGGGGTTGATGCCCTATGGCCCAGCATGTGAATTGCAATCGCGAGTCGTGCAAGCACGGAAAGACCGCGCGGTTCCCGATGTGCTTCTGTTCTGCGAGCATCTGCACGCGATCACCCTCGGGCGTAACGGCAAGCGGGAGCACTTGCGTGCCGCTGACAGATTGCTGGCGCAGATGAATGTCACATTTCACCCGACCGATCGTGGTGGCGACATCACCTACCATGGCCCGGGTCAAATCGTGGGGTATCCGATCCTGGACTTGGGCGAACACCGTCGCGACGTGCGCTGGTACGTCGGCCAGCTCGAGGAATTCATGATTCGGGCTTCGACGGATTTCAACGTGAGAGCGAAACGCCACAGCGAGCGTCACGGGATTCTGGGTCGATGGCTCGACCGGTGAAGAGAAGTTGGCGGCGCTCGGCGTTCACCTAAGCCGCTGGGTAACTTCCCATGGCTTTGCGTACAATGTTTCGACCGATCTGCGATACTTTGATTTGATCGTTCCCTGCGGAATCATGGGAAAACGAGCGACGTCGCTCGAGCGCATTCTGGATCGGGCCGTGGCTGTTGATGAGGTCCGGCCGGCGTTAACTGAGCATTTCGGACGAATTTTCAACCGCGAAATGATTTCGATTTCACGCGCCGAACTGGAAACGAAACTGGCAAATAGCGCAGATGGTCGCGCCGCGACCGAAGCCGTGGAGTTGAAAGGGAGCATGGCATGAGCCAGACGCTAACCCGGGAACAGTACCTGGATTTGTACTATTTCATGCAGCTCAATCGACAGCTGGAAGAGCGCATGGTGCGGCTATTCCGGCAGAATAAAATTGTGGGCGGGTTGTATTCCAGTCTGGGCCAGGAGGCGGTTTCGGTAGGCACCTGTTACGCGCTCGAGAAACGCGACTGGATCGCTCCCATGATCCGCAACATCGGCGCACTGTTGGTAAAAGGAGTGCCGCCGCGCGATATTTTCACGCAGCACATGGCGAAATACACATCGCCGACGAAAGGCAAGGACGGCACCAGCCATTTTGGGGATTTAAAGGAACGGCACGTCGTCTCCCCGATTTCCATGTTGGGAGATTTGATTCCAGTGATGACCGGAGTCGCGATGGCCGGACGCTACCTTGGCCAGAATATCGTGGCCCTCACATGGATCGGCGACGGCGGCAGCTCAACAGGCGCATTCCACGAAGGCCTGGGACTAGCAGCATCGCAACGAGCCCCATTCATCCTGATTGTAGAAAATAATCAGTGGGCCTATTCGACACCCGTGACGCGCCAGGTGCCGGTCAAGAACCTCGCCGATCGCGCCGTCGCCTACGGAATAGCAAGCGAAATCGTGGATGGTAACGATGTAGTCGCGGTATACCAGGCGTCGCAAACAGCTGTGGACGAATGCCGCGCCGGCCGCGGTCCGCGCTTGATCGAAGTGAAAACCATGCGCATGCGCGGCCACGCCCAACACGACCCCGCGGAATACGTGCCGAAGCAGATGTTCGAGTATTGGAAGGCCCGCGATCCCATCGCACTGTACGAAAAATATCTCACCGAAAATAAAGTCTGGGACGCGCAAGCAAAATCCGAAATCGACGCGCGCATCGAGCGCGAGCTCGACGCCGAGCAGAAATTCGCGGAAGAATCGCCGCTTCCGCCGGCTGCGCTCGCCGAGGAAGGCGTGTACTGTGAAGGCTGCCATACCATTCAAGCGGAATGGAAACGCTCGAAAGCCGAAGTGATGCCGCCGAAATCCAGCATCAACCCAGCATGGCGGATGGAAGATCTGGGCGCGCTCGGCGAAATTCCAACCGCCCAGGAAGTCGCGACAACTGGCAACGGCACGAAAACGCCCGCGCCGGTAGCCGCGACGGCCATGTACGCAGCACCAGTCAACCCGAATGTCGAAGCAAATAAAGCGCCGGTTCGATCGCCCTCGGCCGCGTTGAGCGACGCGCCCAAAGAAACCTTGGAGCCGCGGGTTCCGTTCGGCCGCGGGCCCAAAGACAAAGCCTTCCTGCAAAATTCTGAAAATCCACAGAACAAGCCTTACCGCCGCGGCACACCTGACAAGTCGTTCAACAAAGCTGGCCATGATAAATCGTTCGGAAAGCGGGCCCAAAGCAAGCCCTTCGGCAAAAATCCTAACGGAAAGCCGTTTGGCAAGAATCCGCAGGGCAAGTCGTTTGCGAAAACCGGCCCGGATAAGCAGGGGAGGCGCTGAACATGGCCACGCAAACAGCTCACGCAGCGACGGCGCCGATCACCATGGTGGAAGCAATTCGCCAGGCGATGTTCGAGGAAATGGAACGCGACCCCACAGTCGTTGCGATCGGCGAAGATATCGGCGTCTATGGTGGGGCTTTCAAGGTCACCGACGGGTTGCTTGCGAAGTTCGGCCGCGACCGCGTCATTGAAACTCCCATCGCTGAAACAGCGATTGTCGGCGCAGCCTGCGGCATGAGCTTTCTGGGCCTTCGCCCCGTCGCGGAGATGCAGTTCATCGATTTCATTGCCTGCTGTTTCAACCAAGTGACGAACTTTGTGGCCAAATCTCACTATCTCTGGGACGCCCCGGTCCCCATAGTCATCCGCGGACCGTCGGGCGGAGGCGTGCACGGCGGACCGTTTCATTCCGCGAACCCGGAAATGTATTTCGTGCACACACCCGGACTGAAAGTGATTTATCCTTCCACTCCGTCCGACGCCAAGGGCCTGCTGAAGTCGGCGATTCGGGACAACAACCCGGTGCTTTTTTTTGAGCACAAATTCCTGTACCGGCGCTTGAAAGAAGAAATGCCGCCGGGCGACTACACCATACCGATCGGCAAAGCCGCCATACGGCGCGAAGGGCGCGATCTCACAATTATCAGTTACGCAGCCATGGCACACACAGCGATGGAAGCCGCAACGCAACTGGCAAAAGAAGGCATCGACGCGGAAGTAATCGACCTGCGCACGCTGTTGCCGCTCGATAAAGAAACGATTCTCAAGTCGGTGAAAAAGACGAACAAGCTCTTAATCGTGCACGAAGACACAAAAACAGGCGGCATCGCCGGAGAAATCGCCGCGATCGTATGCGAAGGCGCATTCGAGGACCTGGACGGCCCCATCGAGCGGGTCACAGCGCTCGACACCCCGGTCCCGTACTCGCCGCCTCTTGAAGAACATTTTCTACCGAACACCGAAAAAGTGGTTGCGGCCGCGCGCAAACTGGCAAAATACTAGCGAATGAAGGCAGGACGGAGACGATGGGAAAGACCAAAGGCTTAAACCAGGCGGAATTTGCAGTAGGCAGTGAAGTGCGCATCGCGAACCGCGGCTTCCTTGAGCAGTTCCTCGAGGCCGGCCAGTACCATAATGAGCTGGAGCCGGAGCAGCTTGAGTTCGCTGGACGCACAGCCAAGGTCAAAGAAGTCAACTTCTTCCACGGGGGCGACGAAATTTACACCCTGGAAGGCATACCAGGCGTGTGGCACGAAGAATGCCTATCAGCCGCCTAGGACGGGCAGAGGCGTGCGCGGAATTGCGAGGAGAAGAACATGGCTGTTGACGTCATCATGCCCCAGATGGGCGAGAGCATTTTTGAAGGCACCATCACCAAATGGCTGAAGAAGGCCGGCGACAAAATCGAGCGCGACGAGCCCCTGTTCGAGATTTCGACCGATAAGGTAGACGCCGAGATTCCGTCGCCGTCAGCCGGTGTGCTGAAGGAGATCAAAGTCAATGAAGGCCAGACAGTCCCAATCCAGACGATCGTGGCGGTAATCGACGCGGACGGTGCAGGCGCGGCAACGGCTGCAGCCCCGGCGCAGGAAACGAAAGCGCAGCCAGCGAAACAGGAAGCAGCGAAACCGGCTGCAGGCGCCCCATCGGGCGGCCGGACGCAAGCGCCTTCTGCGCCCGCACACGAAAGCAAAGCAGCTCCGGCCGAGTTCAAGCCAGCCCCTAGCTCAGGTGGTGAAAAAGTACGCAGCTCGCCACTGGTGCGAAAAATCGCGCGCGAGCACAACATCGACGTCGCGCAGGTTCCCGGCACCGGCGCAGGCGGACGCGTCAGCAAACACGACATCTTGAACGCAGTAGAAAGCGGTGGCGCAGCGGCATCGCGTCTTGCGCAGACTTCGCAGCAAGCGCCGCCACCGAGTTATGCGCCAGCGTCGCGGCCGTTGGCTCCGCCGCCGAGCGCTCCACCGGCTGTAGGCGGGCACTCGGCATCGGCGGTTCTGGAAAACGCAGTCCCGCGCGAAAAAATGTACTTCGGCCACTACGAAGTGCAACCAATGTCAGTGATGCGCCAGCGCATCGCCGAGCACATGGTGCTCTCGAAGCGCGTTTCCCCTCACGTCTATTCCGTAGACGAAGCGGACATGACCGGCATTGCCACGCTGCGCGCAAAAATGAAACACAAATTCGAAGAAACCACCGGCACCAAGCTCACGTTCATGCCGTTCTTCGTGCGCGCTGCAGTGGAATCCCTGCGCGCGTTCCCTACGGTGAATGCCTCGGTCGATGGCACCAACATCGTCCTGCACAAAGAATGCAACATTGGCATCGCAGTAGCGCTGGACTGGGGTTTGATCGTCCCGGTCATCAAAAACGCCGAAGAGAAAAATTTCCTGGGCATCGCGCGCACGATGAACGATCTCGCCGAACGTGCCAGAGCCAAAAAACTAAAACCTGAAGAAGTGGCGGAAGGCACCTTCGCCATCACCAATCCAGGGGTCTTCGGCGGCCTGTTCGGCCTCCCGGTAATTAACCAGCCGAATGTAGCAATTTTGGGCCTGGGCACAATCGAAAAGCGCCCGGTAGTAATCGATGACGCAATCGCGATCCGCTCTATGGTCTATCTAACGCTGTCCTACGACCACCGAGTGGTAGACGGCGCCATCGCGCACCAGTTTATGGCCAAGCTGAAGCACACTCTGGAAAACTGGACAGAAAACATCCTCTAGGTCGAAGCAGCTGTAGGGGCGCCGCTTGATGCGTCCCGGTTGCCGCCCAAGTCAGATCCCATAGGGCGTAGCAATTGCAGAGGCCGCTCAGCTGTTGATTTCGTTCGGGCTTAGAAATCCCCTCCACCATGCCACGTAGCCGCGACAATGATCCCTGGGGCCAGCCCCCTTGGGAAATCGATTTCCGCCCCGCCAGTCGAGCCCTGCCGGAAAAAATCGACATCGCCATCATAGGCGCAGGATTCACCGGCCTGGCCGCCGCAGCCTGGCTGCGCCTGATCGCCCCAGGAAAATCAGTGGTAGTTCTGGAAAGCCATCACATCGGCGCCGGCGCAAGCGGACGCACGGGCGGAATGGCGCTGTCGGAGACCGCCGCCGGGCCGCAGCGCGGAGTGGGCGATGTCCTGGGCAGCCTCGAGAAGTTTTTGAAAAAGCTACGCGTCGATTGCGAATTGAATTTAAACGGCGCGTGGGAAATCGCGCGCCAACCGGAGTCGAAGGATGCGCGCCGCCCTCAGTCTCCGGTCGAATGGACCGATTCAGGGACTTTGCGCGTGGTAGGCGAGGTTCCAGGCGGAACTCTTCACCCGGGTAAACTCGTAAGCGGGCTGGCACGCGCGGCGCAGCGTCACGGCGCAATTATTTGCGAAAACCATCGCGTCGAGCAGGTGCAATGGAACCATGAGCCGGAGATTCATCTGGCCTTGGGCGCCGGACGATTTCGAAACCTCACAGCCGCAAAAATAATCTTCGCCACTAACGCGCTGTCGCTGGAAGTTTCCGGCCTGGGCGATAAGGCTCATTCGCGCCTCACCCTTGCGGTTCTAGCCAAGCCCGTCAGCGAAAAGGTATTGAAGGCGATCGGCCTGGCGGCCAGAAAGCCTTTTTACACCGCCGACCTGCCGTACCTGTGGGGACGCGTCCGCCGCGACCGTTCCGTCATCTGGGGCGCGGGCCTGGTGCAATCGCCTGACTCCGACAATCTCTACCGCGTGGACATCGAAGCGCCGGAGTCTTCACAGACTTTCCAACGGCTTGAGGAACGCGTGCGAGGTTTGCATCCACTGCTGGCCGAAACTCGATTCACACACCGATGGGGCGGCCCTATTCTGTTTCGCGATTCCTGGAAGCCGGTCTTTGACTGGCATCCGCAGAGCGTCAGGCAAGGCAAAAACCCCCAAAATGCGATCGTCGCGGGCGCCTACGCAGGCCACGGCGTCGCACTCTCATCCTACCTGGGAAAATGGGCAGCAGAAGCGCTGCTGGGGCGGCGTAAACTTCCCGCCTGGGGCGCGATCAAATCGTAACGACTTTTGGAAAGCTGGCGCGCACAATCGCCAAAGCTTGGTTGAAGAACGCACTCGGCGGCATAAGCAATAGCCTTGGCCTGCGGAAAATCCCGCCGCGAAACCGAATGAATGAACCCGCGGACTCCATTCTGGTAGCCACAATCCAGCTCCTGCCTGCGTAAATCCTTCGACGCGCGCGAGCTGTTCGCGTTTCCCCGCAATGCGATGCCGGGCGAAAAAGCTTGTCGCGCATTCAGTCGCGGGTGCTTTCGATGGTTCCTCCAGCCTTCTTTGAACGGACCGATGGAAGTCTGATCGGTCCAGGCAGGTACGCTACCAGCCAAATCACCGCGCGCGTGTTCGCGTAAGCTTCAGCGCCTCTTTCGCTTCCCGGCCTTTTTCGCCGGAGCTTTTTTCTTTGCGGGCTTCCTTCGGGGTTTTGCTTTCTTTTTCGCCGCAGGCTTCTTCGCTTTCTTGGCCCTGGATGCGGGAGCGGATTTGCGCGCGACAGGGGCAGCAGGCCGCTCTGGCTCGTCGGAATCGTCGTCCTCGATCACAATCTCTTCGACTACAACTTCTCCCTGAGGGACCTCCGAGCCTTCATCCTCTTCCTCTTCATAACGAGGCAGCTCGTCATCCTCTTCATCATCATGTTGCTTGCCATTAAACATTGAACCCTCCATGGTTTCAGGCGTCAATACGTCTATTAGGCCCTTGCGCGCTTATAAACGGAGTGGCGGAAGTTTGTCAAGCTGAATGGGAAAAGGCTGAATGGGAAAGGCCGATCGCTTCGCACCGAGTTGAAGTGAAATCCTTGCTTAGGGGGGCAAGCAGGATGGGGTCAACGGTGAATATCGAGCACGTCGCCCGCTTCGAGCGGCCTTTCGCCCAAGAAAGGGTTCGCTTCACGTATGTTTTCCACCGTTGTCCGGTAGGCGTGGGCGATGGAATAGAGCGTCTCGCCTGGCTTCACGACATGCCTTCGTGATTCGAGCTTTTCGGAGGGAGTCGCCGAGACGTCTTGTACCGCGGCGCTACCGTGCTGGGATTGCGCTGACTTAAACCTCGTCCGGGAAGAATCGTCCGGCGAACCACCCGCGTAGATTCGCAGGCGGGAGCCGCGCGGCACGCTCGAGCCTTTGATGTTGTTCCAGCGTTTGAGTTCGGAGACGGTCACATCGAAACGCTCGGCGATTCCTTCAAGTGTATCCCCGCGCACCACGCGATAGTGCAGGAGATGAACAGTAGGAGGCGCGGCCGGCACATTCAGCAAGAATCCCGCTGGAACGGTTGCATGGGCCTCCAGGTGGTTGGCCAATTCAATCGCTGGGACGGTCACGCGATAGTGCCGCGCGATCTCCGACAAGCTCTCGCCCTGCTCGACGGTATGTAGCCGCCAGCTGGTCCACTTGTCTTCGGGAACCTGGCTGATGCCGTTAAGCAGCTTTTCACCGTAGCCTGCTGGCAATTTCAGCTCGAATTTGGGATCGTCCGGCGTTACGTTGCGCAGCAACATCGGATTCAGCTGCCGCAGATCGTCGATATCAGCGCCCGTGGCGTCCGCCACCAGGTGCAGATCGATGGAGTGCTTGGGATGAATCACGTCTACCGGGGCGGGCTTCTCCGGCGCGATTTGCACGCCGTAGAGCGCTGGATCCTTGGCAACCAGCGCCAGCGCGATGATGATAGGGACGTAATTCTGGGTTTGTTTCGGCAGCGCGTGCAGCCGCTGCAGCTCCCAGAAATCCGCATAACCGGTGCGCTCGACGGCTTTCACAACGTTCATGGGTCCGGAATTATACGCAGCCATCACTAAGTACCAATCGCCGAACATATCGTAAAGGTCGCGCATGTGTCGGGCGGCTGCCCGCGTCGCTTTTTCAGGATCGCTGCGCTCGTCGATCCAGTAGGTGCGATCCAGGTCGTATTCTTCTCCGCGGAAGGGCATGAATTGCCACAGGCCGCGCGCCCCTGCTTTGGAAACCGCCGTCGGCTGAAAAGCGGACTCGGCTTGTGCCAGATACATCAGGTCCTGCGGCACTCCCTGTTCCTTCAAGACCCTGCGAATCATGTCGTTATAGCGCCCCGAGCGATCCAAGCCGTGCTCGACCACCGCGTGCCCCCTGGTCGTCGAGAAGAAGCTTAGGTATTGCAGCACCGAATCATTCACCGTCAGCGGCAAATCGTGCGGCACGCGCATCAATTCCTTTTCCACGGCGCCAGCAAGCCGCGGATCGCCAGGAGGCAGCGTCATCTCGGTCAATTCATCGATTGGCGCTGGCGTGCCGGGGTTTACCTCCTCATCTTCCGCGCTCTGCTGCTCGTTCAACTCGTAGGAATGCAGCGTCTCGCCGATTTGATCGAACAGGTCAGATAAGCGCGGGTCGGAGTCGACCTGGAAGCCGCTGGCCAGGATCAGACTGACAGCCTGATCGTAGTTGGTGCGAGCCTTATCGAATTCACCCGCCTTGTATTCTTTCTGCGCGGCGTCGAAGCTGAGTTCAACCTGGGCGACGAGAATGTCGATGGCGGCGCGTCTATCGTAGAGCGCTGCCAGATTTGCGGTCTGATCGGGAAACGGAAGCGTCTGGCGTCCGAATTCAGGCTCCGGAGCAGGAGTAGCGGCAGGTGGCCGAGCCTTTACTTGCTTGGAGGAAACGGTATCTTCGCAGCCGGCGAAGAACAGAACTCCTGTTAGCACAATCACAGCCAGTGAAACGCATTTCAGTTTCATGATCTCCGCCGATGTTACGCGTCCGGAAGCGCCGCCTTTCGAATAGCGCGAGTCCGAGTACCAGACCTATTTAAAGCAGACCGAGGGCGTCTGACGCTAGTGCGCCTAGTCCGAAATCAACAGTTCCCCGGTTAGAACCTTAGGACGAATCTTACGAAGTACTTTTGTACGGGTCAATGGGCTTGCCGTACCAGCCATTGTCGTGGAGAGAACCCCGGCACAGTTGATGATCCGAAATGAATCACTCGAGCAGGCTTATATAACATTATCGGGCATCTCAGGCGAGCGCAAACGCAAAAGACTGCGCACAGGGCTCAAACAAACCTTCACCCACAAAATCTCCCATAACTCATATTGTTCCGGTGCTGCGGTGGGTCTGTGAAGCTCGCGGGTTCATCCGCTGCGCCCACTCTCAATATTAATCAACAGCTTATAGAGTAATTTCCGTGGAGCGAAGCGGGCAGGCTATCCATCTCGGAACCATAATGGGTCAACTGGCGACAGGAGGAACCCGCCGGTTTTCGACGGAGGGCGGCAGCCCTCGTGGGTGGCACGAGCCGTGTGACGGGAGACTGTCAAGCACGGATCTGTGAGCGGCTCGGGGTGGAATTCCCCGGGCCGACTCGGCGGCACATTTTCAAGTTCGTTTAATTGCAGCGAGCAGCCTAGCTTGGTTGTCAGGCCAGAGCCTGGCGCAAGTCGTGGATGAGGTCATCGGGATCTTCTAGCCCGATGGAAACGCGGACCGTGCCGGGTTCGACTCCGGCGGCGCGCAGTTCCGCCACGGACATACGATAATGCGACGAGTAAATCGGTAACACCACCAGCGATTCCACGCCTCCCAAACTTGCAGCCAGCAGGAAAACACGGGTCCTATCGCAGAAGCGCCGTGCTGCGCTCAGGCCGTCTTTCAAATCGAATGCCATCATTGCGCCGAAACCTTTCATCTGCCGTTTCGCCAGTTTGTGATCCGGATGCGACGGCAACCCCGGAAAATGGACGCGCGCGACCTTCGGATGTTTTTCCAAAAACCGCGCAATCGTAAGCGCAGTGTGGCACTGGCGTAGCACCCGAAGCTCCAGTGTTTTCATGCCGCGAATCAGCAGGAACGCAGCTTCTGGGTCCATGGAGCCGCCAAGGTAAATGACCATGTCGCGGATCCGATCGATGAGGCCGCGACTGCCGGCCACTGCGCCCGCAATCACGTCCGAATGGCCCGCCAGATATTTCGTCGCGCTGTGCACCACCAGATCGAATCCCATTTCGATCGGTTTCTGCAGCACCGGGCTTGCGAAGGTATTATCGATCAACGCGCGCAAGTCCCATTCTTTCGCGAATGCAATTGCCTTTTGCAAGTCGACTAACCTCAGCGTGGGATTCGTCGGGGTTTCAATGTAAAGCACTTTCGTGCGTGGGCTCACCAGACGTTCGATTCCCGCGAGATCTGTTTCGACGTGGCGCACGACGATGCCCATTCGCGGGAAAATATCGCGCATCATGCGATAGCTGCCGCCGTAAAGCGCGCGCGTGGCGATTACTTCGTCGCCGGATTTGAGCAGGGAAAGCAATGCGTTGGAAATTGCCGCCATGCCGGATGCCGTGACGATTGCAGCTTCGGCTCCTTCAAGCGCCGCGATTTTTTCTTCGGCAATTGTGAGTGTGGGGTTTCCGTAGCGAGTGTAAATGTACGCTGAGCTTTTGCCCTCAGCCCAGCGCTTCATTTCTGCGGTGCTGGCAAAAGTGAAATTTGAAGTGCGCGCGATCGAGGTGCCCACCGCTACACTGCGATGGAATCGCTCTTCGCCGGCGTGTACGGCTAGGGTGGCGTCAGCTGGCCGGCGAGTCTTCGCGGTGTTTTTCATCGCTGCAGCTTGACTCAGCGTGACGCGGAATCGCAAGGACCAATTTGGAGGAAAGCGGCGCTGCTGGTTACAGGTGCTAAAACTAGAAAAGGGCGGGTCTGGGACCCGCCCTTTCGCAGCATCGTTAGATTAATCGAGCACACCGAGCGTGAAGGGCCTTAAGCCCAAAGAACCGCGCTACGCTTACTTGGCGAAGCTTTGTACAGCTGCTGTTTCGCTGTCGTAGGTATCGAATACTGTCATGAGCTTTGTGACTTGCAGCACTTCTTTGAATTTCGAGCCGAGGTTTGCCAGCTTCAGGACTGCGCCCTGCGAGCGGGCGCTGTGGAACGTGGCTACCAAGGTGCCGAGGCCAGCGCTGTCGATGTAGCCGACTTGCGCCAAATTCAGCACGATCTTCTTTTTGCCGGCCGCCAGCAAACTCTTCACCTTTTCGCGGAACGCGTTGCTCTCTTCGCCCAGTACGATGCGCCCTTCGATTTCGAGCACGGTCACGCCATTCACTTCGTTATCAACCATTCTCAGTGCCACGTTCGCGCCTCCTGGAAAATTCGAAACAGTATTTGGTATTAGAGTACCTGAGAAGCCACTGCCCTGGGGCCGCGAGCTATCTCGTCAGTAAAAATCCGAGCAGGACATATAATACCCGCAAGACTTGCAGATCATCTTGCACTTTTGCAGCTGCAATCGAGCCGAACAGCTCGGGCAATACTGCGATGCTTGCTCGGGTCCGGGCGAAACGACGGCTTCGATCGGTCCTGATTGCTGTTGCTGACTGCGCCGCTCGCGCGGCGGGCTCCGGCTGTCCCATTTCTGGAAGTCCTTCGGACGGACGTTTATAGCACATCCGGGGCACCGGGAAAAGCAAAGCGCAACTTTCGGTCACCTTCGGGGGCCCAGCGGCTGACGGCCCGGTTGGAACCAGATTGTTGAGTTAGTAGGGAGGCAACAGGATTTTGTGCGATCTGCTGCTTCGATTCAGAGTAGATGAAACTCGGCTGGCGATCGCTCGGGCGGAAAGTATCAGCAACCGAAGAGGATTTTGGGGCGTCTTATAGCCGTGGGCGGGAGAAGAACATGAAACCGAAAATGCTGATCGCTATCATTGCTGCGGTTCTGCTGGCGGTTCCTGCGGTCGAGGCCCAGCGAGGCGGCGGGGTTTCAAGCGGCGGCCGGGCCGTTGCGCCAGCTGGCGGCACGGCTCACGTTTCGGGCGCGCGCCGCACCTCTGCGTCACCATCGGGTGGAGTGCGCCGATACTCTGGCGCGAAACCGCTTGCCAATCCATTCAGCGTGTATGGCGTGCCATCGCCCTATCGATTTAGCACTAACAATGATTTGGGAATCAGAGTTCCTGACGGTACCGGTAGTGGCAGACGGGGGGGAAACGGGTTCGACGGTGATCATCGGCGCCATCACGACGCTGGTTACCCTGGATTTTTCATCCTGGATGGTGGTTATTGGTACGCTGGCGAGGCGAATGGTGGAGATGAGGGAGCACCGCAGCAGGATGCTGGGCAGCAGCTGGGCGAGGACCAGTCCCAGGATAACGGACAGCGTGCCATGCGTGCCGACAACGTTGCCCCCGTGCAGCAGCCGGAAGCAGAGTCTGCGTCGCTGCCGGATGTTGGATCGTACACTTTGATCTTGCGCGACGGATCGCAGGTGGATGCGATTGCATTCACTCGCTCGGACGACAATGTTGTCTACATCACGCCCGAGGGCGGCCGCCGGACCATAGCGGTACAAAAAATTGACGTGGATTCGACCCTTCAAATCAATGAAGATCGCGGAACACCCTTGCGCACTCCACTCTAAGCGTAAAGGTTTCTGTTTGCCCCCGACGTTACCCAACAAAACGAGTGCTGTTGGCTGGCTCTCTCTCTCTCTGGTCGGGCAGGATGACGACGGCGTAGAAGATTCTCAAAATTCACTAGCACATGGCGCATCAAGACTCAACCAGGTGAAGCGCAGGAGCTCGCCTGAGCTTGAACCAAGTGAAGGGCTCCCGCCCTTGGCTCGGCGAGGCAGGCCTCGCCGGTTGGACTCTGGATGTCAGCGAGGAAACCTCGAAGGCGGCGGCAAACCCCCTCGCAGAAATGTTTCGCGTCGTGCGCCGTGCTTTTTGCGCGCCAGATTAGGCTATTCGCCACTGCGTTGCATCGGTTCGGGCATGTATAGCCCCGCGTGGACCGGAAGGCCCGCGCGTTCGAACTGGATTGTGCTGTGCGTGATTTGAAATTCGTGGGCTAGCACTGCCTGCACCTGACCTAAGACTTTCTCGCTTTCTTCCATGTGCATGTCGGGGATGCGAATATGGCAGGATAGCGCGTTGAGATCCGTGCCAAGCGTCCAGATGTGGATGTCATGAACCTCCTGCACGCCGTCCACGCGTAGCAGCGCCCTAGCAACAGTTTCAAGTTGAATGCTGCGGGGCAGGCCTTCCAGCAGGATGTGCGCGCTTTCGCGCAGAATGCCGATCCCCGACCATAGCACCAATCCGCCGATCACAATGCCGAGTACCGAATCAACCCACGTCGCGCCCGTATATCGAATCGCCATCGCTCCGGCGACGATTGCGACGTTTGAAAGCGCGTCGCCCAGATTGTGAATCCAGACGCTGCGGACGTTGAGGTCGCGTCGGCCGCTGTGAACCGCAAGCGTGATGCCGCCGTTGACGATCAGTGCGAAAAGCGAAACCCAAAGCATCAAGCCGGTTTTCACTTCCACCGGATGGCGCAGTCGCACTACGGATTCGTACAGCAATCCAAGAGAGACTAGGGAGAGCAACACGGCATTAACGAATGCCGCAAGGATGCCAGCGCGATGATAGCCGTAGGTTTTTTCCGGCGTGGGAGGCTTCATGGCCCAACGCATCGCTAACCAGGAGAGCACCAGGGTGGGCACGTCGGTAAGATTGTGGACGGCGTCACTGACCAGAGCGATCGAATGGCCCAGATAGCCCGCTACCAGCTCGACGGCTACCAGCGCAAAGGTAGCCACGACGGCGGCGCCTAGCGCAACTGTCATGCCTTCGGCGGGAAGCCTCACGTGCGAATGGCCCCCTAGGCCGTGATTGTGGGTATGAGTAGTGTGCTCAGGGGCGCTGTCCGTGTGGCCGGAAACGCCATGGGAAGACTCGTGCATCGATGTGATTTTAACCGTGATTCGTTTGCGGGCACAGCGCGGATTCGCAAGCATGTGAAGCGGAAATACCTAGCAGACGTTTCGCAGTGCTGCTCTCAGGCCTGCCCGGGTTATCATGCCGGATTAAGGAATGGACCCTACCGCACAGACGCATCAGAGAAAACAAATGCTAAGAGTCTTTATGACCACTCGAAATTCGTGGCCTTAGCGGCTACCGCAGCGCGGGGCATTGCCACTGATTCTTCCGCCTCTGCCATAAGCCAATCTGTTTGTACGGGAATGAACGCTGGTCATGAAACGCAATTGACTTAGGTTGCTGCGCCCGCCTACCATCATTTCAGGTCTTGACCTTCAATTCCGAGAGGGAGCGCGGGCTGGCCGTAGTGCGAATCGCCCGGCGATGACTCACCAAGCTGCCAAATTGGTGTTCTGGGGTGTGCGCGGCTCGACGCCGACGCTGGAGCGCGACACCTGGCGCTACGGAGGCAATACTCCTTGCCTGGAATTAACCGCACCCGACGGAACCCGATTCATTCTGGATTGCGGCACCGGGCTGCGCACGCTGGGGAATTGCCTGACTGCGGCGCAGCGCGGGCTCGGCATCGACGCTCATGTATTAGTGACGCACTATCATTGGGATCACATCCAGGGGATTCCGTTTTTTCATCCTTTTTTTGAACCACAAAATCATTTCCAATTTTACAGTTTTCAATCGAAGTATCTTGGACCTAACAGCCTCGAACAGGTATTCGCCGCGCAACTCGCCAGCCCTTATTTTCCCGTGGACGTCACGATGATGACCGCGAAGCGGGAATTTCGCGAAGTGGGCGACGCGGAAAAGTGGGAAGTGAATGGAACACGGATTTCGTGCCGGTTTTTGAATCATCCGCAAGGCTGCCTGGGATACAGAATCGAGACCACGGGCGGTTCGATTGTTTATGCGACGGACAACGAACCTGGAGTTCCTGAGTATGACAAAAATCTGAGGTTGCTGGCGCAAGGCGCCGACGTGCTGATCTACGATTCGCAATATTCACCCGAACAACTGGCGTACGACCGAAAGGGTTGGGGCCATTCCAGCTGGCTGGAGGGCGTCAAGATTGCGCGCGAGACCAAGGTCCGAAACCTAGTGTTGTTTCATCACGATCCGGATTCTTCGGACAAGGTAATGGACGGATTCCTTTCGGCGGCGCGGCAAGAATTTCCAGCCACGTGGGCGGCGACCGAGGATAGATCGCCATGAGCGAGCGCGGCGTAAACGTGGCGATACGCGAATCGCGGCTGGGCTTGCGGCGGCGATTGAGATTTGCTGCGACGATAAGCGGAGTGACTGAAGACGGCACCGCCGTTCGAAGAAAAAGCGACGGTGCGCGATATGAGTTTGCACGGAGCGTACCTCGCGTTGAATAGTCGGCCGCGACTGCAGTCCGAAGTGCGGGTGGTGATTGAAGCTACGGGCGACCCGACGCGATCGAGCGTACTGTCGTTGCGCGGAAACGTGGTGCATTTCGATCCCGGGCGCGAGAAGAACCAAAATGGCGTCGGCGTCGTTTTTATCGAGGACCCCGACCCGGAACGGCCGCGGGATTAGAAGCGGTTTGTGAACGTGCTCGGGCCGAAAACCGAACCCGACATCCGCGCCGGGATACGGCGCAACGCCGGAAACATCTGAAGAAGTCGAAATGACAGTGGAAGCTGCCGAATCGGTGTCCGAGTCGCCAGCGCGGGACCGATAGCGCGCTTGTCGGCGAAAATCTGCAGCCGCTGAGTCATACGGGTCGGAAATTCGCGGCGTTCCTGAACTTTCCGCAAATCTTCCTCCGTTACTCGGTCTTGCAACAGCGGCTGCTGCAAAATATTCCGCAGCGACGGCATCTTGAATCGCGAGGTTGATGCCTACACCTCCGACCGGCGACATGGCATGCGCGGAGTCTCCGATGCACAAAGCCCCGCTCGCGACCACTCTCGCAAACGATCCACGGCAACTGAGAGTAATTTGATATCGTTCCAATCTTTTACGAATCCGCTGTGCGGTCGCGCAGGAACCGAGCCAGATCTACGGCACCTTCGCGAAATGCTGGCAGAGCCTTTCCGCTTGATGATTCGTCGAATTTCACCTTCGAATTACGTAGGCGCACTGCCAGTAGTCGTCGCGATTGAGCATCACGAGAATTTTCCCCGCGTGGAAGCGCCCGAGGGTTTGCTCCGGATCGCTTGGTCTGCGCGCGATGCGCATCCATAGCACGTCGATAGGAGCGCCGAGGTCGATCACTTGAACCCGGCTTTGTGGCGAACGGTGGAATGGCGGCCGTCTGCTCCGACCGTCAGATCGCCCGGACCTCGATCGTGCCCTGCTGGTGTCTGCGCGCGAACACCGACGACGCGGCCGGTTTCTTCGAAATCAGGTCCGTGACTTCGGACTCCATGCGCAGAAAGAAACTCGGGTACGCGCTTGCCTTTTCCGGCGATAAATTCAGGAAATCCCATTGCGGCATGAGGGCCGATGAATTTGCAGTGGGTGGGAAGATGGGTGAAGTCTGCGATCGTGACTTCGATCGTTCGATCCGCCGCCGATTTGAGGTAGCTCCTGGTGCGGGCGCTGCGCAGGAAAGTCTTCAAGTAGCCCGAGCTCGTACATCAATTCCAGGGTCGACGGGTGAATGGTGTCGCCGCGGAAATCGCGCAGGAAGTCGTTGTGCTTTTCGAGCACGACCACCTCTACTCCGGCGCGCGCGAGCAGAAAGCCGAGCATCATGCCAGCCGGCCCGCCGCCGGCGATGCAGCAGCGGGTCTTCACGGTTTCGAAGGCGACGTTCTCTTCGGCCATCGCATGCTTCCTGTGCCGCAGATTCTAGTTTAGACCATCACGGTGCGATGGGCAGTATGGTCGAGGGCGAGGCCTATGTGACGCTAGTGTAACGCAGAGCTAGCAAGATTTGGGCAGGCAGTGTAGAGGCTCAATCAGCGGCGAGCTACCTCTATAAGCGGGGGTAATTTGGCAAGCTCAGCGTCCAGGTCAGCTAATGCGCGAGTAAGTTGTTCGCGATAGCGTGGGTCCTGGTGAGATTCCAATTGTTTTTCCACCCGGGCGCGAGACAGGAGCAGCACTTCTCTCTGACGCCGTATTTCGATTTGATCCTGGGTGAGCTGTTTTTTGGCGTGACGATCTTCTTTGGACTGGAATTCCTAGATGCCCCTCTACCGCCTTGCTTTCCCATCCCCTGGCCATGCATAAATTCTAAATTGGTGGCGCGAAAAATTATCGTTAAATTTGTGGAATAGTTTCCTTGGTTTTAGCGAACTTCGGGCGAACCCTGGCACCCCTGGAATCCAGGCACAGTGGCGCGGGTTCAGGCAACCTCGGGGCGCGATTCGGGTATCATCTTCTTGATACTGGGTGAATAGTCGTACACGCAGGATGCTCTGTACTTTGAAATTTTAGACATCAGTCTTTCCGAATTGGACACGAAGAAAGCGATGAAAGTCGTCTGGCTGAGTGAAGGGATCACCAAGGAGGATGTGTATGACCTTCTCGTCCCCAAGAATGGCAATGTTGATGATCTCGTTGCTGCCCTCATCAAGAAGGCCCAGCTTGAAGACGAGGCAAAAGCTGGTCCAATTCGGGTATATGAAATTCACAGCAACAAGATCCACAAGGATCTCCCTCGTGAGCATCAAGTTCTCAGCATCACGGATTACGTCTCGGTCATCACCGAAAGGATACCGGCAGAAGAAATCAGTGCTAAAGGAGATTTGATTCAAGCTTTCCATTTCCAGAACGAGCCCAACGGATCTCACGCAATTCCCTTCAGATTTCTTGTGAAGCCGGGCGAAGTATTTTCCGAGACGAAGAAACGTCTGGAGAAACGGACAGGGCTGAAAGGCAAGAATTTCGAGAAGATCAAGTTTGCAGTGGTGAAGAGAAGCTCCTATTCAAAGCCGCAATATCTCAATGATGGTAAGTTTTCTCGCGGAGATGATTTATTGAGATAGTGGAACTAATGATTGATAGAGGGATGTTCTTTCCGCGATGGTGGACCCAGACAACGATTTGCTCGGTCTGGACCATGTTGATAGATCAAGGGTTATTCGAAATGGAGCTGGTGATTTATTTTTGCGGTAGATAGTGCAGCATCATTTTTTCTGCGCGTGAAAGAGGTTTTGTATGCTATAGTTGGGCTGGGGGCGCTTTGGTGATAAAACACATGGTCTCGTAAACGCAAGGCAGGGTTATTTGAGGAGCGGAATGTTCTCACTCGGTAGATCAATGATATTTGCTGCATGGTTATTCTGGGACGTTGCAGAATTGGCAGAGAGCTGAGGGCAGCCGGGGTGCAT